>CAYXAA010000015.1:0-90736 GCA_964462985.1 uncultured Hyphomicrobiales bacterium | reverse complement strand
TGAGCGCGTCCGAAGGGGCCCCTTTGTCGTCGGCCGGCGATCGAGCAAGGCGCTAAACGTCGTCGGTGCTCTCGGCGGTGTAGACCAGCGGCGCCGTCAGGACGGCGCGGGTGCCGGGCCGATTGTCGCTGAACTCCAGCGTCCCGCCGAGCTGATGCACCAGCGCGTCGATCATGCGCGAGCCGAAGCCGGTGCCGGAGGCCTCCCGCCCCTTGCCTTCATCGGCGATCGTCAGCCGGAAGGTGTTGCCGACCTCGGTGAGGGTCACGGTCAGCGGACCCGGTGTGCCGGAATAGGCGTACTTGTTGGCGTTGATGAAAAGCTCGGTCAGGATCAGCCCCATGCTGATGGCCCGGTCGTTCGGCAGGAGCACCGGTTCCAGATCGCGCGTGACCTGTTCCCGCCAGCCTTCGTCGGTGGAGGCAAGAAGGTCCTCCAGCAATTCCTCGACGTAGCGCGCGCCGTCGACGGTCTGGACCAGACCCGCTCCGTAGAGCCGGCGGTGGACCAGCGAGACCGCAGCGATCCGCCGGCGTGCCTCCGCAATGGCCTCGCGCGTGGCCTCTTCCGGGGATTCGCGCGCCTGCATCGACAGAAAGCTGGACACCAGGGTGAGGCTGTTCTGCACCCGATGGTTCACCTCGCCAAGAAGGAATTCGCGCTGCTTCAGCAGGGCTTCCTTCTGCTCGATCAGGTTCAGGAGCTCGGTGTTGAGGACGCGGATACGGCGGGTCTGCCACGCGTTCTGGATCGCCACCGCCAGGCGCTCGGCGGCCTCGACTTCGGCGATGCTCCAGCGCTTTGCCTTGCCGCGCACAGTCTCGCTCCAGGCATGGAAGCTAGCCCGCGGGGTCAAGATGCCGTCCGCCCCGACCGCGGCCGCCTTGTGCGGGTTGCCGGCCCAATTGACGGCCTCGATGACCTCGGCGCGGAACCAGAGCACCCTCCATCGCTCGGAGGCCGACAGCGTCATTGCCAGAAGTCCGGCCGAACGCGGGCCGACAGCGTGTGGCGGTGCGTCCGAGGTCGACAGCTGGTGGGTGGCGAAAATCGGACGGCGATCGCTGCTGCTGCCGATCCAATCGGCGAGCGCGCGGATCTCGGCGGTCGCCGGGCATTTGCCGGCCATCACCACCTCGTCGCCGCGAAGGACGGCCACGCCATCAGCGGCGAGCATCCTCTGCACCTCGGCAAGATGGTTCGAAAGCGTGGTGTCGAGCGAGCCTTCCCGCAGCAGGAGGTCGATGATCCGGTCCTCGAAGGTCCTCAGCCGCACCCGCTCCCGGTAGACGTCGGTGTCCTCTCGCGCCTTGATCTGGCGCGCAAGCGTGGCCGCGAGCGCCCGGCAGGCAATTCGCACATCGAGCGTCAGCCCGCGCGGGCTGGAATGATGGCACGCAAACAGGCCCCACAACACGCCGTCCTTGACGATCGAGAACGACGCCGAGGCGGCCACGCCCATGTTCTTGAGGTACTGGATGTGAATGGGTGACACGCTGCGCAGGCCGCAGTCACTCATGTCGAGCGCATCGTCGGCGGGGCGGGGCGGGCGGAGCGGCGCCGGCCGGTAGTCGACGTCGGGAATGACGCGCACAAGGTTGCGGACGTAAAGCGCCCGCGCCTGAACCGGAATGTCGCTCGCCGGGAAATGATGGTTCAGGAACGAGTGCTGGCCCGGCGCGGCATCTTCGCCGACCACCTTGCCCGCCCCGTCGTCGAGAAACCGGTAGACCATCACCCGGTCGTAGCCGGTCAGCCGCCGGAATGCGCGCGCAGCCGCAGCCATCAGCGCCGGCTCGTTGCCCGCCTTGTCGAAGGTCTGAGCCGCCACCTCGAGCATCGGCAGCAACGTGGGCAGAAGCTCGGTCGGCGCGGCCGGCTCGAGTTCCACCAGATGCTGCCGGGGGCCGCGTGAGACGCTGAGGTCGAACGCCTCCGTCGCCCGTGGAGGAACGACGCAGCGCGGCAGGACTGCCTCCGGGGTCAGAACCGCGGTGGCGACATCCCCGCCCAGCACCTCGTCGAGCCGCGCTCCGTGCCAGTCGGCAACGCCGAGCCGGGTCTCGACGTCGCCGGCGGCGTGGATGACGGTTCCTGACCCGCTGTCCACCACGAGCAGCAGGCCGTGCGGCTGGATCGACCCTGGGATGTGGATCGGCTCGCGGTCGCAGCTGCTCAGGTCTACTTCGGGACGGTTCATCGGGCATCTCCGCACAGGATACGTTCGGCATGAACAAAGCCTTGCATCGCGCCGCGGCACATGCTCTCGAGACAGCCGGGACCGCGCGATCCTTCGCGCTCGAGGACGGCAAGCAGCGAACGCCAGACCTGTCCGGCGGCGGCGCCGTAGGGATCAAGAAACGACAGTCCCGGATCGGCAATTCCCCTGGCGCGCAGATCCCGCAGGATCAGCCGGCCGCCGAGGGTCGAGCCCTCGACGACGTAAAGCCGGCCGAGCGCCTCGCACCGGTCCTCCGGCTCAGGCATATCCCGCCGCGCCTCGCCGCCGCGGGCAAGCGATCGGATCGGCGCCCAGGCGAGGCTGCGGCGCCTGAAATCAAGCCCCTCGACAGTCTCCAGCACGGCGGCCAGCTGCGCATGGGCGGTGGCATAGAAGGTGGCGTAACGGCCGATCGTCGCCGCTCTGCTGGACGGATCGGCCAGTTCGGCAACGGCGTCGAAGCGTTCCTCGATCCGTTGGTGCAGCGCGCCGGTCGATCGGCGAAGGCTGGCCAACACCGGTTCCGGTCCGCGACGGCAACTTGAACTCACAGGCTTCTCCCTCTCGCGCCGCACACACTGCACCATAAGATGGGCAAGGTGAAGAAGCATATCCCGGATGGAATCGGCCCAGGTTGCGGCCGGCCGCGACCGCGCGGTAACGTTGCCTCAGCGTTGAAACCCGGGCGGGGGGTGCCCGGTTCCATTGCGCGGGGCTTGATCGCTCCGATTCACAGGAGCGGGTATTGCGGGCTGCCTCGTGGGCAAGGAGGACGTCACGCGTCTTCGCGGCCTCGCCGGCTTGTGATCGTCTTTTGCGAGCTTGGGCGGACGGTGCAGTCTTGGCGCCGCGAGGCAAAGCCGCACCCTCGTGCCGGTCGCAGCGGTTGTGCGGGTCCTGCTCGAACAGGAGTGCTGAGAGCATGCCCGCTCAAAGGGGAGGGAGAGGCGATGCGCTTGAGGCTGCCGACCACGAGAACTTTTGCTTTTGTTTGCGGGGGGGCCGTCCTTTCCTTGATATTCATGCTCATTGTCGGAAATGCCCTGGAAGCCTTCCTGGGGCCGGAATTCCCTCCTTCGATACGGGTCCCATACCTGACAATCTTCTTCGGTCTCGTGCTGCTGGCGGCCTATACGGCTCTGGCACTTATGGTGCGCAGCATTATCGGCTTCCAGACGGTGTTCTGGACGCGTCTGGCGACATGGCTGGAAAGTCGGCGGCTCAGCGGCATCGTCGCCACGACGGCGCCCACTGCCCGGACAATCGGGGACATCCTCATCCTGGCAGGCTGGGCGATCTGGACTGTAGGTCTTGCAATCGCTCTGCCGGCAATGCTGCAAGACATGCCCTTGTAATCGGGACCGTCTCCGGAACCTAAGAAGCATCCGGCGTTTTGAGCCGGAGAGATTACCACACCCAATCTCCTCCAGATCCTCCCGCGAGGTTGGCATCATTGGCGTATCGCTGACCACCTTGCGCCCCGAGCCGGCAGTCAAGCCGCCTGGGCGCCTTCCTGTCGGCCCGGGCTGCGGCCCTGGCCGGTGCGGCCGATGGCAAAGCGCCGTCACGGTCAAGGTCCCGCAGCCTGGTCCCCGCGCGGTCAGGCTTTTCCCCATGCGCGTCTTTGCCCGACACCGTGCACCGGGACGCCGCCAATCAGCCGTGGTCACGCGCGTTCAACCCCTCGTCGCGGCACCGAAATCCCCCGCGGAAAACCCTGTCTGGCCGCGCGCGGCAACTGCCTTACGATGAGCGGCAGACCTTTGCCTTAGTCATTCTTAAGCGGTTTTGAGCATGGCTTCCCCGCACGAGCCCACACAGGCTGCGACTGTCCCGACGGGGTCCGATCGGGCGTTCGGGTGGACCTTTGCGGCGGTGTTCCTCGTTGTGGCGCTGCTGCCGCTGGTCCGGCTGGCACCGCCGCGGTGGTGGGCGGTGGCGGTTGCGGCGGCGTTCGCGGCGGTCGCCGTGGCCGCGCCCGATCTGCTGAGGCCGCTCAACCGGGCTTGGCTGCGCTTCGGCGAACTGCTGCAGCGAGTCACAAACCCTCTCATCCTCGGCATCATCTTCTTCGGCGTGATCACCCCGACCGGACTGATCTTCCGGCTGATGCGGCGCGACCTGTTGCGGCTGAAGGCCGTGCCGGGCGCAGACAGCTACTGGATCCCCCGCGAGCCGCCGGGCCCGGAGCCGGAGTCGATGAGGCAGCCCTTCTGAAAGGAACGCGCGAATGGAGATCATCAGCGATTTTTGGCGCTTCATGCGGGTGCGCAGGAAATATTGGCTTGGGCCGGCCATGGTGGTGTCGATTACGATCGGCGGCCTGCTCGTCCTGACCCAGGGAACGGCGGTGGCTCCCTTCATCTACACGATCTTCTGAGGCGGGGCCGATGCGGGTGCTCGGGATTTCCGCCTTCTACCACGACAGCGCCGCGGTGCTGGTCGAGGACGGCGAGATCGTTGCCGCGGCCCAGGAGGAGCGGTTCACCCGGCGCAAGCACGACCCGCGTTTTCCGGAAAACGCCGTGCGCTGGTGCCTCGAGAAGGCCGGCACCGGCGTGGACGGCATCGACCACATCGCGTTCTACGACAAGCCGTTCCTGAAGTTCGAGCGGCTGCTGGAGACCTATGTTGCCTTCGCGCCGCGCGGCTTTGCCTCGTTCCGCCAAGCGCTGCCGGTCTGGACCAAGGAGAAGCTGTTCCAGAAGAGCCTGATCCGCAAGGAACTGTCGCGCCTCGGCGGCCGCAGGTGGGACGGCAGCCTGCTCTTCACCGAGCACCACCTCAGCCACGCCGCCAGCGCGTTCTATCCTTCGCCGTTCGACGAGGCGCTGATCCTGACGATGGACGGTGTCGGCGAATGGGCGACCACCTCGGTCGGGCGCGGCACCGGCAACCGGATCGCGATCGACAGGGAGATCCACTTCCCGCACTCGCTCGGCCTGCTCTATTCGGCCTTCACCTACTACACCGGGTTCCGGGTCAATTCCGGCGAATACAAGGTAATGGGACTCGCGCCCTACGGCGTGCCGAAATACACCTCGCTGATCCTCGACCACCTCATCGACGTCAAGGCCGACGGCTCCTACCGACTCAACATGGACTATTTCGACTACTGCACCGGCCTGACGATGACCAACGAGCGGTTCGACACGCTGTTCGGCGGGCCGCCGCGGCAGCCGTCGGAGCCGCTCGAGCAGCGCCACATGGACCTTGCCGCCTCGGTCCAATGGGTGACCGAGGAGATCGTGCTGAAGATGTGCCGGTCGCTCGCCCGCGAGAACGGACGGGGCCGGCTGTGCCTTGCCGGTGGCGTCGCGCTCAACTGCGTCGCCAATGGCAAGCTGCACCGCGAGGGCCTGTTCGACGACATCTGGGTCCAGCCCGCGGCCGGCGATGCCGGCGGGGCCCTCGGTGCGGCGCTCGCGGCCTACCACATGTTCGAGGGCAGGGAGCGGGTGGTCTCGGGCGCGGGCGATGCCATGCGCGGCGCCTATCTCGGGCCCGCGTTCTCCCAAGCCGAAATCGAGGGGCGCCTCGCCGGTGCCGGCGCGCACTTCACCACCGCAGCGGACAACGAGGTGATTTCCTCGACCGCCGACGGGCTTGCGGACGGGCTCGCCGTCGGCTGGTTCCAGGGCCGGATGGAATTCGGCCCGCGTGCGCTCGGCGGCCGGTCGATCCTCGGCGACCCGCGTTCGCCGAGGATGCAGCGCACGCTGAACCTCAAGGTCAAGTTCCGCGAGAGCTTCCGCCCGTTCGCCCCGTCGGTGCTGCGCGAGGACGTCGCCGACTGGTTCGAGCTCGACACAGACAGTCCCTACATGCTGCTGGTCGCCGACGTCCATTCCGACCGCCGCCGGCTGCCGAACAGCGAAGACACCAGGCTGTTCGGCATCGACCGGCTCAACGTGGTCCGGTCCGACATCCCGGCGGTCACCCATGTCGACTATTCGGCTCGGATCCAGACCGTCCACCGCGACACCAATCCACGCTACTGGGATCTGCTCAGCGCGTTCAAGGCGAAGACGGGCTGCCCGATCCTGGTCAACACCAGCTTCAACGTGCGCGGCGAGCCGATCGTCTGCACCCCGGAGGACGCGTTCCGCTGCTTCATGGGGACGGAGATCGACCGCCTCGTCGTCGGCAATTGCATCCTGCGCAAGCAAGACCAGCCCGAGCATCTCAAGGCGGACTACAAGAACGCCTTCCTCCCGGACTGATCGCGCCGGACGGGGCCGGCAGGACATCCGGGCTGATCCAGCGCGTGCCAACCGGTCGGAGTGAAGAATGGGCGCCGGCGTGGTCATCGAGATAGCCCGCACCGGGAACCGGCTTCCCGAGCGGCTGATCTTTGCCGCCTACGAGATCAGCCAGTTCGAGCAGGTCTGGTTCGTGCTGAACGGCATCTCGCCGGTCGAGATGGACCGCATCCTCGACCCGATCGTCGCCCGGTTTCCGATCTTCATCCCTGGCGTGCTCTACATCGACATCGCCGACGTCGAGAGGCTGCGCGAACCGCTCGCCATGGCCGATCGGGTGATCTACGCCACGGAGCGGTTCCGTGCCGTGATGCGCTGCCTCGGAGCGCAGCCCGGACGCGCCGGCCGGGTGCGACCGCCGGCCTTCGCCTTTGACGACCGGAGGCCGGCCCTCGGGGTGCAGCGGCGCAGGGTGGGGGCTCCCGCGTTCTGACGCGCGCGGACAAGGGTGGGGACGGCCTTTGCGAGGGGCTGACCTGACCGCGCCGCCCGGCGTTATGGCCTGTCCAGCGGGTCACCGTGGCCGGCCACCCCCGTCAGGCGGTCCAGCCGCTTGCGGGTGAGCTTCAGACGGTCGGCGAGCCAGCCGGCGATGAACCGCGACCCTTCCGCGCTGAAATGGCCGTCGGCGGCATAGAACCGCGCCGGGTTCGGCTCGCCGTGGAACACCGGCACCAGGTCGAGCACCTCGACTCCGGCCTCCTCGGCCGCCTTCAGCACCCTGGTGCGGAGCTGGTCGAACACGAAATCGGTGGGCAGGACGCCGAGGAAGCGATCGGTTTGCGGAATGTAGAGCAGGACGAACTGACCGCCCCACGACTGCGTCACCTGCCGGGCCCGGAGCAGGACGTCGCGGTACTGCGGGATCTCGCCATGCACCTTCGGATAGATCAGGCCGAGCGCCGTTCCGGTGAGCTGCAGGGCAAAGAAGTTGCGTACCAGCGCAGTGCCCGCGATCACGTCTGCCACGCTGACCTCGCTGTCGGAGACCTGGCGCATGGCCTGGCGGACGCGGCTGAGGCTTGTGTCCGGCATCTGCGGCGAGCCGAAATCCGCGCCATCGCGCAGTGTCTCTGCGAGCCAGGGATAGTCGAGGCTCCGAGCGAGGTTTTCCCAGTCGTTGCCTTCGAAGAATGCCATGACGACCAGCGGCGGCTTCAGAGCCGGTCCGTAGCGGCCGATCGTCGCCAGCTCCAGCAGCGGGCCGTTGCCGCGCATTCCCATGCCGACGGCATTCAGTCCCGCGCGCCGCATCTGGCTGACCATGCTCTGCGGCGGGTCGAGGCAGAGGCCCTCGACGAAGGAATCGCCAACGACCAGCACGTCGATCGTGCGGGTGTAGACGCTGTTTTCGTTGGCAAAGCCGAACCGGTCGGCCGAATAGTCGACGACCGCCCCACCCTTTGTGCACAAAAGCACCTCGGATCCGGGAATTGCGGACAGCACCGCCGACGACAGCCGCTCGGTGCCGGCGAGGGTGTTGATCCGCTTCAGGGTGAAGCCGCGCACGACCTTCTCGTTCATGGCGGCCCGTTCGGACTCGGAGATCTGGCCCAGCATCGCCAGCCGCACCTTCAGCATGCGGTAGGTCAGGATCGATTCCACGGTGAAGAATGCGGCAAGTACGGCGAGCGCATAGCTGCCGACGCGCACCGCCAGCCGCGGTTTCAGGAACACGGCCGAAAGGATAAGGAGCGAGGCCAGCAGCATCGGGACGGCGATGTAGCGGAGAAACTGGGGCGTCGCGGCGCCGTAGTCGGAATAGTTCAGGATCGCAAAGCCGGCGGTGGCAAGGAAATAGCCGGCCACCGGCGACGACAGGATCAAGGCCGCGATCCGCTGTCCGCCAATCCGTCCCGTCCGCATTCCCAGAAATCCCTCCGTGACAGGCGCACATTACCCTAGCGGAACGGGATGAAATGACAGCCTTCAGCGGCGGTTATTTTCCCTGATCGCCGTCAGGTAGATGAGAAAACCAGAACGGGCCGACGGCGAAAGACCGGTCAGTGCTTCGCCCGGTGCGCGATGCAGAAGGCGTCGTCCGCGCCTCAGCACGGTCTGCGAGGCGGGTGCATGAACGCCGAAGACGTCAGGCGGAGTGGGCGCCAAGCAGAGGTTCACTTTATCGCCGCCGCTTGGATGGAGCCGACGATGCCGGCGCCGATCCGCCGGCTCTCGCAAGCCATTGCCGGATGCCCTAAATTCCCGTCAGGGCCAGCCGCCCTTCGGCTCCGCCTCATGGATGAACCTTCCGGGAGCCGGGCGCGTTGAGCCGATGTAGATTTGCCAGGGAACGTCTGTCATGAGCATCGATCGCATCCTTCATTCCGTGGTCGCCCTGCGCACCTCCATCCCGGAGGATGCTTTCACCGCATCGACGCTGGGCACGCGGCGCGAGGGAAGCGGCGTCGTCATCGGCGGCAAGGGACTGGTGCTGACAATCGGCTATCTGATTACGGAAGCCGAGGAGGTCTGGCTGACCGCGCGTGACGGCCGCGTCGTGGCCGGTCATGTCGCGGCGTACGATCAGGAGACGGGCTTCGGCCTGGTGCAGGCGCTGGGGCCGCTCGATCTGCCGGCGGTGCCGCTGGGGCGCTCGGCCGAGCAGGAGGTCGGCATGCCTGTCGTGCTGGCCGACGGCCTCGGCCAGATGATCGAGGCCGAGGTGGTGGCCCGGCAGGAGTTCGCCGGCTACTGGGAATATCTCATCGACGACGCGATCTTCACCGCTCCGGCTCACCCGTCCTGGGGCGGGGCGGGGCTGTTCGACACCAGCGGCCGGCTGGTCGGTATCGGCTCGCTTTCGCTGCAGATGATCGCGGGTGGGGAGGTCGCCGACATCAACATGGCCGTGCCGATCGATCTGCTCCGACCGATTCTCGACGACCTGGTGAGGCAGGGACAGGCGGCCCGGCCGCCGCGGCCGTGGCTCGGCGTCTTCACCGCCGAAAGCGACGGCGAGGTCGTGGTCATGAGCGTGGCAGACGGCGGGCCAGCCGACAAGGCGGGCCTGCGTCAGGGCGATGTCATCTCCGACGTCCGCAATGCCGGCGTCGAGGGGCTGGCCGACTTCTACCGCAAGCTCTGGAGTGCCGGCCCCGCCGGCACCGAGGTGCCGCTCCGCATCGTTCGCGACGGCCGTGAGGCCTGGTTGCGGGTGCGCTCGGCCGACCGCAATTCCTATCTGTGGAAGCCGCAGCTGCAGTGAGCGGCGGATCGGGACGGGTCCGTGCAACCGGTTTGCGGCGACCTCTCATCCGGCCGTTCGCGCTTCCCAGCTCTCCGTGGAAAGAAGGGCTGTGCAGCAGTCAGAGACCTCAGGCGCATTGTCGGGTCCTACGGCTTCCCGCTCACCCCACCGTGATTTGATGCGCCGTCTTCGCGTGATAGCAAGGTCGGCGGGGGCGATCGGAGACAGTGATGCCGCGTATTCTGACGACCGTTGCGCTTGCCTTCGCGCTGTTGCTGCCGCTTGGGGCCGGATTGGCACCGTCCGTCGTTGCCGAGGAGCGTGCGGCGCCGGCGGGCGGCGTGCTGTCGCTGCTGCCGGAGCCGGTGACGAGCGAACATCGGATCACGGTCGGCGGGCGGACGCTCGCCTATCGCGCGACCGCCGGGACGTTGCCTTTGCTTGCCGGCAATGGCGCCGTCGCGGCGGAAGTGTTCCATGTCGCCTATGACCTGGTGGCCGAGCCGGCCGGCGGCGAGGGCTCGGCCGATCCGGGCAAAGCCCCGGCCGAGCGCCCGATCACCTTCGTCTTCAACGGCGGTCCAGGCGCATCGGCGGTCTACCTGCATCTTGGTGCGCTGGGACCGCGGGTGCTGGTGACGGCGGAGGATGGCGGCTTCCTGCCGCCGCCGCAGCGGCTTGCGGATAATCCCGACACCTGGCTGCCGATGACCGACCTGGTCTTCGTCGACCCGGTGGGAACGGGCTACAGCCGGGCGGCGCCGGGCACCGAAGAGAAGAGTTTCTGGGGCGTCAAGCAGGATGCTGAGGCGCTCGGCGCCTTCATCCGGCTCTATCTCGCCAAGACCGGGCGGACCGGGGCGCCGGTCTATCTTGCTGGTGAGAGCTACGGCGGCTTTCGCGTTGCGCTGCTCGCAAGGACGCTGCAGGAGGAGATCGGCATCACTCCGCGCGGGGTTGCGCTGATCTCGCCAGCGTTGGAATTTGCGCTGATCCGGCCCGATTCCTTCGATCTGCTGCATTGGGCGCTGGAGCTGCCGTCGCTCGCCGCGGCCAGGCTGCAGAGCGAGGGCGTTACCGGCGAGGCGCTGAAGCAGCGGCTCGCCGAGGTCGAGCGCTATGCGCTCACGGACTATCTCATCGCGCTGGCGAGCGGGCTGGAGGAGGGTGGACGGGCGGCAAGCGCCAAGGTTGCCGAGATCACCGGCCTGCCGGTTGCGCTCGTCGAACGCCATTTCGCCCGGATCCCGACGGGGGTCTTCGTCCGGGAGTTCCGACGCGATACGGGCAAGGTCCTCAGCCTCTACGACGCCACCATCGCGGCGGCGGACCCGGGGCGCGGCCGCGGGCGCCGCGGTCCGGACCCGGTGCTCGGCCGAAGCATTCCGGTGCTCAATTCCGCGTTCGTGACCTATGTCCGCGAGGAGCTGGGATATCGCACCGACGTGAGCTACCGCGTGCTCAACCGGCAGGTCTCCCGCCACTGGGACTACGGCATCGGGCCGTCGCAAGGCTATGCCGGGGTGATGGACGACCTGCAGCAGGCCCGCGCGCTCAACCCGGATCTTGGCGTTCTGTTGGTCTCGGGCACCGCTGATCTCGTCACACCCTACATGACGGCGCGCTATCTGACCGAGCAGGTGGCATCGCTGGCGAATGCAAGACCGATGCGGGTCGAGGTGCTGGAGGGCGGGCACATGATGTACTTCCGCCCCGACTCCCGCGCCGCCCTGACGTCGGCCGCCTCCGGTCTTTACGAGACGGCGGACTGAAGCTGCGCGCGGGCGATCGACCAAGCGGTCGACCGTCCGGAGCTGATCGGCCAATGTGCTGCGGTGCGGAGTACCTGAGCTAGTACCGGCCCATCTCCGTGTCCTGCACAGGCCGGTCTGCAGGGACCTGCCCGTCGCCGGCTGCGGGGTTTGATCCTTCGGGGCCGCCGGTCGCCTGTTTGGCCTTCTCGACCTCGTCGCGGAAGATGCGCTCGGCATCCTCGAACAGCCGGTCGGAGGTCTCGCCGAGTGCCTGATCCTCGGCCTTGGTGCGCGGGATGGTGGTCCCGAGCGCAGCGCCGAGCGCGAGCGCCAGCGCACCGGCCACGATCGGCTGATCGTTAAAGAGCTCGACCATCTGCCGTCCGGCGTTCCCGGTCCGGCGCTCGACCTCGAGCCGGGCCCGGTAGGCGCGTTCGCGCGCCTCCACAACACGGGCCCGCGCCGCTTCCGACAGCTCCTCGGTGCCCTGGCGCATTCGATCGCGCAGATCGTCCGCGGTCTCGGCGGCACGATGGCCCATGCTCTGACCATCCGAGCGCAAGCCGGTGTCCTTCGTCGCCGCGCTGCCATTTGCAGTGCTGGAGGCGTGTTTGCCCTGGACGTCATTCATCATCATCCAGGCGAGGCCGATGCCGGTCAGTGCGAGCGGCAGCGGGTTGGCCTTGACCGAATTCATCGCCGACCGGCCGATGTCGCCGCCGTGGCGGCTGATCTGTTCCGTGATCTGCCGCGTGATGCCTTCAATCGAGATGCGCTCCTGCAGCGCCTCCAGCGAGGAGGCGAGCTCGGCACGCTCGCGCTGGAGATCGTGCTCGATCTGCGACACGGTGCGGGTGTCAGTGCTCATGGCGGGCCTCCTTCAAGACGGCCGCGTCGCGGCGAAGGTCCTTGACGGTGCGGGTCGGGGTGAGGTTGATCGGCCGCAGATCGCTCATGCCCTTGTAGCAAAGTGCAAAAGCGATCACGGCGAAGCCGACGCCGACGATCAGGGCCGCCCATACGCCGGCAATGCCGGCTTCGGTGATCGCCGCGACCAGCGCGGCGGCAAGAACGTTGAGCGCCGTCAGGGCAACGACGATGCCCGCGATCAGCAGGCCGATTGCCGTGCCTGCCGTCGAAAGCTTCTCGGACATCTCGGCCCGGGCGAGGTCGACCTCGCCGCGGATCAGGTTGCTGAGATGCGTCAGCACGTCCGCGAACAGGGTCCGCGTGCTGGCAGTCTGGTCCGTCATGGCCTGAACTCCGTCGTGTCGGTGGACGGCGCGCTCGCGGTGGCAGCCGCCGGTCGTGAGGGGCCTTCAGCGGATGTCTTCGCGAACCGGCTGGCGGCAAACCCGAGCAGCGCTGCCCCGCCTAGGAACACCGCCGGATGGGCCCGGGCATATGAATTGAGGTCGGAGACCATGGCGCCCAGGCTCTTGTGCCGGACGGTGTCCGACGCGCGCTCCAGCCCCTCTGCAATATCTGCAAAGGTCTTCGATCCGGTCGACCCGCTGTCATATTCACGTGCGGCCGCCTTCAGGGCGGAGGCGACGCTCGCCATTTCGTCGGCAAGAGAGGACTTCGCCCCCTCTGCGCGGGTTCTGACTTCCTCGCCGGCCCTTGATCTCGCCTCGGCGGCGACGGTGCCGATGTCCTCGGCGGCGCGGTTCGCGGTCTCGCTCTTTGGATGGGCCATGGCTGCCTCCGTCACGCTATCAAACTGAAGGCGAAGAGCACCACGACCACGACGCCGATGATGTAGAAGATATTGTACATGGCCGTCTCCTTTGGTTCTGGCTTTGAACCCGGAGAGCCGCAAGAAGGTTCCACCGGCCGCTTAGAGGAATGGCACGGAACCAAACTGCTTGCAAAAAGCAATCGAGATGGCGGGCGGCACGACCTTCCATTTCGTCACCGGCGGCATCGAGGCGGCGCTGGAGCAGGCGAGGGCGGCGGCGGGCGGCAAGGACATCCGCATCGGCGGCGGTGTCTCCACCGTTCGGCAATATCTTGAAGCCGGCCTGATCGACGAGATGCATCTGGCGATCGCGCAGCAGCTCCTCGGCGGCGGCGAGCACCTGTTTGCCGGGCTCGATTTGCCCGAGCGCGGCTACACCTTCAAGGACTGGGTCCCGACCGAGAAGGCGGTGCACGTGACGGTGGTGAGGGGCGGGTGAGGGGCGGCCGTCGCGGCGCTGGCGCCGCCGTGGCCGCCGCTCCGGCGGGAGGATGATGGAGAGCCTGGAGCCGTGCGCGGACGGTCTGGAGCCGGGCGTGCCTCCCGGCCCCGGAAGCCGCCTCCTCCTGCTACGCCCTGACCTCCTGGCGCTGGAACACGACATAGGCCAGCGTGAACAGCAGCACCATGCCGGCGAAGAGGCTGGCGACCTGCGGCCAGATGATCTTGATGCTCTCGCCGGTCGGCAGCGGCGCGCCGATCAGGGCGCCCTGGAGCTGCGCCATGAACACCGGGCCGACCGTCCGCGATGTCGGGTCGAGCAGGAGCTGGGCGATCTCGCCATACAGCGTCGCCGGGGACAGCCGCGACAGCGCCTGCTGCACCTCGAACCGGTGCACCAGCGACATCGGGTCGAACGGGTCGATCGGGGCGAACACTCCGGCCAGGAACGGCACGATCAGCTGCCAGAACATCGAGAAGATCAGCCACACCGATAGCGCCGCAAGGGCCGATGTCGCCGGGGAGCGGACCAGGGTGGAGAAGGCGAGCGCCAGCGCCAGCCACACCCCGGCATAGACCAGCGTCGCGACGAGATAGGCCAGGCCCCTGGCGACGTCGGCTCCCGACGGGGGCAGGCCAAGCAGGAGGATGCCGAGTCCGACCATCAGCAGCCACAGCGTGATAAGCGCGATGGCGATGACCAGCAGCCCGCCGAGGAATTTGCCGAACAGCACGGCGTCGCGATAGATCGGCTGGGCCAGGATCCGGCTCATGGTGCGGCGACCGAACTCGCCGTTGACGCTGTCGAAACCGAGCGCGATCGCCACCAGCGGCAGCAGGAAGCCCATGAAAGCGGCGAACGACGGCAGCGGGTCGCGCGCGACCGTGAAAAGCTTCAGGAACAGGAATTCGTCCTGGGCCGTGGTCGCCCGGATCTGGTCGATCGCGGCATAGACTGCGCCGGCGGCGGTCAGCAGCACCAGGAGCATGATGAGATGCATCCGGGCGCTGGTCAGGTGATCGGCCGCCTCCTTGAGCGCGACCGCCGTCACGCCCTTCAGCGGCGAACCCTCGCGTTTCATGGCTGTGCCTCCCTGAAGAAGCGGTTGTAGGCCTCGCTGAGACCGGTGCTGTGGGCATCGAGGCTCTTCAGCGCGCCGCCGCGCTCGACGATGATGCGGGCGAGTTCCGGCCGCACGTCGCGCGCGGCCGATACCTGCCAGCGGCCGTCGTCGAGGCGGGTGACGGCATTGATGCCCTCGACCGAGGCGCCGAGCGCCGCAAGGTCGATGCCCTCGGCGGCGACGTCGACGCGGAAGGCGCCGTCGGCGACCTTGTCGGCAAGTTCGGCGACCGTCCCGACGAAGCCGATCCGTCCCTTGTTGAAGAGCGCGACCCGGCTGCAGATCGACTGCACCACATCGAGCAGGTGCGACGAGATCAGCACGGTCCGCCCCTCCTGGGCAAAGCCCCGGATCAGCTCGAGCAGCTCCGTGGTCGACTGCGGGTCGAGGCCGGAGGTCGGCTCGTCAAGAATGGCGATCTTCGTGTCGCGCATCAGCAGCTCGGCGAGGCCCAGCCGCTGTCGCATGCCGCGCGAATAGGTCGCCACCCTTCTGTCTCCGACCGCGGTGAGACGGACCCGCTCGAGCGCCGTCTCCATCCTCTGGTCCGCGACCGCGGCGGGGAGCTCGCCGAGCCTGGCCGTGTAGCGCAGGTTTTCCCGCCCGGTGAGGCCGTCGTAAAAGCCGACGGCATCGGGCAGATAGCCGACCTGACGCTTGACGGCGAGCGGCTCGCGCAGCGGGTCGAGACCGAGAATGCTGACCGAACCGGCGGAAGGCTCCGTCAGCCCGAGCAGCATGAGGATGGTCGTGGTCTTGCCGGCACCGTTGGGCCCGAGCAGGCCGACGACCTCGCCTTGCTCCACCGTGAGGTCGACGCCGTCGACGACGGTGGTGCGGCCGTAGCGCTTGGTGAGCCCTGCGGCCTTGATAACGGTTTCAGCCATGGCGGTCACCGCCGGCCGTAGCGGAATACGGCTCCGACCAGGACCAGCGCGGCGGCGCCGATGATGCCGACCCCGGCGATGCCCCACATGGTCGATGTCCCGACGGTGACGCGGAAGTCCGTGCTTTCGGAAATGCCGTCGGCCTGGCCGCGCAGCGTCACCATGTAGTCGCCGGCGATCGCCTTCTCGGTCGGACGCATCCGGACCGTGACCTCCTCCTCCGCGCCGGCCGCCAGCTCAGGGAATTCGGCCGGCTCGAATGTGACCTCCCATCCACCCGGCGCCGTGGCCTTGAGCTCGACCTGCTTGGCCGGGGCGCTGCCGGAGTTGCGGACAGTGAAGGGGAAGGTCGTCTCCTGGCCGGCGACCGCCGTGCCGCTCAGCCGTTGCTGCGGACCGACCAGGCGCAGGCTGGGCGTACCGGTCACGGTCATCTTGAGCTCGGCGGAGGCGGATTGCGACCCGGCGACGGCCGAGACATTGACCGGATAGTCGCCCGCCGGCACGGTGTTGTTGGGCCGGACCTCCAGGGTGATGTTCTCGCTGGCGCCCGCCTCGACCGGCACGCCGGTGATCTCCTCGGAGCCGTAGCCGCGCTTGAACGTGGTGGAAAACCCCGGGGGCACCTCGGCGGCGAGGTTGAACAGCGCCTCCTCGGCTCCACCGTTTGTGAGCTTCATCTCGTATTTGAAGGTGGAGGATGCGGTGCCGCGCAGTGCCGGAAGCTTCGGCTTCAGCTCGGTCTGCCCGGTCGGAATATCGGCGAGCGAAACCGTCAGCGGTAGCGTGCCGGAGCCGGTCGCCCAGTCGGCGGCGACCTCGAATTCGTAGGTCTTGTTCTCGGCCTCTTCCGGCGGCACGACCTCGAGTGACAGCGAGGCGGTCTCGTCGGGCAGCACCATGGCCGAGGCAACGATGGTGCCGCCGGCCTTCAATGTGTAGGTCCAGCCTTCAGGCAGGCCAGCGACCTTGAGCGAGGCCCGGCGCGGAGCATCGGTGGCGTTGAGAAGCTTCAGCGGAAAGCTCGCGGTCTCGCCCGGGGCGATCGAAATATCGGGATGGCTGGCGGTGACCCAGAAGCCGCGGGCAACCGGGGCGTCCGCCGATGTCTGAGTGGTCTGGGCCGCGGCAGAATGGATCGTGGCGGGTGCGGCGACCAGCGCAGCAGTGAACAGCGCCAGGCAGGCGCCGAGAGCATTCGTCTTCATGGCAACCTCAATTGCGAATCGTCACAAAGCCGGCCGGCGCGGCCGGCAGGGAACATGGCTCAGACGAGACGCGATTGCGGTGGACCGCGGCTGAGAGGCAGGCCGGGCGGGGTGCGGTCGCGGCTAGAAAGCCTGCGAGGGCGCCAGGCCACCGGCACGACGACACCGAGTCGCAGGGCGGCGAGCACGGGGGAAGCCAGTGTTGCCCGCAACGGCACGAATTGCTCGGTGAGCGTTTCGGCCAGGGTGGCGAGCTGTGGAAGCCCGTGGTGGCGCGACACGTCGCCGGGGTTGGCTGCCCTCGGCCCAGGAGCACGGGTCGGCGCCAGCGCCGGCTGTGCGGCCGCGACAAACAGGAACGCCAGGGCAAGTGCCACGCTCAGCATCGAGCGTAGCAGGCCGGCTGTTCCAGATGGCAATGCGATCGGCTCTTGCGTAGGAGACGACATCAATGCCCGTTTGCGTGCAAAAACCCCCCATTGCGCGCGGCCACGACCTTCGGCCGCGACGCGACCGCTGATCTTTGAATGGAGTGTGGCAAGAATTTGTCAACAGCGCGCAGGAGTGCGTTAAGTGCTGGAAATGTTGACGGGTTTTCGGCGAAGGGCGGTGGTTGCGCCAGAGCTGACAGCCGACCGTCTCAGGGCGCCGCGGCCGGCCTCGCAAGGCAAGGGCGCGGCTAACCCTCAAGTGTCCGGCACTGGGCGCTGAGCAGACTGGTGACGATCGGGTCGCGGTGGTGTTCGTCGGGAACGAAGGCGCGCAGCAGCGCGAACACGTCCTCCGCCTCGGTCTCGATCACGATTAGGTCCTCCAGGTCGGCAGGGGGATGCTCGCGCAGCACGCTGAGCTGCTGCGGGGTGAGAACCAGCATGGTGAGCCGACCGGTGCCGGAGGTGCGGTCGTTGAGGCTGTAGAGCGCCTCGCCGTGCCGGCTGAACAGGACGAAGGACCAGAAAGGTGCTGGCAGATCGGCCTCGATGCGGACCGGCCCGTTCTGCAGGTGGAAGCGGCAGACGGCGTGTTCCATGGTCGGGTCGAGCAGGGGCAGGGGCTCGGACTCCGCCGTGGTGATCGGCAGCAGGTTGAACTGGCCGTCGTCACCGAAGGCTCCGACACGTTCATAGGCACGGTCCGGCACCTGGATCGGCACCAGGAACACAGTCGCGATGTGAATAATGCCGCCGAGGAAGAGGCCAGCGAGCGCGATCAGCACCAGGCGGACGATCGTGAGCCGCGGCATCCTTTCCCGCCGGCCGGAGCGATGCGGCGTCACTGGCAGGACTTCGATCCGGCGCAGCGTCATGGGCAGCGCTCCCTGACGATTGCCGGCATGTCGACGTCGGCGACGCCGGATCCGGTGGTGAGCGGCGTATCGTAGAGCCGCAGCACGAACACCAGGCCGTTGGCGCCGCGGGTGGTGGGCAGCCAATTGCCCGGCCGGGCGAACGGGGCAGCGATGATCGAGAAGCTGCCGTCGGGACGGCGCAGCAGGCCATAGGTGGTGAGACCCGGGCGGTCGGCGATGGTCCTAGTCATCCGAAACCGGCCGTCAAGCGCAGCGAGCGTCCAGAGCCGGGAGGGGGCGGTCTTGCCTTCAAGGCGGTAGTCGCAGGCCGGATCGAGTCGGCGCCCGTTGGAATCCGTCTCGGCGAAGAAGGCAAGGCCCTCGCCGCTGGCGAGCGGAACCCGTCCCGTCCGGGCAAGCATCGCTTCCGAATAGGGGTCGGCCGCTGGGGTGCCCTCCGTCGGGTAGGCGCGCCACGGCCCGAGTTTCATCGCACCGAACAGGGTGCCGCGCTCGATCGCAATATAGGCCGAGCCAAGGCCCAGAACCAAGCCGATCGCCACGACCGCGACGAGCGTCAGCACCGACCATGACGCGGGCGGCGCCAGGATCTCCGGCACCGGATCCTCGCGCGTCCAGTCGGCCTCCGGATTCCACGCCGGCTCCGGATGCCGCCGGGCCAGGACGTTCATTGCGTCGTCACCCCGTCACGCTCCGGTGCCGTCCTCCCGTCGAGGGCGGCACGTCGGGGGCTCGCCGTCGACATGGCGGCTTCGATCGCCTCGAGACGCTCGCCGATCGCCTTCAGCACCGCCAGGGATTGGTCGCGCAACAGTCGCGGCCGTGCCGCCGAGTCGGGCGTGTCTTCGGCCGCGGCCAGGGCCGGGCCGGCCTTGGCACCGACGCCGGGCAGGGCGATCAGCTCCACGCCCTGATGGGCATAAGCCATGATCGCCTGCCAGGTCATCGCCGGCAGGCTGCCTCCGGTCATGCGCCGGGTCGAGGTGAAGTCGTCGTTGCCGAACCACACCGCTGCAGCATAATTGCCGGTATAGCCCACGAACCAGGCGTCGCGATAGGCCTGGGTCGTGCCGGTCTTGCCAGCGGCCGTCACTCCCGGCAGGCGGGCACGCCGCCCGGTTCCGTTCTCGATGACGTTGACAAGCACGTCGTTCATTTCCGCGACCTTGTCGGCCGGCAGGACCCGTCTCCGCGGCGGAGCCTCGCGGCCGTGGTCGTAGATCACCTCGCCGGCCGAGTTCTTGACCTCGAGGATGGCGAAGGGCGTCACCTTCAGCCCGCCGGTGGCGAAGCTGGCATAGGATGAGGCCATGTCGATGACGGTGACCTCGGCGACGCCGAGCGGCAGGGCGCGGGTAATCTTGAGTTCGTGATTGAGCCCCATCTGGTGGGCGATCTCGACGATTTTGTCGCGGCCGATGGCCTGGGCGAGGCGGACCGGCACCGTGTTGATCGACCGGGTCAACGCCGTCTTCAGCGTGACAGCGCCGGCGTAACTGCGACCGTAGTTGCGCGGGCTCCAGCCGCCGATCGAGATCGGTGCGTCGGGGACGATCGACTCCTTGCCGTAGCCGTTCATGAAGGCCGCGATGTAGACAAAGGGCTTGAACGAGGAACCGGGCTGGCGCAGCGCATCGACGGCGCGATTGAACTGGCTGGCGCCATAGTTCCGGCCGCCGACCATGGCGCGCACCGCCCCGTCCTCGGGCACCAGCACCACCACCGCTGCCTCCTGGACGCCGTACTGCTCGCCGTACTGGCGAAGCGTCGACAGCATTGCGTCCTCCGCCTGGCGCTGCAGCCCGGGGTCGAGGGTGGTGCGGACGGTGACGATGCGGTCGCGCGCGAGCCGGGGATGGCTGCGGGCGAGCTCCTTGAGCTGGTCGAAGGCATAGTCGAGGAAATGATCGGGCGCGCTTTCGCGCGAGCGGTCGACGGCGACCGCCGGGTTACGCCTGGCGCCGATAACCTGGCCCTCTGTCATGAAGCCGGCCTGGACCATGTTCGTCAGCACCTCGTTGGCGCGGGCGCGGGCGGCCGGCAGGTCGATGTGCGGCGCGAACTTGGCCGGCGCCTTGAACAGGCCCGCCAGCATCGCCGCCTCGGCGAGGTTGATCTCCCGGACGTTCTTGTTGAAGTAAAACTGCGCCGCCGCCGCGACGCCGAAGGTGCCGCCGCCCATGTAGGCGCGGTCGAGGTAGAGCTTCAGGATCTCGCGCTTGGTCAGGTTGGCCTCCAGCCACAGCGCCAGGAAGGCCTCCTTGATCTTGCGCTCCAGGGTCCGTTCATTCGACAGGAACAGGTTCTTGGCAAGCTGCTGGGTGATCGACGAACCGCCCTGGACCACCGAGCGGGCGCGCAGATTCTCCACCATGGCGCGGAACGTGCCGACGACGTCGATGCCGAAATGCTGGAAGAAGCGGCGATCCTCGGTCGCCAGCGTTGCCTTGATCAGGTGGTCGGGAATGTCCTCCAGCGGCACAGTGTCATTGAGCAGGATGCCGCGGCGGCCGATCTCGTTGCCGAAACGGTCGAGGAAGGTGACGGAAAAATCGTCGGTGGTGCGCCAGTCGGAGCGCGCCGTTTCCTGGAAGGCCGGCAGCGCGAACGCCAGCATCACGGCGAGGCCGAGCAGGCCGAAGGTGAAGGCGTCGGAGCCGAGTTCGGCTCCGACCCTGGCGAGGCCGCGGGCACGGAACCGGCGCAGGAAGGCGGCGTAGCCGGTCAGCCCCCGACCGACCATCGTCGCGCCCTGCCACAGGGCGGTGTCGACCCAGGCGTCAGCCGACAGCATGCCCCGGCGCAGGCGCTGGATCAGCCCCTGTCGCGGCGCCCGCTCAGGCTCGGGGCGGGGCGCATCATTCGGTCCTGCGTTTGGCCCTGACTGTCGATCGCTCACCTTGCCGACCCGTTCTGCCAAGCCATTTTACTACCCACTGTCCTTGAAAGCGGGTACTGGGTGCCGTCGGACCCTCTTCGCGCGGATCCGGCCGCAGGCCCGCGGTCGCACCCGGTCCAGCGAGGTTGCGCCATCAATGTCAAGGAAGCCGAAACACCGGAAAAGGTCAATGACCCATCACAAGGCGGCCGAAGGGCGCCCGTACTGGCAGGAGAAGGAGCTTGAAGCGCTCAGCCCGGACGAATGGGAAGCGCTGTGCGACGGCTGCGGCCGCTGCTGTCTCAACAAGCTCGAAGACTACGACACCGGCGAGATCGCCTGGACCGACATCCGCTGCACGCTGCTCGACGACCACTCCTGCCGTTGCCGCGATTATTCCAACCGGATGCAAACGGTGCCGGACTGCCTGCCGCTGACCGCGGAGACGGTGCGGTCGATTACCTGGCTGCCGCCGACCTGTGCCTACCGGCTGCTTGCAGAAGGCCGGGATCTTTACTGGTGGCATCCGCTGGTGTCCGGCGACCCCGATAGCGTGCATGCCGCGGGCATTTCCGTGCGCGGCCGCACCCGGTCCGAGGACGGCATCGCCGTCGAGGACTACGAGAACCACGTCGTCACCTGGCCGTGCGAGCGTTACGGCGAGACGTGACGGTACGGAAGGAAGAAGGTCACCCGCAGGAAAATGGAAGATGTGACCTTACGGTAAGGAATTGTCTACCGCGCACTGTTATGGTGACGCCGCAACAAGTATAACCGGCGCGGGGTTGCGCCCGAAAAAGAGGGTGGCGGCGAAGATCTCGGCGACGTGCCGGGTCCGGTCCACCGGTAACGGGAAAGATGCACGGGCTAGGCATTTCTTCCGCGACTTTGTCCGTCGTGTTTGCCGAGTTCGAGGACGCTGTTCTCGCCACGGGGGCGAACGGCCGGTTCGCGTTCGTCAACGGCGCCGCCGAGGCGCTGTTCGGTTATCCTTCCGAAGCCTTGACCGGAGAAAGCGTCGCACGGCTGCTGGCCGATGCCGGTCCCGACGAAGAGGGCGGCGACGGGGCCGAGGCGAGCCTGGGCTGGCCCGCCCTGGCAGAGCGGTTCCGCCGCGTCGGCGGCCGCCGCAGCGACGGGACCACGCTGGCGCTCGATGTCTGCGGCGGGCCGATCGCACTCGGCCCCGGCGGCCGCGGCGCCGTGCTGATCCTGCGCCCGGCCGAAGCGGTGGCGACTGCCCGGGACAGCGGCAGCACCGCGGCCCGCTCCGGGTCGGTCCTTGATGCGCTGCACCGGGCCGAGCAGCGCCTGCAGCGGCTGTTCGAGACCCTGCCGTGCCTGATCGCCGTGATCGACAGCGAGGCGCGTTACCTCAGCATCAATGCCTACGGCGCCTCCTGGTTCGGGCGCACGCCGGACGAACTGATCGGTCGCACCGTCGGGGAGGTGTCGACGCCGGAGGCTGCCGCCGCCTTCGCGCCGCAGCTAAGGGCCGCGCTGGCCGGGGAGCGCCAGGTCTTCGACATGCACATGCTCTACCCTGACGGCATCACCCGTGAGGTCCGCGCACACTTTTTTCCGGATGTCTCCGCGGACGGCACCGTGGATTCGGTGCTCGCGCTCGTGGTCGATGTCGCCCGCGAACACCTGGCGGAGCGGGCGCTGCGCGACTTCTACGCCATCACGTCGGATCGTGAACTCCACACCGACGGCAAGGTCAAGGCGATGCTCGACCTCGGCCGCCGCATCTTCGAGATGCCCTTTGCCATGCTGGCGCGCTACGAGGCGGACGGCTTCATTGCTGAACACTGCCTGCCGATCAGCGAGCGGCTGCGCCCCGGCTATCAGGTCCCGCACGACCGCTCGTTCAGCCGCGTGGTGATCGCGACCGCCCCGGCCGTCGCGATCGAGGACGCTTCCGCCTTCGGCGTGCTGACCCCGGAGACGGAACCGCGGCCGATGCTGTCCTTCATCGGTGCCCGGGTCTTTGTCGACGACACGCTCTTCGGCACGCTGTGTTTCGGCTCTGACAAGGTCAAGCCGCAGCCTTTCACGGCGACGCACAAGGAGCTGGTCCGGCTCTTCGCCGACTGGGTCGGCCACGAGCTGGCGCGCGAGCGCGATATCGAGGAACTCCACCGGGTCCAGGCGGAACTGCGGCGGCTGGCCACCGTCGATGAGCTAACCGGCCTCTACAACCGCCGTGAATTCCTGCGCCTTGCCAAGCTCGAGTTCGAGCGCTTCCGCCGCGGCGAGCCGTTTGCCCTGGCCTCGATCGACGCCGACAACTTCAAGGCGGTCAACGACACGCTCGGCCATCAGGCCGGCGACGAGACCTTGATCAGCATCGTTGCGGCGCTGCGCCAGGAACTCAGGCCCTACGACATTCTCGGCCGGGTCGGCGGCGAGGAGTTCGCCGTGGTGCTGCCTGGCCTCAAGATCGTGGATGCGGCAAAGGTCGGCGAGCGCCTGCGCCGCGCCGTCGCGGCGACCTTCGCGGGGACGGATACGGAAGGCCCAGCCGGCGGCCGGGCCGGCCATGCGGCGCTGCGGCCGGTCACCGTCAGCATCGGCATCACCGTGCCGACGGCGAGCGACATCGACATCGGAACCACCCTCAATCGCGCCGACGCCGCGCTTTATGCCGCCAAGGCCGCGGGCCGCAACACGGTGATGACCGTCCTGTCCGGCGACGGGGCGGCGAGCGCGGTGGTGGCGGGGGAGTAGCGGCAGACGCTTCCAGGACGGCCGCGAGAGGCTCCCGGACGGCCACGGGGGGCGGTGGACTTGCGCCGATGTGATCAGCGGTGAAACAAGGCGCATTCGGGCCTATGGACGCGCGTTCCGCGCGACTTGGTCGCTGGGTCCAAAATCGCGCGATGCGCCTGCGGCGCACGCGGTCCAGGATGACGGCAGAGGGTAGCGCGGGGAAACGACCTGATGTCGCGCCCGAGGCCGCAGCCTCATCCGTCTACCCGTCCCCGGCTGCTTCGGCAGTCGGTGCCGCGCGGGGATATTGCGGCAGGTTGTCGGTGATATCGTAATAGTCGCCCTTGTCGGCGACGAAGATGTGGGATTCACCCTCAAGCCCGCTCGGCTGCTCGAAGGCGCCGGCGAAGATCGAGGTCTGGGCCGCCCCGTTTCGCTTCCAAAACAGCGCCGAGCCGCAGGTGCGACAGAAGCCGCGCCGGGCGGCGTCGGAGGCGGCGAACCAGGTGAGATTTTCGGCCCCGTCGACCTCAAGCCGTGCGTCGTCGACGGCGGTCGCCGCCATGACATGCCCGGCCTGCCGGCGGCACTGCGAACAGTGGCAGTAGATGACGCCGCGCAGCTTGCCGCTGGTGCGGAACCGGACGGCGCCGCACAGGCAGGCGCCGCGGTGGATGTCGTTCATCGGCTGTCTCTCCCGTCGTTTCGCCCATCATGGCACGGCGGCGGGGATCGCAAAACAGCCGGTGCGGCGCGACAGCCGGGGAGGTCGCCGCGTCCGGATGGCCCGACGTCACACCTCCCGTGCCACCGACACGAAGGCGTCGATGTCGCGTTGCAGGGCGCCGAGTTCGGTGTCGAGGCGCCGGCGGGCCTCGGCGACGTTGCGGCCAGCCTCACGGGCGCCCTCCGACTGCTGCCGGAGCCCGGCCATCACGCCGGAGACACTGCCGGTGTCACGGGCGGCCTCGGCCATGGTCTGGGCGATGTCCTGGGTTGCGGACACCTGCTGCTCGACCGCCGCGGCGATCGCAGCCGCAATGCTGCTGACCTCCTCCATCACGTCATTGATCCCGGCGATGCGCACGACGTTGTCGCTGGTGGCCTGCTGGATGGTGGCGACGCGCTCGGAGATCTCCGTCGTCGCCGTCGCCGTCTGTCCGGCCAGCGCCTTGACCTCCTGCGCCACGACGGCAAAGCCGCGGCCGGCGTCGCCGGCGCGGGCGGCCTCGATCGTGGCGTTGAGGGCGAGCAGGTTGGTCTGGGCGGCGATGTCGGAGATCAGCTTGACGACGTCGCCGATCTCCTGGGCGCGGTTGGCGAGCGCGGCGATGGCGTCACGGATCTCGCGCGTCTCCTGCGTGGCGCGGTGGGCGATCGCCGCCGACCGTTCCGACTGGCCGCCGATCTCGGCGACGGAGGCCGACAGCTCCTCGGTGGCCTTGGCGACCGTCTGCACACCGCCGTTCACCGCTTCGACCGAGCCGGAGGCCTCGGCGACGCTGCGGTCGGTCCCGTCGGTGGCCTGTTCCAGCGCGCGCGCGGCGGCGTCGAGATCATCGTTCGCCCGGGCGGCGACCGCCATCGACTGCGACACGGCCGTCGAGAAGCTCGCAATCGCCTCGGCGAGCGTTTCGCCGCGCCGCTGCCGCTCGGCAACGAGTTCGTCCTGATAGACCGAGATGGCATAGTCCATGTCGAGCATCAGCACGGCCTCCAGCGCCTGGATCCGGGCTGCGAGCCGCTTCGGGCGCAAGGCGTTCTTGGCGACGACCACGGCGGTCAGCGCCTTCAACACGTGGCTGTAGCCGCCGATATACCAGCGCGGCTCGAGCCCGATGCGATAGTGTGTAAGACCGATGCGGCGGCTGCTTGCGGCATAGTCGGGGTCGAACCGGCCGGTGAACAGGCGCTCCCAGTGGCGGGTCTGTGCGGCGATCAGCCGCGGAATGTTATTGCCGACCATTTTGGCCAGATGCGGCTCCGATGTGACGTGGCTGTAGAAGCCGGCGAAAATTTCCGGCAGATCGGCCTCAATGTCGCGCCAGACCTCGGGCAGCACCGCACGCATGGTGTCGTCGATGCCGTGGAAACGCAGGCGATGGGAGATGTCTTCTTCTTGCATGTAAGCCTCGGCCCGGATCGTCTGGGAAACTGACGGAAGAAAAAATGCCGCCGTTCCAACCTATTGCAGGCAATTCGGGAACAAAGGGTTACCGCCTGCATCGGTAAGAGTCCGGAAGCCGGGGTGTCAAAGCCATCGTCCGCAGCGACGGGGGCCGTTGAAGAGCAACGGCCGGGCGGCCTGTTGGCAGACCCTGGCTGCGCCTTTGCAATGGCGGAGCATGGCCGCGATCACAGGATCAGCGGGATCTTCGGCAGCCAGATTACGACGCGGCCGCTCAGGCCGTGGATGTCCGGCACCGGCTTCACCATCCAACCGCGGATCGGGTCCATCATCACGATTGCCGGCATGCCGGCATGAATCGTGGTGCCCCACATCACCTCGACATGGCCGACCGATCCCTCGGACGGCTTGTAGCCGATCATCAGCGGCCCGTGCCTGGCCATCAGGCGCGACGCCATCTCCGCGTAAATCTCGCCGGGCGCCCGGCTGACGGGACGCAGGCCGATGTGGAGCTCCCACAGGAACTGGCCATCGGGGATGAACAGGGCGCCGTCGTCGCGGACCACCCCCTCGGCGGCGAGGCCCGCGCGGATGTCCTGCTGGCTGCGGTTGCGCCGCTCGGGACGGGTGGTGAGCCAGCTTTCCGTCGCGGCCGCCCAGCACAGCTTAGGATTGGCCTGCTCGACGAAGCCGGGGCGGCGGTACAGCTTGTCGAACGCCTTGCCGAACAGAACCGCGTCGGTGAAGACGCCGACGATGCCATCAGGTTCGAGGTTCATCAATTCCTGGTAGGAGCGGACGGCAGCCTCGGTCTTGCTGCCGAACTTGCCGTCTGGCTCTAGCTCCGGCACCACCACGGTGTTGAGCTTGCGCTGGAGCTTCTCGACATAGTTGCCGGCATAACCGCGCTTCGCGAAGACGGACGACATCGGGATTCCCCTCCTGGTTGCATCACCGCCAGATGGGAAGGGGAGAGGGCGGGCGTTATGATCTCGATCACAGAATGGGCGGAATGGGCGGGTATGGCGGCGGCGTGCTTGCCCGCGACACGGCGCGCTCAACGGGATCGCCCCGCTGGCCGCCGTCCTGGACCCCGGGCCGAGGCAGCATCGCAGGAGTGAGGACCGGAGCAGGCGCAGGCGCGCTCCTCATCAGCGTTTAGCGCAGAAAGGGCGCTGGCCGCGCATAAGGACGCGCGTTCCGCGCGGCTTGGTCGCTGGGTCCCGGATCTCGTGATGCGCCTTCGGCGCACACGGTCCGGGATGACGGCGGGGGGTGGGGCTGTTTCAACTCGCGGAAGGCAGTGCACAAGGTGCTAGGAAAAAATTCCTTGACAGCCCGACGCTGATCGGGTAGGGTTTGGTTATGGTCGCAAAGGTGCGGCCGAAGAGACACACTCTCTGCTTTTCCCCACAGACATCGGCAATTCCCGGCCCATGGCGGCGGACGTCGGCGGAACCAGCTGCGTTCTACCGTGTTTTGGTTCGTAGTGGCTGCGCTTCTGGAGCGTGATGGACGGCAGGCCGGGTCTTGTCCTTGCCCGGACTCCGCAGGACCGCCCGGCCTTGGAGGCCGGGTCCGCTCACAGGAGCCGAGTGCCGCAGGAATCGCCGTCCAGGGCCTGCCGCTTGCATGATCGCGGCCGCTAGGACGAGGCCCCGGCAGGAGACCGGGACGACAGCCGCGACGGGGCGACAGAAGGCACCCCAGCTGACTTCATCATGCGCCAGGTGCAGGCGTTCCGGGCGACGGGTCCGGACGGCCAGCCCGGCATGTGGCCGTAGAGAGGCTTGATGACCGAGATACTGGAAACCGTTCGGATCGCCGAGGCAGCCGACGTGCTGTGGCGCAGGATTGGCGGCTTCGGCTCCGTCGCTAACTGGCATCCGCTGGTGCACTCCGTCGAAAGCGCTGGTGGACTGCGCGTTGCCGTAACCAAGGGCGGCGGGCCGCAGGTCGACCGCCTGATCGAGGACGAGCCGCGCGAGCATCGCTACCGGTATCGCATGGAGGTGACCTCGCTTCCCGTGCGTGACTATATTGGCGAACTCTGTGTCGAGGAGGCCGGCCCGAACGCCAGCACCGTTGCCTGGAAAGCGCGGTTCGAGGCGCTGGATCAGGATGAGGCCGATGCGGCCGAAATGATCCGCAGCTTCATCCGCACCGGGCTTGATGCGCTGGCCGAGCGGCACGGGCGAGCCAAGCGGGCGTAAAGCGAAGGGCTGGCCGACCCGGCCGGGCCTCTTGCGCGCCGACGCGGTCATTCTTCCGGCCATGCGCGGGCGTAGACTCGTCAGGACGGCGCCGCCGCACACTTCAGACTTGTCACTGGCATGACTGCATCAGGACGACTTCTTCTCCCCCAGGGAGCGGGAGCGCCAGAAGGGCGGACACGATCCGGCCCCGGTGAGTCCCTGCTGAACCGACGTGCCGCGGCTGGCGGCCCTCCCCGACAGGATCCGACATGAGCGAACCGGAACCGGACGGCTGCCGGCGGCCGTCTGCCGATGCCTGGGCGGCGGCGCGGCGAGCCTATGAGCTCGAGGGCGTGGCAAAGACCGAGATCGCCCGCCGGCTCGGGGTCTCGGCCAGGACCGTCGGCAGACGGGCGCAGCGCGGCGGCTGGATCGCGCACGCCGAGGTGCTGGAACTGGCCCGCAGCCAGGACGGCAGCGGCTTGATCCGGCTGGTCGGCCGGCTCTACCGCGCATTCGAGGCCGAGATTGCCCGGCTGGAGCGGCGCGCCGGGATTGGCGGGGCCGAGGCTGCGACGGGGTCGCAGGAAAAGCCAACCGGGGCCGGTGCGCAAGCAAGTGCCGAAGGGGCCGCCTCGGGTCCGGCCCCCGATTCGGAGCGGACCGCGCGCACGCTGGCGAGCCTGGCAAAGACGCTCGACACATTGATCGCGCTGAAGGGTGTCCTGCCCGACATCGCGGCGGAAAGGGTGGAGAACGATGTCCTGCGCGCCGAGCTTGAAGGACGGCTTGCTCGCCTCGGCGCGGCGGGGGCTGCTGCCGACCTTCCTGGCGGGGCTGACGACGGCGGAGCTGACGTTCCTGAAGCATGATTGGCCGCTGTGGGCCCATGCCCATCAGCTGCCGCCCGAGGGTACTTGGCGGGTCTGGCTGCTGATGGCCGGGCGCGGCGCCGGCAAGACCCGTGCCGGGGCCGAGTGGGTGCGCGCCTGCGTCGCCGGGGCAGGCGGCGGGCCGGCGCGGCAGATCGCGCTGATCGGCGAGACCTTCGCCGACGTGCGCGAGGTGATGATCGAGGGTGTCTCCGGTTTGCTGGCGGTGCATCCGCCGCACGAGCGACCGGAATGGTTGCCATCGCGGCGGCGTCTCGAATGGCCGAACGGGGCGGTCGCCCATGCATTCTCCTCCGAGGACCCGGAGGCGCTGCGCGGGCCGGAGTTCGATCTTGCCTGGGGCGACGAGCTCGGAAAGTGGCGCCGGGCGGAGGAGACCTTCGACATGCTGCAGTTCGGCCTCAGGCTCGGCGAGCACCCGCGGCTGCTGGCGACGACGACGCCGCGGCCGACGCCGCTGATGCGGCGGCTGGTCGCCGATCCGGAGACGGCGCTTGTCACGGCGGCGAGCGAGGCCAACCGAGCGCACCTGGCGCCGGGGTTCCTTGCCGCGGTGCGGCGGCGCTACGCCGGTACCCGGCTCGGGCGACAGGAGCTCGACGGCGAGTTGATCGAGGACCGGCCGGACGCGCTGTTCCCGCGCGCGATAATCGAGGCGGGGCGGGTGGCGGCGGCGCCGGAGCTGGCGCGGATCGTGGTTGCGGTCGACCCGCCGGCCTCCTCCGGCCGGCGCTCCGACGCCTGCGGCATCGTCGCCGCCGGGCTCGGCCCCGACGGCACGGGCTATGTCCTCGCCGACCGCACCCGGGCGCGGGCCAAGCCCGGCGACTGGGCCGGGGCCGCGGTCAGGCTGTGGCGGGAGCTCGCCGCCGACTGCCTGGTCGCCGAGGCCAACCAGGGCGGCGAGATGGTGCGCGAGGTGATCCGCGGTGCCGACCCCGGCGTGCCGGTGCGCCTGGTGCGGGCGACCCGCGGCAAGGCGGTGCGGGCCGAGCCGGTGGCGCTGCTCTACGAACAGGGCCGGGTCCGCCACGCCGGCGTCTTCCCGGCGCTGGAGGACGAGATGGCCGACTTCGGCGCGGACGGGCTCAGCTCGGGCCGCTCCCCGGACCGCCTCGACGCCCTGGTCTGGGCGCTGAGCGAATTGATGCTGAGGACGGCGGGCGAGCCGCGGATGCGGGTGGTGTGAGGGGCGGCTGAGGGGTGAGGGGCTATCGCCATGAGGCCCGACCAGTCGTGTGCCCAGACGTTGCCCACCCTGCGCAGGTCATCGCCGTCTCCGTGCGTGCAACTGAGGTGATGTCCGGCCGCCGGCGGGCAACCGCCTCCTGACTCACTTTCTGAGCAGTTTGAATCACCTTCTGAGCCGGCTGAATCACCGTGTGAAGCCGGGGCGAAAAAGGATTCTGTGCCATGGGCTTGCGCGGGTTGCTTGAAAGGGTTCTTACCGGCCCCACCGAGGCCAAGGCGTCGCGGACGGCGCGGCTGATCGCCTGGCAGGCGGCGGGTCGGCCGGTGTGGACGCCGCGAGACTATGCGGCGCTGACGCGGGAGGGCTATGCCCGCAATCCGGTGGTGCACCGCGCGGTGCGGATGATCGCGGAGGCGGCGGCGAGCGTGCCGCTGGTGCTTTATGACGGGACGCGCGAGCGCGACCGCCACCCGCTGCTCGAGCTGCTGGCGCAGCCGCATCCGGGCGCGACCGGCGCGGCGCTGCTTGAGGAGCTCTACGGCCACCTGACGGTCGCCGGCAACGGCTATCTCGAGCTGGTCCTGCTCGACGGCAGCCCGCGCGAGCTGCATGTGCTGAGGCCCGACCGGGTCAGGGTCGTGCCGGGGGCGGCCGGCTGGCCGGCAGGCTACGACTATTCGGTCGGCGGCCGCACGGTGCGCTTCGCGCCGGAGGCGCCGGGCGCAGTCTCGCCGGTGCTGCACCTGAAAATCTTCCATCCGCTCGACGATCACTACGGCTTCTCGCCGGTGGAGGCGGCACAAGTCAGCCTCGACCTGCACAACGCCGCCTCGGCCTGGAACAAGGCGCTGCTCGACAATGCAGCACGGCCCTCGGGCGCGCTGATCTATGCCGGGCCGGACGGGGCCAATCTTTCCGACGAGCAGTTCGAGCGGCTGAAGGCCGAGCTCGAGGCCGGCCACCAGGGCGCACGCAACGCCGGGCGGCCGCTCCTGCTCGAAGGCGGGCTCGACTGGAAGCCGATGGGGTTCGCGCCGAAGGACATGGACTTCATCGCCGCAAAGAACCAGGCGGCGCGCGAGATCGCGCTCGCCTTCGGCGTGCCGCCGATGCTGCTCGGCATTCCGGGCGACAACACCTATGCCAACTACCAGGAGGCCAACCGCGCGTTCTGGCGCCAGACCGTGCTACCCCTGTCCGGACGGGTCGCGGCGGCAATCGCGGGCTGGCTCGGCCCGGCCTATGGCGGGGCGCTGCGGCTTGCGCCCGACCTCGACCGCATCGAGGCACTGTCGGAAGAACGCGAGGCGCTTTGGCGCCGGGTCGAGGCGGCGGGCTTCCTCAGCCGCGACGAGAAGCGACTTGCCGTTGGCTACGGCGTCGAAGACGGCGACCGCAGCGGGGACGACGATGCGGCCTGAGGCGAAGCGGACGGGAGCAGGGTCATGGACGCCGCGCTGAAGACCATAGCCGAACACGGCGACCTCGCCCACCTGGTGCTGTTCCTGTGGGCGAGCTCGGCGAGTGCATTGACGGTGATGACGCTCAAGGAACTCTCCGCCTCCAATCGCCGCTTCAACGATTTCGTCCAGGCGATCGCGCGCTTGAATCGATTGTTCAACGAGCTCGACGACGGTTGAGGAGACGCCGCCAAGGGATTCGCCGGATTCGGAAAACCGGCGTTGAGCGAGGTCCTGTCCGCGAATGACCGGCGCCTCGGCCTCGTCGCCCCCCAGAGTGTCCCTGAGCCGCTCCGAGGGGGGGGCCATCACGATCAACATCGGAGAAGCAACCATGTCACAGACGACGCCCCGGCGGGCGGCGCGGAGCCGGCCGTGCGCCGGTCATGCCGAGGTCTTTGCCCGCTTTGCCGCCGTGCTCGCGGCGCTGCTGGCCGCGCGGAAGGCCGTATGAACGGCGCTCCATCCGGCGGGCTGCCCGGTGGGCTAATCGCCGGTTACGCCAGCGTGTTCGGCGTTGCCGACGGCGGCGGCGACGTGGTGATGCGCGGCGCCTTTCGTCGGGCTCTGACGGAGCGCGGCGCGGCCGGCATCCGGCTGCTGTGGCAGCACGACCCGGCGCGGCCGATCGGCGTCATCACCGAGATCGGCGAGGACGCCCGCGGGCTCCACGTCCGCGGCCGCCTCATCAGCGGGCTCGGACTCGCCGACGAGGCGGCGCTCCTGATCGCTGCCGGTGCACTCGACGGGCTGTCGATCGGCTTTCGCACCCGCAGCGCAATCCGCGACCGCACGAGCGGGCTGCGGAAACTCTACGACCTCGACCTGTGGGAGGTGTCGCTGGTGACCTTCCCCCTGCAACCGCTTGCCCGCGTTTCCGCGGCCAAGGCGTGGCCATGCGGCCTCGAGACCGGAGCCGCGGGTCCCTTGTCGCGGCCGTTTTCTTATCCCCTGAGGAGGACCTGAGAGCATGACCAACATCCATGAGAGCGGGCTTGGTGCGGCCGCCGGCGGCGTGGGCTATGAGACCAAGGCAGCCGGGCCAGGCAGCAATCCGGCCGCCACGTTTGCGGCCCCAGGCGGCGGCACGCTGCCCGAGGCGCTTGACGAGCTACACCGCAGCTTCGCGGCCTATCGCGACACCAACGAGGAGCGGCTGGCCGAGCTGGAGCGCCGCGACGCGGTGGACCCGCTCCTGTCCGAAAAGCTCGCCCGCATGGATCGCGCCCTCGATCTTCAGCAGCGCCGCATCGACGAACTGGCGCTGCAGCAGGTGCGACCCCGCAAGGGCGAGGAGAAGGGGACGGGCTTTCGCAGCGGGGCGGCGATCGAACACAAGGCGGCGTTCGAGAGCTACATGCGCTGCGGCCGCGAGGAGGGACTGCGCCCGCTCGAGGTCAAGGCGCTCTCCGCCGGATCGGATCCGGACGGCGGCTATCTGGTGCCGGAGGAGACCGAGGCCGGCATCCTGAGACGGCTTGCCCAGGTGTCGCCGATCCGGGCGATCGCCGGCGCCCGCAGCGTTTCGGCAAGCGTCTTCAAGAAGCCCTATTCGCTGAGCGGTCCGGCGACCGGCTGGGTTGCCGAGACGGCGGCCCGGCCCGAGACCGCGGCGCCGACACTCGCAGAGCTCGCCTTCCCGACCATGGAGCTTTACGCCATGCCGGCGGCGACCGCGACGCTGCTGGAGGACGCTGCCGTCGACGTCGACGAATGGCTTGCCGGGGAGGTCGAGACCGCCTTTGCCGAACAGGAGGGGGCGGCCTTCGTCGCCGGCGACGGCCTCAACAAGCCGCGCGGCTTCCTCGACTACACCCGCGTCGACGAGAGCGCCTGGCAGTGGGGCCGGATCGGCACCGTGAAGACCGGGGTTGCCGGTGGCTTTGCCGCCAGCGACCCGGCCGACGTCTTGATCGACCTGATCTATGCATTGAAGGCCGGCTACCGCCAGAACGGCCGTTTCGTCATGAACCGCAAGACGCAAGGGGCGCTGCGCAAGCTCAAGGACGGCGACGGCAACTATCTCTGGCAACCGCCGGCGACGGCGGGCGCACCGGCAACGCTGATGGCCTTTCCGGTCACGGAGGCCGAGGACATGCCCGACATCGGCGCGGATGCGGCGGCAATTGCCTTCGGCGATTTCAAGCGCGGCTATCTTGTCGTCGACCGCACCGGCGTGCGCATCCTGCGCGATCCCTATTCGTCGAAGCCTTACGTGCTGTTCTACACCACCAAACGCGTCGGCGGCGGGGTACAGGATTTCGACGCGATCAAGCTGCTGGTGTTTTCGGCGTAGGCGCGAGGCCTCGCCGCTCCACTCGGCCTCCCCGGACCGTGGGCCGCCGGCAAGTCGGGTGGTCCCGACTTGCCTCCTTCGTCGTGCACAACCGGGGTAAACCCTGGTTGTCTGCGGTATCAAGAGATCCGGGCCCCCGCGCACGACGAGCGGGCTTCAGCCGCTCCTTGCCCCGACCAGCGGAAAAGGGCGCTGACCGCGCAGTCGGACGCGCCAACGCGCGACCTGAGCCCTGATGCTCGCGACGCAGCTTCGCTGCGCGCGGTTCAGGATGACGGCTGAGACTGCAGCGGCGCCTCGTGCTTTCGGCCCAACCCAAAAACCTGACACTCAAGGATCCCGCATCATGACCGCATTCGTCACGGCGCCCCCGGCGATTGAGCCGGTGAGCGTCGCGGAAGCGCGGGCGCATTTGCGCGTCACGTCAGCGGAGGAGGACCCGCTGATCGCCCGGCTGATCGTCGCTGCCCGCAGCGAGGTCGAGCGCCGGACGCGCCGGGCGCTGATCGCGCAGTCCTGGCGGCTATATCTCGACCGCTGGCCGGCGGGGCGGGTGGTGCGCCTGCCCGTGACGCCGGTGGCCGCCGTCACGGCGGTGACTGTCTATGACGAGGATGGCATTCCGGGTGCGCTCGACCCTGACGCCTACCAGCTCGACGGCAAGGCGGCGCCGGCTCGGCTGCGGGTCGCTGCCGGCGTACCGGGGTCGGGCGGCCGCTTCAACGGCATCGAGATCGACTTCACGGCCGGCTATGGTCCGGCCGCCGACGACGTGCCGGCGCCGCTCATCCAGGCGGTGCTGCTGCTCGTGGCGCACTGGTACGAGCACCGCGAGGCGGGCGTCGAGGTTGCGACGGCGCATATGCCGTTCGGCTTTTCCGGCCTCGTCGCCGGCTACCGGGTGCCGCGGCTGTGAGCGCGGCGCCGGCGGGCGGCTTCGACCGGCCGATGCAGCTGGAGCGGCCGCTGCGCACCGAGCTGGGTGATGGTGGCGCGGCCGTCAGCTTCGAGCCGGTGGCGATGGTCTGGGCGGCGCTGGCCCGGGCGCGACTTTCCGAGCGCATCGTTGCCGGACGCACCGACAGCCTTGCCACCCACCGCGCCCGGATCCGGGCGCGCGGCGACATTGCCGGCGGCTGGCGGCTGACGGAGGGACCGCGGGTGTTCCGCGTTCTTGCCGTCGACGACGCTGAGCGCCGCGCCGGGGTGCTGACCCTGCTGCTGGAGGAGGAAGGGCAATGACGGGGTTCCGAGACGGGGCGATGAGCGCCCTTAAGGAAACTGCCTCATGAGCGCGGAAACGGCGCTGCGCGCGGGGCTGCTCGCCGTGCTGAAGGCGGACACCGGGATCACGGCGCTGCTCGGCGGCGCCCAAGTTTACGACGGCGCGCCGCGCGGGCAGAAGCATCCGTTTGTCTATCTCGATCGAGTCGAAACTCGCCCGCTGACGGCCGATCTCACCGAGGGGCTGGAACACCGGGTCGAGCTGGTGGCGCTGTCGGTGGCGCCGGACCGCGGCGAGGCCGCCGATCTTCTTAGCGCGATGGCGCGGGCGCTTGCCACGGGCACGCCGCCGACTCTGGCCGGCCATCGGCTGGTGTCGCTGCAGACTATGGCGACGGCCACGGAGCGGCTGCCGGGCGCCCGCGGCTGGCGCGGGCGGGCGACGTTCCGCGCCGTGACGGAGGGGGCATGATATATCATTGGAAAAGAAATGAAAAAGAGGCAGGTGGCGACCCAGCGGGAGTGGCTGCGGCGGACGGGGCCGATGCACGGCTGCGGCTTGCGCGGGGCGCCGGCATCAGCCCGGGATGACAGGCGGCAGGATGGATATCGGCGTGCGCCGGTTTCTCCTCGATCCGAGAAGACGAACCGGTCTTCAAGCGGGGGCGATGATGTCGAGGGGTGCTTGCCCTCGGCTCCATTCCCGGGCAGAACTTTCCCACATTCGGTCACGGGACGCGGCACCGGCGCAAGCAGCGCCGGCCGGATGAGAGAGCAGCCATGACCACGCGCCCGAAAGCGCCGACCGCCCCTTCGCCCCGCATTCGCGCCGCCGTCGCGCTTTTTGCGCCGCGGCCGGGCGAGCGGCTGCTCGAGATCGGCTGCGGCACGGGGCAGGGGATCGAGGTGGCGCTGGCGGCGGCGCCGGGCGCGACCGTCGCTGCGATTGATCGCTCCGAGACGGCCGTAGCACGGGCACGGGTGGTGAATGCGGTGGCGATCGCGGCCGGGCGGGCGAGCGTCGCGGTCGGCGACATCGAGCGTGGACCGGTCACGCCAGGCCTTGGGGGCCCTGGTGCGGCGGGCGGGTTCGACCGGGCCTATGCGGTCCGTGTCAACAGCTTCTGGACCAGGCCCGGCCCGGCGCTGCGGCACGCGGTCGAGAGCCTCAGGCCGGACGGCGAGCTCTGGCTGATCTATGACGGCCCGGCCGACAAGGTGATCGGGCCGATCCTCGCCTCGTTCCGCGACTTCGGTCTCGCCGGCATCCGCACGGAAAGCGCGCACGGCGCCTTCGCGCTCGTTGCGGCGCGGCCGACGTCGGCAGGGTGACGGTGCTGTCACACTCACGGCGCCCTCGCGCGGCCGTGGCCGCAGCGCATCTTTGCGTGAGGCGGCGTTTGGGGCGGTTGCGACCTGATGCGACGCGATTACGCTACGATGCGGTTGCCGGCTGCGCCGCCCGACGACGAACGGGCTGGCGACCGGTCGGTGGGGGAGGGATTGATCCGGCAGGCGCCGCGGCGATGCGCCCGGCACCGGACCAGGGAGGATGTCATGACGACCCGTCGAAGGCTCATCCTCGCAGCTGCTGCGGTCACGGCCATGCTCGGCAGCGGGGCCGGCCTGATCGCCTTTTCCACGGCGGACGACGTTGCCTTCGGGCAGACGCTCACCAACACGCTGCTCAGCGACGGCAAGGTCGCGATCCGCGGGTATGATCCGGTCGCCTATCACACTGAAGGCAGGCCGGTCGAAGGCGATCCGGCCTATACGCTGGAGTACAAGGGCGCGACCTGGCGCTTCGCCTCTGCCGAGAACCGCGATCTCTTCAAGGCCGACCCCGAAAAATACGAACCGGCCTACGGCGGCTATTGTGCCTATGGCGCCGGCAACGGCTATCTCGTCAAGATCGAGCCGGAAGCCTTCACCATCGCGGACGGCCGGCTCTACCTCAACTACGACCTCGAGGTGTCGAAGCTGTTCAACCAGGATCTTTCCGGGCGGATTGCGCTGGCGGAGAAGAACTGGCCGGGGTTGAAGGCGAAGCTGAGGCCGTGAGGGGGAGGCGGTCCGTCCCGTGTGGCCGCCGACCCACCCTCGGCCGTCATCCTGGACCGCGCACGGCGAAGCCGTGTCGCGAGATCCAGGACCCAGCGATCACGTCGCGCGTAAGCGCGTCCAAATGCGCGTCCAGCGCCTTTTTTCCGCTGGTCGCGGATAAGGAGCGGGCTTCGCCCGCGAGTCTCTCCCGGGTCCTGGCTCACGCGATGCGCCTTCGGCGCACGCTGTCCAGGATGACGCCTGAAGTTGGCGGGAAGCGCCCAACCCACGTTTTTCATGCCGTTGCCAAGGGCGGCCTGCGAGGCTCCCGGCGGGCGAACTTGATTGCCCTTCTTCATTTCATCACCAACGAAAGGAAAGGCCCATGGCTGCGCAGCCGGGGAAGGATCTGCTTTTGAAACTCGATGCGGACGGCGGCGGCGGTTTTGTTGCCGTTGCGGGTTTGAGGGCGCGAAGGATCGCGTTCAATGCGGCCGCCGTCGATATCACCGATAGCGAAAGTGCCGGGCGCTGGCGCGAACTGCTGTCCGGCGCCGGGACGCGGGCGGCAAGCGTATCGGGTTCGGGCATCTTCCGCGACGGGGAGGCGGATGCCGCGGCGCGGGCGCTGTTCTTCGACGGCGCGATCCGGGCCTGGCAGATCATCATTCCGGACTTCGGCACGGTCGAGGGGCCGTTCCAGCTGTCCGGTCTCGAATACGCCGGCGAGCACGACGGCGAAGTCACCTATGAGATCGCGCTGGAATCAGCCGGCGCGCTGACGTTCACGGGAGCCTGAGACATGGCCAACCGGCTGCGCGGGGAGATCGAGGCCATGCTCGACGGCCGCCGCTTCACCCTGGTGCTGACGCTCGGCGCGCTCGCCGAGCTGGAGGCTGCCTTCGGCGCCGACGACCTTTCGGCGCTGGCCGAGCGCTTCGCTGCCGGGCGGCTCTCGGCCGGCGACATCACACGGCTGATCGGAGCCGGGCTGCGCGGCGCCGGAAACGAGGTCTCGGACGACCAGGTGGCGGCGATGACCGCAACCGGCGGGGCCGCCGGCTTTGCCGCGATTGCCGCCGATCTTCTGCTTGCCACCTTCGGCGGCGGCGAGGAGGCGGATGAACAGCGCGAAGGCCGGGACGCTCCGAAAGACCCTTGAGAGGGCATGTCTCGCCGCGTCCGGGCGACGGGCCGGGGCGGGGCATGCCCGAACCGACGGGCGCCGGCGTCCGCCTTGAACCTGACGCCCGACTTTCGCTGCCCTCCGCCTTTCCCTGGGACGCAGCGATGCGCTTCTGCCTCGGCCGGCTCGGCTGGACACCGGCAACGTTCTGGGCGGTGACGCCGCGCGAACTTGCGGCAGCGCTGCCGCGGCCACCGGACCGCTCGGCGCCGGCGCGCCGCGATCTGGAGGCGCTGATCGTGCGCTACGGAGAATGAATCATGACCAATGAAACGATTGCCGTCGAGCTTCCGCTGGAAGCCCTGGACCGGTTCGGGCGCGGCATGGAGGAGGTGCGCAGGAGCGCCGGCGGCGTGTCCTCGGCGCTGTCACGCGGTCTGAAGGCGGCGGTGGTCGACGGGCGCGCACTCGATCAGGTGCTGCGGCAAGCGGCGCTGGCCTTCTCGACCCGCATGCTCGACCGAGCGCTGGCGCCGCTCGAGCGGCTCGCGGCATTCGCGCTGGACGGGCTGTTCTCCGGCCTGGTCTCCGGAGGAGCGGGCGCGTTCAGCTCGGTGCTTTCGAGCACGTTCGGCGGCGGCCGGATCACGCCCTTCGCCAAGGGAGGGGTTATCGCTGCGCCCTCATATTTTCCGCTGGGCAGTGGAACAACCGGCCTGATCGGCGAGGCCGGGGCCGAGGCAGTGCTGCCGCTCAGGCGCGGCGCCGACGGCCGGCTTGGCGTGGCGGCGGCAACCGGCACCGACCAGCCACCGATCGTCATCAATATCACGACCCGCGATGCCGAGAGCTTCCGCCACTCCGAGGCGCAGATCGCAGCGATGGTTGCCCGCGCCGCCGGACGGGGACGGCGCGGGCTGTGACGCCGGGCCTGAAGAGGAGGGGCACAGGTTCCGGCGCTCCGGCTCGAGCGCACCGCCTCGTACGACGGCGGTGACGCCCGAGCGGACTGCAAAGCCATCGGGCCGGCAGGCCGGCCGCGTCCGGTCCGTTATCCCGCGCGTGCCGGGGCGTTGCCTTGAGAAAGATCAAGGACGCGGCAGACTGGGGGAGGAGCGACTACGGTGACCGGCTTTCTCGAGGAGCGGTTCCCGCTCAACATCGCCTTCGGCGCCAGCGGCGGGCCGGAGCGGCGCACCGACGTCGTCGCGCTGGCGTCGGGCCGCGAGGCGCGCAATGCCCGCTGGGCGCACTCGCGCCGGCGCTACGATGCCGGAACCGGCGTGCGCACGCTGGCAGACCTCGCCGCAGTGCTCGTGCTGTTCGAGCGGGCGCGGGGCCGGCTCTACGGCTTCCGCTTCCGGGACCCGTTCGATCATGCCTCGACGGCAGCCGCAGGTTCGATCTCGGCGTCCGACTGCCCACTCGGCACCGGTGACGGCGCGACCACGACCTTCGAGTTGGTGAAGACCTACGGCGCTGGCGAGACGGCCTATCGCCGACGGATCGTCAAGCCGGTCGAGGGCAGCGTGGTGGTCGCGGTCGCCGGCGTGGAGCTTGCTGAAGGGGCGGAGTTCACCGTCGATACGGCAACTGGCCTGGTGACGCTCGCTGCTGCGCCGGCGCCGGGCGTCACCGTGACGGCCGGCTTCCGCTTTGACGTGCCGGTGCGCTTCGACACCGACCGGCTGGAACTGAGCCTCACGCATTTCGAGGCGGGCCGCCTACCATCGGTACCGCTGGTCGAGATCGCCCTCCTCTAGACCGTGGTGACCGAGTTTCGGCAGCGGAGACGAGGACAACCTGGCGCGGCGTCGTCCAACTGAGGTGGTGACGGCGGAGAGGCTCGAGATTCGGGCCGTCGGGCGCCTGAGATGAGGGTCGCCGACCTTCGTCGGCCGTACGTCGTCTCACGTTGCCCGCGGATGACGTTGAGGAAGGCGGCGGGCGGCGTATCCCGACGCCCATGCCAGACGCGGAGACAGCCATGAAAGCCATTCCGCCCGACTTCGCCGCACGGCTCGAGGCGCCGGCGACCACGTTCGCCACCTGCTTTACGGTGACGCGGCGCGACGGTGCCGTGTTCGGCTTCACCGACCATGACCGACCGCTCACGGTCGCCGGCGTCGTTCACGAGCCGGCCTTCGGACTCGACGCGGGAGTACAGACGGTGGGGCCGGGGCTGGCCGCGGGCGGGGCGGAGGCGGTCGGGATCCTGTCATCGGAGGCGCTTGCGGCCGAGGACCTTGCCCGCGGCCTCTGGGACGGGGCACGGGTCGAGATCCGCCGCGTCGACTGGAGCGCGCCGGAGCATGCGCTGCTGCTTTCCCGGGCGGAAATCGGCGAGGTCGTGCGCGAGGGCGGGGCGTTTCGCGCCGAGCTGCGCGCGCTCGCCCATCTGCTCGATCGGCCGCGCGGCCGGGTGTTCTCGCATCTGTGCGACGCCGACCTCGGCGATCAGCGCTGCGGGGTTGACCTCGATCGGCCGGAGTTCTTCGTGGTGGCGACGGTGCTTGCCGGCGCCGAGCCGGAAAGGCTGTCGGTCGAGGGCGCGGCGGCGTTCGCCGACGGCTGGTTCTCGGGCGGGCGGCTCACTGTGCTCGGCGGTCCGCTTGCCGGCGAGACGGCGCGGGTGCTTCGCCATGTCGTGGACGGCGGCGGGGTGCAGGTGGAACTGCTTTCACCGGGCCTGTCCGCGGCGCCCGGCGCGGGCACGCTCGTGCGCCTGACGGCGGGCTGCGACAAGCGGTTCCCGACCTGCCGGGACCGGTTCCAGAATGCCCTCAACTTCCGCGGCTTCCCGCACATGCCGGGTTCGGACTTCGTGCTGGCCTATCCGGATCGGGACACCGGCGAGAACGACGGCGGGGTGCTGGTGGGGTAGGGGTGAACGACCGGTCGCGCGATCGGCCGAGCACGAACGGCCTCCGGGTTGTCCGTACATTCCGTCTTTTCGGCGTCGGCCCGAGCCGGGCGCGGCGTAGCCCGTGAGTTCCACGGTCGAGCGCGATAAGTGCAGCCGCACCGCTCGCCCTCGATCAGCGGCAAGGAGCGCTGGTCGCGCATAAGGACGCGCGTACCGCGCGAGCTGGCTGCTGGGTCCTGGCTCTCGTGATGCGCCTTCGGCGCACACGGCCCAGGATGACGCCGAAAGAAGGGTGAAGTTGTGCTCCTCTCTTTCACTTGCTCCCACGGGAGAAAATCATGCCCATCCGCCAAACCATCATCGCCGAGGCGCGGAGCTGGATCGGGACGCCGTACCGGCATCGCGCCAGCGTGAAGGGCGTCGGCACCGACTGCCTCGGGCTGGTGCGCGGGGTGTGGCGGGCGCTTTACGGCAGCGAACCGGAGGACCTGCCGGCCTATGGGCCGGACTGGGCGGCGGTGGGCGGCGAAGCGACCCTGCTCGAGGCGGCACGGCGGCACCTGATCGCCCGCAAAGAGGCAATGCCCGGCGACGTGCTTTTGATGCGCTGGCGCCCGCACGGTCCTGCGACGCATCTCGGTATTCTGTCGACGGCCGAGACCATGATCCACGCCTATGACGGCCTCGCCGTCACCGAAAGCCCGCTTGGTCCCGCGTGGCAACGACGAATTGCGGGCGTCTTCTCCTTTCCCGGAGCTTGAGTGATGGCGACCTTGATCCTTGCGGCGGCCGGGCAGGCGTTCGGCGGCTTCCTGGCCGGAAGCTTCGGCGCAGCGCTCGGCCAGGCGGCTGGGGCGCTCGCCGGCGGCGTGCTCGACCGCGCGCTGTTTTCCGGCGGCAGCCGGCGCATCGAGGGGCCACGGCTCGCCGATCTCGACGTGCAGTCCTCCGCCGAAGGCGCGGCGCTCCCCTTCGTCTACGGCCGCACCCGGCTTGCGGGCCAGGTGATCTGGGCGACGCGGTTCGAGGAGGAGGTCACGACCGAGCACCACGGTGCCAAGGGCGGCGGCGGCACGAGTGTCACGCGCTACCGCTATTTCGCCAATTTTGCCGTGGCGCTTGCCCAGGGGCCGGTATCGCATGTCGGCCGGATCTGGGCCGACGGCAAGCCGCTCGACCTGACCGGCGTCACCTGCCGCGTGCATCTTGGTCGACCGGACCAGCCGGCCGATCCGCTGATCGCAGCCAAGCAGGGCGAGACGCCCGCCTATCGTGACACCGCCTATGTCGTGTTCGAACGATTGGCGCTCGAGCCCTTCGGCAACCGGTTGCCGCAGCTCGCCTTCGAGGTGATCCGGGTCGTCGAGCCGCTGGAGGGCATGGTGCGGGCGATCACGGTGATCCCTGGCGCTGGCGAGTTCGTCTACGGCAATACGGCCGTGACACTTTCACCGCGCGAAGGCGTGACGGAACGGGTCAACCGCCACGTCGATCACGCGGCGACGGATTTCGAAGCTTCAATCGACGAGTTGATGGCGTTGTGCCCGAACCTGGAAAGCGTCGCGCTGGTGGTGGCCTGGTTCGCGGACGACCTGCGCTGCGGCTCGGCCACGATCCGGCCCAAGGTCGAGAATGCAGAGCGGGCGACAAGCGAGGACTGGGTGGTCGGCGGCCTCGGCCGCGGCGAGGCTGAGGCGGTCAGCCTCGTGGACGGAACGCCGGCCTATGGCGGCACACCCTCGGACCCGACGGTGATGGCGGCGATTGCCGCGCTGAAGGCACGCGGGCTGAAGGTGTTGCTCTATCCCTTCGTGCTGATGGATGTGCCGGCCGGCAACGGTCTGCCCGATCCCTATGGCGGCGCGGAGCAGGCAGCCTATCCCTGGCGCGGCCGCATCACCGCCTCTGCGGCGCCGGGGCGGCCCGGCTCGCCAGATGGCACCGCCGCAGCGGCTGCCGAGGTGGCGGCCTTCGTGGGCACGGCGGCGCCGGGCGACTTCGCGCCGGGCGGGAGCACGGTTACCTATTCCGGGTCGCCGGAGTGGAGCTACCGCCGCTTCGTGCTGCATCATGCCCATCTCGCCGCGGCCGCCGGCGGGGTCGATGCGCTGTTGATCGGCTCGGAGATGCGCGGGCTGACGCGGCTTTGCTCCGCCCCCGGCGTCTATCCGTTCGTGACGGCGCTCGCCGACCTTGCCGCCGACGTCAGGACGGTGGTCGGGCCCGAAACGAAGATCGGCTATGCCGCCGACTGGTCGGAATACGGCGGCGAGCAGCGGCCCGGCGGCGAGCTGCGGTTTCCGCTCGATCCGCTGTGGGCACATGGCGAGGTCGATTTCATCGGCATCGACAACTACCTGCCACTCGCCGATCAACGCGACGGCGGCGATCCGGAGGGTTGCGGCCCCTATGACCTCGAGGCGCTCCGCGCCCATGTCGCCGGTGGAGAATATTTCGACTGGTACTACGTCTCGGACGCCGACCGGCGGGCGGGCGTGCGCAGCGCGATCGGCGACGGCGCCTACGGCAAGCCGTGGGTGTTTCGCGCCAAGGACATTCTCGGCTGGTGGTCGAACCCGCATCACGAGCGCGTCGGCGGGGTCGAGCTTGCCGCGCCGACGGCCTGGGTGCCGATGAGCAAGCCGATCTGGTTTACCGAACTCGGCTGCCCGGCCGTCGACAAGGGCGCCAATCAGCCCAATGTCTTTGTCGATCCGAAGTCCGCCGAATCCGCCCTGCCGCATTTTTCCACCGGCGCGCGCGACGACCTCGTTCAGCGCCGGGCGCTGGAGGCGGCGCTCGGCTACTGGGCGGCGAGCCATCCCGTGCTTGAGGCCGGCGCCAACCCGGTGTCGCCGGTCTATGACGGGCCGATGGTCGACCCGGCAACCATTCACTTGTGGACCTGGGACGCGCGGCCGTTTCCCGTCTTTCCGGCGCAGCGCGAGGTCTGGGCCGACGCCACCAACTGGCGCTTCGGGCATTGGCTCACCGGACGGCTCGGCGGGGTGACGCTGGAAGGACTGGTGAGGGCGCTCGCCGCCGATCACGGGCTTGATCCGACCGTTCTGCGTGCAGAGGCGCTGCCCGGCTGGTTCGAGGGGCTGGCGGTGTCAGGACCGATCTCGCTCCGGGCGGTGCTGGAGCCGCTGCTTGATGGCTTCGGCGCTGTCGCCTCGGACCGCGGCACCGAAATCGTTCTGCATCCGGCCTGGACTCAGCCGGTGGCGGAGTTGTGCGCGGATGACCTCGCCGATCCCAGCGAAGACGGTATGTTGCTCACGCTGCGGCGCAGCCATGCGTCGGACCTGCCGGCGGAGGTTCGCTTTTCCGGCCGCGATCCGCTCGCCGACCATCGCACCTTCGCCGTCGCCTCCCAGCGGCTGGAGGGCGAGAGCGGCGGCGTCGAGCAGGTGGATCTCGGCGTGACCGTCGACCGGGAAAGCCTTGCCGTCGCCGCCGAGCAGCGGCTGCTCCGGTTCCGGACGGAGCGGGAGGTGGCGCGATTTGCGCTCGGCCCTCACCGCATCGACCTGGAGCCGGGCGACGTCGTCACGATGGCCGCCGATCCGGCGCTTTGGACCGATCGTCCGGCGACGCTGCGCATAGCGGCAATCGAGGACGCGGGCGTACGGTGGGTCGAGGCGGTGACGACCGCGCCGCCGCCGGTGGTGGTGCGCCGCGGCGATGGCGCCATGATCACGCGCCGGACGACGACATCGGTCCGCGGCGCGGCCGAGGTTCTGATCCTGGACCTGCCGGCGCTGCCCGGAACCACCGAGGCGCAGGCGCCGCGGATCGCCTGCTTCGCCATGCCCTGGCCGGGGGCCTATCAGGTCTACCGCAGGCGTCCGGGTGGCAGCCTGGAGCGGGTCGTCACGGTCGACCTGCCGGCGACGATGGGGCAGCTCGCGACGGCACTGACGGCGGGGCCGACGGGGCGCTGGGACCGCGTTACTTCCGTCGAGGTCGAGCTTTCCGGCGGCGCCTTGCAGGCGGCGGCCGAGCTCGATCTTTACGCCGGGGCCAACACGCTCGCCGTCGCCGGCCCTAACGGTCGCCTGGAACTGCTGCAGTTCCGCGAGGCCGAGCTGGTCGGCACTCGGCGCTACCGGCTGAGCGGCCTGCTGCGCGGCCAGCTCGGCACGGAGGCTGCAGCCGCGGTGGGCTGCCCGGCCGGAAGCCGGGTCGTGCTGATCGACGGCCGGCTCGGGGTGCTGCCGGTCGGCACCGAAGGGCTCGGCAGTCCGGGCGAATTCCGAGTGGTCGCGGCGGGCGATGCGCTCGACGGGCCAACGGCCGTGACGCTGCAGCATACGGCGACCGGTCTCGGGCTGAAGCCGCTCGCCCCGGTTCACGCCAGCGCCCGGCGCGAGGCCGGCGGCGTCCGCTTCCGCTGGATCCGCCGAGGCCGGATCGATGCCGATTCCTGGCAGCAGAGCGACATCCCGCTCGGCGAGGAGACCGAGGCCTATGAGCTCGACCTTCTCGGCGACGGCGGGGCCGTGCTGGCGACGCTCTCGTCCGCCCTGCCGGAGGTGCTGCTTCCCGCCGCGCAGGAGACCGCGCTCTACGGCGGGTCGCAGAGCGCGATCGCCGTGCGCATTCATCAGCTCTCCCGCGCCGTCGGCCGGGGCCATCCTCTGGAAAGGACGCTTGATGTCGACTGACGTCACCCCGCGCCTGGCGCTGCCGCTGATCGCCGCCGCCCAGGCCCAGAAGCACGTCACCCACAATGAGGCGCTGGTGGCGCTCGACACGCTCTCCCACCTCCTGATCCAGCGCCGCGACCTGACGGCGCCGCCAGGAGCAGCGGATGGCGACTGCTACCTGCCGGCGGCAGGGGCGGTGGGTGCCTGGGCCGGACATGACGGCGAGATCGCGCTTGCCCTCGACGGCGGCTGGCGGTTTTTCCCGCCGTTCCCAGGGCTGATTGCTTTCATTGCCAATGAAGGGACACTCGCCGTCTTCACCGCCGCCGGCTGGCGCGACTACGGCGCGCTGCTCTCAAGCGAGGCGGTGCTGTCGCGCACGGCGTCGGGCGCTGAGAGTCGGATCGCCACGAGAGAGGAGCACCTGACCGGGCTGTCCGGCGCGATGGTCGAGACCTCGATCGTCATCCCCGACCGTTCCGTCGTGCTCTGCGTCTCGACGCGGACGACGGCGGCGATCACTGGAGCCTCGTCCTACGACTGCGGCATCGCCGGCGAGCCGGCGAAATTCGGCGGTTCCCTCGGCATCGCCACCGGTGCGACCAACGCCGGCGTGATTGGCCCGACGGCGTTTTATGCCGATACGCCGGTGCGCCTCACCGCCAACGGCGGCAGCTTTTCCGGCGGAGCGGTTCGTGTGGCGCTGCATTATTTCCGGCCGGTGGCGCCGCAGGGGTGATTGGCAGGCATCTTTCCGGTCTCGATGTTCGACTGAGAGGCCGTGGATAGGCCGCCCGCCAATGCCAGGGCGCGAATCGTGAGACCGCACTGTTCGTGCCAGGCGCGGATTGGGCATTGCCGCCGAGGATACGGTCGGTCAAGGCGCTGGGGACCAACTCGTCTCGTCCCGCGGGCCGGGTTCTTTGAGCGCCTTTCGCGAATTCATCTGAATCCGATCGGTCGCCGGTCGGGCGTTCTGACTTCCCAGGAGGGATCCCATGCGAGTGAGCGAGCGCGGCCGCGCCCAGATCGCGGCCGAGGAGGGTGTCGTGCTGCGTGCCTACAAGGATGTCGCCGGCGTCTGGACCATCGGCGTCGGCCACACCGCGGCGGCCGGAGGCATCCGGCCGCGGGCCGGGATGGTGATCACGCGGGACGAGGCGATGGCGCAGTTCGCCGACGACCTTCTGCGCTTCGAGGCACGGGTGGTGGCGATCGGTGGCCTTGCCCGGCAGTCGGCGTTCGACGGGGCGGTCTCCTTCGATTTCAACACCGGCGCCATTCACCGCGCGGCCTGGGTTCGGCACTACCAGGCGGGCGCGCTCGATGCGGCCGAGCGGGCGCTGAGGCGCTGGACCCGCGCCGGCGGACGCCACCGCGCCGGGCTTGCCGCGCGTCGGGCACGTGAGGCCGACCTGATCTTCCGCGGTCGCTACGCGGCAGCAAGGACGCCGCCGCCCGAGGGCGCGCCGCGGCAGGAGACGGCCGCGCCGCGGCGACCGGATCCCGTGGTCGAGGAGGCACAGGAAATCCTCGTCGCCCGCGGCTTTGATCCGGGCGCGATCGACGGCTGGATGGGCGCGCGGACCCGGGCCGCGGTGCTCGCCTATCAGCAGGCGCATCCGCATCTGACCGCCGACGGCATTCTGGGCCCGGCAACGCTGGCGCAGCTCAGGCGCGACGCGCTGATGCTGCGCGACGCGGCAAGGACGAGCGGGGCCGGCGGCCTTGCCGCTGGTCTCGGCGCCGCCCTCGGCGGCCTGTCCTGGGGCTGGATCGCGGCGGGGGCCGTGCTGATCGCGCTGATCGTGGTCGCCTGGCGCTTTCGCGACGTGATCGCGCGCCGGATCAACACCCGGCTCGGCCGCGTGGTGGCGTGATGCTGCGCCTGGTGCTGTCGTGGCTTTCTGGCGGCGTGCTCGAGACCTTGCTGCGGCACGTCGAGCGGCGGATCGACAACGAGACCGAGCGCCGGCGGATTTCGGCCGGGCTCGCGGCCGAGGAGATCAGGGCCGAGATCGCGGCGCGGGCGGAGGCGCGCGCGGTGCTGGTCGCCGAGAGCGGCTTCTTGTTCTCGGCCGGGCGGCTGGGCCGGCTCCTGTTCGTGCTGCCGCTGGCGCTGTGGTGGTGGGCGGTCTGCCTCGACAGCGTCTTCCTGTTCGGCTGGGGCGTCGCCGAGGTGCCCGTCCTGCGCGACTGGGGCGGGGCGATCGTCACCAGCCTGTTCCTGGTCGAGGGCGCGCAAGGCGCGGTGCGGGCGACGCTGGCCGCGCGGCGGGCGAGGGACAGCGGGTGAGTGCAGAGCCGGAGCGGATTGTCCCTGCGCCCGCCGAGCGGCGCGGCACCGATCTTAGCGGGACTCCCGCACCTTACCGATCAGGATCTCCGGTGCCGTGGTGGTGAAATTGGGAATATCCTCCAGCAGCGGGCCGGCCTCGGCGAGCGCAGCCTGCAGGCTCGACTCGTCAGGAAAGCGCATGGTGGTGATCGCGAAGTAGCCCGGCGGCACACCGGGGCCGGGTCCGCCGATCCCCTCGGAAATGCTGATGCCGGTGAGCTGATGGCGGCCGAAGATCTCCCGCACCATCGGGATGTGGGTCGCCATGTAGTAGTCCCAGTCGAAGCTCTTGCCTTCGCCGGCCGGGTAGATCGCCTGCACGGTGTATGACATTTCGCTTCCTCCCCTCGTTGCTCTCGCTGTCGTTCCGGCTCCATCGTATCCTGTTTTACGGCTGGGCGGTTAAACAGAGCTGGCCGATGGTCCACCCGCGGCCGCCAGCGCGTTGCCCTCGCTGCGCGATCCCCGGCATCGCCGGGACGAAATGCAGCGACCCCTGCAGCGCCAGAGGTCCCCTTGACCATTCCTTGCGGGTGATGGCGGTGCAGCAACATTGGGCGTGGCGGCCGGATCGTGAGAAAAAGACGCCGCGCTCCGCCTCCGTACTGGTATATGCTCGCCGGAGCACCTGACTGCGGTATTCATGTCTCATTCAGCCCGCCCCCACTAAAACCGCCTCATGAACGCCACGATCCGCTCCCTTCTCATTTCCGCTATCGCCGTCGTCGGGCTGCTTGTTGCCGGGCCGGCGGCGGCCGCGTGCCTCAGCCAGGGCGAGGCGCGGCAGGCGGTGGCGAGCGGGCAGGCCTTGCCGCTGGGCGCCGTTGCCCGGTCGGCCGGCGGGCAAATCGTCAACGGCTGCCTGGCAAACGAGGGCGGGCGGCTGGTCTATCGGCTGAAGGTCGACACCGGCGGCCGGGTGGTCGATCGGGTGATCGACGCAGCCTCCGGCCAGGTGTTGCAGTAAGCCCCAGAGGAAGAGGAGTGCACGACGGCCATGCGCGTGCTCGTCGTTGAGGACGACAAGGATCTGAACCGCCAGCTTCGCGAGGCGTTGACGGATGCCGGATACGTGGTCGATGCGGCGGAGGACGGCGAGGAGGGACACTTCCTCGGCGACACCGAGCCCTATGACGCGGTGGTGCTTGACCTCGGCCTGCCGGTGCTTGACGGCATTTCCGTCCTGGAGCGCTGGCGCCGCGACGGTCGCACGATGCCGGTTCTGATCCTGACGGCGCGCGATCGCTGGAGCGACAAGGTCGCCGGTATCGACGCCGGAGCCGACGACTATGTGGCGAAGCCCTTCCATATGGAGGAGGTGATCGCTCGGATCCGGGCACTGGTGCGCCGTGCCGCCGGCCACGCCTCCAATGAGATCGCCTGCGGCCCGATCCGCCTCGACCTGCGCGCCGGCAAGGTCACGGTCGACGGCACCGCGGTCAAGCTTACGTCTCATGAATACCGGCTGCTTGCCTATCTCATGCACCATACCGGCCGGGTGGTGTCGCGCACCGAGCTGGTCGAGCATCTCTACGACCAGGACTTCGACCGCGACTCCAACACGATCGAGGTGTTCGTCGGCCGGTTGCGCAAGAAGCTCGGCACCGACCTGATCGAGACGGTGCGGGGCCTCGGCTACCGGATCGGTACCGGCGATGGCTGACACCACGGCCGAGGCGGGCGAGCGGCGGGAGAGCGCCGCAGCCGGGGCCAAGCGGCGGCCGCCGTCGCTGTCGACGCGCCTGATCGTAGTGGCGGCTGGTTGGTCGGTGCTGGCGCTTGCCGTCGCCGGTTTCATCTTGGTCTCGCTGTACCGCACCGCCAGCGAAAGCGCCTTTGACGAACGGCTCGATGTCTACCTGACGGCGATCCTCGGGGCCATGTCGGCCGGACCGCCGGGCGAGCCGGCGCGGCCCGGGCCGCTCGGCGAGCCGCGCTTCGACATCCCGGCTTCGGGCTGGTATTGGACCGTCTCGAACGCGGCAACCGGCGAGGTTCTGTTCTCCTCCAGATCGCTGCTTGGCGACGCGCTGGTGCTGCCGGCACCTGGCGGCGCCGGAACCGAGCGCGGGCTCGTCAACGGCCCGGCCGGGCAGGAGCTGCGCTTTGCCGAGCGCCGGGTGGTGTTTCCGGGCGAGGAGACCTATCGCATCGCGGTCGCCGGCGAAACCGGCGCCCTGCGCGACAGCATCGCGGCCTTTGCCGGCCAGGTGGCCCTGACGCTTTCGGTGTTCGGCCTCGGCCTGGTGGCTGCCGTTGTGCTCCAGGTGCGGATCGGCCTCCGGCCGCTGCGCCGGCTGCAGGCTTCGCTCGCCGCGGTGCGGCGCGGTGACGCCGAGACGGTCGAGGAGGATCTGCCGCGCGAACTCGCGCCACTGTCGGGCGAACTCAACGCCCTGATCCGCTCAAACAGGGAGATCGTCGAGCGCGCCCGCACCCATGTCGGCAATCTCGCTCATGCGCTGAAGACGCCACTGTCGGTGGTGACCAACGAGGCGCGGGCGGCTTCGGGACCGCTGGCCGAGAAGGTCGCCGAGCAGGCGGCGGTGATGCGCACCCAGATCGACCATCATCTGGAACGGGCGCGCATGGCGGCGCAGCGCCGGGTGATCGGCGTCTCGACGGAGATCGAGCCGGTGGTGACCCGGTTGGTCCGGGCCATGACCAAGATCCACCGCGACCGCGGCATTGCGATCGACATGACGCTCGCCGCCGATCTCCGGTTCCGCGGCGAGCGTCAGGATCTCGAGGAGATGGTCGGCAACCTGCTTGACAACGCCTGCAAGTGGGCCAAGGAACGGGTGGTGGTTACCGTCCGGCCCTCCGGCGCCCCGCCGCATAACCTGGTTGAGATCGAGATCGGCGACGATGGCCCGGGTCTCACCCCGGACGAGGCGGCCGAGGCGGTCAAGCGTGGCAAGCGGCTCGACGAGACCGTGCCGGGAACCGGTCTCGGCCTCTCGATCGTCGCGGATCTTGCGGCGGTCTACGGCGGCCGGCTCGACTTCCGTCGCTCCAGCCTGGGAGGGCTGGGCGTGGCGCTGCTGCTGCCGTCGGTCTAAGTGCGAAACGCCGGCGAGAACGCCTGACGTGGCCGCTTTGCCACCCGCGACGAAGGAGGGCCACAAATTTGTGCGGTGCCGCGAAAAAGCCTCTATGATGGGCAAAGGGTCGACAGCCTCGGATCCCGACCGATTCTCCTCCCGGTCGGCTGGTCCCGTTCGACGGTTGAAGGGATTGAAGGACTCGACATGGTCGGATTGCGGATGGCGGCGGCAATTGCTGTGACCGCCCTGCTGACGGCATGTGCCGGAAACGACGGCGACGCGTCCGGCGACGATATTGTGGTCGGCGGAATGCTGGGCAATGCCTTTCGGTCGGAACCGATCCAACAGGGTGATGCCGACGTCGCCCTGGCTGACCTCCTGAAGACGCCGCTCGGTCGGGAAATGACGGAACAGGATCGCCGCGCCGCGGCGTTGGCCTGGCGGCAGGCGCTGAACAAGAGCGGACCCGGGGGCAGGGTCGCTTGGCGCAACCGCTCGTCCGCGGCCTCGGGCGAGGTCGTGCCCGGCACGCCCTATCAGGTCAACAGCATCGTCTGCCGTGATTACACCCACATCGTGCGCATCGGCGAGGCCGAAGAGGCGGTGCGCGGCTCGGCGTGCAGGCAACAGGACGGCAACTGGCGGCCGATCGTCTGAGGCCGAGTTTGCACCGTCCGTCCTAGACCGCGTGTACCGGAGCAGGTGTGTTCCCGGTTTTCGATGTGATGATGGTCCGGTCGGGATCATCCGACCTGACCGAGGGGCATCACGCAGTCCGATTTCCAGCGACCAAGTGGCGCGGTTCGCGTGGTTTCACGCGCGTCGGGCGCGCCGTCGGTTGCGGCTGAGGAGCGGGATTGCGCCGGTACGGTTCGCCGTGGCCTGACTTTGCTCGGCTGTCCAGCCCACAATGGCGGGCGAGAGGCGGAAGGTCATCGATACACTCATAACGCCCATCATCTGTCAGATATCATTTGTTTAATTGTTTTCACCGAAACTTCGGTCCGGATTCTCATTGGTTTGATATCCGAGCAGCGCGGCATGGCCGAACGGCATCTGCTGATTCAGAAGATTCGCTCCTACCTGGAGGCGCTGTCGCCGCGTGCCGTCGACAAGCTGATGCGCGGGCTCGAAACGTCCCATGCCCAGGGCAGCGAGGATCCGCACATCCGTCTGATCCTGCAGGCCTGCGCCGATGTGCTGCGCGCAGAGCAGGCGGCCGTCAACACCGAGCCGCGCAAGAAGTGGCTGAAGCGCCTGTTCTTCCGTCCGGTCGAGTGCCTGCTGATGGACGAGGTGCTGCCGTCCAGGCAGAAGGCGCGCATCACCCGCTCGAGCCTTGAGGGGATTTGGTCATGGATCGACCGCTTCGTTGCGCCGGACGAGGTGCGCCGGGCGAGCGAGCGGGTGCTGCAACTCGAGGTTTCGGCGGTTGACGCCGCGACGATTGCCGGCAGGCTGCGCGACCAGGTGGTGCCGATGATGCGCGCCGCCATCGCCGAGGCACAGGCAGACGAGACCGCGCGCCGCCGCCTTTCAATGATGCTCGGCGGCGAGCGGGTCCTGCTCGATCTTTTCGATCTGGTCGAGGCCTTCGAGGCCGAAGCCTGGCTAACCCCGTTTCTGGAGAGCCTGCCGGAGCGGCTGACGGATTGGGACCTCAAGGGCAACACGCCGACCACCAAGCGGGTCAAGGCGGTGGCCGACCGTCATCAGGACGGTGTGCCGCTGGTTGCCGCTGCAGTGATGAACCGCGCCGAGAATCCGGGGGGCCTGACCTCACTGGCCTGTACGCTCGCCAGTACCACCGACGCGAGGAAACTGGCGAATTCGCCCTATAGCGGCTTCGTCGACGTCGTGCTGTCCGAGGCCGAGCGCCTCGCCGTCCTCGCCAATCGCGCGGATGACACCGACGCCCTGCCGCAGGCGCTCTCGAAGTTCCACTCCTTGGTTCGGCATATCGAGCGCGAGATCGATCTCCTCGACAATCCTGACTGGCACAAGCGGCTGTCGACGACCCGAAGGACGTTCGCCGCCGTTGTCACACAGGAGTTCCAGGCATCGCCCGGCAATATCCGCCGCGCGCTGCAGGTCCCGCCGGTGAGCGCGGCCGGGAAGCCGATTGTCGACGGGGCCGCCGTCGACCAGGCCGACAGGGCGCTGCAGATCCTGAAACTGATGCGCGGCGGTGCAGAAAGCCTCGCCGTCAGCGAGGTGACGACCCGCACACGCCAGGCAGTCGAGCAGACTCTGGAGATCATGACGCGCTCGCTGTTGGCCGATCTTGACAAGACCGCCAAGGCCGGTGGCTCACCGCAGCGCACCGCGTGCCTTGCCGCCGTCGACGTGGCCATCCGGCTGTGCGAAACCTATTTCGGCAAGGACTATGCCGCCTTGATCCGCCGCCGCCGCAATGCCGCAATTGGCGAGAAGACGAAAGGCAAGGCGGTGACGATTGCGTAACGTCACAAGTGCGGATTGCGGCTGAGGGTGATTGTGCCCGTATGGGAAGCGGCAATCCCATCCCCCTGGATCTCGACAAGCCGCGGTGCGCCTGTCCGGTCCAGGGAGGTGACCGAGAGGCAGGCGTCAAACGTGATTCAACTTTGAGGTATCATGCCAGGCGGCTTGCCGCGTCCGATGCCGAGCAGGTCGCCAAGCTGCGCGGCATCATCAAAGGCCTCGGCCTGGAACTGGCAACCCTGCCGCTGCGTGAGAGATCCTCGCGCTGACGGGCGCTGACAGGATGGCGTCCCCGGCTGCGGCCGCGACCCCCTGACGCAGGCCGGAAACAGTTGCGCTTGGCCGGTGCAGACACTCTATTGTGCGCGACATGATGATCTGGGCCGCCTTCGCTGTTCTGACCGCACTCGCCACGCTCGCCGTTCTGGTGCCGCTGGCGCGCGCCGGCCGTGCCGCGCCCGCGGCGGCAGACCATGACAAGGAGGTGTACCGCGCCCAGCTCGAGGAACTGGAGCGCGACGTCGAACGCGGCGTCATCGCCGCCGAGGCGGCGGAGGCCGCACGCACCGAGATTGCCCGGCGCCTCATCGCCGCGGCGCGCGAACCGTCCGATGCCGGGACGACGGTTGCCGATAGCCGGCTCCATCGCGTCGTCCAGGTCGGAGCGGTGCTGCTGATCCCGCTCGGTGCGATCGCGCTCTATCTGGGGCTCGGCGCGCCAGACCTGCCGGACCAGCCGCTGGCGGCACGGCTGTCGGCGCCCGCGGCCGAGCAGGACGTGGCGCTGCTGATCTCCAGGGTCGAGCAGCATCTGGCCGAGAATCCGGACGACGCCGCGGGCTGGCAGGTGCTGGCGCCGGTCTATCTGCGCGTCGGCCGCGCCGAAGAGGCGGCGGAAGCCTACCGCACCATCATCCGCCTGCTCGGATCGACGGCCGCACGCGAGACCGATCTCGGCGAGGCGCTGACGGCGGCCAGTGGCGGCACAGTCGGTCCGGAGGCAAGGGCGGCGTTCGAACGGGCGGTGGCGCTGGATCCCAGGGCGGTCAAGCCGCGCTTCTTCTTGGCGCTCGGCCTCGGCCAGGCGGGTGAAAGCGAAGCGGCGATCGCCGCCTGGCGGGCACTGCTCGCCGATGCGAGCGGATCGGAGCCGTGGGTGCCGGTCGCCCGTGCTCAACTGGCCCGGCTCGAAGAGGGCGAGGGAACTCCAGCACCGGGGCCATCGTCGGAGGATATCGAGGCGGCCGGCGAGCTTTCGGCCGAGGACCGCGGTGCGATGATTGCCGGGATGGTCGAGCGGCTCGACAGCCGGCTCAGCAGCGAGGGCGGCACGGTCGAGGACTGGCTGCGGCTGATCCGGGCATATGGTGTCCTGGGCGAGAAGGACCGGCTCCAGGACGCGGTTCGCCGCGCCGACGCCGCCTTTGCCGGCAATAGTCAGGCCCAGGCGCGGATCAGGACCCTGGCGGAGGAACTGGGAGCCGGATCGTGACGCCGCAGGCTTGATCAAGCGCGGGGCGCCAGGGCAAGCGGCACTATAGGATGGCGCGCTGAATCGGGCTGGACCGGGTAGGCTGGACGGCCCGGCGCCAGCAGACGAAGGACGAAGAACGCGCAAATGACACGCAAGCAGCGACGCCTGACGCTGATCGCATCGGCCGGAGCGGTGCTCGCGGTAGCCGCGGGCCTGATTCTTTATGCGCTCAACGACCAGATCGTGTTCTTCCAGAGCCCGAGCGACATCGTCGCCAAAGCGCCGTCGCCAGGGCAGCGGCTCCGGATTGGCGGCCTCGTCGAGGAGGGCTCGATCGAGCGCGGCGAGCACGCCGAGGTGCGGTTCCGCGTTACCGACACGGAGGCGAGCATCCCCGTTACCTACGTCGGCCTGCTGCCGGACCTGTTCCGCGAGGGCCAGGGTGTGGTCGCCGAAGGCACGATGGCGCCTGACGGAAGCTTTAAGGCCGACAGCGTGCTTGCCAAGCACGATGAAAACTACATGCCCAAGGAGGTCGCCGAGGCGCTCAAGGACAAGGGCGTGTGGCAGGGGGACGAGGCGGAGAAGTAGGGAAGGGCGGCTTCATGGGACCGACTGATAGCGATCGCGAGCACCGAGCCCCTTCCTCCCCACCGCCGTTGTCCCCACCTCCGTGCTGGGATCCATTGGCCTGAGGAGCGGTGACGGAATGACGGGAGTGGCAGCGCCACACGGACGGGCAGCGTAAGCGGCGAGGTGGGTTGGTTCCCCGCACGAGGCGGGGACGGCCGAGAGTAAGGCGATTGCGGCGGGCTGATCTGCGCTCATTGGGCTCTGGAAAACGGGCCGTACGGTCTTCGACCGCAAACGCAGGACGGGAACACGGAATGATCGTTGAAATCGGGCATTTTTCCCTGGTGCTCGCGCTGGTGCTGGCCGTGCTGCAGTCGGTGGTGCCGGTGGTCGGCGCCGTGCGCGGTGACGCACGGCTGATGGCGGTGGCCTCGCCGGTCGCCGGCGCGATGTTCCTGCTGGTCGGTATCGCGTTCGCCGCACTGACCAACGCCTATCTGACGTCGGACTTCTCGGTCCTCAATGTCGTCGAGAACTCGCATTCGGCCAAGCCTCTGCTGTTCAAGCTGACTGGCGTCTGGGGCAATCACGAGGGCTCGATGCTGCTCTGGGTGCTGATCCTGGCGCTGTTCGGTGCGCTCGTTGCCGGTTTCGGTCGCAACATGCCCGAGGCGCTGCGCGCCACCACCCTCGGCGTCCAGGGCTGGGTGACGGCGGCGTTCCTGCTCTTCATCCTGCTGACGTCGAACCCGTTCCTGCGCCTTGCTGCGCCGCCGGCCGAGGGGCAGGATCTCAATCCGATCCTGCAGGACATCGGCCTCGCGGTGCATCCGCCGCTGCTCTATCTGGGCTACGTCGGGTTCTCGATCACCTTCGCCTTTGCCGTCGCGGCGCTGATCCTCGGCCGGATCGACGCGGCCTGGTCGCGCTGGGTGCGGCCCTGGGCGCTGCTCGCCTGGCTGTTCCTGACGCTCGGCATCGCCATGGGCTCGTACTGGGCCTATTACGAGCTCGGCTGGGGCGGCTGGTGGTTCTGGGACCCGGTCGAGAATGCTTCCTTCATGCCCTGGATTGCCGGCACCGCGCTGTTGCATTCGGCGCTGGTGATGGAAAAGCGCGACGCGCTCAAGGTCTGGACCGTGCTGCTTGCGATCCTCACCTTCTCGCTGTCGCTGCTCGGCACCTTCCTGGTGCGCTCGGGCGTGCTCACCAGCGTCCATGCCTTCGCCACCGATCCGGCGCGCGGCGTGTTCATCCTCGGCATCCTGGTGCTTTTCATCGGCGGCTCGCTCGCGCTTTACGCCTGGCGCGCGCCGCTACTGAAGCAGGGCGGGCTGTTTGCCCCGATCAGTCGCGAAGGCGCACTGGTCCTGAACAACCTGCTGCTGACGGCCGGCTGCGCCGCCGTCTTTGTCGGCACGCTCTATCCGCTGGCGCTCGAGGCGGTCACGGGCGAAAAGATCTCCGTCGGCCCGCCGTTCTTCAACCTGACCTTCGCACCGCTGATGGTGCCACTGCTGATCGCCGTGCCGTTCGGGCCGCTTCTCGCCTGGAAGCGCGGCGATCTTGCGGCCGCGGCGCAGCGGCTGTGGGCGGCCTTCGGCGTGGCGCTTGCCGCGGTCCTCATCACCGCCTGGGCCAGCGGCACGGAGCGCATCCTCGCCGCCTTGGGCGTGGGGCTCGCCGCCTGGGTGATCGCCGGCGCCCTGGCCGAACTCCTGTCCCGGGCGCGGTTCCGCAGCGTCGGCATCGCCACGGGCCTGAGGCGGCTTGCCGGGCTGCCCGGCTCGGCCTGGGGCACCACGCTCGGCCACATGGGGCTCGGCATCACGGTGCTGGGCATCGTCGCGGCCACCGCCTTCCAGGTCGAGGTGATCCGCACGGTGAGGCCGGGGGAGGTCGTCACCGTCGCCGGCTACGACCTTGCCTTCACCGGCATCGAACCGCGGCGCGGCCCGAATTTCGTCGAGGACGTCGGCCTGTTCTCCGTCCGCAGGGCGGGTGTCGAGGTCGCCCAGCTGCAGCCGACCAAGCGGATCTACACCGCGCGGCGCATGCCGACGACGGAATCGGCGATCGCCACCTTTGGCGCCTCGCAGCTTTATGTGTCGCTCGGCGAGACCCGGCCGGACGGCGGCGTCGACCTCAGGGCCTATTACAAGCCGCTGGTGACGCTGATCTGGCTCGGCTGCCTGGTGATGGCGGCTGGCGGCGCCGTCTCGCTGTCGGACCGGCGGCTGCGGATCGGCGCGCCGCGGCCGGCGCGGCGCCACGCCGTGGCCGCGGAGTAGGAGGTCGCGATGCGTCGGACTGCCGCTGTTCTTACCCTGCTGCTGGCCCTCACGCCCGCCGCCCTGGCCGTGCAGCCCGACGAGATGCTTCAGGACCCGGTGCTCGAGGCCCGCGCCCGGACGCTGTCGGCTGAGCTGCGTTGCATGGTCTGTCAGAACCAGTCGATCGACGACAGCGATGCTCCGCTTGCCCGCGACCTCAGGATCCTGGTGCGCGAACGCATCAAGGCCGGCGACACCGACGCGGAGGTGATCGACTACCTGGTTGACCGCTACGGCGAGTTCGTGCTGCTGAAGCCCCGGTTCGACGTGCACACGCTGCTGTTGTGGGCGGCCGCTCCGGCGGCACTGCTCGCCGGCCTTGTCGCATTGTGGTTTGGCTTCCGCCGCTCGCGCACCGGCGCGTCGACCCCGGAGGCGGTTCCGCCGCTGAGCGAAGCCGAAAGGGCGGAGCTGGAGCGGGTGCTGAAGGAGGAATAGGGCCAGGACGACTGGTGCACCCAGCAGGCCGCTCACGATGCATCGCCTCAGCAGCTGATCCCAAGGCCTTTCCATCGCCAACGCTGCCGTTCTACCTTGTGCCGCCACCCGAGGCGGAGGAGGAGCGTGCGATGACACCGATCAGGCTAACCTTTCCCGGCGCTCATGGCGCTGAGCTGGCAGCGCGGCTCGATCTTCCGGCGGGGCAGGTGCTGGCCTATGCGCTGTTCGCCCATTGCTTTACCTGCACCAAGGATGTGGTTGCCGCGCGCAAGATTGCCGAGGCGCTGACGGCACGCGGCATCGCGGTGATGCGTTTCGACTTCACCGGGCTCGGCGGCTCGGGCGGCGACTTCGCCTCGACCAATTTCACCTCCAACCTGGAGGACCTGCGCCGGGCGGCGGATTACCTCAGGCAGAACTACGAGGCACCGAAGCTGCTGATCGGTCATTCGCTCGGCGGTGCAGCGGTTCTGGCTGTGGCTGTGGACATTCCGGAGGCGAAGGCGGTCGCCACGATCGCGGCCCCCGCCGATGCCCGGCATGTAACGCACAACTTCGCCGACGTGCTCGACGAGATCCGCCAGGCGGGCGAGGCCAGCGTTTCGCTTGGCGGGCGTCCCTTCACGATCCGGCAGCAACTCATCGACGATCTCGACGCCCAGGACGTCAGAACCCGCGTCGGCAACCTGCGCAAGGCGCTGCTGGTCATGCACGCGCCGCTCGACGAGACGGTCGGCATCGACAACGCCACCGCGATCTTCGTTGCGGCCAGGCATCCGAAGAGCTTCGTCTCGCTTGATACCGCCGACCATCTGCTGCGCAAGCCGGAGGATGCGACCTATGCGGCACAGGTGATCGCCGCCTGGGCGATGCGCTACATCGGGCTGGAGCCTCCGGTCGAGGCGGTCGAGAGCGGCGGCGTGATGGTCGCCGAAACCGGGCAGGGCCGCTATCAGGCGATGGTGAAGGCCGGGCCGCACCGCCTGCTCGCAGACGAGCCGACCGACGTCGGCGGCCTCGGGTCGGGGCCCTCGCCTTACGAATATCTCTCGGCGGCCCTCGGCGCCTGCACCGTGATGACGCTGCGGATGTATGCCGAGCGCAAGGGCATCGCACTCGACAGGGCCTCGGTCCGGGTGCTGCATAACAAGGTCCATGCCGCCGACTGCGAGGCCTGCACGGAGGAGGCGCGGACACGCGGCGGCAAGATCGACCTGTTCGAGCGGTTTCTAACCTTGGAAGGTGAACTTGACGCCGAGGCGCGGGCCCGACTCGTCGAGATCGCGGGAAAATGCCCGGTGCACAGGACGCTGGAAGCGGGGGCTGCCGTGGTGACGCGGGAGGAGGGATAGCACGGCGGCGCCGTTCGCTCATGGGCGGCCAGGGGCGCTCCGTGGCAGCACATCCGCTCGGTTCCTTTTGCGCCACGCCGATGGTGCAACGGTGTTCGGCCAATTCCCCTCTGGTCTTCAGCGCGATTCCTGCGTATGACCGGGCCCAACGACAAACGGACCGATCGGGCAAGAGGCGTCGTGCATGAGACGCCCGCCGATCCCGAGGCCGAGGAGCGGCCGCGGACGGCCTTCGACCCGAGCGACGAGGACGATTTCATGAGCGTGAGCGAGGCCGCCGTGGCGGCTGCCGCGTCGGCAACGGGCCCGGCGACCGGCTACGAGAACCGCCGCACCTTCGCGATCATTTCGCACCCGGACGCGGGCAAGACAACGCTGACAGAGAAGCTGCTGCTGTCGGGCGGCGCCATCCGCGCCGCCGGCGCCGTGCGCGCCCGCGGCGAACGCCGCCGCGCCCGCTCCGACTGGATGAAGATCGAGCAGGAGCGCGGCATTTCTGTGTCGTCCTCGGTCATGACCTTCGAGCGCGACGGCGTTGTCTTCAACCTGCTCGACACTCCCGGCCACGAGGATTTTTCCGAGGACACCTACCGGACCCTGACGGCAGTCGACGCTGCCATCATGGTGATCGATGCCGCAAAGGGCATCGAAACTCAGACCCGGAAGCTGTTCGAGGTCTGCCGGCTTCGGGACATCCCGATCATCACCTTCGTCAACAAGATCGACCGCGAGGGCCGTCATCCGCTGGAGGCACTGGACGAAATCCAGGAGGCGCTCGCGCTCGACGTCACGCCGATGACCTGGCCGGTCGGCATGGGCACCGACTTCTTCGGCGTCTACGATTGGAAGCGCAAGGTGTTCTTGACCTCCAGCGCCGGTCGTGGCGGGCCGTTCGACACCGTCAAGCCGGTCAGCGGCCTCGACGACGAGGCGCTCACCGGCACCATCCATCAGCGGGTCATGGAGGAGCTGACCGAGAACGTCGAACTGGGCGCTGAAGCCTACCCCGCCTTCGACCGGGCCGCCTTCCTGGAAGGTCATCTCACCCCGGTGTTTTTCGGTTCGGCTCTGCGCGACTATGGCGTCGAGGAACTGCTCGACTTCATCGCCGACTTCGGTCCGAAGCCCCACGCGCAGCCGGCGACGGGGCGCGTGATCCGGCCCGAGGAGAAGTCGGTGACCGGCTTCGTCTTCAAGGTCCAGGCCAACATGGACCCCAAGCACCGCGACCGCATCGCCTTTGTCCGGCTGTGCTCGGGCGTGTTCCGCCGCGGCATGAAGCTCCGTCACGTGCGCGCCAGCAAGACCATTGCGGTGACGGCGCCGATTTTTTTCTTTGCGGAGGAGCGCGAAATCGCCGAGACCGCCTATCCGGGAGACGTCATCGGCGTGCCGAACCACGGTCAGCTTCGGGTTGGCGACACCCTGACAGAGGGCGAGGAGATCCACGTCACCGGCCTGCCGGCATTCGCGCCGGAGGTGCTGCGCCGAGTCCGGCTCTCCGACACCATGCGCGTCAAGCAGATGCGCCAGGGACTCGAGGACCTTGCGGAGGAGGGCCTTGTCCAGATCTTCAAGCCGTCGATCGGCTCGAACTGGATCGTCGGTGTCGTCGGCGTGCTGCAGCTCGACGTGGTCGTCGATCGCCTCAAGCAGGAATACGGCACCGAGATCGGCTTCGAGACGGTGCAGTACAACACCGCGCGCTGGGTCGAGGCCGATGATCCGCTGGTGCTCAAGAGGTTTCTCGAGACCAATCGCATGAATGTGGCCGACGACCGCGACGACAAGCCGGTGTTCCTGTTCAAGAGCGCGTGGGAAGTCAGCTATATAGCCGAGAAGAATCCCGACATCCGGTTCCGCGAGACGCGGGAGATCGTGCACACCCAACCTTAGATGGGCGCGCGATGTAAGTGTGACTTTGAAGTTCGGTCTAGCATTTTATAAGAGAATACAGTTAATTATAAAAAATACTTTCAGTGATCGATGAGAGCGCGATCACCGCATCGGAGAAACCCGGACGGCCCGATAAAGGCGAAACAAGTGCGGTTGCGATTGTCGCCGTGTCGCCTCATCCCCATACTAAATCTTCAGTGTTCCCGGCGATTCGGGGATATCGCGTGGCAACCGGTAAGCGCCGCAGGGGGGCGACCACAGGCACGGTAGAACGGATAGACTGATGGCGGAATGGATGCGGCAACAGCCGGAGACAGACCGGGAGAGCACGGGCGCGGTTCAGGTTGCCGCGCTGCCGTGGCGACGGACCGCTGACGGCGAACTGCAGATCCTGATCGTCACCAGTCGCGGCACCGGACGCTGGATCATACCGAAAGGTTGGCCGCACAAGGGCCTCTCGCTGGCGCAGTCCGCCGCCCGTGAGGCTCTTGAGGAAGCCGGCGTCAAGGGGGCGGTCGAGGATCGCCCGATCGGTAACTTTCTTTACGACAAGGTTCGGGAAAACGGCGATTCCGTGCCGGTTCGGGTGGCGGTGTTTCCCCTCAAGGTCACCAAACAGTCCAAGAGCTGGCGCGAGAAGGGCCAGCGCCGGCTGCACTGGGTGACACCGGCTCAGGCGGCCGATTTGCTCGACGACGCCGAGCTGAAGACCCTGGTCCGGCGTTTCGACAGGCCCCCGGGTCGCAGCGGCGCCTTCCGGCGGCTTTCGAACCAGGAACCGGCGCAGTAAGGCGGGCTTACGTGGCGCCTGGTCGGCTCGGCCGTGCGCCCGCCGGGCGGGGCGCACCGATGATTTCAGATGACGACCCCGTGCTGCCCGCATAGTCTGCGCCACAGTAGCAACCACGACGTGCCGCCTCGGATGTTCGATCAGCTTTACGCACGCCGACTGAAGGCCGATCTCGCCACCTGGGTCGAGAACGGCTGGGTGTCCTCCGACGCCGCCGGCCGGATCCTTGCCTCGCTGGACAAGGGAACCGGGCGCTCCCGCCTGCCGGCGGTGCTCGCCATGGTCGGAGTGATCTGCCTGGCACTCGCCGTTGCTGCATTCGTCGCCGCCAACTGGGAGGCGATCCCCCGCCTCGTCAAGCTCGTCGGCATCGTCGTGGCCGTCGTTGGCGCCAATCTGCTCGCCGCCTGGGCCGCCCATGCCGGGCGCCGTACCATCGCGGAGCTGGCCACCGTGTTCGCCGTGATGGTCTTTGTCTCGGGACTCGCCCTCGTCGGCCAGATCTACCACCTGCCGACCGACTGGGCGGGCGGTGCGGTGCTGGCGACACTCGGCGCCCTCGCCGCCGCCTGGCTCACCGGCTCGCGTCCGGCTCAACTCGTCGCCGCGGTCGCGGCGATCACCTGGGTATTCATGCGTCCCGAGCCCAACGCCGGCGCCGATCTCGATGTCGGCGCCACGCTTTACGGGCTCGCGCTCATCGTTGCGCTCGGCGTGCACGCCATTGTCTGGCCGTCGCGGCCCGGGCGCTGGGCGACGCTGATCCTGCTGTTCTGCGTCTACGGCCGAATCGCTGCGGAGAGCGGTTTCTTCGATGTCGAGTTCGACGTGATGGTCGCGATCGCCGCCCTGGCAGCGGCGCTGATCGCCTGGGGACTGGTGCTGTACCGGCGGGCGGAATACGCACCGGCGACTTGGCTGCGGCGCGACGGCATCAGCCTGTTCGCCCGCTCCGCGCTCGACGTTGGGGCCGCGGTGCTCACTGGCACCGTCGTCGTCACCCTGGTCTACATCCTGTCGGATACGCCCACGGCGGTTCCCTTCCTTTACGTCCTCAGCGTGCCGCCGATCACGGTGGTTGCCGCGCTCGCGCTCGCCGGCATTCTCGTTGCCCTGGCCGGAAGCGAAGGCCGAAGCGAGGCGATCGCCGTGGCGGCCGCGGCGGCGATCGGCTTCGCCTGTCCGCTCTTTGCCATCACCATGCCGAACCAGCCGGTGCTCCATGCCGCGCTCGCCCTCGTCGCCGCGCTTGCGGTCAGTGTCGCCGGAATCCTCGCCGGCTTCTCGTTCTGGAGCGTCGTCGGTCATCTCGGCGTCGCGGCAGTGGTGTTGTGGCTGCTCAACATCACGATCGGCACGCTGATCGGCCAGTCGGTATTCTTCCTGGTCGCCGGCGCCGTGCTGATCGGGGTCGCCTGGGCGAGCGCACGGCTGATGCGTCGGCGCGCGGCGGTGCGGGGAGAGGCGTCATGAGTGCAAGGCCCGTCCGCCAAGCCTGGCTGCGCTGGGGCGCGGTGGCGCTGATCCAGGTTGCCCTGATCGGGGCGCCGCTTGCCGAACGAGTCACCGTGCGGCTGAACGGCCGCGAGGCGGTGCTGGCGATGCGGCCGGTCGATCCTCGCGACCTGCTGCGCGGCGACTATGTCATCATCAACCTCGAGATCGGCCGGATCGACCCAGCAACATTGCGTGAACCCTTCCAGGTGGGCGAGTACGGCCGGGTCTGGGTGGTGCTGGAGCCGGACGCGGACGGCGTGGCGCGGCCGGTCGAGATCCTGACGACACCGCCGAACGACGGCCGCCTGGCGATCAGCGGCCGGGTTCTCGGTCACAGCACCGACAGTGCGATCTTCATCGACTACGGCATCGACGCTTTCTACGTGCCGGAGGGTGCCGGCAAGGAGATCGAGCAGGTCGATGCGTCGCGGCTCCGGCTCGTTGTCGCCATCAGCCCCGACGGCCGCTCCCTGCCGCTGCGCCTGCTGCAGGACGGCGAGGTGGTGCTGGAAGACGGGGCGCTGTAAGGTGCGTCGCCTTCATCCGTTGTCTTCCTCCCGCAGCATCTCCAGCTCCAGCCACTCTTCTTCCGCCGCTGCGATCTCCTGCTGCGCCTTCGCGATCGCATCGGACACCACGGCAAAGCGCTTCGGGTCGCGGCTGTATAGGGTGGGGTCGTCGAGCTCCGTTTGCAGCTTGGCGATGCGCGCCTGCAGCGCTTCGATCTTTTCGGGGAGCGCCTTGAGCTGGTGCAACTGGGTGAAGGTCAGCTTCGACCTGGCCTTGGGCTTCTCTGCCGGCGCGGCGGCGGGCTTCGGCTCGGTCTTCGATCGTACTGGGGCTGTCTTGCGCGCCTCGACCCCGCTGCCGCGCTGCGCCACCATGTCGGAATAGCCGCCGGCGTATTCGACCCAGCGCCCGGCGCCCTCGGCGAAGATCACCGAGGTCGCGACCCGGTCGAGGAAGTCGCGGTCGTGACTGACGAGAAGCACTGTCCCGGGATAATCGGCAATCAGCTCCTGCAGCAGGTCCAGCGTCTCCAGATCAAGGTCGTTGGTCGGCTCGTCCAGCACCAGCAGGTTCGACGGCCGCGCCAGGGCCCGGGCCAGCATCAGCCGGCCGCGCTCGCCGCCCGACAGCACGCCGACCGGCGTGCGCGCCTGCTCGGGTGCGAACAGGAAGTCCTTCATGTAGCTCATCACATGCTTGCTTTCGCCGGATCCGATGACGACGGTGTCGCCGCGGCCACCGGTCAGGACATGGCTGAGCGTCTCATTCGGGTCGAGCTTCTCGCGCTTCTGGTCGAGGGTGACCATCTCCAGGTTGGCGCCGAGCCGCACCGTGCCTTCGTCCGGGGCCAGCTCGCCGGTCAGCAGCTTCAGCAGGGTGGTCTTGCCGGCGCCGTTGGCGCCGACGAGGCCGACCCGGTCGCCGCGCTGGATCCGGGTCGAAAATCCCTTGACGATCGGATCCGCGCCGAACGACTTCCAAATGTTTCTCGCCTCGATCACCAGCTTGCCAGACACCTCGGCCTCGGCGGCGGACAGTTTCACGGTGCCCTGAGGCCCGCGGTGGTCGCGATAACGCTGGCGCAGCTCGCCGAGCTCGCGGACCCGCCGCATGTTGCGCTTGCGCCGGGCGGTGACGCCGTAGCGCATCCAGTGCTCCTCTGCCCGGATCTTCTGGGCGAGCCGTGCCTGCTCCTTTTCCTCCTGTTCGAACACCGCGTCGCGCCATTCCTCGAAATGACCGAATCCCTTGTCGAGGCGGCGTGACTGGCCGCGGTCAAGCCAGACCGTCGCGCGCGTGAGGTTTTCGAGAAATCTGCGGTCGTGGCTGATAAGGACGAGCGCCGACTTCAGGCCCTTGAGCTCGGCCTCGAGCCATTCGATCGCCGGCAGGTCGAGATGGTTGGTCGGCTCGTCGAGAAGCAGGATGTCTGGTTCGGGCGCGAGCGTGCGGGCAAGCGCGGCGCGGCGCGCCTCGCCGCCGGAGAGCCGCTCCGGCGCCTCCGTGCCCTTGAGGCCGAGAATCTCCAGCAGGTACTGGGGGCGGTACGGATCGTCGCCGGGGGCGAGGCCGTCGCGGACGTAGTCGAGCACGGTGGGGTGGCCGGTAAGGTCCGGTTCCTGTGGCAGGTAGCGCAGCGTCCGCCCGGGCTGCACGAAGCGCTCGCCGCTGTCCGGCTCGACCAGCCCGGCGGCAATCTTCAGCAGCGTCGACTTGCCCGAGCCGTTGCGACCGACCAGCCCGATGCGGTCGCCCTCCATCACCTGGAGCTCTGCGCCGGTCAGAAGCGGCGTGACGCCGAACGTGAGCGCGATGTCGCGAAGATGGAGAAGAGGTGGGGCCATGGAACGGGTGTTGAGCCTGCGGGTCGGGACGGTTTGGCCCGGCGTTTAGCACAGCCGCAGCGGTGGAGGGGAGTCCGTCCGGCGGTGATCGGCCTCATGCCGTCCGGACAGCCGGTTCCGCCAGCCTCCGCGCACATCCCCGTCGGCTAGTCCAGCGCCCCGGCCTTCTCCAGCATCTTCCGCGTCACGTCGATCAGGACTTCGGAAGCCTTGCGCGCGGCCGACGCATTCCGGGCCTTGACCGCGTCGAGAACCGTGCGGTGCTGGTCGACACCGATCGGATCTTCGATCCCCGGCGTCGAGGTGATGGCGATCGAGGCGCGCAGGGCCTCCTCGATGCAAGCGCCGAGGCCCGACAGCAGCGCATTGTGACTGGCCGCCAGGAGCAGCCTGTGGAAGCGAACGTCGGCCTCCTGCGCTTCCTTGGTGCGCTCGCCGCGGGCGGCGAACATCACGTCGAGCGCGACGCTCATGGCGTCGATTTCCTCTGCCGTGGCCTGCTTTGCCGCGAGAGCGGCTGCCTCCGGTTCAACCAGGGCGCGGATGCCGATCAGCTCGCCGAGCAGTTGCCGGCGCGGCACCACCTTCTGGCGCCAGGCCAGCATGCTGGCGTCGAGATAGTTCCAGTCCACGGCAGGACGCACGGTGGTTCCCCGCTTTGGCCGCGAGGTGATCAGGCCCTTGCCGGCCAGCACCTGCAGCGCCTCGCGCAGGCAGGTGCGGCTGACGCCGAAGTCTTCAAGCAGGTCGGCCTCGATCGGGAGGGTCGAGCCGGGCGGATAAGTCCCGCTCAGGATCCGAAGCGCAAGCTTTTCGGCGACGGCGTCCTTCAGATTTCCGGACTGCTCGCGTGTCCTGGCCATCAATGGCTGATTACCCCCACGACAGACGAAACGGCCAAGCCGCGGCTCGTGCTCATTGCAATCCAGTATTGCAACTTTTGCTTCGCCCGGCTACGCGGCGGCTACCCTGCACACTCGCCAGGTCGGCATTCACACGAAGCTTCGGTGCAAAAAACCCGATGCAAGGCAATATGAGGAAAATTAATCCCCCAAGGGCATGGCATCCGCAAGATGATCAGCTAATTTCCCGCAAAGGCGAACGATGCCGTCGCGTCATTGTTGCCAAAGGGGGGCCATAGTGAAATGGTCTGCGGGCTGCTACTGTCAAGGCAGCTCGGTACCATGGAGAGGGGAGAGATGACCTTCCAATCCCTGCGCATCGCCGCGCTCGCGACGGCGCTTCTGGCCGCCACCGCGCTGACCGCCTCCGCCGAGGTCGTCTACCATCGCGGCAACGATTCCAATCCCGAAACGCTGGACCAGCACAAGACATCGACGGTGTCCGAGGCCCATATCCTCGCCGACCTTTACGAAGGCCTCACCGTCTATGACGCCAAGGCCCAGGTTACGCCCGGCATGGCCGAAAGCTGGACCATCTCGGATGACGGCACGGTCTATACCTTCAAGCTGCGTGACGCTAAATGGTCGAACGGCGATCCGGTGACTGCCGAGGACTTCGTGTTCTCGTTGCAGCGGATCATGGACCCGGCGACCGGTGCCAAGTACGCCAACATCCTCTACCCGGTGAAGAACGCCGAGAAGGTCAACAAGGGCGAGATGAAGCCCGAGGAGATGGGTGTCAGGGCGATCGACGACAAGACGCTGGAGATCACGCTCGAACAGGCGACGCCCTATTTCCTCGAACTGCTAACCCACCAGACCGGACTGCCGGTGCATCCCGCCAGCGTCAGGGAGCACGGCACCGATTTCGTCAAGCCTGAGAACATGGTGACGAACGGTGCCTATACGCTCGTTGAGTTCACACCGAACGACAAGGTCGTCCTGACGAAGAACGAGAACTACTACGGCGCGGCGGACGTCCAGATCGACAGGGTGATCTACTACCCGATGGAGGACCGGGCCGCCTGCGTGCGCCGCTACGAGGCGGGCGAGATCGACAGCTGCTCCGACCTGCCGACCGACCAGATGGCGGAGCTGGAGCGCAAGTTCGGCGACCAGGTTCGCACGCCCCCCTATCTCGGCACCTATTACTATGCGATCCGAACCGACAAGGAGCCGTTCAACGACGTGCGGGTGCGCAAGGCGCTGTCGATGTCGATCGACCGCGATTATCTCGCCGAAGAGATCTGGGCGGGCACGATGCTGCCGGCCTATTCGCTGGTGCCCCCCGGCATCAACAACTACGGCGAGCCGGCCTACGCCGACTTCAAGGACATGCCGATGCTCGACCGCGAGGACGAGGCCAAGAAGCTGCTTGAAGAGGCCGGTTTCGGCGAGGGCAAGCCGCTCAGGGTCGAAATCTCGTACAACACGTCGGAGAACCACAAGAACACGGCGGTGGCGATCGCCGACATGTGGAAGAACATCGGCATTGAGACGACGATGATCAACCGCGACGGCGCCTCGCATTACGCCTATCTGCGCGACGACGGTGACTTCGATGTCGCCCGTGCCGGCTGGATCGGCGATTATTCCGATCCGCAGAACTTCCTGTTCCTGGTGGAATCCGACAACACCGGCTTCAATTACGCCAAGTACAACAATCCCGAATACGATGCCACGATGGACGAGGCCGCCAAGGAGACGGATCTGGAAAAGCGAGCCGAAATCCTGAAGAAGGCGGAGGAGATGTTCGTGCGCGACGTCCCCTACATCACGCTGCTGTATTACTCGTCCCACAGCCTGGTCTCGCCGAAGCTTTCGGGCTGGGAGGACAACATCCAGAACAAGCACCTGACGCGCTACATCTCGAAGGCGGAGTAAGGCCCGCGGACAAGGGCCGGCTGGAGCGGCCGGCCCTCGTCGTCGTTCGGCAGCGGCTCCCGCGGAGCGCTTCTCGCCGGTGCTGCGCCACGCCCTGCCTTCGCCTCGGCGAAAGGTGAACCAAGAGCCCCGCGAGATCCGAGGGAGCTTTCCGAGATGTTCGGCTATGTCGTGCGGCGCCTGCTGACAGCCATCCCGACGCTGTTCTTCATTGTCACCGCCGCGTTTTTCCTGATCCGGGTCGCGCCGGGCGGACCCTTCAACCTGGAACGGCCGCTCGAGGCCAAGGTGATGGAGAACCTCAACCGCATCTATCATCTCGACGAGCCGTTGTGGCGACAGTACCTCTACTATCTCGGCAACCTGCTGAAGGGCGACTTCGGCCCGAGCTTCGTCTACCGGGACTTCTCCGTCGGGGAGCTGTTTGCGTCCGGCCTGCCGGTCTCCATGCAACTCGGCGCCTCTGCGCTTGTGCTGGCGCTGATCGTCGGCACCACGCTCGGGGTGGTGGCGGCCCTGCGCCAGAACCGTCCGGCCGACTACGGCGTTGTCGGCTTCGCGACCCTCGGCATCACCATCCCGACCTTCGTGATCGCGCCGCTGCTCTCGCTGATTTTCGGCGTCTGGCTTCGCTGGCTGCCGGCGGGCGGCTGGGGCGACGGGGCCCTGGCCAACAAGATCCTGCCGATCATCACGCTGGCGCTGCCGCAGATTGCCGTGGTCACCCGGCTGACCCGCGGCTCGATGATTGAGGCCCTGCGCTCGCACCATATCCGCACGGCGCGGGCCTACGGGCTTTCCGGCTGGACCGTGGTCGTTACCCATGCTCTGCGTTCGGCGATCCTGCCGGTCGTGTCCTATGCCGGCCCGGCCGCCGCGGCCCTGCTGACGGGGTCGGTCGTCGTCGAGACCATCTTCGGTATTCCCGGCGTTGGCCGCTATTTCGTCCAGGCGGCGCTTAACCGTGACTACACGCTCGTGATGGGCACAGTGATCGTGATTGCGATCTTCATCATCGTCTTCAACCTGATCGTCGACGTGCTCTACGCGCTGATCGACCCGCGCGTCCGTTACGGGTGAGCGTCATGGCAACCACCGACCTTTCCGTCGACCAGGGCCCCGTTCGTGGCCGTTCGCTCTGGGACGATGCCCTGGCCCGGCTGGTGCGCAACCGTGCCGCGATCGCAAGCCTTGTGTTCCTGGTCCTCATGGCGCTGGCCTGCATAATCGGCCCCTCGCTCACGGGCCACAATTATGCGCAGGTGTATCAGGCCTATGTGAAGGTTCCGCCGAGTCTTGAGCCCTATCCGCGGGCCGAGGAGATCGTGCCGGCGGCCGAGCGCGTGCTGCGCCGCGCGCGGGTCGAGGTCGGTGCGGTCACCATTGAGGACGACAAGGTCCGCATTCCCGTCAGCGCGGACGGGCCGATCGACGAGCGCATCGTGCGCTACGTCGAACGCGGCGACCTGTTTTCCAACGCGGAGATCACCGACATCGCCGCTGACGGCCGCTCGGCGGTGATCGTCGCCGACATCACCCGGCTGACATTTCTGTTCGGCACTGACGCCACCGGCCGCGACCTCCTGACCCGCACTTTGATCGCGGGACGGATCTCGCTCACCATCGGGCTGCTTGCGACCTTTGTCGCCATCACCATCGGCGTCATCTACGGATCGTTATCCGGCTATCTCGGCGGTCGCACCGATCTCCTGATGATGCGCGTCGTCGACGTGCTCTACTCGCTGCCCTTCATCTTCTTCGTCATCCTTCTGGTGGTGTTCTTCGGACGGAACTTCGTCCTGATGTTCATTGCCGTCGGCGCGGTCGAGTGGCTCGACATGGCCCGGATCGTGCGCGGTCAGACCCTGATGCTGAAGCGGCAGGAATACGTCCAGGCCGCCGAGGCGCTGGGCGTGGAAGGCGCCGGTATCCTGCGCCGCCACATCATTCCCAATCTCACCGGCCCGGTGGTGGTCTATATGACCCTGCTGGTGCCGAAGGTGATCCTGCTGGAGAGCTTCCTGTCATTCCTCGGCCTCGGGGTGCAGGAGCCGATGACGAGCTGGGGCGTGCTGATTTCCGAGGGCGCCCGCGACATCGAGGGCAACCCGACGATGCTGCTGTTCCCCGCCTTGTTCCTGACCGCAACCCTGTTCGCGCTGAATTTCGTCGGTGACGGCCTGCGCGACGCGCTCGATCCGAAGGACCGGTGAAAATGGCGGCGGAAGACATGGCGCTGGGGGCCGAGGTCAACGCCGCAGCGGATGCGGCGGAGGCGGTGCTCGACATCAGGGGCCTTACGGTCGATTTCGTGACCAACGACGGGCCGGTCCGTGCGGTGAGGGCGGTCGACCTTGCAATCCGCAAGGGCGAGACAGTGGCGGTGGTCGGCGAAAGCGGCTCCGGCAAGAGCCAGACCATGATGGCGGCGATGGGCCTGCTCGCCTCCAACGGCCGGGCGGCCGGTCAGGTGCTCTATCGCGGCCGTGACATTCTCGGTCTGCCGCCACGCGCGCTCAACGAGATCCGCGGTGCCAAGATCACGATGATCTTCCAGGAGCCGATGACCTCGCTCGATCCGCTCTACACGATCGAGCGACAGCTGGCCGAGCCCCTGGTTGAGCATGGCGGCCTGAGCTGGAAGGCAGCGCGGGCGAAGGCGCTCGACCTTTTGAAGCTGGTCCGCATCCCCGACCCGGAGCGCAAGGTCAGGGCCTACCCGTATGAGCTTTCCGGTGGCCAGCGCCAGCGCGTCATGATCGCCATGGCGCTTGCAAACGATCCCGATGTTCTGATCGCCGACGAACCGACCACGGCGCTCGACGTCACCACCCAGGCCCAGATCCTCGACCTGCTCGCCGACCTGCAGCGCCGGATCGGCATGGCGATGGTCATCATCACCCACGACCTCGGCATCGTGCGCCGGATCGCCGACCGGGTCTATGTGATGAAGGATGGCGAGGTGGTGGAGCAGGGTGAAACCGCGAGGATCTTTGCCGCGCCGGCGCATTCCTATACCAGGAAGCTGCTCGACGCCGAGCCGACCGGCCACAAGCCCCCCGTGCCCGACGGGCGGCCAATCGTCCTCAACGGCCAGAAGGTCTCCGTCACCTTCGAGATTGACGGAGGCTTTCTGCAGAAGCCGTTCGTGCTCAAGGCAGTTGATGATGTCTCGCTGGCCGTGCGCCAGGGCCAGACGCTCGGCGTCGTCGGCGAGAGCGGGTCGGGAAAGTCGACCCTCGGGCGGGCACTGCTGCAGCTGCTGCCGCACACCGGCCGGGTGCAGTTCGAGGGCCGCGACATTTCCAATGCGACACGCGACGCCATGCGGCCCTACCGGCGCCAGCTCCAACTGGTGTTCCAGGATCCGTTCGGCTCGCTTAGCCCTCGCATGACCGTCGGCCAGATCGTGACGGAGGGTTTGCTCGTCCATGAGCCGGACCTGTCCGCCAGGGAGCGCGATCGGCGGGCCTGCCAGGCGCTCGAGGAGGTTGCGCTCGATCCGGGGACACGCAACCGCTATCCACACGAATTCTCCGGCGGCCAGCGCCAGCGCATCGCGATTGCCCGCACCATGGTGCTGAAGCCCAGGCTTGTCGTGCTTGACGAGCCGACCTCCGCGCTGGATCGCACCATCCAGAAGCAGATCGTCGAACTGTTGCGCAAGCTGCAGGAGGACCACGGCCTGACCTATCTCTTCATCAGCCACGATCTTGCGGTGGTCCGCGCCATGGCCGACTGGATCATGGTTATGCAGAACGGTAGGGTGGTGGAGGCGGGTCCGACCGACGCGGTGTTCGAGATGCCGCAGCAGGATTACACTCGGGAACTGATCGCAGCAGCGACGCTGGCGCCGCAGCGCTAGGCGGTGGCGGCCAGCGCGGGCAGGCCGGTCTTGCGGTGCGGCTCCGCTGCCGATCGCCATGATGTGTGGAAAGCGTGAGGTGCGGCCGCAAGATCTTGCTTGCATTCGCCGGGTCCTTTCGCCACAAGCGATCGGTCGAGGCCGTGTCTTCCTTGAGCGGAGTCCTGCATGCCCTTCGTCGATCGTCGCTCCGGCGCCGCCTTTGCCCTGTCGCGCCGGACGTTCCTCCTTGCTGCTCCGTTTGCCCTGGCCGCCTGTCAGGCGATCCCGGTCGGCCTTCCAGACCAGCCGGACCTGCCGGGCGAGGATTTCGACTATGACCTTGCCTATGCCGCGGTAGAGGAGGACGGTCACAAGATTCCGGCGGTGAACTACAAGGCGTTTGACCGCCAGTTCTGGCGCCAGGTCGTCGACTACAAGACCCGGGAGCGCCCCGGTACGATCGTTATCGATCCCTATGGACATCACCTCTATTGGGTGCTGAACGGCGGCAAGGCGTTGCGCTACGGCATCGGCGTCGGCAAGGCGGGCTTCGCCTGGTCGGGAGAGGCCAAGATCCGCGTCAAGCGGCCCTGGCCGATCTGGCGGCCTCCGCGGGAGATGATCGAGCGCCGCCCGGCACTGGAGAAGTACTGGGAGAAGGGCTACCCGCCTGGACCGAAAAACCCGCTGGGTGCCCGCGCCCTGGATCTGTGGCAGGGCAGCACCGACACGCTCTACCGCATCCACGGCACGCCGGACCCGAACAGCATCGGCAAGAGCGTGTCAAGCGGCTGCATTCGCATGTGGCACCAGGACATCATGGATCTCTACGACCGTGTGCCGCTTTACACCAAGGTGGTGGTGCTGACGAAGGAGGCGTGAGGGTGCCGCCGGCACGGGTACGGCCTGCTGCCAACGTCGCCCTGCGGCGGTCGCAAAAGCCTGCTCCCGGCCGTCATTCCCTCCGCCGCTAGGCCCGCCTCCGTGCGGGGGCCATTCCACGGTGCTGCAAAGGCTGCCGTTGCGGGTGTGCGCCGGCCGCGCGTCTTCTCGGCCGCGCTACCTGAGGGTATGCGCCAGGCGGCGAATGGCCACCTTCCTTCGATGGCCGCTCACGAGATTCCGGCCGCCAGTCCCACGTCGGTGAGGATCGCGACGAAGTGGCAGATCGCGGCCGTCAGCACGAAGCCGTGCCAGATCGCCGTCTGGTACGGCAGGCTTTTCCAGGCGTAGAAGGCGGTTCCCGCGGAATAGAGCAGACCGCCAGCCATCAGGAACCAGAAGCCGACGTTGGACGCATTCTCCAGCAGCGGCTTGTAGGCGAAGATCACGACCCAGCCGAGGGCGAGGTAGATCGGCACGGTGAAGCGTTCGAGCACACTGAGCGCCAGCAGCTTGATTGTTGCCCCTGCGAGCGCGCCCGCCCATACCACGATGAGCAGCGTCCGTCCGGTGGTGCCGCCGATCACCATTGCCGAGAACGGTGTGTAGGTCCCGGCGATCATCAGGAAGATCGCAGCATGGTCGAGGCGGCGCAGAACGCCCTTCTTCTCGCCGTTCGACAGCATGTTGTAGAGCGCGGAGGCGATCAGCATCGCCATCAGGCAGCTGACGTAGATCATCACGCAAACAATGCGACCCGGTTCGGCGCTGCCCCAAGCGATGGTGACGAGAGTGGCGGTCGCGGCAATGCCGAGGGCAATGCCGATCCCGTGGACCACGCCATCGGCGATTTTTTCTGCACGCGTTGCAAACAGCACGATGAAATTCCTGTCGCCGGTGTCTTTGCTTCCGTCAACCGCTGCCCGGCACCCGCCCCGACGGCGACTGGACCACGCTGGGCGGATCCGGGCGAGGTCTTCCCGCAAGCTTATCCGGATCGCCGCAACGCACAACCAGGCATTGGCACGGCGGGCAGGGCAAGTGGGAGCCCTTGACCGCGTCTCAGGGCTTTGCGGTCTCCGATGTCACCGAGGCAACGAAGTCATTGAAGCGGCCGCCCTGGATCAGGATGTGAGCGCGGGCGAAGCGTTCGGCGCCGTCGGCATCGCCGGCAACAAGCGCGTCGACGATCCGGGCATGCTCGGCGAGTGAATTGGCAACGCGGTCGCGCACCCGCAGCTGCAGGCGGCGATAGGCCTTCAGCCGGTTGTGCAGCGCCCTTGCCTGCTCGGCGAGGAAGCCGTTGCGGCTGCCGGAGTAGATTGCGTCGTGAAAGCGCTCGTTGGCACGGAAGTAGGCGTCCGGATCGCCGCTTACCGCCGCCGCCTCGCAGGAGCGGTGGGCCGCGATCAGGGCCTCGTGCTCGGCCGCGTCCATGCGCCGTGCCGATAACCGGGCGCACATCGCCTCGAACTCGGCCATCACCTCGAACATCTCGATCAGCCGCGGAATGCCGATCTCGCGGACGAAGGCGCCGCGTCGCGGCCGGATCTCGACGAGACCGGCCATGGACAGCTCGATCAGCGCCTCGCGAATCGGCGTGCGCGATACCGAGAAGCGTTCGGCGAGCGTCACCTCGTCGAGCCGGGTGCCCGGCGGATAAAGGCCGGTGGCTATGTCATCCTCGAGCGCTTCGCGCAGCGTCTGCGCCATGCGGGCACGAGTCTTCGGCGTGTTCATGGTTCGATGATATGCAAGTAGCGACTTCTTGTATACAAAAATGATTGACTTGAATGCAGGAGGATGGTTGCCTTGCAGAGAGCCGGCCGTGGCCGCCCGTCGCACCATAGCAGCGAAAGGTCTGCCGGCCGATACAAGGGAGGAAATCATGACAAGAATGCTTACCGGGGCTACCTCCAAGATCGCGCTTTGCCTCGGCGCGGCAATGCTGCTCTCGGTACCGGCGCAGGCTGCCGACGTCACCCTAAAGGCGTCGCACCAGTGGCCCGGTGGCAAGGGCGATGTTCGCGACGAGATGGTGCAGATCCTTGCCCGCGAGGTCGAGAAGGCCAATGTGGGTCTGAAGATCCAGGTCTATCCCGGCCAGTCGCTGTTCAAGGCCAACGAGCAGTGGGGCGCGATGGTCAAGGGCCAGCTCGACATCTCTGCCTTTCCGCTCGATTACGCCTCCGGCCGCCATCCCCAGTTCTCTGCAACCCTGATGCCGGGCCTTGTGCGCAGCCATGAGCGGGCGCAGCGTCTCAACGCGTCGGACTTCATGACCGACATCAAGAAGATCGTGGACGAGGCCGGTGTCGTCGTCCTCGCCGATGCCTGGCTCGCCGGTGGCTTCGCCTCCAGAAAGCAGTGCATCACCAGCCCTGAAACGATGAAGGGTCAGGTGACCCGCGCCGCCGGGCCGGCGTTCGAGCAGATGCTGGTCGGTGCCGGCGGCTCGATTTCCTCGATGCCGTCATCGGAGATCTACACCGGCATGCAGACCGGCGTCCTCGATGCTGCCAACACCTCGTCCGGCTCCTTCGTGTCGTACCGGCTCTATGAACTGGCGAAATGCCTGACGGCGCCAGGCGCGAATGCGCTGTGGTTCATGTACGAGCCGATCCTGATGTCGAAGAGGAGCTGGAATGAGCTCTCCAAGGAGCAGCAGGATGCCCTGCTGGCGGCCGGCAAGGTGGCGGAGGACTATTTCGTCGGCGAGGCCCAGAAGCTCGATCAGGAGATGATTGACGTCTACCAAAAGGCTGGCGTCGAGGTCGTCGAGATGTCGCAGGAGGACTACGACGCCTGGCTCGAGATCGCCAAGGAGACCTCCTACAAGAACTTCGCCGAGAACGTTCCCGGCGGCAGCGAGCTGATCGAGAAGGCGCTCGCCGTCGAGTGATCTCGGTCGTCTGGGAAGGCGCCCGATCGGCTTTCCGCGCCTCCGCTGTGGCGGCGGCGCGGGAAGCCTCCGCCCTCACGCCCGTCCGCGAACCGCTTCGCCCGTGATGAGCCTGCGACGCGCGCCGTCCGGCCCAGTGCGGGCGGCCGACAGGCCGGATGCCACCGAATGATGTTCCGGCGAAGCGGCCCACGCCTGGGCGGTCTCGCGGGCTGTCGGATGTGGCGCCACCGGCGCCCTTGTTCCTTTAAGTACCTTCAAGCGCGTTGACGGAGACGCCGCGTGGACGACTTTCTTTCAAATGGTCAAGATCGGGCCAGCGGACCGTCTTCCGCCGGCGTTGCCAGGGCCTCAGCCATGTCAGCCCCTGTTGCTGCCTATGTTCGCCTGATCTCTTTGATCTCGAACCTGTTCGGGATTGTCGCCGTGCTCCTGATGGGCTCGGCCGCGATCGTGGTTACCCACATGGTGATCGTGCGCTATGTCCTCGCCGAATCGACCGTGTGGCAGACGGAATACGTCACCTATGCCCTCGTCGCCGCCACCTTCGTTGGCTCGCCCTACGTGTTGCTCGAGAAGGGGCATGTGAACGTCGACCTGTTGCCGATGGCGCTGCCGGAGCGGCCGCGGCGGCTGATGCTGGCGGTTGCCGGCGCCTTCGGTGTTGCGTTCTGCGCGCTGCTCGCCTGGTCGGGCTGGATCTATTTCTACGAGGCCTGGGAAGGCGGCTGGCGCACCTCGACGGTCTGGGCCATTCCGCTGTGGATCCCGCTGCTGCCGCTGCCGATCGGGGCCGGGCTGCTGGTGCTTCAGTACATCGCGGAACTCTTCAAGCTGTTCGGAGGTGCGAAATGACGCCGCTTCTGATGGGCGGAGTCGTGCTCGTCGCTCTGCTCGCGCTGCTCGCCGTTGGCACCCCGATCGCCTTTGCGCTGGGCTTCGTTTCGATCGCGGCCCTGATCATGGTCGAAGGCTGGGGCAGCGTCTCGATTCTCGGCGAGACCTTCTTCGGCGGCATGGCGTCGTTCAGCATGGTCTCGATCCCGATGTTCATCCTGATGGGCGCCGCGGTTGCGTCCTCGCCGGCCGGCAAGGATCTCTACGAGGCGCTCGATCGCTGGCTCAACCGGGTGCCGGGCGGGCTGGTGCTGTCCAATCTCGGCGCCTGCTCGATCTTCGCCGCGCTGTCGGGTTCCTCGCCGGCGACCTGCGCCGCGATCGGCAAGATGGGCATCCCCGAGATGACCAAGCGCGGCTATCCCAACGAGATCGCTGCCGGCTCGATCGCCGCGGGCGGGACGCTCGGCATCCTGATACCGCCGTCGGTCACGATGATCGTCTACGGCATCGCCACCGAGACCTCGATTGGCCGCCTGTTCCTCGCCGGCCTGCTGCCCGGCCTCATGCTGACGTCGCTGTTCATGGCCTGGACGATCTTCGACTGCCGCCGCCGCGGCGTCGGCCTGTCCGAGTTGACGCAGCGCTACTCCATGCGCGAGCGCTTCTCGGCCCTGCCGCGGGTGCTGCCGTTCCTGGCGATCATCGTTGCGATCCTCTACGTGCTCTATGGCGGTGTGGCAACGCCGTCCGAGGCTGCCGGCGTCGGTGCGGTGCTCTGCCTGCTGATGGTCGCCGTGATCTACCGCATGTGGAAGGCGCGGCTCTATGTCGGACTGTTCCGCGACACGCTGAAGGAGAGCGCGATGATCATGATGATCATCGGCGCTTCGGAACTGTTCTCCTTTGCGCTGTCGTCGATGTTCATCACCCAGTCGATCGCGGAATGGATCGCCGCACTGGCCGTCGACCGCTGGGTGCTGATGGCCATCATCAACGTCTTTCTGCTGGTCGCCGGCTTCTTCCTGCCGCCGGTCGCCGTGATCCTGATGACGGCGCCGATCCTGATGCCGATCATCACCCAGGCGGGCTTTGATCCCTACTGGTTCGCGGTAATCCTGACGATCAACATGGAGATCGGGCTGATCACGCCGCCCGTCGGACTCAATCTCTACGTCATCAATGGGATTGCGCCGTCGATCACGCTGCGCCAGATCCTGATAGGCTCGCTGCCCTATGTCGGATGCATGGTAGCCGGCATCGTGATCCTGTGCTTCATACCGGGAATCGCGACATGGCTTCCGGAGTTCTTGATGGGACCGGTGCTATGAACACGAGCTTCTTCAACGAGTTGCTCTCCTCGATCGCCGAGCAGGGCCGCCAGCTGCTCGACCGTAGGCGTGAGCGGGTCAATGGCGGCCGCCATGTCGGTGACATCTGCGAGGCGCTGCTGTCGGGGCGGGGCGAGGCCTCCGGTGTGGCGCTTGCCGGCGAGGTGCTGACCGGCTACCGGGCGCTCGACGACACCGGGCGTCTTGAATTCTTCAACGAGCTGCTACAGCGCTTTGGACCGGACAAGGAGCGCATCGCCGCCCTTGTCGAGGCGCTGGCAAAGACGCCGGACGACGACGACCTCATCCGCCAGCTTCATGCCGCCACCGAGCCGCGCCGGCAGGAACTGATCCGCCGGCTCAACCTTGCACCAGGCGGCACCGGCGAACTGGTCTCCATGCGGGCAGAGCTGCTGGACCTTCTGCGCGACCGACCGGAACTCGGTGCGGTCGACCTGGATTTCGAGCATCTGTTCTCGAGCTGGTTCAACCGCGGGTTCCTCGTCATGCGTCGGATCGACTGGTCGACCCCTGCCTCAATCCTGGAAAAGATCATCCTTTATGAAGCCGTGCACGAGATCAGGGACTGGGATGACCTGCGCCGCCGCATCGGCCTTGCCGACCGCAGGCTCTACGCCTTCTTCCACCCCGCCCTGGTCGACGATCCGCTGATCTTCGTCGAGGTTGCGCTGACCCGCGATATCCCAGGCGCGATTCTGCCCATCCTGGCGGAGAAGCGAACCGAGGTCGCGCCGGAGGATGCGACGACGGCGGTGTTCTATTCGATCTCCAACTGCCAGAAGGGCCTGCGCGGCATCTCCTTCGGCAACTTCCTGATCAAGCAGGTCGTGGAGGAGCTGTGCCGCGAGCTCCCGAACCTGAAGACTTTCGTGACGCTGTCGCCGGTGCCAGGGTTCCGCAGGTGGCTCGAAGCCGACGTTGCCAGCGGCGACGGCGTCGTGGCGCAGGTGCTGGCGCCGGAGCTGATTGCCGAGCTCACCGCACCGGAGTGGACGCCAGAGGGCGACGACGCGGAACGGTTCCGCGAGCCGCTGCGCGCGCTCTGCGCCCATTATCTGGTCCGCGAGAAGGCGCGCGGCAATCGCCCGCTCGACCCGGTCGCCCGATTCCATCTCGGCAACGGCGCCCAGCTCGAGCGCGTGCACTTTGCCGGCGACCCGTCGACGAACGGGCTGCGCCAGTCGTTCGGCATGATGGTCAACTACCTCTATGACCTTGGCCAGATCGAGAAGAACCACGAGGCCTTCGCGGCCAGCGGCACGGTGGCGACGTCCTCCGCCGTGGTCCGGCTGACGCGGGCGATCCCCGACAACAGGAAGGCGCAAGCAGCGGTCGCATGACGAACAGCAACCATCTCTTCGATGAAATCCGCCGCGCGATCGGCGACGAGGACAAGGTCTTTCTCGAGGCGGCGGACGGCGTGATGCTCCGCTACCGCGACGTGCTGGCGCAATCGGCGCGCTACGCGAATGCGCTCGCCGCGGCCGGCATCGAGCCCGGCGACCGCGTGGCCGTGCAAGTCGAAAAGTCGCCCGATGCGCTGATGCTCTACTTGGCGACAGTGCGGGCCGGGGCCGTGTTCCTCCCGCTCAACACCGCCTATACCGCAGCCGAAGTGGCCTATTTCGTCGGCGACGCCGAGCCAAAGGTGCTGGTGTGTGATCCGTCGCGCGCCGACGCGCTCGGTGCCGTCGCCTCGAGTGTCGGCGCGGGGCTGGAGACGATGAACGCCAGCGGCCGCGGCTCGCTCCGCGAGCGTGCCGAGGCGGCGCAGGAGTATTTTGCCGACGCGCCGCGCGGCCCGGATGATCTTGCCGCCATTCTCTACACTTCCGGCACCACCGGCCGGTCGAAGGGGGCGATGCTCAGTCACGAGAACCTCGCCTCAAATGCCCGCACATTGGTCAACTACTGGAAGTTCACGTCGGACGACGTGCTGTTGCACGCCCTGCCGATTTTCCACACCCACGGCCTTTTCGTCGCCACCAATACGCTGTTGCTCGCCGGCGGCTCGATCCTGTTTCTGCCGAAGTTCGACCTTGGCGAGATCCTGCGGCTGCTGCCGCGGGCCACAACGATGATGGGGGTGCCGACGTTCTATTCCCGGCTGCTTTCGACGCCGGAGTTCACCCGAGAGGCCGTCGCCCACATGCGGCTGTTCATCTCCGGTTCGGCCCCGCTGTCGGCCGAGACTCACAAGGAATTCTTTGCCCGCACCGGCCATGCCATCCTCGAGCGCTACGGCATGACCGAAACCAACATGAACACCTCCAACCCCTATGATGGCGAGCGCCGGCCGGGTACCGTCGGCTTCCCTCTGCCTGGCGTCGAGCTACGGATTGCCGATCCCGACACCGGCAAGGTGCTTGAGCAGGGCGAGATCGGCGTTATCGAGGTCCGCGGCCCGAATGTCTTCAAGGGCTACTGGCGCATGCCGGAAAAGACGGCGGAGGAGTTCCGCGACGACGGCTTCTTCATCACCGGCGACATGGGGCTGATCGACGACCGCGGCTACGTGTCGATCGTCGGCCGTGCCAAGGACCTCATCATCACCGGGGGCTTCAACGTCTATCCGGCCGAGGTCGAGGCGCTGATCGACGAGATTCCCGGCGTCGCAGAATCCGCGGTCATCGGCGTCGCCCATCCCGACTTCGGCGAGGGCGTGGTTGCGGTGGTAGCGAGCCGCCCCGGAGCGCAGCTCGACGAGGCGGCAGTCCGCGCGCCTCTCGGTGACAAGCTCGCCAAGTTCAAGCAGCCCAAGAAGGTCTATGTCGTCGATGCCCTGCCACGGAACACGATGGGCAAGATCCAGAAGAATGTGCTGAGGGAGACCTACAAGGACGCCTTCGTAGGATAGGGGCTCTCCGGAGGGGCGGGTCGCAGGGCAGGTGAACCTCCGCCTCCGAGAACTCAACAGCAAAATCCTCACGGCCGCGCCGGCGCTTTGAATCCCCGGCGCGAATCGCCCAAGGTCCGGTCATGCGCAACATTCGGACCTTTTGCCCTGGATCGGACTGCCGGCGGCGCTCGTCATGACCGTGAAGATCGACATGGGCCGCACCGCCACCGGCGAGACGGCCGAGCTCGACCTGGAGGAGTTGCTTGCAACGCGGCTGCTGGTCCAGGGCAATTCCGGCTCGGGCAAGTCGCACCTGTTGCGCCGGCTGCTGGAACAGAGCGCCGGCTGGGTGCAGCAGGCGGTGATCGATCCGGAGGGTGACTTCGTCACGCTTGCCGACCGCTATGACCACGTCGTCATCGACGCGGCCGCCAGCGAGCGCAATCTGGCCGTGATCGGCGCCCGGGTGCGCCGTCACCGCATCTCGGTCGTGCTCAACCTGGAAGGGCTCGAGCCAGACCGCCAGCTCAAGGCGGCGGCGGTGTTCCTCAACGCCCTGTTCGACGCCGACCGCGACCACTGGTACCCGATGCTGATTGTCGTTGACGAGGCGCAGCTGTTCGCGCCCGCGGCCTCGGCCGAAGGCGGCGAGGAGGCGCGGCGCACCGCGCTGGGCGCCATGACCAATCTGATGTGCCGTGGCCGCAAGCGCGGGCTCGCGGGCGTCATCGCCACCCAGCGCCTTGCCAAGCTTGCCAAGAACGTCGCCGCCGAGGCCTCGAACTTCCTGATGGGCCGGACGTTTCTCGACATCGACATGGCGCGGGCTGCCGACCTGCTGGGCATGGAGAAGCGCCAGGCCGAGACGTTCCGCGACCTGCCGCGCGGCCATTTCGTCGCACTCGGTCCGGCGCTCTACCGCCGGCCGGTGCGGCTGGCGATCGGGCCGGTGGAGACGGTGGGCCGCGGCGGCGGCCCGAAACTGTCGCCGCTGCCCGAGGCCCCGGCGGAGGAGGCGCATGACCTCCTGTTCCAGCCGGCCTCGGAGGAAGAGCGCGGCACGGCCGAGCGCCGGCCGCTGCCGCCACCGCCCTCGCCGGAATTCCTGGAGCGGCTGGCCCGCAGCGAGCGTGAGGCCGCCGCGCCCGCGGCCGAGGATGAAGCCGCCCGCGAGGCGGTCATCGCGGCGGTGATGGCCGACCTGATGGCCGATCCGGAAGCGGCGTTCCAGCCGATTGCCGACCTTTACCAGGATTTCCAGGTGCGCTGCCGGATCGCCCGCCTGCCCGGGCAGGCGCCGGATCTTGCCGCCTTCCGCGGTCTCGTCGCCATCTCGCGGGCCGGCGTTACCCACGAGGCTGCTGCGGCGCCGGAGGACTGGGCCCGTGCCGAACTGATAGCCGAAAGCCTGCCGGAGGAGATGCGCGGGGTGTTCCTGCTCATCGCCCGGGCGGCGTTGCGCAAGCTCACGTGCCCGAGTGACGAGGAGATCGCAAGGGCCTACGGCACCAGATCACACGGACGGGCGCGCTGGCTGCTGACGCATCTGGAGGAACGCGGCTACCTTGTCTGCGCCAGCGATCTCCGGGGCAACCGCATCGTCACCCTGCCGGATCTCGGCTGGCAGACGGCAGCCGAGCCGGGACGTGCGGCCGGATAGCCGGCTCAGCGAACGGGATTCGATTCGATGCAGTGATAGCCGACGGGGCAGTGCGGGTTGTCCGAGGTGGGCGCGAACTGCTGGCGCAGCACGTTGCGCGATGGACAGACCGCACGCGGCGCGACGAACTGTGAATAGGTGAAAGCCCCAGTATTCAGGACGATTGCCCCGGAGCGCCGGACGAGGTCCTGCGCTTCGGCGCAAGTCATGGTTCGCGTATCCTCGCGGGCGGAACTGGCGGTTGTGACTAAGGTGGCGAGCAGGCAGGCAAGGCAGGGCAGATAGGCACGGCGCATACGAGAGGCTCGATTTGGGTCGACGAAAGGGATGGCACGATAGCGCAACCATGCCAACAGGTCTGCCCCAATTGCGGCGCGCTGCTTGCGAAAAATGGCGAGGTTCGAAGGTCCGGGCGGCGACGGTTTCCGCCCGGCGCAATCAGTTGTTCCTGGGCGGCGGCTCGACGCAGCGGCTTCCGACCCGGCACGATGGATTGTCCCGCGTTGGCGCATAGCTTGGCCGCAAAAACTCCCGGCTCTGACAATAAGCCCGGGTCGCGACGAACGCGGAGTAGGTGTAGTCCCCGGTCGTGAGCACGATTGCGCCCGACCGCTTGACGAGGTCCTGGGCCTGCGCACAGGTCATGGTCCGTGTGTCGGGACGCGCCATTGCGCTTGTGACCGGATTCAGAAGCGCAAGCGTGACCGCAAACCCGGCGGCAAGAGTACGGTTCATCGGAGGCTCTGTCGGTAGATGCGGGATGGCGCGAGCCTAACCGCCCGGTTGCGTGCCTCGCAACCCACAGCTTCGTGATGACCGGGCATCGGCTCAACGCAATCCTGCGCGCCATCGATAGACGATGCGCTCAAACGCAAACGCACCGGCGCACGCGCCCCCTCAAGCCACCGCGGTTCGAGCGGCGGTTCCCTGTCTCAGGGCATCGACCGTTGGCCAGGCATAGCGCAGAACGGGAAGCGTCTGGCCGTCGGGCTGCGGGAGGTGCATGGCCTCGACGGCCCGTCCGCCGACGCGTTCGTAGAAGCCGCGGGCCTTCATGTTGGCCGTGAACACCGTCAGGTGGATCGGCTTTGCGACGTGGCTTTCGGGCATAGCCATGGCGGCCGCATGAAAGATGGTGCGGCCGAGGCCGATGCCGTGCGCTCCCGGCGCGACATGGAGATTGTCCACGAGCGCGCCCCATTGCGGGTCATGGTCGAGGAAAATGCAGGCGAAGGCAATGAGCCGTCCATCGTCCTCGCCCAGCATCAGAATGCGCTGCGCCGATGGCTCGGCCAGCCGCTTGCGCCAGAGTGCCTGTCTCTCGGCGCCGATCGGGCCGTCGAGATAGGTGTCGGACATGATGCCGCGATAGGCGTGACTCCAGCTGGCGGCGTGGAGCGCCGCAATGGCGTCGGCGTCTTCGGGGCGTCCGGGGCGGACGAGCATCAATGCAACTCCATAGGCTGCGCGGCAGTATCTGCCGCATCGGGTGTCTGGAGGCTGAGTCGAGCGTGACCAGTCGATCACGCCCGCAGCCGAACGTCATCCCCCTGCCGTGCCGGACAGCACCTGTCGCTTGCCCGCCCGGTCTGCTGCGTCAGAGCTCGACAGCCCTTGCGAGCGCCGTGCGCGTCGTGGTGAGGGCGACTTCAACGGTGCGCTTCTGGCCCTGTATGGCTTCGGTGATGACGGTGTCATCGGATTTCACCAGGCGGATCTGATCGACCTTGCGGATCGCCGCGTCAAGGATTTTGATCGCCTCTTCCCGCGACGCCGAGCGGCGGATCTGGCGCGAGGCCTGGAGGACAACGGCGGATGCCTGTGCCGGAACATTGCTTTCAGCGACCGGGATGGCCCGCAGTTCACGGCCGTAGACCTCCAGGGCATCGGCGATGCAGTCGACCTCCTTGGTGGTGCACTGCGACACCTCGCGGTCGAGCCATTTCCCCAGCGCTTCCATGCGCTTGAGGGCCGCTATTTCCTTTGCCTGATCCGTCGGCGGCGCGACCGGGGCAAAGGCATTCGGGGCGAGGACGCCGGGACCATCGGACCCGTCATAGCCGGCATTCGAATCGTAGCCGGAAGCATGGCCATGGTCGCTGCTCGGGCCCGTCATCTGCGCGGCTGCGGGCAGGACGAGGAGCGCTGAGAGGAAGACCCCGGCCATGACCAGGCCGGCCCGGCCGACGCACCGGCAGACCATGCCGGATCCTGCCGCGATCGAGGCGATCGCGGCCGCGAAAACACTTCTTACCAACATTGCTATAGCCCCCCGACTATCCGCCGAGACAATCTCGGCCATTGTATCATTGGCAGGAAAAATATCCTGATAACGAGCAAAAATCTCCAATCTTGCGGAGCGAAGTCAATTCGTCCGCCGGCTGTACGGCTCTGAGTTGTGAGCTATACGCAAACGACTTACGGTTATTCTTATATTCTCTTACGATGATCGCTTGCTTAAAGAATCGAATGTGACCTTACCTTAGTCGGCCAAGAACTAGACGCATTTATGTCATGCGTCAACGTCGAAAATAGGTGGCTACCGCAGGGTCGGTTTGCGCCCTTTACGCCGGGCCGAGCAGACGCCACAGCCGCAAGGCTTCCGAGAATTTTGGTCCGGGAAGGCCGTCGATTGCGGCGTCGTAGTAACCGGACTCCTGGAACGCCTGCTGCATCGCCTTGATGGTATCGCGGGACCATCGGCTCGCGCCGGCCGACAATTGCTCGAGCGTCTCGCCATTGTCCGTCCCGAGCGCCAGCAGCAGGTTCTCGGCCGCGGCGTCCGGCGACTTCGGCGCGCCAACGCCCTCGTCGTAAAGCGCTGCAGCGGCGTAGTAGCCGGCCGGGTAGCCCTGGCGGGCAGCGCGCAGGAACAGCTCGGGCGCATCTTCCGGAGAGCCGGTAACGCCGTCCTTGGCCAGCACGGCGAGGTTGTAGGTGGCGCGCGCTGAGCCACGCTCGGAGGCGGCGGTCAGCAGTTCGATCGCACGGCGGACGTTGCGCTCGACGCCGCGGCCCTCGAACAGGGCGACCGCAAGATTGATCGCGCCGTCGTCGCTCTGCTGCGCAACGGCCCGCTCGTAGAGCTCGACCGCCTTGGCGGGATCGCGCGGCACGCCCTGGCCGGCTTCGTAAAGCAGGCCGAGGCTGACCAGTGCCCGGTTGTTGCCGGCCTCGGCGGCGGGGGTGTAGTGCCTGACGGCGTTGGCGATGTCGCCCTTGGCGGCATAGCTGCGGGCGAGCAGGGCCTGGTACTGCGGGTTGTCGGGATGCGCCTGCAGCGCCTTGCCGCAGGCCGAGATCGCAGCGTCGGCGTTGGCCGACAGCTTGGCGAGCGAGACCCCGGACACGGTAGCGGTCTCGTCGTGCGGATGGGTGGCGAAGCGCTGGCACAGCAGCTCCGGCCCCGCATCCTCGGCCGGTTCGTCGAGGCTCTTGGCGAGCCGTTCGGCGAAGATCCGGTACTTGCCCTGCGGAAACCGGCGCAGATAGTAGTCGATCAGCTCGCGGTTGCGGCTTTCCGTCGCCAGCGACCACAGCAGCTCTTCCGGGATGCCTGCGGCCGCTGCGTCCCCGGCGCTCACCCCGACCGGCGTGGCGGCGGTCAGCAGCGATCGGGCCTCCTGGGAATAGCGGCCTTCGGGATAGCGCTCCAGATAGATCTGCAGCAGCTCGTCGTCGCTGTGCTTGGCCGCCAGCCGCCACAGCCGGATCTCGGGTCCGTCCTGCTCGGCCTCGCCCGGGTAGAAGTAGAACTCCGGCTTGATCGAGAACTGCACGTAAGGGATCTGGCCGCCGCCTGTGGTCGCGCGGACGTCGTGGTTGACCTGGGACAGCATCGGCAGCACTTCTAGCCCGCGGGTGTTCATGTGAGCGAGAAGCGCGGTGGCATAGGGGCTGTTGCGCCCGGCGCCGTCATAGGCGACCTTGCCTGGCTGGGTGGCATAGCCGATCAGGAAGCCGCTGAGATCCGGCGCCGGCGCCAGTCCGTCGCCCATGATGCCGCTGTCGGGCGGCAGCGGATTGTTCTGGCAGGCATCGAGCAGGACGATCTTGAATGCGTCCGATTCGCTCAGTCCGGCAAGCAGGTCGTTGAGCTGCACGGTCTGCGGCACGACGTCGTCGGCAGTGTTGATGCGGGCGTCGACCGGAATGAGGTAGTTCTTGCCGTCGACCTGAATGCCGTGCCCGGCATAGTAGAACACCGCCGATTCGGCCGACTTGGTCCGCTCGTAGAAGGCGGCGAGCAGTTCCTCGGTCTTCGCCTTGGAGGCGTTGACGCCGAGAAGAACGTCGAAACCGAGGATTTCCAGATTCTCGGCGATGCTGATCGCATCGTTCTTGGCGTTGGGCAGGTCGCTGAGCGTGTGGTACTGGTCGTTGCCCAGCACCAGCGCGACACGCCCCTCCGCGAGCGCCTGTGCGAACGGGTACAACAGAATGGCGGCGCCAAGGAAAAGCGCGGCTAAGGCGCGGCCTGCCCGCGGCGCGGCTGCCTGACCGGTCCGCATCGCTGTCTGCCTCCCATGACGATCGCGACAATCCCACGTCCGCCGGACCTGCGGCAGTCCGGCCACTCATCGTGATGTGATGCGAAATTAGCACGCCGGGACACGCCTTGCACCGTTCGGTGTACGCCCGCGCGCGGCAGCGCGAGCCCTTGTCCGCGTTGCGACGGGCGAGGCAGCTTGACTTTGATTTGTACAGTTGTCTAAAAATGTTGAACAAGAATACAAGGCGCTGTTCCGGGCGGTGCGTGGGGGCAGGGAGCGCGATGCGGCAGCAGGACACCAGGCAGGCGATCCTTTCGGCGGCCGAGGAACTGTTTTCTCAGAAAGGGTTCGGTGCCGTGGCGCTGCGCGAGATCGCACGCGAAGCCCGCGTCAACGTCGGCAGCGTCAGCTATCACTTCGGCGACAAGCTCGGGATCCTGGAGGCGATCTACGCTCGCCATACCCGTCCGATGAACGAGCGCCGCATGGAACTGATCGGCGAGGCGCGACGCATCCCTGACCGGCGCCAGCGCCTGATGGCGATCCTGCGGGCCTATGTCCTGCCGGCCTTTTCCTCGTCGCACGATCATGCCGGCGGCGGCGCTCGCTTTACCCGGATGCGTGCGGTGCTCTCGGCCGAGGGCAACACTCAGGCGCGGGAGATCATCGCCAAGTCGTTCGACACAACGAGCCGGGCCTTCATCGACGCCATTCTTGAATGCCTGCCCGGCGCCGACCGTGATGCGGTGGTCTGGCGCAGCCAGTTTCTGCTCGGTTCGCTCTATTACGCCCTGATCAATCCCGAGCGCATCACCCGGCTTTCAGACGGCAGCGTCGACGGCGCCGACCACGAGCGCGCGATCCGTGAGACGGTGGAGGCAAGCTTCGCCAGCTTCGAGGCGCTGGCCCGGCCGGCTGAGGCAACGGCGACAAACAGGGAAGCGGACCCCGTCTGAGGCCGTCCAGTGCGCGACGCCTTCGGCGGCAACATTCACGTGCCTTTACAAGGGAGGAAGACATGCAGATCTTGAGAGGACTTGCGACGGCGGCGGTCGCCGCCATGTTCGTTGGGGGACCGGCGCTGGCCGAGGAGCGCGTCGCGATCGGCACCGGCGGCACGGGCGGCCTGTTTTACGTGATTGGCGCCGGCATGGCCGACGTGCTCAACAAGCACATGGCTGACACAACGGCGCGCGCCGAGGTCACCGGTGCATCCATCGAAAACATTCGCCGGGTCGCCGCGAACCAGATGACCTTCGGCTTCTCGTCCTCCTCGACGCTCTACGAGGCCAAGACCGGGGAGGGGCCGTTCCAGGATGGCGCGGTGCCGGTTGCTGCGATGGCCTATCTCTATCCGGCTGTGCTCCAGATCGCGACGGTTGCCGACACCGGCATCAAGACCATCGACGACCTTGCCGGCAAGCGCATCAATCTCGGCCCTCCGGGCGGCAACTCGGCCGTGCTGGCGCAGCGCCTGCTCGAGGCCCACGGCGTGTTCGATCCGGGCAATGTCCAGTTCCTGTCTTATACCGAAGGCACCAAGGCGCTGATGGACGGCAACGTCGACGCCACCGTGGTGCTGGCCGGCGCGCCGACCGCCGCTCTGATCGATCTCGACGCGCAGCGCGACATGGTCCTGCTGTCTGTCGATGCCGAGAAGGTCAAGCCCATGCTGGAGGAGTACCCGTTCTACCAGCTTTATGACATCCCGGCCGGCACTTACACCGACCAGGCGGAAGCCGTCACGGTGATCAACGATCCTGCGACGCTCTTCACCAGCGCCGACGCCGACGAAACCCAGATTTACACGATCACCAAGACGCTGTTCGAAAACCTGGGCGAACTCGGCGCGGTTCACCCGATGGCCAAGGCGATCGCGCTCGACACCGCGACGCAGACGCCGATCGACCTGCACCCCGGTGCCAAGCGCTATTTCGACGAGGCGAAATAAGGCGGGTCCTCCCGCGGGGCTGCGGCCGGCGTTCGGCCGCGGCCCCTCTGCGCCGTGGAGGTGTTTCCGCTGTGGGACGATGATGCCAAGAGCAAGGCGGACGATGCGACCCGATTTGACGCCCTTTTGCTGCAGTGGAGCTTCGACGACTGATGTCGCTCTCGTTTGACGCACTGCGCCTCGATGCTGCGGCCGGCCGCGGCAGGGCGGAGACGGCGATCGTCTCGCTTCTCGTGGTCGTGCTTGCCGTTGCCGCCACTGCGCTGGTGATCTATGGCGCCTATTTCGGCCAGATCACCGCCCTGATCCTGCGGGCGCTGTTCTTCTCGCTGGTATCCGCCGCCGGCCTCTTGGTCGTCGGCCTGCAAACGCGGGCAGGGTGGGTGCGCGTGCTCTGCTATCCGCTGGCGGTCGTCGCCCTGCTGCCGGGCCTGCATCTTCACCAGTCCTATGTCGACATCGTGATGCGCGGCGCGATGGCGACGACACCGGACCTGTGGCTGTTCGCCGGCCTGATGGCCGTGGTGCTGACGCTGGTGCGACTGTCGCTCGGCCGCGCACTGGTGATCCTGGTCCTGGTTGCGCTGGCCTATGCCTGGTTCGGCGACCTCATACCCGGCAAGTACGGCCACGGCGGCTACGACATGCAGCGCCTGGCCTCGACCCTCATGCTGTCCACCGAAGGGGTCTACGGCCTGCCGATGGGCGTTGCGGTCGAATACATCTTCCTTTTCACCCTGCTCGGCACGTTCTTGATGAAGATCGGCGCCGGCGAGGTCTTCGTCGACATCGCCCGCGGCCTCACCGGCCGCATGCAAGGCGGTCCG
>CAYXAA010000014.1:0-91878 GCA_964462985.1 uncultured Hyphomicrobiales bacterium | reverse complement strand
CCGTCACCTCGGCGCGCAAGGCGGCCGGCGCGGCGGAGGCGGCGAGTGCCGCGGCAAACAGGACGGCGAGGGAGCGGCGCCGGCGAACAACCGTGCGGTTGCGGACAAAGGACATGGATGCTTCTCCAAGATGGGACGCGTCACGGTGGCTGCAGTTATAGGCGCGATCGCGGCAATGCGAGGTGAAACTTTCGTAAGGTGAAAGTGAACCGGTCATCCGGTGGACTGCAGTCCGGAGCGCAATGAGAAAAGGCCCCGAAGCCGGGGCCTTGGCAATGCATCGGACCTGGAGCGGCCCCAGTCCGGGACGCACCGCGACATGTCCCCGGCAGGCACCGATCAATTCATGTCGATGAGCTCACCGTCCATCTCGCGCCGTTCCCTCTCCTTGGCTTCGCGGTCGTGCTCGACGCGGTCCGGCGCGACAAGGGGAGCGTTGGGCGCAGGCGTCGAATAGGCAACTGGCGGGTCAACGAGGTAGCGACGTATCGGCTTGCCGTCGGGACCGAACAGGTTGCTGGTATCGACCTTGCCGAGCTTCTGCGACTTCATCTGTTCGGGCGTGAGCTTGCCGCCGTCCATCTCATACTGAGCTTGGCGCTGGGCAGCGCGCTCGCGCACGGCGCGGCTGAATTCCGGGAAACCGCGCATCTGTTGTGGCGTCAGCTTCTCACCGGTAAGCGGCGTGGTGGCGTAGGCGGCCCGCATCCGCTCAAGGTCCTGGTCCTGGGTTTCGGGCCAGTCGGCGGCGGTTTGCGGCTCCTCCGGCGGCGGCAGTTCGGCGACCGAAGTCGGCATCGCCAGCGGGGCACGCGGCTTGTAGTCAATCTGCCCCTTCTTCGGGTCGACGCCTCCCAGCCCTTCCATCAACCCCCGGATCAGAGCGGTATCGGGCGCCTCCTTGACCGTGCCGTCGTTGAAGCCGTCGGCCCCGGTCTCGCAGCCGGCGAGCGCGGCAAGCGCGATCGCGATCAGCGGCAGGCGCAGGGCCCTGCAGCCGGTGGCGATCCTGTTGGGCATGGCATTCGGCACGTGGGCAGTCCCCGTCATTTCTCAATCCTCGGCCCGGCAGGGCTGTCGGCCGGCGCGGTGTCCGGTGCCGCCTCGGCGGTCCGGCTCACGGTCTCGGTGCTCCCGCCGGAATCTGCCGTGTCTTGCGCCGGCAATGCGGCCTCTTTGCGGCCATCGCCGGTAAAGCCGTCATACAGCAGGCCGAGCGCGCCGGCAACGATCCACACATCCGCGAAGTTGAACACATACCACGAGAACGTGCCGACGTGGAAATGGAAGAAGTCCGCCACGGCACCGTAGGCAAAGCGGTCGACGCCGTTACCGAGTGCGCCGCCGATGATGAGACCGAGCGCGATCGCCGGCAACGCCGCGGTCGCCCGGGCGCCCCACAGCCACAGGAACACGGTCACGATGGCGGTGATCACCGCAAGCGCGATCTGGCCGAAGGCGTCGCCCTGCTGGAACAGGCCATAGGAAATGCCCTGATTCCACACCATGACCAGGTCGAGGAACGGCGCGATCTCGACCCGCCCGCGCGCCGGCAGATCGAAGCCGTGAAGCATCCACAGCTTGAACGCCTGGTCGATGGCGAATCCGGTTGCGGCGATCAGCGTCACCAGCCCGCTCCGGTCGCCCCAAAGGGGTGGCGGGAACCACTTGAGAGCTGCACCGGAGGGAAGACCGGGTCGGCCCATCGTTGCCGTCAAGCCGCCGCGCCGGCGGCGGCGAGTTCGCGCAGGGCCTGGGCGTCGCGGAGCGTGACGTCCGGATAATCCGGGTCGCTGCCGACTTCGGGCAGGATCTTCCATGATCGCGCGCATTTCCGGCCCTCGGCCCGCCCCGGGACCACGCCGACGCCTGCGACGTCGTCAAGAGTGAAGGCACCGTCCGGCGCCGCGCCCTCGACCACTGTCAACTGGCTGGTGATGCAGATGTCGGCCATGTCGCGTCCGTCGATCGCGGCAAGCAGCTCCGGATCGGCGATGTAGACGGTCGGATGCGCCTCCAGCGACGAGCCGATCCGCTTCTCCTTGCGTTCGATTTCCAGCGCTCCAGTGACGACCCGGCGCACGGTGCGGATCCTGTTCCATTTCGTCGCCAGTGCGTCGTCGCGCCAGTCGTCGGGGAGGGTGGGGAACAGCTCGAGATGCACCGAACCGGCGTTCTCGCCGTAGCGCGACAGCCAGCTCTCCTCCATGGTGAAGGGCAGGAGCGGCGCGAGCCAGACGGTGAGGCGGCGGAACAACTGCTCGACCACGTGGAGAGACGCGCGCCGGCGAAGGGACGAAGCTGGATCACAGTAGAGAGCGTCCTTGCGGATGTCGAAATAGAACGCCGACAGGTCCACCGTCATGAAGTTGAACAGGTGGTGGAACACGCGCTTGAAGTCGAAGTCGTCGTAGCCCTGGCGTACCACCTGGTCGAGCTCGGCGAGCCGGTGCAGCATCAGCCGCTCCAGCTCCGGCATGTCGGCGACCGGCACCGCCTCGCCGCCGTAGTGGGCGAGCGAGCCCAGCATCCAGCGTAGCGTGTTGCGCAGCTTGCGGTAGGAATCGGCAACGGTCTTGAGGATCTCCGGCCCGATGCGTTGGTCGTCGGCATAATCGAGGGCGGCGACCCACAGCCGCAGAATGTCGGCGCCGTACTGCTTGATCACGTCCTGCGGGAAGGTCTGGTTACCGAGCGACTTCGACATCTTGCGGCCTTCCTCGTCCATGGTGAAGCCATGGGTCAGGACCGCGTCATAAGGCGCCCGGGCGCGTGTGCCGCAGCTTTCGAGCAGCGAGGAGTGGAACCAGCCGCGGTGCTGGTCGGACCCCTCGAGGTAGAGCACGTAGTCGGAACCGCCGTCCGCCTTGCGCTTTGGGCTGAGATCCGGCCGCTTCTCCAGGCAGAAGGCGTGGGTCGAGCCGGAGTCGAACCAGACATCGAGAATGTCGGTGACCTGGGTCCAGTCCTGCAAGTCATCGACCAGGCCGCCAAGGAAGCGCTCCTTTGCTCCGGCCGCGAACCAGGCGTCGGCCCCCTCTTCGGTGAAGGCGGCCGTGATGCGGGCGATGAGCTGGTCGTTGGCGGGGAAATCGGGCCCCGGCGCCAGCCGGCCGTCCGCTTCGTTGCGGAACACGGTGATCGGCACGCCCCAGGCGCGCTGCCGCGACAACACCCAGTCGGGCCGGTGCTCGATCATCGAGCGCAGCCGGTTCTGGCCGGAGGGCGGCACGAAGCGTGTGGCATCGATCGCCGCGAGCGCGCGGCTGCGCAGGGTCGTCCCGTCCGCCAGGGTCTTGTCCATATAGACGAACCACTGCGGCGTGTTGCGGAAGATGATCGGCTTCTTCGAGCGCCAGGAATGCGGGTACTGGTGCTTGACCCGGCCGAGGCCGATCAGCGCGCCCGCGTCCTTCAGCGCCGCGATCACCCGCTTGTTGGCGTCGCCCTTGTCGCCCTTGTGGGTGATGACCTGTGCCGCCCCGCCCTCCGACGAGGGCCCGAAGCCCGGCGCGTCCTCCGTGTAGTAGCCGGCATCGTCGACTGTGAAGGGGATCGCCGTGTCGATGCCGCGCTCGGCGAGCGTGCGGGCGTTCGCCATCCAGATCTCGAAGTCGTCGGCGCCATGGCCGGGCGCCGTGTGCACGAAGCCGGTGCCGGCATCGTCGGTGACGTGGTCGCCGTCGAGCAGCGGCACGGCGAACTGATAGCCGCCGAGCCCCAGGTCATGGAACGGGTGGGCGCAGGTGAGCGCCGCGAGCTCGTCGGAAGTGACGGTGCGCAGGTGCTCGTAGCGGTCGACGCGTGCCTGGGCGAACACGCCTTCCGCCAGCGCGTCGGCGAGGATCAGCTTGTCGCCCTTCTGCAGCCAGTTCTCCGCCGGCAGGTCGTCCTGCGTGACCTCGTAGAGCCCGTAGCGGATCTTCGAGGAATAGGAGATCGCCCGGTTGCCGGGGATGGTCCAGGGCGTCGTGGTCCAGATGACGACGGCGGCGTCGACGAGCTGCTCGGCCGCTTCCGGATCGGTGCCCCCGGCCTCCACAACTGGGAACGTCACCCAGATCTGGTCCGACTGATAGTCGTGATACTCGATCTCGGCCTCGGCGAGCGCGGTCTTTTCCACCACCGACCACATCACCGGCTTCGAGCCGCGATAAAGCTGGCCGGAGGTGGCGAACTTCATCAGCTCGTTCGCGATCACCGCCTCGGCGTCGAACTTCATCGTCAGGTAGGGATCCTTCCAGTCGCCCTCGATGCCGAGGCGCTTGAACTCCTCGCGTTGGACGTCGATCCAGTGCTCGGCATAGGCCCGGCACTCCTGGCGAAAGGCAATCATCGCGGCCGGGTTGGTCAGGTCCGGCTTTTCCTTGCCCTTGGACCGGTAGTTTTCCTCCTCGATCTTCCATTCGATCGGCAGGCCGTGGCAGTCCCAGCCCGGCACGTAATTGGAGTCCCACCCGAGCATCTGCATCGCGCGGGTGATGATGTCCTTCAGGATCTTGTTGAGCGCATGCCCGATGTGGATGTGACCGTTGGCGTAGGGCGGACCGTCGTGCAGCAGGAACTTGGGCTTGCCGGCGGCGTTCTCGCGCAGCCGGCGATAAAGATCCATCGTCTGCCAGCGCGCCAGGATCTCCGGCTCCTTCTTCGGCAGGCCGGCGCGCATCGGAAAGTCGGTCTTCGGCAGGAACAGGGTCTCGGAATAGTCGCGGGTCGTGGTCTCGGTCATCGCTTCGATCCGCCGGGAAGGCCCGGCTCCGGAGGTAGGAAAAGGGCGACGGCTGACGTCGCAGTGTGGGCGGCCGGCGTCCGTGCCGGCATCGATCCCGGTCCCTCGGCGCGCGCCCGCTGCAGGAGCGGCGCGGCTCAGCCGAGGGCCGGGCCGGTAATTCGATTGCGCAGGTTGTTTGTGTCGCGCATGGCGCTCTCAAGCGTCTTCTGCCGTTGGGGCGGCGTTTTAGCAGCGCGGCGGAGGGGAATAAAGCCCTACTTCGGCGCGCCCGTCCGATCCGCCGTTGCCGCAGCAACGGTCTTCGCCGCGATCTGCTCGCGGCGCGCGATATAAAGCCCGCTACCGACGATGAGCGCCATGCCGCCCCAGGTGGGCAGTCCCGGAAAGTCGCCGAACACGAGAAAGCCGAAGAACGTCGCGCTGACGATCTCCAAATAATTGAACGGTGCCAGTACCGAGGCCGGAGCCAGGGCAAAGGCGCGCACGATCAGGCCATGGGCAAAGAACGAAATGGCCCCGATAGCGGCGAGCAGGGCGAGCTGCGGCACGTTGGGCGACAGAAAGGTCATGCTCTCGATTCCGAACAGGGCCGCGCCGATCAGCGCGATCCCGAGCAGGCCGGCACCGGCGATGCCGGTGGTGAACTGGATCGACAGCATCGAGCCTTCCCCGGACAGCTGGCGCGTGACGATCAGGTAGAGCGCGAACAGGAACGCAGTGCCGAGCGGCAGCAGCGCCGCGGCGCCGAACGTGTCGAATCCAGGGCGGATGATCAGCATCGCCCCGACGAGCCCGACCGCAACGGCCACCCAGCGGCGTGGCCCGACGGTCTCCTTGAGGAAGATCGCCGACAGCCCGGTCAGGATCATCGGCTCGACGAAGAAGATCGCAATGGCATCGGCGACGGGCATCACCTTCACGGCGGAGAAGAAGCAGGCCGTCGCGCCGGCAAGAAAGACACCTCGCATCAGATGGGGCAGCAGCCGTGGTGTGTGCAGCACTGCAAGGCCGGGTCCGATCGCGGCGGTGAGCAGCGCAAACAGCGCCTGGAACAGGAAGCGGCCGAAGGCAATCTCGAGCGGCGGCAGACTGGCCGAGAGATATTTTGCCAGGGTGTCCATCAGCGGGACGATCAGCATCGCGCCGGTCATCAGCGTGATGCCCCGCACCGTATCGGTGGTGGGGGGAGGAGGGATGACGTTCAAATGTTCACCATCTCGGACAGGGCGAGGTCGAGCGGCGAAAGCGGCCTGAGCGACGCGAGTGCAGCGCGCGCCTCGGCGCTGTCGCGGTCCATCTGGGAGATCAGGGCCTCGATCGTATCGAATTTGATCTCCGGCCTGAGATAGGCGCCGACCGTTACCGTTACGGTTCGGCCGTAGAGGTCGCCGGCATAGCCGAACAAATGCACCTCGAACAGCGGGCGGCCGTTGTCGAACGTCGGGCGCCGGCCGTAGCTTGCGACGCCGTCGTGGACGGTGCCGTCGAGCGCGACCCGCACGGCATAGATGCCGTGCGCAAGCTCGGTTTCCGGCGGCAGGGCCAGATTCGCCGTCGGATAGCCGAGATTGCGTCCCCGCTTCTCGCCATGAATCACTTCAGCCGAGAAGAACCAGCGGTAGCCGAGCAGCGCGTTGGCAAGCGGTATGTCGCCGGCGGCGAGCGCGGCGCGGATCCGGCTCGAGGATACGGTCTCGCCCCCTTCGTCGGTCTCGGCCTCGACGATGGTGACGCCGAAGCCGTCGGCGGCGCCCGCGGCGCGGAGGAAATCCGGGGTTCCCTTACGGGCGCGGCCGAAATGGAAGTCGTAGCCGGTTACGGCATGGACGATGCGCAGTCGGTCGCGCAGGATGGTGTCGACGAAGTCCTGCGCTTCGATCGCAGCAAAGTCCCGCGTGAACGGCACGACCACGACGCCATCGAGCCCGAGGGCACGAAGAAGCGTTGCCTTCGCGTCCTGGCGCGTCAGCCGGAACACCGGGCGGTCGGGGGCGAACACCGTGCGCGGATGCGGCTCGAACGTGAGCGCAAAGGCCGGAACGCCGCGCCGCTCGGCCTCCCGCCGTGCCGTCTCCAGCACGGCGGCATGGCCGCGGTGAACGCCGTCGAAATTGCCGATCGCCACCACGCCGCCGATCAGCCGGTCCGGAACGGCGGTCAGGTCCGTGACGGCTGTGAAGTCGGAGGGGGCAAGGGGCATCCGGGCTGGTTCCTGCGGTGCGGGAAAAGGCGCGCCGGACCCTGCCTATTCGTGGGTAAAAGGTCAAGCGTCCGAGGCGGGCGTCGCCTTGTCGCCGCCGCGTGGGCTGCCATGGCCGGACGGTCGCGCCGGAACCTTCACGACCGCCTCGCCCTCCAGCACGACCGTATCGCCAACCGAACAGATGCAGGTCAGTCTGGCGCGGTGACCCCGCTCCGTCAGCTCGGCAACGGTCACCGTGACCGTGACCGCATCGCCGATCCGCACCGGCGCCTTGAAGTTGAGCGTCTGCGACAGGTAGATCGCACCCGGACCCGGCAGGCGTGTGCCGAGCAGCGCTGAGATCAGGCTTGCCGTGTACAGCCCGTGGGCGATGCGGGTGCGGAACGGGGTGCGGGCGGCGAAATGCTCCGACAGGTGAATCGGATTGCGGTCGCCCGACACCTCGGCAAAGCCCACCACGTCCGAGGAGCTGACGGTCTTGGTCAGGCTCTCGCTCATGCCGACGGCGAGGTCTTCGAAATAGAGCGTGCGGAGCGCAAGCATCCTTAGGTCTCCGGTTCCTGGGAGGTCCAGCATCAGGCGGGGCCGGCCGCGGATCGAGGCTATTGCCCACAAGCCCCCGCGGCAATTGCGCTTTCGATGGATCTTTTTGGTTTTCCATTAACGGGTTTTTCAGGGCCGGCCCTTAGAGTGGCGCGGTATTCGGGGGGCGAGGACGCGGGCACGCGTCTTCCTCCTGCTCGTCAAGATCACGTCGGTTGGCCCGTCGAAATAGGGGCCGGGCAAAGACGACTGTATGGAGTGGACGATGGCCCTTGACCTTCAGATGCCGGTCCTTGTCGTGGACGATTACAAGACAATGATCCGGATCATCCGAAATCTGCTTAAGCAGCTCGGGTTCAACGATATCGACGATGCAGCCGACGGCACCGAAGCGCTGGAAAAGATGAAGCAGCGCCGCTACGGTCTGGTGATCTCCGACTGGAACATGGAGCCGATGACCGGTTACGAACTGCTGAAGCAGGTTCGCTCTGACGCCGGCCTGTGCAAGACGCCGTTCATCATGGTGACGGCCGAATCCAAGACCGAGAACGTCATCGCCGCCAAGAAGGCCGGCGTGAACAACTACATCGTCAAGCCGTTCAACGCCCAGACGCTGAAGGGCAAGATCGAGGCGGTGTTCTCCGACTGATCCAACCCGCGGGCCCCCATCGCCCGAAGGCACGATGTTGGCAGGGCTGGCTTGCGTGGGTCGCGCCGCGCCTGCCGCTGCCAGGGATCACTGTTCGCTCGACGGCGGCGCGATCGTCGGGCCAAGGAGAGCGCCATGGCGAGCTTGAAGGCGATGAGAAAGGAACATGTCGCCCGGCTGATCACCTTTCTGGAGGAGAATCGGCATCGAGGCGGCGACGTCAGCCTGCATGATGTCATCCGGCTCGCCGAGGTGATGACGGGCTCGCTGCGCGAGTATCTCGGCGTCGTCCAGCCGGCCGTGACGGCCGAACTGACCGCGATCGCGGACGAGATCAGCCGGATGAAGGTCGACATCGCCCAGCTCCGCGCCAACGACATGAAGGTCAACCGGATCCCCGAGGCCGGACGCGAGCTCGACGCCATCGTCGAGGCGACCGAATCGGCGACCGTCACCATCATGGAAGCGGCCGAGATGATCATGAGCGCCGACACCACCGACCCGCAGGCGTATCAGGCGCTGGTCAACGACAAGATGATCGCCATCTTCGAGGCCTGCGCCTTTCAGGATATCACCGGCCAGCGCATCTCGAAGGTGGTCCACACCCTCAACTACATCGACGAGCGCGTGACGGCGTTCATCGAGCGCCTCCGTCTCGCCGAGGAGCTGGAAGCGCCGGCGGTCGAGACCGACTCCGACCGCCGCTGCCGCGAGCTGATCCTGCACGGCCCCCAACACGCCGGTGAGGGCGTGTCCCAGGACGAGATCGACCAGATGCTTCTCACCGCCGCCCAGGACGAGATCGACCGTCTGTTCGGGTAAGGGGCGGAAGAGCGCAGGGAAGACCGGAGCGGCGCGGTTCCGGCTGCAGCCGGATCATCCGCCCGACAACGCGGTCGGCCCGCCGGCGCTCTGGTCTGCCCTACCAGACCAGCCGAGGCACGGCCGCTGTCGCGCTCAGCCCGTCTTCCGCGAGCCGGCGGCGCACCAGGTGTTCATCGGGCGCGTCGGTCGGGCCGAAGTCGGTTGCATGGATGCCCCCGGTGACGAACAGGACGTCGATGTCCTGGGAGACCGCGCCACGGATGTCGGTCGGCAGGCCGTCGCCGATGGCGAGCACCCTCCGGCGGTCGATGGGCCGGCCCGCCACCTCATCCAGGCGGGCCAGAGCGGCGTCGTAGATCGGCGCATGCGGCTTGCCGGGAATCTCGACCGGGCCACCGAGGTCCTCGTAGAGCCTCGCCAGCGCTCCGGCGCACCAGATCAGCCGATTGCCGCGCTCCACCACGATATCCGGATTGGCGCAGATCATCGTCAGCCCGCGTCCGGCCAGGCGCATCAGAAGCTCGCGGTAGTCGTCGGGCGTTTCCGTCTCGTCATCGAACAGGCCGGTGCACACCACGGCCTCTGCGTCTGCCTCGGCGACGAGATCGACGGCGATACCATCGTAGAGCGTCAGATCACGTTCCGGTCCAAGGTGCAGGGCCTTGCCCCGCCGCGCCGGGCTGCCGAGCGCTTCGATCAGGGCGCGGGTGACGTCGCCCGAGGTCACGACGCTGTCGAAGGCGCTCCGCGGCACGCCAAGGCGGGCGAGCTGCTCATAGATCGGTCCGGCCGGGCGCGGCGCGTTGGTGATCAGCACCACCTTGCCGCCTGTCGTCTCGCGAAACCGCGTCAGTGCTTCGCCCGCCGGGCCGAAGGCGGCGACCCCGTTGTGCAGCACGCCCCAGACGTCGCACAGGACGCCGTCGTAGCGTTCGGCGAGGGCGGACAGTCCGGGAACGAGGAGAGGGGCCGTGGTCATGAAAGGTCTCTTGCTGCGGGCGCGGTCTGATAAACTGATGAAAAGCGGGAGAGTCGGCCGCGGCCGTCCGCGGCGCGCGGACCATAGCCGATCTGGATTGCGATGGGAAACGGACCGAATCGGTTGCGGGGCGGTTTGTCTTCGGGCCAAGGGCTGTTATGGCGGCAGCACTGCGACAGCAACCAGCGGAGACGGCAATGACGGTCCGGCAGCTCAGTGACGCAGCAATCAACCGCATCGCCGCTGGGGAGGTGATCGAGCGGCCGGCGAGCGTGGTCAAGGAACTGGTGGAGAACGCCATCGACGCCGGAGCCCGTCGGATCGATGTGGTGACGGCGGCCGGCGGCAAGTCCTTGATCAGGGTCGAGGACGACGGCTGCGGAATGACCCGCGCCGATCTCGAACTCGCCGTGGAACGCCACTGCACCTCGAAGCTCAACGAGGACGATCTGTTCGACATCCGCAGCCTCGGTTTTCGTGGCGAGGCGCTGCCCTCGATCGGCGCCGTTGCCAGGCTGACGGTCGCCACCCGCCACGCCGACGACGAGCATGGCTGGGAGATTGCTGTCGAAGCCGGCGCCAAATGCGCCCCCGTCCCCTGTCCGCTGCCCGGAGGCAGCCGTGTCGAAGTCCGCAACCTCTTCTTCGCAACGCCCGCCCGGCTCAAGTTCCTGAAGACGGACCGCGCCGAGGCGGCCGCCATCACCGAGGTGGTAAAGCGCCTGGCGCTCGCTCATCCCGGCATCCGGTTCCGCCTGTCCGGCTCCGACCGCCAGACGCTCGAGTTTCCGGCTGCCGCCAGAGACGGCGGGCGTGCTGCCCGGGTCGCTCAGGTGCTCGGGCTCGACTTCATCGAGAACGCCATGCCGATCGACGCTGTGCGGGAAGGCGTCAGGCTTGCCGGCTTTGCCGGGCTTCCGACCTTTCACCGCGCCAACGCCCTGTCGCAGTATTTCTTCGTCAACGGCCGTCCGGTGCGCGACAAGCTGCTGCTGTCGGCGCTGCGCGGCGCCTATGCCGACGTGCTCGCCCGCGACCGGCATGCGGTGGTCGCACTGTTCATCGAACTCGACCCGCGCCAGGTCGACGTCAATGTTCACCCGACCAAGGCCGACGTCCGCTTCCGCGACGCGCAGCTCGTCCGCGGGCTGGTCGTCGGCGCCTTGAAACAGGCGATCACTGCTGCCGGCCATCGCGCCTCGACCCACAACGCCGGCCGCGCCGTCGACGCCTTTGCCCGGATCGCCGCGGGCCAGCCGGCGCCCCAGCGACAGGCGGGCCGCGACGGGCTGCTTCACCACGCCCGCGACGGGTGGCAGTCGCCGGTCCGAGCGCGACCGGCGGACGGCTCTGCCGCGGCTGCGGTCATGGGCAATGGCTTTGCCGAGGAACAGGCCATCATGGCAGACATTGCGGTGCCCTCGGCCGATGCGCGCGAACAGGACGCTGAGGCCTTTGCTGCCTCTGTCGACCGCCCGCTCGGCGCCGCGCGGGCGCAGATCCACGAGACCTACATCATTGCCCAGACCGCGCGCGGCCTTGTCATCGTCGACCAGCACGCCGCCCACGAGCGCCTGGTCTACGAACGCCTCAAGAAGGCGCTCGCATCCAACGCCGTGGCGCGCCAGATCCTGCTGATCCCCGAGGTGATCGACCTGCCGGAGGAGGATGTCGCCCGGCTCACGGAGCGGGCGGAGGAACTCGAGGCCGTCGGCCTGGTGCTCGAGCCGTTCGGGCCCGGCGCCGTCGCCGTTCGCGAAACGCCGGCGCTGCTCGGGGACACCGATGTCGCCGGCCTCGTGCGCGACCTTGCCGACGATCTCGCCGAATGGGACCGTGCCGACAGGGTCAGGGAGAAGCTCGACCACGTCGCCGCCACCATGGCGTGCCACGGGTCGGTGCGCGCCGGACGCAGGCTGAAGCCTGCCGAAATGGATGCGCTGCTGCGGGAGATGGAGGCGACGCCGTCCTCCGGGCAGTGCAACCACGGCCGCCCGACCTGGATCGAGCTCGGTCTTGCCGATATCGAGCGCCTGTTCGGAAGGCGTTGAACGCGCTTCGCTCACACACGGTGGAAGCCGGCAAATCCCCTTCCTCCCAAGCCGGAAAATCGAGACCGGATGCCGATAAAATCACTGGTTGCAGACAGTTTTCATCATTGTCCTAGCGAATTGTTAGACGTTTTTGCCAACTCTTGCCGGAAAGGGCGCGCCGCCTTGTCATGAAGTGTCGGGTGACTCTGTATGTTCGGCGTCTTGAGCTGCGTTGCAACCGATCACGATCTCTGGTTGGTGACGGTTGCCGCCATCATCTGCATTCTCGGCTGCTGGTCCACGACCAAGCTGGTGATGCAGGCACAGGCTCTGGAGGGCGCCGAACGCCTCGGCTGGGCCTTTCTCGGTTCCATCACCGCCGGCGCCTCGATCTGGTGCACGCACTTCGTTGCCATGCTGGCCTATCAGTCGGGCGTGCCGGTCAGCTTCGATCCCGTCCTGACGATCCTCTCCCTGGTGGTCGCGATTGTCGGAGCCTGCGTGTCGCTGATGATCGCCACCTGCCGGCTGAGCCGCTTCGCGCCGGTGATCGGGGGTGGCCTGCTCGGGCTGTCGATCGCGGCGATGCATTTCACCGGGATGCGGGCGTATCGTGTCCACGGCATTCTGGAATGGGATCCGGCCTATGTGATCGCCGCCTTGGTGCTGGTCGTCCCCCTGGCCGCGGCGTCGTTGGAAACGCTGCTGCGCCGGAGTTTTCAGCGGCACGTGGTGGTGTCCGCGTCGCTGCTGATGCTGGCAATCGTTACCTTGCATTTCACGGCGATGACCGCGGTGACGGTCACGCCGCTCGGACCTGCCGCCAATCAGAGTGACCCGAAGGCGATCCAGGCCATGGCGCTCGCCGTTGCGCTCGCCTGTTCGATCATCCTGGGCGCCGGTCTCGTCAGTTACATGATCGACATCCGTTCGCGGCGCACGCACTACCGCAGGCTCCGCCAGATGGCGCTTTTCGACCAGCTCACCAGTCTGCCGAACCGCGCGAGCTTCACCGACCAGCTTGCGCATGACCTCGCGGTGGCAGACCGGCTGGGCTCACAGGTGGCCGTGGTCGGGATCGATCTCGACCGGTTCAAGGTGATCAATGACGTGCGGGGCCATCGCATCGGCGACGAGGTCCTGCGCCGGCTGGGGCAGCGCCTTGCCGAACAGGTCGGAGACGGCGAGTTCGTCGCGCGGATCGGCGGCGACGAGTTCGCGGCGATCAAGCGCTTCCGCCATCCGTATGAACTTGAGGACTTCGTGGCGCGGCTGGAATCGGCCCTGACCGCTCTGTTCGTGATCGAAGAGTTCGAGACGATGACCAGCGCGAGTCTCGGCGTGGCGATCTATCCGCGTGATGCCAGGGACGCCGATACGCTGATCAACAATGCCGACCTCGCCATGTACCGCGCCAAGGTCGACAACCTTCTGTCGGTCTGCTTTTACGAAACCTCGATGGACGAGACCATCCGGCGCCAGCGTTCGCTGAGCGGCGACCTGAAGCGTGCCATCGAGCAAGGTGATCTGGAGCTGCACTACCAGGTCCAGACCGCGGTCTCGACAGGGGAGATCCGTGGTTTCGAGGCGCTGGCGCGCTGGAAGCACCCCGTCCATGGCTACATCCCGCCGTCGGAGTTCATCCCGCTTGCCGAGGACAACGGCCTCATCACCCAGATCGGCGAATGGGTTCTGAGGACTGCGTGCCGTGAGGCCGCCGGCTGGGAGCCGCCGTACAAGATTGCGGTGAACCTGTCGCCCATGCAGTTCTGCCAGCCCAATCTGGCGCGCCAGATCCACGAAATCCTTGTGGAGACCGGCCTTCCGCCCAGACGGCTCGAACTGGAACTCACGGAGTCGACCATCGTCCGCGACAAGCAGCGTTCGCTGCACACGCTGCGCCAGATCAAGGCACTCGGTGTCACCGTCGCGCTCGACGATTTCGGCACCGGCTATTCGTCGCTGGAGACGCTACGGACCTTCCCCTTCGACAAGATCAAGCTCGACAAGTCGTTCCTGGTCGACATCGAGACCGATCCGCAGTCGATGGCGATCATTCGGGCCGTGCTTGCGCTCGGCCGCAGCCTTGACGTACCGGTGCTGATCGAAGGCATCGAGACGGCCTCCCAGCTGTCGGTCATTCGCGAGGAAGGCTGCGACGAGGCCCAGGGTTTCCTGCTCGGTCAGCCAAGGCCGGCCGACGAGCTGACGATCCCGGCGCGGCGACAAGAGACGGCCGAAGCGACATACCTGCAGCGCACGGCCTACGGCGGCGCGTCACCGGCCGCCCGCTGGTTGCAGTGACCGGCACGACCTGCCGCACCTGGCGGACCACCTTCATGCGGCAGAGGCCATCGCCGACGCTGGAGCCCGTCAGCCGGTCGTGCGCAGGAACAGGATCTGGCTGTCGCCGGCGTTGCGCCGGTCAAGCAGCTCGAAGCCTTCGGGCGGCTCCACCCGCGCGCGGGCGTCTTCTTCCAGCACCAGCACCGCACCGGGCTTCAGCCAGCCGCCGCCGCGCGCCGAGGCGAGCGCCTGCTCGCCGAGGCCTTTTCGATAGGGCGGATCGAGGAAGACGAGATTGAACGGCTCGATTGTGCCGGCCGATCCCAATCGGGTGGCGTCGCGGCGGAAGATCCTTGTGACACCGTTGAGGCCGAGCGTCTCGATGTTGCGGCGGATGAGACCGCGCGCCTCGACCGCCTCTTCGACGAACAGACACGTTCTTGCTCCGCGGCTCAGCGCCTCGATACCGAGTGCGCCGGTGCCGGCGAAAAGATCGAGCGCGCGGGCGTCTGTCACCGGATCCCCGAGGCCGTGGATCAGGATGTTGAAGATGGTTTCACGCAGACGGTCGCTGGTCGGGCGTGTTCCCTGGCCGGACGGCGTGGCCAGCGCCGCGCCGCGAAACCGGCCGCCGATGATCCTCACAGCTTGGCGGGCCCGCCGGGCCGTCGCCCCCCGGCCGGCCTGCCGCCGCGGCCGGTCGGACGCTCGCCGCCGTCACGCTCTGGCCTGGCCTTCGGGCCGCCGCTGCGGCCGGACGCCGTCTTGCCGGCCGGACGGGCCGTGCGCTCGTTCTGGCGCTTGTCCTCCAGCATCTCGCCGTCCTCGCCCCAGATGCGCCGAGCCGGTGCCGGCGGCGGCGCCTGGTCTTCGCGGCGGGAACGCTGGGGAGCGGTGGTGCGGAAGGCGCTGCGCGGCGACACCTTTTGCGGCCTGGCTGGCCGTGGCGCTCGGCTCTCGTCCGCGGCAGCTGCGGCGCGCTCGCGCCGACCGGGCCGCGGCTGGCTGCCAGCGGGGCGGCCGCTGCCCGCCGTCCTCTCCGGTCGGTCAGCCTTGCGCGTCTTGCGACCGGCCACGGCCGCGCTGCCTTCCTTCGCCGACAGCCACTCGCCGGATCGCCGGCGGCCCTTCGGCGCGGTTGCTGGTGCCGTCTTCGCCGCCGGAGACTCCTGCGGCGGGATGTCGAAGTCGAGGCCTGCCTCCTCGGCGAGCCGCTCGCCGAGCTGGTCGCGCAGGACGCGGCCGCGGATCTCGCGGACCTCGCCTTCGGCGAGATCGGCGAGCTGAAAGGGCCCGAACGACACCCGGATCAGGCGGTTGACGGTGAGCCCGAGGTGCTCGAGCACGCGCTTGACCTCGCGGTTCTTGCCTTCGCGCAGGCCAAGGGTTAGCCACACGTTGTCGCCCTGCTCCTTGTCGAGGCTCGCCTCGATCGCGCCGTAGAGCACGCCGTCGATCGCAATGCCGTCGGCGAGCGCATCGAGCTGGGCCTGGGTGACCCGGCCGTACGCGCGCACCCGGTAGCGTCGGAGCCAACCCGTTGCCGGCAGTTCCAGGATCCGCGACAGTCCGCCGTCGTTGGTCAGCAGGAGGAGGCCCTCAGTGTTGATGTCGAGCCGGCCGACCGCCATCACCCGGGGAAGATCGTCCGGCAGGTGGTCGAACACGGTCTCGCGGCCTTCTGGATCGTGCGTCGTCGTCACCAGCCCGCGCGGCTTGTGATAGAGCCACAGCCGGGTCCGTTCGCGCGCCGGCAGCGGCTGACCGTCGACTAGAACCTCGTCGCTCGCCGTCACGGTGAGCGCCGGCGTCTCGAGCACGGTGCCATTGACCGAAACCCGGCCGGCGCGGATCCAGTCCTCGGCCTCGCGGCGCGAGCACAGACCCGCGCGCGCCATCGCCTTGGCGATCCGTTCGCCCTCGAAGGCAGAAGTTCTCACCGGCGCCAGCGACGGCCGCGGCGGCCTGGCGGCACCGGACTTGCCTGACGCTTTCTTGCCGCGGAAGGGCTTGGTTCCGGGGGCGCCGTGGGCCTTGGCCCTGTGCGCCCGCGCCGGCGTGTTCGCGGCGTCGGAGGTTGGCCGCCGCGCCGCGGCCGGCCGATCCACGCGAGATCCCTTGCCCGGTCGCTTGCCGCCCCGCGCGCCGATTGGTCTGTCGTCTTTCGTCATGGCCGCGTCATATCAGAGCGACCCTAACCCCGAAAGCGGAAAACAGGTCCGGATGTCATGCGGGGCGCGCCGAAATGCGGTAGCGTGCGCCGTCATGAGCGCGCCGCCTCCCGTCCGTCGTCCCCGCCCCACCGCGTCCGGCTTTATGGACCTTGCGCTCGCCGAGGCGCGCGCGGCGGCAGCGCGCGGCGAGGTGCCGGTGGGCGCAGTGCTGGTTCGGGGCGGCGCGGTGCTTGCCGCCGACGGCAATCGCACGCTGGAGCTCGCCGACCCGACGGCCCATGCCGAGATTCAGGTGATCCGCGCGGCCGCCCGGGAGCTCGGCTCGCAGCGGCTTGCCGGCTGTGATCTCTACGTCACGCTGGAGCCCTGCGCGATGTGCGCCGCGGCGATTTCTTTCGCCCGCATCCGCCGGCTCTACTATGGCGCCGCCGATCCCAAGGGCGGCGGCGTCGACCACGGCGTGCGCCTTTACGCCAGCCCGACCTGCCATCACGCGCCGGAGGTCTACTCCGGTATCGGCGAGGCCGAGGCGGGGGCATTGCTGAAGGATTTTTTCCAGGCGCGGCGGTGACAGGCTTTGGCCGGGCGATGTCGGCTCCCTTTCAACGTCATCGACCCGAAGGTGCGACCAGAGCCTGATCCGTTCGCATGAACGTCTGCGTCCCCGGCTTAAATCAGGTCATCGGTCCCCCGCGTACGCGATCTTTGCTTCGGTCGGGACGGGAGGTTGATAGACGATCCTTGACAAATTGGTAGGCTGAGACTTACCGTAAGCCATGACTTACCATGTGGGCACCGTCGACGGCTTTGCCGCTCTGGGCGATCCGACCCGTCGGATGATCTTCGACCGCGTGGCGGCCAAACCGTCCGCCGTGGGAGAACTGGCCCGCGGCCTGCCGGTCAGCCGTCCGGCAGTGTCGCAGCACCTGAAGGTGCTCAAAGACGCTGGCCTCGTGGCCGACACGCCGGTTGGCAACCGGCGCATCTACCAGGTGAATCCCGAAGGGTTGGCACGGCTTCGAGCGGAACTCGACGGCTTCTGGAGCAAGACGCTCGCAGGCTACAAGGTGGTCGTCGAGCAATCATCGGAGGAGACGCAATGAACACGCGTGCGGCAGACACGTCCGTAAGACACGCCATCGTGGTCGAGGCGCCGATCGAGCGGGCGTTCAAGGTCTTCACCGAGGATTTCGGCCGCTTCAAGCCGGGCGAACACAATTTGCTTTCCGCGGCTGTCGCCGAAACGGTGTTCGAGCCTTGGGTCGGCGGCTACGTGTATGATCGCGGTGTTGACGGCAGCGAGTGCCGCTGGGCCCGCGTCCTCGCCTATGATCCGCCCTATCGCGTTCTCCTGAGCTGGAACATCAATCCGCGCTGGCAACTTGAGACCGATCCGGCCAGGACCAGCGAGTGGGAGGTGCGGTTTATTGAAGAGACGGCCCACCGGACCCGCGTCGAGCTCGAGCATCGGCACCTGGAACGCCACGGCGAAGGCTGGGAAGGCGTGCGGGCCGGGGTCGACGGCGATGGCGGATGGCCACTCTACCTGCGGCGCTTCTGCGAGCTGTTCGACCACCGCGGCTGAGGGACGGCTTCACGCGGACCGGCCGCGGGTGACGCTATTCCTCAACGGCTCCAGCCCGATCACGTGGGGGCGATAAAATCAGGGATGCGGAGCGAGAGGAAACGGTCACCCGTTAAGCTCGACGCCTGGCTAGGAATGTCCGGTCCCCGGCAGCGAGCTGGCCGCCGTCCCGTCGGTTCGAGCTTCGACCGCCAACCTTCATTCCGCTATCCTTTATGGGGTGCAGCATCCGATCGCCGCCCACGACTATATGCCGGGCAGCATCAGGAAGGTGGGATTGGCAGGCAGGGTAGTGCGGCGGGCCAGATAGGTCGGGCTTTCCGAAAGCTCGACCGTATAGCCGTTCTCGGCCATGCGGGCGGAGAACGCCTGCAGCGAGCCGTAGGTGAAGGCGTGCATCGGGATCACCACGGGGGCGCCGATCGACTTCAGCACCGCGATCATGCTGTCGTGGGAGAGCGTTGCCGAGCCGTCGACCGGCACGAAGACGATATCGATCTTGCCGAGCCGCGTCAGGTCCTCCTCGAGCAGCCGCTGATGCAGGTGACCGAGATGGGCCATGCACAGGTCAGCAATCTCGAAAATGAAGATCGAGTTGCCGAGCAGGTGGGTGGTGCCGTCCCAGCCGCGGGTGTTGGTCTGGATATTGCGGATCCGGACGTCGCCGACCATGAGATCGTGATCGATCGGCCCGCCTTCCGGGTTCCAGCCGAACAGGACGTGCTCGATTCCCGGATCGGGGTTGAGGGTGAAGTGGCTCGAATGCGCGCCATTCATTGTGACGACGTGCGGCAGGCGCTCCGAACGGTAGGCCCCGCTGTAGTCGGTGTTGATGATGATGCCGCCCGGTGTTTCGATCTCGAAGGTGGAATGACCGAGATAGCGGATCTGCACCTCGCCGGGCTGTAGCGCCGCCTTGATGACGGGGAACGCGTCCGGCCGCGCGTCTGAGATGAGCTGGCAAACGGCGAAGGCCGAGGCGCCGAAGGTAAGCAGCCATGTGATGACCAGGAGCGACAGGCGAAGGATCGAGGCGATGATGCGCGGCATGACCGGTCCCTTCTTGGTTCCCCAGCCCCACTCTACGGCAGTCGATGCCTCCTTCAACCGCGGCCGGCTTCACAAATCCGCCAACGCCGTGGGCCTCACGCCTGCTCCACGGTGCGCTGGCGGGGCGGTTCGCTGCCGTTGAAGGCTCTGATTGCGGCGTCGAGCTCACGCTTCACCGCCTCGCGAAGCGGTTCGGCCGCCTCCAGCACCTTCGCCGTCTTGAGAAAGTCGAGCACGCGGAAGGACTCGATGTCCGGGCGGATCAGGATGTCCGGACGCCGGCTCTTCAGCTTCTCGGTGATGATGGTCTGCATCAGGATCTGGGTCGAGCCGAACAGGCTGTCAGTCAGGCTCGGCACCCGGCGGCCCTTGCGCGGGACCGGCGAGCCGACCACGTCGACGGCGACCAGCAGGTCGCAATCCTGCGGCAGCGCATCGAACGGCAATGGGTTGACGATACCGCCGTCGATCATCAGCCGGTCACCGAGCGGCACTGGGCGGAACAGGGCGGGAATGGCGATCGAGGAGGCGATTGCCGGCTTCAGCGGGCCCGAGCGCAAGTTGACCTCGCGGCAGCCGTAGTAGTCGGTGGCAAGCACCACGAGCGGGATGCGCAACGCCTCGAACGTGTCGGGAACGGCATCGCCGATAAAGATCTCGACCACCTTGCCGGCATCAAACTGCATCAGCCCGCCACCGCCGAACAGATCGGTGATCCGCTTCGGCCGCAGCTTCCACAGCCGCGCCAGCACGGCGTTGCGGTCGCGGAAGGTGGCAACGGCCAGCGCGCGGATATCCTCGCCGCTGAGGCCGCCGGCATATCCGGCGCCGATGATCGCCCCGATCGATGTACCAGCAATTGCATGGGGGCGGATGCCGAGGTCGTCGAAGGCCTCCAGCACCGGCACATGCGCCATCCCGCGCGCGCCGCCGCCGCCGAGAGCCAGTCCGACCCGGGGTGTGGTCATGGTTTCTCCTCTAAAGCGCCGGGCGCGACACGGCAGTCGTTTTCATTCAATGTGCGACGCAAAACCGCGCCGTACAAGGGCCGCCGGCGGGCTGCGGCACTGCGTCAGGCCCCCGCCTTCTCCGCAAACCGCCACGCCGTCACGGCCAGCGGCCGGGCCTGGCGTGCCATCGCCTCGGCATTCTCACTCGTTGCCGTGCCATCGCGGACCCGCCCGGCAATGCCCTGCATGATGGCGGCGATGCGGAAGAAGTTGTAGGCGAGGTAGAAGTCGAGGTGCTCGCGCACCGCAAGCCCGGTCGCTGCCTCGTAAGCGCCGATATAGTCGTCGAGGGCGGGTATTCCGAGCGCACCGAGGTCGAGGCCCGCGAGCGTGCCGATGCCCGATCCGTCTTCCGACGACGGCATCATCCACTGCATCAGGTGATAGGTGAAGTCGGCCACCGGATCGCCGAGCGTGGCGAGCTCCCAGTCGAGCACCGCCGCGACCTGCGGCCGGTCGGGGGCCAGGATCAGGTTGTCGAGGCGGAAGTCGCCGTGAACGATCCTTGCCGGGTTCTCTCGTGGCAGTGCCCCGGGCAGCCACTCGATCAGCCGGTCCATCTCGGCGATCGTCTCGGTCTGTGACGCCTTGTACTGTTTCGACCAGCGCGCAACCTGGCGCGCGACGTAGCCGTCCGGCCGGCCGAAGTCGGCAAGCCCCAGCGCCGCCGGGTCGAGGCGGTGCAGCGCGGCGAGCGCCGCATTCATTGCGCCGTAGACTGCGCGGCGTTCCCCCGGCGCTGCGCCCGGCATCGACGGCTCCCAGAAGATGCGGCCCTCGACCTTGACCATCACGTAGAACGCCGTGCCGATCACACCGGGGTCTTCGCACAGCACGAGCGTCTTCGGCACCGGGAAGCCGGCGCGCACCAGCGCCGTCATCACCCGGTACTCGCGGTCGACGGCGTGCGCCGACGGCAGCAGCGTGCCAGGCGGCTTGCGGCGCAGCACGTAGGATCGGCCGGGCGTCTCGAGCAGATAGGTCGGGTTCGACTGTCCGCCCTTGAACTGGCGGACGGCAAGCGGCCCGGCAAAGCCGGGAACGGTGCTCTTAAGGTAATCTGCCAGCTTGCCGGCATCGAAGGCGAGGGGGGCTGCGACCGGGCGCGTGCCGGAGAAGGCCTGCTGCCGGTCGAGCCTTCCGCTCATGCTGTTGTTCCCGGCAGGTCCTCGGCGAGGAACGGCAGCAATGCGGCGAGGGTGGCGTCGGGGTTTTCCTCGACCAGGAAGTGGCCGGAAGCAATGCCGTCACCGCGCACGTCCTCGGCCCACAGGCGCCACGTGTCGAGCGGCGTTGCGGCGCTGGAGGCAATTCCGATGTCGCCATAAAGCACGCAGACCGGTACCGCTATCCGCTTGCCGGCATCGCGGTCGGCCGTGTCCTGCGCCATGTCCACCGTCGCCCCGGCGCGGTAGTCCTCGCAGGCGGCATGGATGCGTGCCGCCTGGCAGAACGAAGTGCGGTAATGGGCAAGAGCGCGCGGATCGAAGGCCGACAGGTCGCCCGCCCTGGTCCAGCTGGCGATCGTGTGGTCGAGATAGAACGACGGATCGCCGGCAATCAGCCGTTCGGGCAGCGGGTGCGGCTGGGCAAGGAACAGCCAGTGATAGATCTTCATGCCGTAACGCCAGTCCATGCGCTCCCAGTATTCGATGGTCGGCAGGATATCGAGCACGGCGAGCCGGGTGAGGGCCTCGGGGTGGTCGAGCGCCAGCCGGTAACCGACGCGCGCGCCGCGATCGTGGCCGACAAGCGCGAACCGTGGGAAGCCGAGGTTCCGCATGACCGCAATCATGTCCGCGGCCATGGTGCGCTTCGAATAGGTGGAATAGCCGCCGTTGTCCTCGGGCGCCGACGACTGGCCGTAGCCGCGCAGATCCGCGGCCACCACCGTAAACTGCTCGGCGAGCTGCCCGGCAATCGGGTGCCACATTGCGTGAGTCTGCGGATAGCCGTGCAGCAACAGAAGCGGCGGACCACTGCCGCCGATCCGGCAAAAGATCTCGGCGCCGTCCCCCGCGACCCGCTCCGCCCGGAAGCCGGGAAACAGCTCCGGCAGCGCGGCGCCCTCGGCGGTAATCTGGTCCTGCATCGCTCTCTTCCCGACGGAACCCGAGCCGGGGAGGATGGCGCCGGCCCCTTTGCGGTTCAAGTCCCTCGCGCGATCGCCCGCCAGCCGATGTCGGAGCGGCAAAAGCCCTCCGGCCAGTCGATCCTGGCAATCGCGGCATAGGCCCGCTCCCGCGCCTCGGCGACGGTGTTGCCACGGGCCGTGACATTGAGCACGCGGCCTGCGTTGGCGAGCACGCGGCCATGGTCGGCGCGGGTGCCGGCGTGGAAGATCTCGACCGCCGGATCGCTCGCGGCAGCTTCGAGCCCACGGATCTCGCTGCCCTTGTCGTACGGCCCGGGATAACCCCTGGCCGCCATCACCACGGTGAGGGCGACATCGTCGTGCCAGCGCGCGCCGACCTGGTCCAGCGTGCCGTCGATCGCCGCCAGCATCAAGGTGACGATGTCGTCCTTGAGCCGCATCATCAGAACTTGGCACTCCGGATCGCCGAAGCGCACGTTGTATTCGATCAGCTTCGGCCCGGCCGCATCGATCATCAGCCCTGCATAAAGCACGCCGACGAACGGCGTGCCTTCGGCCGCTAGCGTCCTGATCGTCGGCTCGATGATTTCGGCAATCGTGCGTTGGACCAGCGCCTCGGTCATGACCGGCGCCGGCGAATAGGCACCCATCCCGCCGGTGTTCGGGCCCTTGTCGCCGTCGAAGGCGCGCTTGTGGTCCTGGGCGGTAGCAAGCGGCAGGACGTTCCGTCCATCGGACAGCACGAAAAAGCTTGCCTCCTCGCCGTCGAGAAAGTCCTCGACCACTACCTCGGCCCCGGCGGCCCCGAACGCGCCGGAGAAACAGGCATCGACCGCCTCGAGCGCTTCCCCGACCGTCATCGCGACAACGACGCCCTTGCCGGCGGCAAGTCCGTCGGCCTTGACCACGATCGGCGCACCCTGCTTCTCGACATAGGCGCGCGCGGAGGCGGCATCGGAGAAGCGGGCATAGGCGGCGGTCGGGATGTTCGCCCGGGCGCAGAGATCCTTGGTGAAGCCCTTCGAACCTTCCAGCCGGGCGGCGGCGGCGCTGGGGCCGAAGGCCTTGATGCCTGCACTGGCCAGATGGTCGACCAGGCCGGCGATCAGCGGCGCTTCCGGCCCGATCACCACGAGGTCGATCGCCGCCTCGCGGCAGAACGTCACCACGGCGTCAGGGTTGTCGGTGTCGAGCGGGACCAGTTCCGCCTGCTCGGCAATGCCGGCATTGCCCGGCGCGGCAAACAGCCGGTCCGACAGCGGGGAATTGGCGATCGCCCAGGCGAGCGCATGTTCGCGGCCGCCGGATCCGATCAGCAGAATGTTCATGACGGCTCCGTTGATGTGGGGTGGTTCGGCGAAGGCGCGAGCGGCGCGGTGGCCGCCGATCTACCATGACGCCCGGTGAGCGTAAATCATTCCGGAACGACGTGGCCATGCGGACCGGCGGCCGCAATCGGGTGGATTTCCGGTTCGGCCCGCCCGAGCGCAACTTGTGGAAGCAGCGAATCGCGGTAGAACTGCGACGAATGGAGTTCACCAACACCCTCCTGCTCCTGGCTCAGGCTGCGGTTTATTTCACGGTCATGGTCGCCCTGCTCCAGGCGCGCCACACGATCGGTATTGGTGTGTTCCTGTGCGCGCTCGGGGTGATGCACTTCCTCGAGACCTATCTTGCCAGTGTGTTTTACGTTCAGCTTCCGTTCGGCATCATATCGCCCGGCTCGACGGTGCTGTTCTCCGGCAAGCTGCTGATGGTGCTCCTGCTTTACATCAAGGAGGATGCCGCGGTCGTCCGGCAGCCGATCTACGGGCTTCTCGTCGGCAATTTCATGATCGTCGCGCTGGTGATGATCCTGCGCAATCACGAAACGGTGGCGGCGGTGCCGGGGCGCCGGCCCGATATCAGTTTCGTCGATGAGATGGGCTTGCTGATGGTCTGGGGGACCACGCTGCTCTTTCTCGATTCGATCGGCATCATCCTGCTCTACGAGCGCCTCGGGACATTCCTGCGCCGCCACATCGGTCTGCGCTTCCTGATCTGTGCGGTGGTGATCCTGACCTTCGACCAGCTTGGCTTCTATCTAGCGCTGCGCTACGTCTCCGGCGCTCCGATCGAGGTGCTGTTCGGCGGCTGGGCCGCCAAGATGGCTGCGGCCCTGGTCTACAGCGTGCTCTTCGTCGCCTATCTCAAGCTGTTCCGTGACCCGGTACCGGAGCAGGAGGTCTTGCCCTTCGCCGATGTGTTCCAGGTGCTGACCTACCGCGAGCGCTATGAAGACCTGCTGGCGCGCATGAACCGCGACTATCTCACCGGTGCCTTTGACCGTCGTCATTTCGAGACCAAGGCACCGGCAATCGTCGCCGCTGCGCTCGGCCGGGGCCATGTCGTCAGCATGCTGGTGATCGACATCGACCACTTCAAGCGCCTCAACGACGAGTACGGCCACCAGGCCGGCGATGGAGCGCTCGAGATCATCGGCAACGTGATTGCGACGAATCTGCGCTCGGACGACCACTTGTTCCGCTATGGCGGCGAGGAGTTTGCAGTGATCTGCGAGCGGCTGCCCGAAGAGGCGGCGGTCAGCATGGCCGATCGTCTGCGCCGCAACATTGCCAAAGTGACGGCCGAGGCCTTCCCCGAAACGATCACCGTCAGCATCGGCGTCGCCACCGCCCCCGCCGAGGCCGAGAACCTCGCGGCGCTGTTCGACCGTGCCGACGAACGCCTTTACGAGGCCAAGCGAACCGGCCGCGACCGTGTGGTCGGGCCAGTCCCCTTGCCCAGACTGACGTGACAGCAGCGCCGTCGGCTTCGACCGGGGGTGTCGCCTTCTGCTGCCGTGCCGCCCCGCCACTCGCCACCGCGGCGCAGCCGTTGTAAACCAGCGGTCATGTTCAACGGATTCTTTGGTACCAAGGACACCGGCCCGGTCGCCGATGCGGTCAAGCGGCACTGGGTTGACACACGGCTGCCGGTCTGGCTCAGGCCCTATGCCCGGCTGGCGCGCTGGGAGCGGCCGATCGGCTGGTGGCTGCTGCTGTGGCCGTGCTGGTGGTCGGCAGGGCTGGCGGCGATCGCGGCCGAGCAGCCGCTGCCGAACCCGTGGCACCTTGCCCTGTTCCTGATCGGTGCGGTGGCGATGCGCGGCGCCGGCTGCACCTACAACGACCTCGTCGACCAGGACATCGACGACCGGGTCGCCAGGACACGGTCGCGGCCGCTGCCATCCGGTCAGGTGACGCGCCTGCAGGCCAAGGTGTTCATGGCTCTGCAGGCGCTGGTCGGGCTTGTGGTGCTCCTGCAGTTCAATCCGTTTGCTATCCTGCTCGGCATCGCCTCGCTTGCGGTCGTGGCGATCTACCCCTTCATGAAGCGGATCACCAACTGGCCGCAGCTCTTTCTCGGCTTCGCCTTCTCCTGGGGCGCACTGATGGGCTGGGCTGTCGCATTCGGCCGGCTCGAGCTGCCGGCCGTGCTGCTCTATGCCGGCGCCATCTTGTGGACGATCGGCTACGACACGATCTACGCCCATCAGGACAAGGAGGACGACGCCCTGGTCGGTGTGCGCTCGACCGCGCGGCTGTTTGGCCGGCGCACGCGGCCGGCGCTGCTGGTGCTCTACGGCGGGGCGACGCTGCTCTTCGCCTGCGCAGCCGCCTCGGCCGATGCCGGCCCGGCAGCCTTTCTCGGCATAGCGGCCGGCGCCGTTCACTTGATCTGGCAGATCGCGGTGCTCGACATTGACGATCCGGACCAGTGCCTCCGGCTGTTCCGCTCCAACACCACCTACGGCTGGATCGTGTTCACGGGCCTCTTGGTCGACGCGGTAATCACCGCAATCTGAAGCGAAGCGGCCTGGGCGGCGGCTCGCCCGGTATCGATATCCTCGACTTCACCGCGCTCGACGCGGTTGCGGCCGGCGCGCTTGGCGCGGTAGAGGCCGCGGTCCGCCGCAGCGAGGGCCTCGTCAAGCGAGATTCGCGACGCCGGTCCGGCGAACACGCCGGCGCTGAGCGTGCCGCTCACCACGCCGCCGGTATGCTCCGACACGGCGCGGGCAAACGCCCGGCGAATCCGGTCGGCAATTGCCTGGGCGGCGTCGATCGAGACCCGCGGCAGGGCAGCCGCGAACTCCTCGCCGCCGATCCGGCCGACGACATCGCACGGTCGCAGCGAGATGCGGCAGATCTCGGAAAAGATCGACAGCACCTCGTCACCGGCGGGATGGCCGTGGCGGTCGTTGACCGCCTTGAAGTGGTCGAGATCGAACACCACGACGGCGAATGTCGCCTGCTCCTGCGCCGCCGCAACCCGGCTCGCTTCGGCCAGTTGAAAGAAGGCGCGCCGATTGGGAAGCCCCGTCAGAGGATCGAGCCTTGCGGCAATGCGGTGGCGCAGCTCCTCGCGCTCGATCACGATGGCAACGGCGAGCACCACATTGGCGCCCGTCGCGATCAGGACCATCACCAGATAGGCCTTGTAGACCGGATGCTGCAGCAGTGCGGCGAAATCCGGGATCTCGTCTGCCAACAGCGTCGCTGCGACGGCAAAGTGACAGGCCGCCATGATGGCATAGACGATGGCGAGCCCATAGCCGGCGTGCAGCCCGTCCCGGTTCGCGAAGACGCAGACGCTGCAGGTGACGGCCGCCAGGACGGCTATTGAAGTCTGAACGTAGAGGCCGCGGAGGAGGAAGTCCTCGTAGAACCCGGGAAAGAGGCACAGCACAACCCAGCCCACGGCCGGCAGCATGGCGAGCGCATCGTTGCGGCCGACGCGCCAAAGCGCTGCCGCCGCGGTCCAGCGCAGGCCGACGCCGGCAAGGATCAACCCGTTGCCGGCGACGATGCTGACCGTCTCCGGAACCACATCGCGCAAGCCGCCGAGCAGGGTGCCGAGACACACGGCACCGAGCGAGATCGCCCAGTGGCGGATGCTGTCGTCGCGTGCCTCGCCCTGCAGCAGCGAGAAGTGCCACACTAGGTAAAGCAGCACCGTGCCAAGGCCGCCGATCGCGACGATCGAGACGAAAAGTGTCGGCGCGTCGAGCGACATAAAGGGAATCAAACCTGTTCTGGAAGCGGCGCCTCGGAGTTTTTACCGAGCTGCTGCGGGGCTTCCTATAGCAGAGCTATTGCGGTTTTGCACAGGGGTCTCGGATCCGTCTGCCGTTTTTTTGTGTTTATCGACGCGCGATCAGCTCGCGTTCGCCGCGGTGGACCGGGAGCTCCAGATCGCGGCGGCCCGGCTTGCGCCGCACGAGAAAACGCGGGCGCCGGCCGCTCAAGGCCGCGATCCGCCGGCGGGTGGGCACGTGAGGCTCGGCCGAAGGTGCAACTGGCTCGTCGACCGGCCGCGCCGTGCCGTCCGGCTCGACCACGAGCAGCGGCAGGCCGAGGCTGTCACCCCAGGCGCGCCAGTCGTCCGCGGCCCTTGCGACGTCGTCGCTGCGGCACAATTCCAGATCGAGCGAAGGGTCACGGTGCCTGAGTCCGATGCGGACGGACAACGTGCCTGCGCCGGACCCGGGCGTGACCTGGGCATAGACGCCGAGGTAGGTTGTGACGGGAAGCACGACGGTCAGGGGCAGGCCGGACAGCCGGCGCTTCATGACAATCGTCTTGCCATCGAGGTAGACCTCGATCGGCTGGGGCAGCGCGCCGTCACCGAGGGCTTCGCCCTTGATCGTGAACCGGTGCGGTACCCTGGCCGGGTCGAGCCGTCCATGACGGCCCGGCCCGGCTGCATCGGCATCCTGGTGAGCTGTTTGACGCCTCAATTCGCCTCTCCATCGGGTCCAGTTGTTTCGGACCTCCGGGTCCGGTTGTTGTGGACCTCGTGATGGGCTCACCATAGGCGCAAAGCCCTCCCGAACGGCTTAACAAGCACGGTTAAATTTTTGTGTTTTCCAAGAGGGTTAGCATTTCATGACTGCAAGCTGCCGCCTCCGGAACCACATAGGATATGCGGGTTGGGAGACCTCCACTCGCGTCGGCTCCGGTTTTGGTCTAAAGACGGGCCGCAATAGGATGGGAAGTCACAATGCAGGATCAGATCGACCGGTCCAACCTCGAAGCCCGGGCCGCCGGGCTTGTCGAGGCGGCGCTGAAAGCCGGCGCCGATGCCGCCGACGCGGTGGCGATGACCGGCGTTTCGCTTGGCGTTGACGTCCGTGAGGCCAAAGTCGAGGAAAGTGAGCGCGCCGAAGGTGACGACGTCACGCTCCGCGTCTTTGTCGGCCGCCGTGTCGCCAGCGTCTCGGCCAACACGTTGGAAGCGGGAGCCGATCTCGTCGAGCGCGCCGTTGCCATGGCGAAGGTCGCGCCGGAGGATCCTTATGCCGGTCTTGCCGACCCGGCCGATCTCGTCCGCGAACTGCCCGACCTCGATCTGCTCGATGAGACGGTGGTCGACGCCGCCGAGCTGACGGAGTCTGCCCTTGCCGCGGAGGCGGCCGCGCTCGCCGTTCCCGGGGTTACGCGTTCTGGCGGAGCCGGCGCCACCTGGCGTCTCGCCGGATTGGTGCTGGCGACCAGCGGTGGCTTCTGCGGTGCCTATCTCGGCTCCCGCTTCGGCCTGTCGGTCACCGCCGTTGCCGGCGAGGGCACCGGCATGGAGCGCGACTACGACTTCGATTCCCGAACCTACCGCGCCGACCTGGACGCGCCGGAGGCGATCGGCCGCCGCGCCGGCGAGCGTGCCGTCGCCCGGCTCAACCCGCGCAAGCTGACCACGCGGACGGCCGACGTGATCTACGAGCCGCGCGTCGCCCGCTCGCTCGTCGGCCATTTCGCCGGCGCGATCAATGGCGCGGCGATCGCCCGCGGCACCAGCTTTCTCAAGGACCGTCTCGGCAAGCCCGTGTTCTCGCCGGGCATCACGATCCGCGATGATCCTCTGAAGCCGCGTGGCGGCGCGACTCGGCCGTTCGACGGCGAGGGCCTGCCCGCCCTGCCGCTTGATCTCGTCGTCGACGGGGTGCTTCAGACCTGGCTGCTCGATGGCGCCAGCGCCCGCGAGCTCGGCCTCGTTTCCAACGGACGTGCGGTGCGCGGCGGGGCAGGGCCAACGCCCGGCGCCACCAACCTGATCCTGGAGCCCGGCAGTCAAAGCCGGGACGAGATGATCGCCGCGCTCGGCACCGGCCTCCTTGTCACCGATCTGATCGGTCACGGTGTCAACGGCGTCACCGGTGACTATTCGCGCGGCGCTTCCGGGTTCTGGATCGAGAATGGCGCGATCGCCTATCCGGTTGCCGAGATCACGCTTGCCGGCAATCTAACGAACATGTACCGGCAGCTCACGCCGGCCTCCGATCTCGACGACCGCTTCGCGGTGGCAAGCCCGAGCGTTCTGGTGACGGGGATGACGATTGCCGGACAGTAGCGTCATGACCGGCATCGCCACCGATCTGGACCTGATCCGCGAGGCTGCCGTCGCCGGCGGCAAGGTGGCGCTCGGCTATTTCCGCAAGGACCCGGCGCGCTGGACCAAGGAGGGCGACTCCCCTGTCTCCGAGGCGGACCTTGCCGTCGACCTCTACCTCCGGAACATGCTGACCGCCGCGCGACCCGACTACGGCTGGCTGTCCGAGGAGACGGCGGACGATCCCGGCCGCATCGGCCGCCGCCGCACCTTCGTCGTCGATCCGATCGACGGCACCCGCGCCTTTCTCGGCGGCAGCGAGGACTGGACGGTGGCTGTCGCGGTGGTCGAAAACAGCCGTCCGATCGCAGCCGCGCTCTACCGGCCGACCTCCGCCGACCTTTATTCCGCCGTGGCCGGGGGAGGGGCCTTCCGCAACGGCGAGCCGATATCCGTCTCCGCGCGGGAAAAATTGAAAGGCGCCCAGCTCTCGGGGCCGCCCTCGATCGCCCGCCACGACAATCTCAAAGCCGAGGGCGTCGGCTACGCCGGCTACGTTCCCTCGCTCGCCTACCGCCTCGCGCTCGTCGCCGAGGGGCGGATCGATCTTGCCGCCGCGCGGGCCCGGGCCTGCGACTGGGATCTTGCGGCGGCGGATCTTTTGGTGCAGGAAGCGGGCGGACGGCTGACGGATCTCGACGGGCGTCCGATCGCCTACAATCGGGCGGACGTTCGCCATCCGGCACTGATTGCCGGGCCCGAGGTTCTGGCGGGGCGGCTCAGCCGGATCTTGGCCTCCGTGCTGTGACGGCGTCGCGGACCGGTGCTCCGGGCGATCTGGTTTGACCACCGCTGCTTGACAACGGAGACGATGGATGAGCGGACAGGACCAGCCGAAGCAGCTTCTGCATCTGGTGTTTGGCGGTGAGCTCGAGCGGGTCGACAGCACGACGTTCCGCGATCTCAGCAAGCTCGATATCGTCGGCATCTTCCCGAATTACGCCACGGCCTATGCGGCCTGGAAGGAAAAGGCGCAAGGGTCGGTCGACAATGCGCATATGCGCTACTTCATCGTTCACATGCACCGCCTGCTGGATCCGGCGGCCGACGGCCACTGACCGAACGGCAACGATGGAGACGACAGCGCGTTTCGCCCGCGCAGGAGCGGCCGCATGCTGAAGCGTGCAGGCCGTCATCCGCTGGTCCTGAGCACGATCGGCTCGGCGCTCGCCAGCTACCTGCTCCTGGTGCGGCGCACGAGCTCGTTCCGGCTCGACCCGCCCGACTTCTACGAAAAGGTCCTGCCCGACCTGCCCGTCATCGTCGCCATGTGGCATGGCCAGCACTTCATGATGCCTTTCGCCCGGCCCGAGGGCTGGGACGTCCGCGTCATGATCTCGCGCTCTGCCGACGGCGAGATCAACGCGGTCGCGGCAAGGAAGCTCGGCCTCGGGCTGATTCGGGCCTCCGGTTCGCAGCACGCGCGCCAGATCTCCAAGCGCGGCGGCATGCGCGGCTTCATCGAGGCGATGCGGGCGCTGAAGGAAGGCGGCAGCGTCGCGTTGACTGCCGACGTGCCCAAGGGGCCCTCGCGCGTTGCCGGCCTCGGCATTGTTCAGCTTGCCAGGCATTCGGGCCGCCCGATCCTGCCGATGGCGTTCGCCACCAGCCGCCACATCGACCTCAACACCTGGGACAAGGCGACGGTCAACCTACCGTTCAGCCGGGCGGTGCTGGCGACCGGTGACCTGATCCGCGTTCCCTCCGATGCCGATGACACCGCGCTGGAGGCGGCGCGCGCTGCGGTAACTGCCGGCCTCGACGCCACCACCGACCGCGCCTACACCCTGGCAAAACGGTCATGACGGGCGAGCCGTCGCGGGCCGGCCCGATTGCCGCCTTGCCGTTGGCGGCCTACGAGGCGCTTGGTCACGTTGCCGGTCCCGTTCTCAGCTTCGTTCATCGCCGCCGCAGCCGCGTCGGCAAGGAGGATCCGGCGCGACGCGGCGAACGCTTCGGCCGGACCAGCGTTCCGCGCCCGCCCGGTCCGCTCATCTGGATCCATGCCGCCAGCGTCGGCGAGAGCAACGCGGCCCTCGCGCTGATCTCCGATCTCGTCAGCCGCGGCTTTCCCATACTCCACACCAGCGGTACGGTCACCTCGGCCGCCGTCGCCGCCGAGCGGCTGCCCGAAGGCGCGATCCATCAATACGCTCCGTTTGACACGCCGCCGTGTCTTGCCCGCTTTCTCGACCATTGGCGGCCGCGTCTGGCGGTGATGATCGAGTCGGAGATCTGGCCGGCGACCCTGCTGGCGCTCGAGCGGCGAGGCGTGCCTCTCGCCGTCGTCAGTGCCCGGCTGTCGGCGCGCTCGTTCTCCGGCTGGCGCCGCAGCGGCGCCGTCGGCCGTGCTCTGTTTTCCAGGATCGCCCTCGCCCTGGCGCAGAGCCCGGCGGATGCGGAACGGCTCGAAGCGCTCGGCGTCCGCCGCGTGGCCGTTGCCGGCAACATCAAGGTCGATGCCGCCGCTCCCGACGCCGATCCGGCGGCGCTTGCGGCCTTTCTCGACGCCGTGGACGGGCGGCCGCGCTGGCTTGCCGCCTCGACCCACGCCGGCGAGGAGGTTGCCGTCGCCGAGGTCCACCGCCACGTTGCGGCCCGCGTGCCCGGCCTCCTCACGGTGCTCGCGCCGCGGCATCCGGCCCGCGGCAACGAGATCCGCGCGCTGCTCCAGGCCGGCGGCTTGCGCGTAGCCTCGCGCTCCAGGGGGGAGGCTGTCGATGCGACGGTCGACGTCTATCTCGCCGATACCATCGGCGAGATGGGCCTGTTCTACCGCGCCGTTCGTGTCGTCTTCGTTGCCGGCTCCCTGGTGCCGGTCGGGGGCCACAATCCGCTGGAGGCCGCGCAGCTCGACTGCGCCGTCCTGGCCGGTCCTCTGCTCGGCAGTCAGAAGGCGATCTTCCGGAGCCTGGAGGCCGAAGGGGGCGCCCAGATCGTAGCGGACACGGACGCGCTTGCGGCGGCGGTTGAGCATCTCCTGACCGATCCCGCCGCCACCGAGCGGGCAGCAAGGGCGGCCTTCCGGGTCACCGAGGCCGGAAAAGGATCGCTCGCCCGCACTCTCGATGCGCTTCAACCTTTGCTCGCAGATGCGAAAAGGGTGTAACCTCGCGGAAACAAAGGGCGAGGGCCGGGTGATGGGCCTGTTTCGCACAGCGCCGGACTTCTGGTGGCGTGCGCGTCCCACGGTGCCGGCCTTGGCGCTGTGGCCGTTCGGCGCCGCCTATGGCCTGGTCACGGCACACCGGATGCTCAAGACGCCAACCGGGCGCTCAAAGCGGCCGGTGATCTGCGTCGGCAACTTCGTCGCCGGGGGGGCCGGCAAGACGCCGTTTGCGCTGGCGCTTGCCGACCTGCTGGCCGAGCGCGGCCACGAACCGGTGTTCCTTCTGCGCGGGTATGGCGGCTCGATCGAAGGGCCGGTGCTGGTCGATGGCCTGCACCACAGCGCTGCCGAGGTCGGCGACGAAGCGCTGCTGCTCGCCGCTCACAGGCCGACGGTGGTCTCGGTCGACCGCATGGCCGGGGCCGAGTTCGCATCCGGCTCCGGCGACGTCGTTGTCATGGACGACGGCTTCCAGAACCCGAGCCTGAAGAAGGACCTGACCATCGCACTGGTCGATGCGGCGAACGGCGTCGGCAACGGGCTGTGCCTGCCGGCCGGCCCGCTGCGCGCCCCGGTCCAGCGCCAGATGCCCGCCGTCGGTTGCCTCTGCGTCATCGGCACAGGGACCGCAGCCGATCGTGTGGTGCGCCTCGCCGCGCGCCGCGGCGTACCGATCCTGCGCGCCAGTCTCGAGGTGGAGCCCGATCCGGCTCTCGCCGGCGAGCGCGTGCTCGCCTTTGCCGGCATAGGCCGGCCGGAAAAGTTCTTCGCCAGTGTCGAAGCGCTCGGCGCGGACATCGTGGACCGGCGCGCCTTCCCGGACCACCATCCCTATGACAAGGCCGATGCCCAGACGCTGCTGACGGCGGCCGAGCGCGACGACCTCACGCTCGTCACCACCGCCAAGGACATGGCCCGGCTCCGCACCACCGAAGGCGAACTTATCCATTGGCTTGCGTCCCGTGCGCGCGTGATCTCAGTGAGGATGCGCATCTGCGAGCCCGAGCGGCTGCTGGCGTTGGTCGAAGAAGCAATCGAGCGGCACCGGTTCGGGCGGTAAGGGGCGATTCGGTGGCTTTTTGAGTGGCCCCAACCTCGGCCGTCATCCCGGACAGCGTGCGCCGAAGGCGCATCGCGTTGATCCAGGATCCAGGAGAGACTCGCGGGCGAAAGCCCGCATCTTATCCGCGGCCGCCGGAGGATGGGGCGACTGCTCAGATCAGGCTTGCAGGTGAGGGATCTCCGCCCGTCTCCCTCACGCCGTCCCGAACTGCTGAAACCTCTGGAACGCCGCCGCAGCGTCGACATAGGCCTCCTGGCGCGACACGCTCCAGTATTTCAGCTCCTCGATCGGAATCGCCTGGCCGGTCACGGCGCAGCGCACGAAGGTGCCCGGCGCCTCAATCTGGAAATCGGCGTCGAGATAGCGGATGCGCGCCTCGCCCGGCCCGCGCGGCTTTTCGAAACGGTTCATGCCCTGGCCACGAGAAGATGGTCGATCATCTCTCATAGATAGAGCCTTGCCGGCATCAACGCTAGGTCGGCGGTGCAAACGCTCGCTCGCGAAGGCCCGACACGGGACTTGAACCGGTTTCGCCCGTGCCGCCCTGCTGACTTGGGCGGCTGGTTTTCGCGGCGATCGCGCTTGTCTATCCGGCTGACGGACGCCATCCTGAGTTGCTGCGCATGACATGCGCAGCGCGTCGTGAAATGCGGCCCCCGGTTTTGCATCGGCCCGCCGCGACGGCGGTCAATGGTGGTCAAGAGAGTATTCTTCCTCGACGTCAGCCGGGCCGGTCGGCCTTGTGACGCCGCTCATCGACTGATCCAGTCAGGACGGACCCATGCAGCAGACAGGCGACGCTTCCCATACCCACGAAGACCACGGCCACGGCCACGATCACGCCCACGGGCATGACCACGGCCACGGCACGGGCGGGCATAGCCACGGCGTGGATGTTACAGACCGCAACGCCCGAGCGGTTCTGATCGCGGCCTGCCTCACCGGCGGCTTCATGTTTGCCGAGGCGATCGGCGGCATTCTAGCCGGGTCGCTGGCGCTGCTGGCGGACGCGGCGCACATGGTGACTGACACCGCCTCACTTGCGCTGGCCTGGTGGGCGTTCCAGCAGTCGAAGCGCCCGGCCGATGCGCGCATGACCTATGGCCGCACCCGGCTGCCGGTGCTGGTCGCCTTCGCCAACGCGGTCGTTCTGTTGCTCGTCACCGCCTGGATCATTGTCGAGGCAATCGAGCGCTTCGCCAATCCGACCACGGTGCTCGCGGGACCGATGCTGGTGATTGCGGCGCTCGGCCTCCTCGTCAACGTTGCCGCCTTCCTGGTGCTGCAGCGCGGCGGCGACGGCTCGCTCAACATCCGCTCCGCCATCCTGCACGTGCTCGGCGATCTGCTCGGCTCCGTCGCCGCCATCGTTGCCGCCCTCGTCATCATGGCGACCGGCTGGATGCCGATCGATCCGCTGCTGTCGGTGCTCGTCGCACTGCTTATCCTGCGCTCTGCGATCGCAGTCATGCGCCAGTCCGCGCACATCCTGCTCGAGGGCGCCCCCGACGGCATCGAGCGCGGCAGCCTGGCGGAGGACCTCGTTGCGCGTATCGACGGACTGGAGGGCATCCACCACGTCCACATCTGGTCCCTGGCCGAAGGGCGCGCCCATGCAACCCTGCACGCCGTCGTCGAAGAGCCGGAGAAGAACACGGAAGTCACCCACGCCATCAAGCAGCGGCTCGCCGCCCGCTTCGGCATCGAGCATGTCACCGTCGAAATCGAGCGCCCGGGCGCCTGCACGGACCCGGCCGACGGTCAGGGGATGGCGCAGGCGCCGGTCTAGACCTGCGGAAGGACGTGCGATGTCAAACCATCGGATCTATACGGCCAGTTTCGCCAGCGTTTATCCGCACTATGTCGCCAAGGCCGAGAAAAAGGGTCGATCGAAACAGGAAGTCGATGAGATCATCTGCTGGCTGACCGGGTATAGCCAGGAAGACCTGAACCTCCGACTCGAGAACAAAGCCGACTTTCAAACCTTCTTTGCCGAAGCACCTCGAATGAATCCGGCGCGTACCTTGATCAAGGGCGTGATCTGCGGTGTGCGGGTGGAAAATATTGAGGAGCCGCTGATGCGGGAGATTCGCTGTCTCGACAAGTTGATTGACGAGCTGGCGAAGGGAAAGGCCATGGAAAGGATCCTGCGGAAAGACTGAGTTCTGCGGCAGGCGCGAAACTCGGGATGGGTGCGGCGGCAGGCGCCGGGAGGAGGCGGTAGGAGAGAGGCCGGGCGGCTGGTACTGCGTCCACCGCGTCTTTGCCAGTGATTCGCAGCCGCAGCGCTCTCAGTCGAGCAGGCCGAGTCGGTCCAGCGCCGCCTTCAGCCCGGCGATGTCGCGAAAGAGGTGGGTCTTGAGCCCGGCGGCCCCGGCGCCCGCAATGTTGCTCTCGTTGTCGTCGATAAACAGCGTCGCTCCGGGCGGATGGCCGTAGCGGGCGCAGATCCTGCGGTAGATCTCGGGATCCGGCTTGCGCAACCCGAACTCCGCCGAGACGTGGGCCGTTTCGCCGAAGATTTCGAAGGCCTCGGGCGCACAATGCGGCAGCGCCTCCTTCAGCATCATGCCGTTGTTGGTGAGGAGTGCGACGTCGGCGTTCTCCGCCACCCGGCTTGCCAGTGCCAGCACCTGGGGCCGCGGCCGCATCATCGCCTTGCGGATCCCGATCCAGGTCTCGCGGTCGATCGGGCAGCCGAGTCTGCAGGCATATTCGGCGAGATAGGCCTCCGCCGTCGCCGGATCACCAGCCTCCGCGCTCTCCTCAAAGCCGCAGCCCCAGATTGCTGCATGAATCTCGGCCCGCGGCCGCCCAGCAAGCTTTTCCAGGGCCGTCAGCCGCACCTCATGTTCGTAGTCGTAGAGCACCTGATCCATGTCGAAGATGACGAAGGCGATGCTCATAGCGTCAGGCTGGCCCCATGTGAAGCGGCGTCCGCAGACCGTTCCCTACGCTGGCGTGGCAATCAACCTTCGTCAGACCGCTGTACCGCCGACGGTCATTGCGTTGATTCGAATCGACGGCTGTCCGACGCCGACCGGCACGCCCTGGCCCTGCTTGCCGCAGGTGCCGATGCCGGGATCGAGGGCCATATCGTTGCCGATCATGGCGACCCGGGTGAGGGCATCGGGGCCGTTGCCGATCAGCATCGCGCCCTTGATCGGTGCGCCGACCTTGCCGTTCTCGATCCGGTACGCCTCGGTGCAGGAGAACACGAACTTGCCGGAGGTAATGTCGACCTGGCCGCCGCCAAAAGAGACGGCGTAGATGCCGTTCTGCACCGACGCCAGGATTTCCGCCGGCTCCCTGTCGCCAGCAAGCATGATGGTGTTGGTCATGCGCGGCATGGGGATGTGGGCGAAGGACTGGCGGCGGCCATTGCCGGTCGGCTTCATGCCCATCAGCCGCGCGTTCTGCCGGTCCTGCATGTAGCCTGTGAGAATGCCGTTCTCGATCAGCACCGTGCGGCCCGACGGTGTGCCTTCATCGTCGACCGTCAGCGAGCCGCGCCGATCGGCAATGGTGCCGTCGTCGACGATGGTGACGCCTTCGGCAGCGACGCGCTGGCCCATCAGTCCGGCAAAGGCCGAGGTTTTCTTGCGGTTGAAGTCGCCCTCCAGACCATGACCGACCGCTTCATGCAGCAGGATGCCGGGCCAGCCGTTGCCGAGCACGACATCGAAGGTGCCGGCAGGGGCGGGCACGGCCTCGAGATTGACCAGCGCCTGTCGAAGCGCCTCGTCAACCGCACCCTGCCAACGCTCGGTCGCGATGAAATGTCCGAAGCCGGCGCGCCCGCCGAAGCCGTGGGAGCCGCTCTCCTGCCGGTCGCCCTGGCCGGCAACGACCGAGACGTTGAACCGCACCAGCGGCCGAATGTCGCGCACGCGCTCGCCGTCGGCGCGCAGGATGTCGACCACCTGCCAGGTCCCTGCGATCGAAACGCTGACCTGCCGTACCCGCGGATCCTTGGCCCGGGCATAGGCGTCGACGGACTGGAGCAGGCGAACCTTCTCCTCGAAGCTTGGCGCTCCGAGCGGGTTCTCGTCGCCATAAAGCCGGAGGTTTGTCCGCGGCGGCGGCGCCGCATAGATACCCGAACGGCCGGAGCGCACGGCCGCAACGGCGTCGGCCGCCCGTTTGAGGGCGGCTTCGGAGATCTCGCCGGAATGGGCATATCCGGCCGCCTCGCCGCAGACGGCGCGCAGGCCGAAACCCTGCGAGGTGTCGTAGTTCGCGGCCCTGAGCCTGCCGTTGTCGAACAGCAGACTTTCCGATTGCCGGTACTCGAGAAAGAGCTCTCCGTCGTCGGCGCCGGCAAGGGCGTCGGCCGTAATGCGCTGCGCCGTCTCCACGCCGAGGCCGGAGGCTTCCAGGAGGTCGGTCGGTTTGTCGGTCATAGCGCTTCCGTTCGGTTGGGGTTCAGGCGCTCCGCACGCGGCCAGGGTCACGTCCCGTCCGTTCCGGGCGGAGTCTGATCATGGTCCAACATAGTCCTTTCGCGGCGGATTGCACCCCGCGCTGCGGCACTGAATTCATCCGTGGAGGTTTAAGTATGGGAACACGCCCAACTTTATTTGGCATCGCTTCGGCGGTCATTCGATGGGTGAGCGGAACCTCCGAGGAGCGGGACCGTTCGGCACCATCGCTGCCTTGATTCCTAGGCGGCGCAACATCGTCCGGCGCGCCTGCGGGCGGGCCGGGGCAATCAACTGTGCCCGGAGCATGCTGCGTCGGACGGAGCGCGGCATGCTCCGGTGTTTTGAACCCGATCAGCCTTCCACACTCAGGCGATACCGTTGGACGCCGCTGATCCAGGAGGCGCTATGAAGACCACAGATCTTTCCACGCTGGATGCCCTGCACCGGTTGGCGGCCCCGCGCGGCGACGGCCTGCATCCGGAGCTGCTGGAGGCGTTGAGCCGCATCGGCTCCGTCTCCGGTCCGCCGCCTGCAAGCGTCGCGGCCCTGCAGGCGACCGTTGTCCGGCTTGATTTTCACCGCAGCGCCGCGCGTGGCATGGACGACAGTTCTCCGGCCGCCGACCAGACTGTGCGCTGACGGCCACCGTCGGAGGATGAGGTCCCGCGTCAGGGCAGGGCGTCGAAGCCGGCCTTGAAACCATTGAGAGAGATCGGGATGCCGATTCCCTCCTCGGGCGTCTGGAAGATGATGAAGGTCGCCATCTCGCCGCTCTCGAGCTTTCCGACCAGGTCGTCCTGAAGGATGACTTCGGCGATGCAGCCGTTCGGCAGGCAGCGTACGAATCCGGCCCGGCCGATATCGGCATCGTCAACCCGAAGCCCGAGGCCCGACGGCAGCAGCACGCCGAGCGGGGCGAGCACGCGCAGGATCTTCGACTCCTTGTCAGCGGTCTTGAGCACGATCACCGATAGGCCGACGTTCTCACGGTCCTCCGCGGTTACATTCTGGATCAGCGCGCATTGCTCTTCCTTGGCGCCCGGGGGGGTGTCGCAGCGCATCTGCCAGTCGCCGTGAACGGCCTTCACCTCGCCCTGCGCCAACGCTGGTGACCCGCCGAAAAGCGCCGAAACGACGATGGCGCCGCTCGCTAGGAGATGGATCGGGCGGATGGATCGCAGGGACACGGGCGGTTCTCCGTAACGCTGTCTGCTGCATCGCGGCAGCGTGGCCTGATTCGAGGCGCGTGGCATTTACCTTGTTTTTCCGCTTAGGGCGCGTCCTTTTCAAGGCGAAACGGAGCATCAATCCCGATTCCCGGAACACATTGGGCTGCAGCCCCGCATTTTTTCCCGCAGATCCGGCGGCGGAAGGGCGGACGTGACATAGGCGTTGCGGTTCGCGGCCGCTTGTGGTTCACAGGGGCCGTCTTTGATGGCGATCAACGAAGAGCTGCGGCGTTTCGCCGCCCCGCCCTTTCGCGGATCGGCGATGTCCGGCATAAGGCTTACGATGCCGTACATTCTGTAATGTAAGTGCTGACCGGCGAGCGAGGCACATGGCGCCGTGGTGCAGATGTGCACCGCCGGGTCGCGGTCTCCGGACCGCGTTTGCGGAACGTGTTATCGAAATTCAGCCCAAGGCGCCGTGGCGTCGACGGGCCGGGGAAGGGAGCGCGGACGTGACGGAACCGTTGAAGCGTCTGATGGAAAAGAGTGCGGCGGCAGCGGCCGCCGGATTGGCCGGTCTCGTCGGCTTCGCCTCGACGGCCGGTGCGGCACAGCCTGAGCCTTGGCAGGTCTCGATGCAGCCGGCCGCTTCGCAGGTCCAGGCCGACATCGCCTCCTTCAACACCCTGACACTGGTGATCATCAGCCTGATCACGCTCTTCGTGCTGGCGCTTCTGGTCTGGTGCGTCGTCCGTTTCAACGCCAAGTCCAATCCGACGCCGTCGCGCTCCTCCCACAACACCATGATCGAGGTGATCTGGACGGTCGTACCGATCCTGATCCTCGTCGTGATCGCCATTCCCTCGTTCCGTCTGCTGTTCAAGCAGCTCGTCATCCCGCCCTACGATATGACGGTGAAGGCGACCGGCTACCAGTGGTACTGGGGCTATGAGTACACCGACGAGGGCATGGAAGGCCTGTCGTTCGATGCGCTGATGCTCCAGGACGACGAGCGCCAGGCCCGCGCAGCCGAAACCGGCCGGCCGATCTCGGATTTCCCCCGTCTTCTCGCCGTCGATTACGAGGTCGTCGTGCCGGTGGACAAGACCGTGCGCGTCCAGGTGACGGCCGCCGACGTCATCCATGCCTTCGCCATGCCGGCCTTCGGCGTGAAGATCGACGCGGTTCCCGGCCGGCTGAACGAGACCTGGTTCAAGGCCGAGGCAACCGGGGTCTACTACGGGCAGTGCTCCGAGCTGTGCGGAAAGGACCATGCCTTTATGCCGATCGCGATTCGCGTGGTGACGCAGGAGCAGTTCGACGCCTGGGCCCAGACCGCCAAGACCGATCTGGACGCTGCGAACCAGCAGCTGATGGCCGCGATCGCAGCCGAGAACGAGACCGCGGACGCCGGGGGCAAGGCCCTCGACGTCGCCGCGCGCTGAACACGCGTCGGGACGGCGGACCATGCGCCCGCAGGCGGCGCGGCGCCGGTCCCGACAGGATCATTAGAGGGAGCTCGACATGGCCTACGCGACGCATGAGCACGAGGCCCACGATCATCCAACCGGGTGGACGCGCTGGGTTTATTCCACCAACCACAAGGACATCGGCCTGCTCTATCTCGGCTTTGCGATCATCGCGGGCCTGATCGGCGCCGGCCTGTCCGTGGGTATTCGTCTGGAACTGCAGAACCCGGGGCTGCAGATCTTTGCCAATCCGCACACCTTTAACGTGTTCACGACCGCGCATGGCCTGATCATGATCTTCTTCATGGTCATGCCGGCGCTGATCGGCGGCTTCGGCAACTGGTTCGTTCCGATCATGATCGGCGCGCCGGATATGGCGTTCCCGCGCATGAACAACATCTCGTTCTGGCTGCTGCCGCCGGCCTTCCTGCTGCTGCTCATGGCGCTGTTTGTCGAAGGTCCTCCGGGCATGAACGGCATCGGTGGTGGCTGGACTATGTATCCGCCGCTTGCGACTTCGGGCCAGCCCGGACCGGCGATGGATCTGGCGATCCTGTCGCTGCACATCGCCGGCGCCTCCTCGATCCTCGGCGCGATCAACTTCATCACGACCATCTTCAACATGCGCGCACCGGGTATGACGCTGCACAAGATGCCGCTGTTCGCCTGGTCGGTGCTGGTCACGGCGTTCCTGCTGGTCCTGTCGCTGCCCGTTCTGGCCGGTGGCATCACCATGCTTCTGACGGACCGCAACTTCGGCACGACCTTCTTCGCGCCGGAGGGCGGTGGTGACCCGATCCTGTTCCAGCACCTGTTCTGGTTCTTCGGTCACCCGGAAGTCTACATTCTGATCCTGCCGGGCTTCGGCATCGTCAGCCACATCGTCTCGACCTTCTCGCGCAAGCCGATCTTCGGCTATCTCGGCATGGCCTACGCCATGGTCGCGATCGGCATCGTCGGCTTCATCGTCTGGGCGCACCACATGTACACCGTCGGCCTGAGCGTCGACACGCAGGCGTATTTCGTGGTTGCCACCATGGTGATCGCAGTGCCGACGGGCGTGAAGGTCTTCTCCTGGATCGCCACGATGTGGGGCGGATCGATCGAGTTCCGCACGCCAATTCTGTGGGCGATCGGCTTCATCTTCCTGTTCACGATCGGTGGCGTGACGGGTGTTCAGCTCGCCAATGCCGGACTCGACCGGGCGCTGCACGACACCTACTACGTGGTGGCCCATTTCCACTACGTGCTGTCGCTCGGCGCGGTCTTCGCCATCTTCGGCGCCTGGTACTACTGGTTCCCGAAGATGTTCGGCTACATGTACAACGAGACCATCGGCAAGGCGCACTTCTGGATCACCTTCGTCGGCGTCAACCTGATCTTCTTCCCGCAGCACTTCCTCGGTCTCGCCGGCATGCCGCGCCGCTATGCTGACTACCCGGATGCGCTGCACGGCTGGAACGAGGTGTCGTCGTTCGGATCCTACATCTCGGCCTTCGCTGTGCTGGTGTTCCTCTACGGTGTGTTCGAGGCGTTCGCCCGCAAGCGGGTGGCCGGCGATAACCCGTGGGGCGAAGGCGCAACCACCCTCGAATGGACCCTTTCCTCGCCGCCGCCGTTCCACCAGTTCGAGACGCTGCCGCGGATCAAGTAAGGTATCGGCCACGGTGCAATGGGCTGTGGCCGCACTCTAGCGAGACGGCCGGCGCCGAACCGGCGCCGGTCGGGGAACACGGGCCCGGCCCGTGCAAGAAGCAAGAAGACGGCTGGAGAAGGTGATGGCGCTCGCCGAGCGTGAGGATGGATATGTCGACGATCTTGCCTGGGCCGGCGGCCGGGGCACGGTTGGCGATTATTTCGCGCTGCTGAAGCCGCGGGTGATGTCGCTTGTCGTCTTTACCGCCTTCGTCGGCATCGCGATTGCTCCAGGTGGCCTGCATCCGGTGCTGGCCCTGACCGCGCTGCTGGCGATCGCGATCGGCGCGGGCGCCTCGGGCGCGCTCAACATGTGGTACGACGCCGACATCGACCGGCTGATGTCGCGGACCCGCAAGCGGCCGATTCCCGCCGGTCGTATCCTGCCGAACGAGGCCCTCGCCTTCGGCATGACACTGGCAGCCGGCTCCGTGCTGGTGCTGGGCCTGCTCGTCAACCCTCTGGCCGGCGGGCTGCTTGCCTTCACGATCTTCTTCTACGCGGTCATCTATACGATGTGGCTGAAGCGCTCGACGCCGCAGAACATCGTGATCGGCGGGGCGGCCGGTGCGTTTCCGCCGATGATCGGCTGGGCCGCGGTCACGGGCTCGATCAGCCTGGAAAGCATCATTCTCTTTCTGATCATCTTCATGTGGACGCCGCCGCATTTCTGGGCGCTCGCCCTGTTCAAGGCCGGCGACTACGAGACGGCAGGGGTGCCGATGCTGCCGGTCGTCGCCGGCCCGGACGCCACGCGCACCCAGATCCTGATCTATGCCGTGGCCTTCGCCGCGGTGGGGGTATTGCCGTGGGTGCTCGGCTTCGCCGGCCCGGTCTACGGCTTGATTTCGGCAGGACTTGGGGTCGCCTTCGTCTTCCTGGCCTGGAGGGTGTACCGCCTGCGTGACGGCGACCCGGCTCGCAGGGCGGCCATCCGGCTGTTCTCGTTCTCGATCCTGCACCTCTTCCTGCTGTTTGCGGTCCTGCTCGCAGAAACCCTCGTTCTGCGCTTCATCGGAGTGGGGCTGTGACGGAGAACAAGGGTATCCGGCTGACAGAGGAGCAGAAGCGCCGGCGCCGGGCCAGGTCAGTTGCGATCGGGCTTGCGCTCGCGGCCCTGGTGGTCCTGTTCTACGTCGTCACCATCGTCAAGATGGGACCCGGCGTCGTCTCGAGACCGTTGTGAGGAAGACTGTGCCCGAACGTTCCACTGCCCCGAATGCCGATCGTCTCGCCCGCCGCAACCGCACCGTTGCTGCGGCGGTCATCGGCTGCCTGGTGCTGATGATCGGGGCGTCCTATGCCGCCGTGCCGCTCTATCGGATCTTCTGCCAGGTCACGGGTTACGGCGGGACGACGCAGCGGGCCGAGGGCAATGCCAACGGCGTGATCGACCGCGTTGTCACCGTGCGGTTCGACGCCAACGTCAACAACGCCCTGCCGTGGCGGTTCGGTCCGGAAAAGCGATCGGTGACGCTCAGGATGGGCGAGACCATGCAGGTTGCGTATCTGGCCGAAAACCTGGGCAGCGGGCCGACAGTGGGCACTTCCGTCTTCAACGTCACCCCGCTCGAGGCCGGCGCCTATTTCAACAAGGTCGAGTGCTTTTGCTTCACCGAGCAGAAGCTTGCGCCCGGCGAGAGCGCGGAACTCCCTGTCGTCTTCTTCGTCGATCCCGCGATGGACGAAGACAAGAACCTCAAGCATGTGAAGGAGATCACGCTCTCCTACACCTTCTACCCGGCCGACGCGCCCGCCAAACCGGTCGCCGCAGCGCCGGAACCGGACGATCGGAAGGACAACCTTTGACCCGGCCGCCCGCCACCGCCGGAATTCTGGACAATCGGGGGATCTAGCCCATGGCCCATAGCAAGAACCACGACTACCATCTCGTCGATCCGAGCCCCTGGCCGTTCATCGGCTCCATCGGCGCCTTCATCATGGCGATCGGTGCGGTCGGCCTGTTCAAGCACGTGCAGGGCACGGAATTCTTGCTCTTCGGCGTGGACCTGGCCGGTTGGGGCCTGTTTGCCGTCGGCGTGCTGATCGTGCTCTACACGATGTTCGGCTGGTGGCGCGACACGGTTCGGGAATCTTTGGCGGGTCATCACACCCCGGTGGTCCAGCTGCATCTGCGCTACGGGATGATACTGTTCATCGCCTCGGAGGTGATGTTCTTCGCCGCCTGGTTCTGGGCCTTCTTCGATGCGTCGCTGTTCACCAACGAGGCCGCGCAGGTCCAGCGTCTTGAGGCGACCGGCGGGGTCTGGCCGCCGCAGGGCATCGAGACCTTCGATCCCTGGCACTTGCCGCTGCTCAACACCCTGATCCTGCTGACCTCGGGTACGACGGTGACCTGGGCGCACCACGCCCTTCTTCACAACGATCGCCAGGGGCTGAAATGGGGTCTTGCGCTTACGGTCGGGCTCGGCATCCTGTTCACGATCGTGCAGGCCTACGAGTACAATCACGCTGCCTTCGATTTCGCCGGCAACATCTACGGCGCGACCTTCTTCATGGCGACCGGCTTCCACGGTTTCCACGTAATCGTCGGCACGATCTTCCTGATCGTCTGCCTGATCCGCGCGATGGCCGGCCAGTTCACGCCGCAGAAGCACTTCGGCTTCGAGGCGGCGGCCTGGTATTGGCACTTCGTTGACGTCGTCTGGCTGTTCCTGTTTGCGGCCATCTACGTCTGGGGTGGCGGCACCAGCGCCGGACACTGACGGCGCCGTGACATCGATCGGTGGACGCCCGAGCGTCCACCGATTGCGGGTCGGCGCTCCGCGGCCGCAGGGCCGCGCTCGCGCCGCCGGAGCGCTCCGCAAAGGCGGCACGGTTCCGTTCCCGCCGAGGAGCGTTGCACATGACCGATACCGGACCGAATCATCGGACCCCTGACACCGCGGCCGTCGACCGCGCGCTCTATCCGCCGCTCAATCCGATGGCCACGGGCTGGCGCGGCCGCTGTCCGCGCTGCGGCCAGGGGCGGCTGTTCAAGGGTTTCCTGGCCACGGCAGAACGGTGCTCGAACTGCGGCCTCAGCTTCAACTTCGCCGACTCCGGCGACGGCCCGGCCGTCTTCATCATCCTGATCGTCGGCTTTATCATCGTCGGTGCGGTCATGGGCGTTGAGATTGCCTTCCAGCCGCCGATCTGGCTGCACCTGGTGCTCTGGATTCCGCTGACGCTCGGGCTCGCGCTCGGGCTGCTGCGTCCGCTCAAGGGCCTGATGATTGCCCAGCAATACAAGCACAGCGCCCAGGAAGGCAGACTTGAGACCTGACGACGACCAGAAGCCGGCTTGGCGCCGGCTGCTGTGGCCGACCGTCGCCGTCATTCCGGCCTTCGTCCTGCTCGTCGGCCTGGGGGTATGGCAGCTCGACCGGCTCGGGCAGAAGCGCGCGCTGATCGAGGCCGTCGACCAGCGTATCACTGAGGCGCCCGTCGAGGCGCCCGGCCCGGACGCCTGGGGCAGTTTCGATGCGGCCGCCTGGGACTACCGCCCGGTCGCTGTCCGTGGCCGCTTTCTTCCGGGCGAGCTCTACTACTACAGTGCGCTAAGCCAGCCGCAGGGCCGGTTTGGCGGCCCGGGCTATTTCGTGCTGGCGCCGTTTCGCACCAGTGACGGCTGGATCGTCTTGATCAACCGTGGCTTCGTGCCCGATTCGATGCGCGATCCCGCCGCGCGCCTGGGAAGCGAGCCTCCGGACGCCGATATTGCGGTGGAAGGCCTGCTGCGGCGTCCCGAGCAGCCGAACGTCCTGACCCCCGCGCCGGACCTTGGAAAGCGGATTTGGTTCGCGCGAACGCCGGATGCGATGGCCCGCTCACTCGGCCTGAGGGACGCACCCATCGCGCCCTATACGATCGATGCCGGAGCCGAAGCAACGCCAGCTGGTGGCCTGCCGCAGGCCGGCGAGACAGTGGTGCGTTTTTCCAACAACCACCTGCAATACGCCCTGACCTGGTTTGGCCTCGCCGCCGTGCTGGTCGCGGTCTTTATCGCCTTCGCACGCACCCGCTTGCAGTCCCGGACCGACCGGTAGACACCCCTAGCCCGCCTCGCCGGACTGTGCCCGGCGAGACGTCCAGATGTCACGGACAGATCTCAAAGCGCGTGCATGATGGCCGCGGCACTCGACGCGGTGGCCTGGCCGGGCGCCTCCTCGACGTTAAGCGCGGTCACGACGCCGTCCTTGACCACCATCGCATAGCGCTTCGAGCGGATGCCGAGACCGGCCCCGGTGGCGTCGAGTTCGAGGCCGAGGGCCTTGGCGAAGTCGGCACAGCCGTCGGCGAGAAACAGGATCTTGTCCTGGGCATTGGACGCCTTGGCCCAGGCGTTCATGACGAAGACGTCGTTGACGGAGGTGCAGGCGATGGTATCGACGCCCTTGGCGCGGATCGCGTCCGCGTTCTCCAGGAAGCCGGGGAGGTGATTCTGGTGGCAGGTCGGCGTGAAGGCGCCGGGCACCGCGAACAGGACGACGGTCTTGCCGTCGAAGATCTCGTCGGTCTTGCGCTCGGCCGGTCCGTCCGCCGTCATCACCTTGAAGGTTGCGTCCGGAAGCTTGTCGCCCACCTTGATGCTCATATGAAATCCTCCGCTGCGTTTGCGTCAAAAACGGGATCGCAAGCACGTCCGATCGGCCGCCTGTCCGGGCCGTGCGGACCATGCTCAGGGTTTGCGGCCGTCGACGACGCGCCGTCTTGGACATAGGGCTTTCGGAGCGAAGCGTCGAGCCGAATTGAAGGGCACGAGGCGCGCCCGTGTCAGGGGGTATTCACCGTAGTGCTCCAGTCGACGGCCTTGCCACCGGAGACGAGGGTCAGTCTGAGCGGCAGCCCGCCGGGACCGTTGACGAGACCGCGGGCCGACATCTGGTAGACGGCCCGTGCGCCGTCGCGGCGAACGAGCCGTGGAACCTCGTTGTAGGAGCCGGGGGCGCCCTCGGCAAACAGCGTCACGTCTGCCTCGGGACCGGACAGCGCGGCTGTGATTGTCAGGACCGGATGCTTCTTGCCGGCAACGCGCACGGGCTCGACCGAAACGATTGCCGGCGGCTCCGCCGTCTGAGGCCGGGGAATGCGGCTGCGCGCGTCGGCCAGCGCCGATTGCAACGCCGGGTCGAGTGCGGCGTTGCTGTCGAGCGTCATCGTGAGCTTCGCCTCGCCGGGCACGCATATGTCGCGGCACACACCGAACCGTACGGAGGCTTCCAGGATCGACGGACGCTGAGGGTCCGCTCGTTCCACATCGATCGGGAGCACAACGCGATCCGTGTAGACGACGGACATCGAGGTGCCATCGTCGTAAAGCGCCGGTGCGGGATAGCGCAGCGTCGCCCTCGCAATGTTCCTGGAGCCGGAGAAATCGGCTTCCGTCGGCACCCCCGCTTCGCCCGGAAACCGCCAGTAGATGTGCCAGCCCGGTTCCAGGTCAAACTCCAGCCCGGCGTCAACCGGTTCGGCGCGAGCGGCGGGACTGGCCGAAATCAGGCGCACGCGCCCTCCCTCGACAGCCTGCCATTCGCTGCTATCGGCCAGGGCCGCGATCGGAACGAGCGACAAAGAGATGAGGCCGATGATGGTCGTGAAGCTTCGCATAGTGCTCGCAAGATGCTGAATTGTCTGCGGCAGCCCGCCGCCGCCGCAGCCGCATTGCCTTGTTGCAGATTTTTCTTTGCCGCGGCCATCAGATTGTCGTGAGCCGGACGGCTTCGCCGCCTTCTCCGCCGTGAAACCGGTGAACGAGGGGGCGCTTCCTGCCAAATATCATTAACAACGGCCACCGGAGAAGCTAGTCTGGAACAGCATGTCGCAGCGCCGGCGCGCGGAGGCCGGCAAGCGACGGATCGCGAGGCCTGGGTGATCATGGAGCGAGACCACCCGATGAGCGACGACAGCATTTTCGGTTACCTCGATGGCCATTTTCTGGTGGCGATGCCGGGCATGGCTGACGGGCGTTTCGCCCACGCCGTGGTCTACATGTGCGCTCACTCCGCCAAGGGCGCCATGGGCATTGTGCTCAACCAGCGGGCAAGCAACCTGTCGTTCCGCGACCTTCTGCTGCAGCTGGACATCATCGGCGACGACGAGCCGATCCGGCTGCCGTCGCCAGCGGACCGCATGCTCGTCCACCGCGGCGGGCCGGTCGAGACCGGGCGCGGCTTCGTCTTGCATTCCGACGACTTTTTCATCGAAAGTTCGACCCTGCCGATCGATGACGGCATCTGCCTGACGGCGACGCTCGAGATCCTGAAGGCAATCGCAGAAGGGCGGGGGCCCGAGCAAGCCATGCTCGCGCTCGGTTATGCCGGGTGGGGACCCGGACAGCTTGAGGCAGAAATTCAGGCCAACGGCTGGATCACCTGCCCCGCGGACCCGGAACTGATCTTCGACGCCGATCTCGACAGCAAGTGGGACAGGGCGCTTGCCCTTCTCGGCATCGATCCGCGCATGCTGTCGAGTGACGCCGGCCACGCCTGACCCGCGCAGGAGTGGCCGAACCGACATGCTTGCTCCCTTGGGTGGGGAACGATAGGGTGCCGGGTCGGCGGTCGCGGGCGCACCGTCCGCCGAAGTCTTTCTGGATTTGCAGAAACTCGGGGCGGAACGGAGGAAGTGGCCGCGGTGAGATATGTCAGTACGCGAGGCGAGGCTCCGATTCTCGATTTCGCCGACGTCCTTCTGACGGGCCTCGCCCGGGATGGCGGGCTCTACGTTCCCGAGACGTGGCCCGTCCTCGACGACAAGACCATCTCCGGCTTCGCCGGACGACCCTATGCCGAGGTCGCCGAACAGGTGATCGCGCCCTTTGTCGGGACGTCGATCGCACCTGCGGCGCTGAGGGCAATGATCGCCGATGCCTATGCCGGCTTCGGCCATCCGGCGGTCACGCCGCTGGTTCAGATTGCGCCCGGCCGCTTCCTGCTCGAGCTGTTCCATGGCCCCACGCTCGCCTTCAAGGACGTGGCCATGCAGCTGCTCGGCCGGATGATGGATCATGTGCTGAAGGAGCGCGGCGAGCGGGCTACCATCGTTGGCGCAACCTCAGGCGACACCGGCGGCGCCGCGATTGAGGCGTTCCGCGGCCGGGAGCGCACCGACGTCTTCATCCTGTTTCCGGATGGCCGGGTTTCTCCGGTTCAACGCCGCCAGATGACGACGCCGACGGAGGCGAACGTCCATGCGCTCGCGATCGCCGGCAATTTCGACGATTGCCAGGCGATCCTGAAGGGCATGTTCAACAATTTCCCCTTCCGCGACCGGGTGCGGCTGGCCGGCGTGAATTCGATCAACTGGGCCCGGATCGTCGCCCAGGTCGTCTATTATTTCGTCGCCGGCGCGGCCCTCGGCGCGCCGCATCGTTCGGTTGCCTTCACCGTGCCGACCGGCAATTTCGGCGACATTTTCGCCGGCTACGTGGCAAAGCGCATGGGCCTGCCGATCGAGCGCCTCGTCATCGCCACCAACGAGAACGACATTCTTGCCCGCACGATGGCGACGGGGCGCTACGAGATGCGCGGCGTCGTTGCGACCATGTCGCCGTCGATGGATATCCAGATCTCGTCGAATTTCGAGCGGCTGCTGTTCGAGGCCTGCGGCCGTGACAGCGCCGTGGTGCGCCGGTCGATGCAGCAGCTTGCGCAAAGCGACGCCTTTACGATCGAAGATGCCGCGCTCGCCCGGATCCGTGTCGAGTTCGCCGCCGGGCGCTGCAGCGAGGCCGAGACGGCGGCGACGATCCGCCGCGTGCTGGCGGAAACCGGCTATCTGCTTGACCCGCACAGCGCGACCGGCGTGAAGGTCGCCGAAGAGCAGGCTTCCAGCGCGGCGCCGATGGTGGTGCTGGCAACCGCCCATCCGGCAAAGTTTCCCGATGCCGTTGCAAAGGCCTGCGGCCAGCGCCCCGACCTGCCGCCGCGGCTGGCGCATATTCTCTCCGACGCGGAACGCATCACTGTCCTGCCGGCGGATCAGTCGGAGATCGAAGCGCATGTTGCCGGCCATGCGCGCGCCGTGGTGGCGGAGGCCTGACAGAGATGGACGTGGAAATCTCCAGGCTCGCCAATGGCCTGACCATCGTTACCGACCGCATGCCGCATCTTGCCACCGCGGCACTCGGGATCTGGGTGCGTGCCGGCTCCCGCTCGGAGACGACGGCGCAGAACGGCATCACCCACCTGCTCGAGCACATGGCGTTCAAGGGCACGGTCACCCGTTCCGCGCGCCAGATCGCCGAGGAGATCGAGGCCGTCGGCGGCGAACTCAACGCCTCGACCAGCGTTGAGCACACCAACTACTATGCCCGGGTGCTGGCCGAGAACGTTCCGCTCGCGGTCGAGCTGATTGCCGATATCCTGCAGAACTCCGTGTTTGATGCCGAGGAACTGGCTCGGGAGAAGCACGTGATCCTGCAGGAGATCGGTGCGGCCCACGATACCCCGGACGACCAGGTGTTCGACCTGTTCCAGCAGGCCGCCTGGGCGCAGCAGGCGATCGGCCGGCCGATCCTGGGCACCCGCGAGACCGTGATGGGCTTTACCGCGGACGATCTGCGGGCGTATCTCGGCGAGCGCTACCGGGCGCCCGAGATGGTGTTGGCGGCGGCCGGGGCGGTCGATCACGCGGAGATCGTGGCTCTGGCCGAACGGCACTTTTCCGGCCTGGACTCAGCACCGGCGCCAATCGATGCCACCGCGCATTACACCGGCGGCGCAGAACGGCTCGACCGTTCCCTGATGGAAGTGCAGTTCCTGCTCGGCTTCCAGGGCCGTCCGTATCGCGCCGAGGATTTCCACGCCATCCAGATCGTCTCCTCGGTGATGGGCGGGGGCATGTCTTCGCGCCTGTTCCAGGAGGTGCGGGAAAAGCGCGGGCTCTGCTATGCCGTCTATGCCTTCCACTGGGCGTTCCGCGACACCGGGCTGTTTGGGATCCACGCTGCGACGGGCGAGGAGGACATCGCCGAGCTCGTGCCGGTGCTGCTCGACGAGCTGGAGCGTGCGGTGGACGACCTCGACGAGAGCGAAATCGACCGCGCCAAGGCCCAGATCCGCGCCGGACTCCTGATGGCACTGGAAAGTCCGGCGGCCCGCGCCGGCCAGATCGCGCGGCAGATGCTGATCCATGGACGGGTGCTGTCCCTCGAGGAAATCACGGCCAAGATCCAGGCAGTCGACGCCCGAATGGCACGTCAGGTCGCAGCCGACGTCTTCTTCGGCGGCACGCCGACCCTGTCCGCCATCGGGCCTCTCGCCAAGGTGCCGATCTTCGACGAGGTCTCCGCCCGGCTCGCGACCCCGCAGCTCCGGGTGGCGAGAGGCTGACCGGGCTCGCGGGAGGGGACAATGGCGTTCCTGCGTTCGGTCGGATTTGCGGAGCCGACGACGGTCCTGATCGGACGCCGCATCATGGTGCGCCCGCCCGCGCCGCAGGACTATCAGGCCTGGGCCGATCTACGGGAGCGCAGCCGCGCCTTTCTCGTGCCTTGGGAGCCGCTGTGGCCCGAGAACGACCTGGCCCGCGCGTCCTATCGCCGCCGCCTGCGCCGCTATGCCCGCGAGATGCGCGAGGACAAGGCTTTCCCCTTCTTTCTGTTCCGCCGCGACGACGGCACCCTGCTCGGCGGCGCGACCTTGTCGAACATCCGCCGCGGCGTGGCACAGGCCTGCACCCTTGGATACTGGATGGGAGCGCCATTCGCCGGGCGTGGCTACATGAGCGAGGCGGTCGGCCTCCTGCTGCCGTTTGCCTTCCAGACCCTGCGGCTTCACCGGGTGGAGGCGGCCTGCCTGCCACATAACGCGGCCTCGATCGGTCTCCTTCAAAAAGCCGGATTTCGGCAGGAGGGCTACGCCCGTCGTTATCTCTGCATCGAGGGGCGGTGGCAGGACCATCTGCTGTTCGCCCGTCTTGCGGACGATCCCGACCCCGCCACGAGGCAGGACGCCGGCACTGTCGCCAAAGGGTCGTGTGAGAAAGAGCCCTTGTGACATGCGTGACAAGCCGATACTCCTGCGCCACGGTCACCGGAGCGACTTGCGTCCTGCCGGACGCAGGCAGGTTGCTCTTGCGTTTTAGAATCGATCAGCGTTTGGACGTCTTCCGGTTCCGGTGAACGTCCGTTGATCCAATCGGGATTTGACGTGCGGCTGCGATCGCTCTTCCTCGCTCTTCTCACGCTGATCACGCTGCTCCCGATGATGGCGGGCAGGGGCGTCGCGCTGGAGGCGGTGCAGGTTCCGCTCGGCGCCGAGGCCCTCGACCTTACCGACACTGTCGAGCTCTATCCCGACGCCGGGCCGCGGCTCCAGGTGTCCACGGCCCCGGGTGCCGACGGCATCGTCCGGCGCATCGAGGTGAACTCACGCGACGACGCCAACTCGAACTGGGCAGTGTTTGCGCTTTCCAACCAGAGCGACGAGCAGATCGACCGGGTGATCGTCGTGCCGTTCTTCCAGATGGTCGGATCGCGCCTGATCTGGCCGGATCTAGGTTCCTCGCGCGTCGTCTCGCTGACGCCGAGCCAGGGCATCGCGCCCGAGCGACAGTCGAGCCAGGAGGCGGACGTGTTCCGCATCACGCTCGACCCTGGTGCCGTCGTGACCTACGTCGCCGAAATGCGCACACCGGACCTGCCGCAGATCCGGCTGTGGGAGCCGGACGTCTACAAGGACACGATCAACGCCTACACGCTCTACCGCGGAATCATCCTCGGCATTTCCGGCCTGCTGGCGCTGTTCCTCACCATCCTCTTCGTCGTCAAGGGCACCGTCATGTTTCCGGCGACAGCGGTGCTGGCCTGGGCGGTGCTGTCATATCTTTGCATTGATTTCGGATTCTGGAACAAGGTGTTCCAGCTCACGCCGGGTGACGACCAGCTTTACCGCGCCTGCGCCGAGGTCGCGCTGGCGGCGAGCCTCATCATCTTCCTCTACGCCTATCTCAATCTCAACCGCTGGCACATCCGTTACAGTCACCTGGCGCTCGGCACGCTGATCCTGGTGCTCGGTCTGATCGGCGTTGCGATCTGGGATCCATCGGTCGCCGCCGGCATCGCCCGCATCGCACTTGGCGTGATCGGCGTGCTCGGCTTCGTGGTGATCGCCACGCTCGCGCTCCAGGGCTACGATCGCGCGATCATGCTGGTGCCGACCTGGATCCTCCTGATCATCTGGCTGATCGGCGCCGGCATGACCGTCACGGGCACGCTCGCCAACGACATCGTCCAGCCGGCGCTCGCCGGCGGCCTGGTGCTGATCGTGCTCCTGATCGGCTTCACCGTGATGCAGCACGCCTTCGCCGGCGGCGCCATTGTCCAGGGACTGATTTCCGACGTCGAGCGTCGGGCACTGGCCTTGACGGGCTCCGGTGACATCATCTGGGACTGGGACATCGACCGGGACCGGATTTCCACCGGCAACGAGGTCGAGGATCTGCTCGGGCTCAAGCGCGGCCTGCTGGAGGGGCCGGCGCGTGACTGGCTCGACGTGCTTCATCCGCAGGACCGCGACCGGTTCCGTGCGACACTCGATGCCGTGGTCGACCAGCGCCGCGGCCGGATCTCGCAGGCGTTCCGCCTTCGCTCGGAGGACGGCCATTTCCGCTGGTTCCGCCTCAGGGCTCGGCCGATCGTCGGCTCCGACGGCGAGGTGATCCGCTGCGTCGGCACGCTGCTCGACATCACCGACCAGAAGATGGCCGAGGAACGGTTGCTGCACGACGCCGTGCACGACAACCTGACCGGACTGCCGAACCGCGAGCTGTTCATGGACCGGCTCGACGCCGCGCTTGCCCGCGCCCGGGCCGAGGGCCATGGCCGCCCGTCTGTGGTGATCATCAATCTCGACCGCTTCAAGCAGGTCAACGACTCGATCGGGCTCTCGGCCGGTGACAGCATCCTGCTGACGGTGGCGCGCCGCCTGGCACGGCAGCTCAGGCCCCAGGATTCGCTGTCGCGGCTCGGGGCCGATGTCTACGGCATCGTTCTCCTGTCGGAGCAGGCGGCGGAGCGCATCGCCGCCTTTGCCGATGGCGTGCGCCGTTCGGTGCGCTCGCCGATCACCTTCGGTGAACGCGAGGTGTTCCTGACCTGCTCGCTCGGGGTCGCGATCTATGAGGAGGGCCAGGTCCGCCCGGACGAACTCGTCCGCGACGCCGAGATCGCCATGCACCATGCCAAGCGCCTCGGCGGCGACCGCGTCGAGATCTTCCGCCCGACCTTGCGATCCGAAGGCAGCGGACGCCTCGAGCTCGAGGCCGAGCTGCGAAAGGCTCTGCAGACCAACGACCTGACGGTCTACTATCAGCCGATCGTGCGCCTTGCCGACCGGTCGGTCGCCGGCTTCGAGGTGCTCGCGCGTTGGAATCATCCACGCCGCGGCGCGATCTCGCCGGTCGAGTTCATCCCGATCGCCGAGCAGTCCGGCCTCATCAACGACCTGGGGCTGTTCGTTCTGGAGCGCGGCGCCCGCCAACTCGCGGAATGGCAGCGCGCGTTCGGCGCCCGCCTACCACTGTTTGCCAGCGTGAACATCTCCTCGAGCCAGCTGCTGCGTCAGGAACTGATCAACGACGTCAAGGCGGTGCTGTCACGATCGGCGCTGGCGCCCGGCACGCTGAAGCTCGAGCTCACCGAATCGGTGGTGATGAAGAACCCCGAGTATTCGGCGAAGGTGCTGGAGCGGCTGCGCGAGCTCGGCGCCGGTCTGTCGCTCGACGATTTCGGCACCGGCTATTCGAGCCTCAGCTATCTGCAGCGCTTCCGCTTCGACACGATCAAGGTCGACCAGTCCTTCGTGCGCCCCAATGGCCGCAGCGCCAGGCCCGTCATCCTACGATCGATTGTCGCGCTCGGCCACGACCTCGGCATGGAAGTTGTCGCCGAAGGCGCCGAAACGGAGTCCGATGCGCTCGAGCTGTTCCAGATCGGCTGCGAATATGCCCAGGGCTTTATCTTCGGCCAGCCGATGTCCGCGGCCGATGCGACCAAGCTGCTGCAATCGGAGTCGATGCTGGAGCGGGCGTGAGGTCCAGGGGCTCCATGTCCCTCAGGGAACCAGAATCGGCACCGGCAACGGCCCCGGCTCGATCTCGAGCGGGGTCGAGCCGAACGGATCGCCGTCGATCTGGGCGGCGATCGGATCGGCCGCCGAGATGCGCACCGTCGATACCGGCACGATCCGTACGCCGCGGGAATGTTGCAACCGCCCGGCGACAAGGGCAAGTCCCGCCCTGAAACTTGACCACGGGTCGTCCTTCTCCAGCGCGACGACATGGAGCCCCGGCTCGATCACGTTGGCTTCTCGGCAGATCACGAAGGGGCCGCCGTAGCACCGGCCGTTCGTGACGACGGCGAGCTGACAGGTGAAGCGTATATCGGCGGCTTCCACGAGGAGGTCGCGGCCTCGGCGGCGCTGCGCCGCAAGCCGAAGCGCGGTGAGGACATAGGCGAGCTTGCCGAGCCGGCGTTTCAGGGCGAGCGGCACCGCATGGACGACCTCGGCATCGAAGCCGGCGGAGGCCATCAGCACGAAGGGACGGCCGTTGGCGAGCCCGAAGTGGAGCGGCTTGGTGCGGCCGGCGAGAATCGTCTCGGCGACCGCTTCTGCCGCCGTCGGAAGCCCGAGTTCCTGCGCGAGCACGTTCGCCGTGCCGAACGGAACGATGGCGAGTGCACGGGGCGCCGGCGTCTCGTGAAACCCGGCGATGGCCTCGTTGATCGAGCCGTCGCCGCCTGCGACAACGACCACATCGGCTGAAAGGGTCGGATCCGCGCAGGTGGTGCCGATTTCGCCGGCGCGCTCGGTCAGGCGCAGGCGGACGGCGTACCCGGCAGCGGCAAGGCGGCGTTCGATTTTCTCTAGCACGCCAGGATCGAACCGGCCGGCCGTCGGATTGGCGAGGATCAGGATCTGACGATCGGTCCCGGTGCGGAGGGTCGCCGGGGAGGGCCGGGGGGTAAGGGCGGCCCCGGCCATCACGCTGTGCCGTCGTCGATTCGGCCGCTGCCCGCCCTGGTCGGCTGGAATGGCCGCATGCCGGCGCGCGCCAGCGCGTCGGCGCGTTCATTCTCCGGGTGCCCGGCATGGCCCTTTACCCAATGGAACCGGACGTCGTGCCGGCTGCGCGCCTCGTCGAGCAGCTGCCAAAGGTCGGCGTTCTTCACAGGCTTCTTGTCGGCCGTGCGCCAGTTATTGCGCTTCCAGTTTGCGAGCCATTGGGTGATGCCGTTCCGCAGGTAGGCGCTGTCGGTGTAGAGGTCGACGATGCAGGGGCGCTTCAGGGCCGACAGCGCCTCGATCGCCGCCATCAGCTCCATCCGGTTGTTGGTGGTGTCGGCCGCGCCGCCGGACAGCTCCCGCTCATGTTCGCCATAGACAAGCACCGCGCCCCAGCCGCCCGGGCCGGGATTCCCGGAGCAGGCGCCGTCGGTGTAGATGGAAACGCGTGTCATGGCGTCACGTGTCGAGACCATAGGCCGCGATCGAACGCACGCCGCGGTGGAACCGCAGCTTCTTCAAATACTCCAGCGGATCCTTCGGCGTTACCAATGCCCCCGGCGGCACCCGCAGCCAGTCGTACAGCCGCGTCAGCAGGAAGCGCAGCGCCGAACCGCGTGCAAGCAGCGGCAGCAGCCGGATTTCCGCTTCGGTGAACGCGCGGACCGACTTGTAGCCGTTCAGCAGGGCGCGTGCCTTGGTCACGTTGAACGAAAGGTCCGGCTCGAAGCACCAGGCATTGAGGCAGATCGCAACGTCATAGGCGAAGGCGTCAGTGCAGGCGAAATAGAAGTCGATCAGTCCCGACAGGCGCTCGCCGAGGAAGAACACATTGTCGGGGAAGAGATCCGCGTGGATCACGCCCTGCGGCAGTCCGTTCCCCTCCGGGCGAGGCCAATGGGCCTCGAGATGGTCGAGCTCGGCGGACAGCTCGGCGCCAAGGCCCGCGGCGACGGTGTCGGCCTCGTCGAGCGAGCCGGCGAGCAGCGGCCGCCAGCCGTCCACTGACAGCGCGTTCTTGCGCCGCATGGAAAAGTCCGCCCCGGCCTGGTGCAACTCGGCAAGTGCACGGCCGAGTGCCGCGCAATGAACGACCCGCGGCCGCCGCACCCACATCCCGTCGAGAAATGTCACCAGCGCCGCCGGCCGTCCGGCAAGTCGGCCGAGCATGGCGCCGTCGCGGTCGGCGAGCGGTGTCGGGCACGAGATGCCCTTGGAGGCGAGATGCTTCATCAGCTCGATGAAGAACGGCAGGTCGGCCGGGTCGACTCGCTTTTCGTACAGCGTCAGGATGAAATAGCCGGCGCTGGTGTGGACCAAGAAATTCGAGTTTTCCACGCCCTCCGCAATGCCCTTGAAGGCGAGCAGATCTCCGATGTCGTAACGACGGACGAAGGCAGCAAGCTCCTCGTCGGCGACCTCGGTGTAGACCGCCATCCGCTGCTACTCGGCGGCCTGTTCGCGCAGCGCGCGCGGCAGGTTGAAGGCGACGTGCTCCTCGGCCGTCCGCATGGTGCGGACGTTTATCCGGTAGCGCTCGGCGAAGGCGTCGATGATCTCCTCGACCAGCACCTCTGGCGCTGAGGCCCCCGCCGTGACACCGAGGCTGCCGATGCCGGCGAGCTGGTCCCAGGGAATGTCGGCGGCACGCTGCACCAGCACCGAGCTGCGGCAGCCGGCGCGCTCGGCGACTTCGCGCAGGCGCTGCGAGTTCGACGAGTTCGGCGCCCCAACGACGAGCAGCGCGTCGACCAGCGGCGCGACCTGCTTGACTGCCTCCTGCCGGTTGGTCGTGGCGTAGCAGATGTCGTCCTTGTGCGGGGCGGCGATGTCGGGAAAGCGCTCCGTCAGGACGGCAACGATGTCCTTGGTATCGTCGACCGACAGCGTGGTCTGGGTGATCCAGGCCAGCGGCTTGTCGCTCGAGGGCGTGAACCGCCGGGCGTCCTCGACGGTTTCGACCAGCTGGACCGCCCCCGGCGGCAGCTGGCCCATCGTCCCGATCACCTCTGGATGACCTGCGTGCCCGATCAGCACGATCTCGCGGCCGCGGCGATGATGCAGCTCCGCCTCCTTGTGGACCTTGGAGACGAGCGGGCAGGTGGCGTCAAGATAGAACAGGTTGCGGGCCTCGGCGTCGGCCGGCACCGACTTCGGCACGCCATGGGCGGAGAACACGACCGGCCGGTCGATATCGCCTGCCGGGATCTCCTCCAGTTCCTCGACGAAGATTGCGCCCTTCGCCCTGAGGCCCTCGACCACGTACTTATTGTGCACGATCTCGTGGCGGACGTAGACCGGCTTTCCGAACTTCTCGAGAGCCAGCTCGACGATCTGCACGGCGCGGTCGACACCAGCGCAGAAGCCGCGCGGTGCGCAAAGCAGGATTTCGAGAGGCGGCTTGTCGGAGTCCGTTGCAGTCATGGGACGTCCCGGAAGTCGAATGGAGAAGGACGGATGGTAGGTCCTTTGTCCGATAGCCGGCAATAGAGGAGGGCAGGATGCGCCGTCAAGGGCTGACGCCGCTCGCCAAGCGCCTTTTCGCCTGATATAGACGGGCGCCGGAACACGCTTAAGACAAAGGAACTGGAAAGCCGTCCATGGGCCACGCCGGCGCGACGCGGCTCAGCCGCCCCCTCTTCGCTCTCCTTTCGATGCTGACGCTGGCAGCCTGCGGTGCAGGCGGCGATTCCGGAGGCGACAGCATCGCCAGGACCATCATTGGCGGCGGCTCCACCGGGAGCGCCGTCGACATCGATCCGTCGGCCTTCGAGGTGCAGCCCTACTGTCCGCCGCTCGAAGTCGACCCCGTCCGGTACATTCTGTTTAATTACGAGCGCGGCAAGCAGGATGATGCCCGCGCGCTGCTCTATCAGGCCAGTATCGAGAAATGGGCGCGCGAGTGCCGGCGCGATGCCGGGCAGGTCCGCGCCAGAATCGGCATTTCCGGGCGCATCACGCCGGGTCCGGCCTGGAAAGGCGGCGAAGTGCTCCTGCCCATCAGGATCGATCTTGTCAGCACCAGTTCCGAAGCCGGGTCAAAGCCGGTGTCGTCGAAGGTCATCACGGTTCCCATCACGCTGGGCGAGGGTGCCCCGGCGGAGCTGTGGTCTTTTGTCGACGACAGCTTCGTGTTCCCCTCCGGCGCCGACCTGAAGCTGGTCGCGTCGATCGACCAGGAAGCGGGCCGGCGCAGGCGCTGACCGGCGCGATTGACAGGGCCTCGGCGAGGGATGACAATGACGTCCATGCGGTGCTTCGTTGCGCATCGCGGGGCTTCCGGACTGGAAGCCTGACCAGCAGCCTGCGGGAGAGGTCGTCATTGCCGACGGCGCCGAAGGAGCAACCGCCCCGGAAACTCTCAGGCAAAAGGACCGCAGGCTGGGGCAACGCTCTGGAAAGCAGGCGCTTCGGGTCGGACCGGGGCGGCTCACCGAAGGAGTAACCGGGTGTCGGGATTGCCTACGGGCGGTCGCGCCATCCAGGAAATCTCTCAGGTCGTCGGGACAGAGGGGGCGCGTACGCAACCGGATGCGGGAGCGACGCGTGAATCCCTTGAGAGCCAGGACGCCTGACTTATGAGCGACGCACCCGATCACGCCACCCCGCTTCTGACCACTCCGCTGCACGACCTGCATCTGGAACTCGGCGCCCGCATGGTGCCCTTCGCTGGCTATGACATGCCGGTGCAATATCCGTCAGGCATCATCGCCGAGCACACACACACCCGCCAGGCTGCCGGCCTGTTTGACGTATCGCACATGGGCCAGGCCTGGCTGGTCGGCCCGGATCACGCCAGTGTGTCGGCGGCGCTCGAACGGCTGGTGCCGTCGGACATCCTCGGGCTCAAGCCCGGCCGGCAGCGCTACACCGTGCTGCTCAACGCCGAGGGCGGCATCGTCGACGATCTGATGGTGTCGCGGCCGGCCGCGCCCGAGCTCGACGGCCGGCTGTTCATCGTCGCCAACGCCGCGCGCAAGGCCGTGGACTACGCTCTGATCGCCACAAGCCTGCCGCCGGAGGTGCGTCTTGACGTCGTCGAGGATCGGGCGCTGATCGCGTTGCAGGGGCCGCAGGCGGTCGAGGTGTTCGCCCTGCACGCACCAGCGGTGGCCGATCTGGACTTCATGGCGGCGGCGCCGATGGAATTCGACGGCATTCGGGTGGACGTTACCCGCTCCGGCTACACCGGCGAGGATGGGGTCGAAGTTTCCGTTCCCGCCGGAGCCGCCGAGGCCGTCGCCCGCGCTCTGCTCGCCGACGAACGCGTCGCCCCGATCGGCCTCGGCGCCCGCGATTCGCTGCGTCTTGAGGCCGGCTTGTGTCTTTACGGCCACGACCTTGACGAGACGACGTCGCCCGTCGAGGCCGCAATTCCCTTCGTGTTGTCGAAGCGCCGGCGCGAAGCCGCGGACTTTCCGGGAGCCGCGCGGATCTGCCGCGAGTTCGCCGAAGGACCCGTGCGCCTTCGCGTCGGGCTGAAGCTCGAGGGCCGGGCGCCGGCCCGCGAGGGCGCGGAGATCCGCAGGCCCGGCGGCGAGGCGGTCGGCACCGTGACCTCCGGCGGCTTTGCCCCGACTCTCGGCGCGCCAATCGCCATGGGCTATGTCGCTCCCGGGGAGGCCACGCCCGGTACGACGCTTTCCCTGTTGGTGCGCGGCAAGGAACTGCCGGCCACCGTCGCCTCCATGCCCTTCGTGCCACACCGCTATGTCCGCAAGGCGAAAGCCTGAGTCCCTGCCGACCTTGTCCGGCCCAGACCGTCCGCCAGCCCTTCCAGAAAGGACACGATCCGATGACCACCCGCTACACCGAAGATCACGAATGGATTGCCGTATCCGGCGACGTCGCCACCGTCGGCATCACCGACTACGCCCAGAGCCAGCTCGGCGATGTCGTCTATGTCGAGCTTCCGGACCTCGGCAAGGCGGTGAAACGCGGTGACGAGGCCGCCGTGGTCGAAAGCGTCAAGGCCGCGTCCGAGGTCTACGCGCCGCTCGACGGTGAGGTCGTGGAAACCAATGGCGCGCTGGTGGATGAGCCTGGCAAGGTCAACGAGGATCCCGAAGGCGCGGCCTGGTTCGTCAAGATCCGCCTCTCCGACCCCTCGCAACTCGACGCGCTGATGGACGAGGCCGCCTACAAGGCCTATGTGGCCTCGCTCTGATCATGGACAAAGCCACCATGCGGTATCTCCCACTTTCGGATGCCGACCGCGGCGACATGCTCGCGCGGATCGGCGTCGGCTCGATCGACGACCTCTTCGCCGACGTTCCCGCGCGAGCCCGTCTCACCGGCCTGATGGACCTGCCGCTGCGGGCGTCTGAGCTGGCGGTCGAGCGGGATCTTGGCCGGCTCGCCGCCCGCAACGTCCCCGCCTCGTCGCTGCCGTTCTTCGTCGGCGCCGGCGCCTACAAGCATCATGTACCGGCGACGGTCGACCATCTGATCCAGCGTTCCGAGTTCCTGACCTCCTACACGCCCTACCAGCCTGAGATCACCCAGGGCACGTTGCAGTATCTGTTCGAGTTCCAGACCCAGGTTGCGGAGCTCACCGGCATGGAGGTCGCCAACGCCTCGATGTACGACGGCTCGACGGCGACCGCCGAGGCGGTGCTGATGGCGCACCGCGTCACCCGGCGCAGCAAGGCCGTGCTGTCGGGCGGGCTGCACCCGCAGTACCGCGCCGTGGTCGAGAGTCTGTCGCGCCTTGCCGGCGACACGGTGACCAGCCTGACGCCGGACCCGATCGGCACGGAGGACATTTTGGCTGCCATCGACGGCGACACCTCCTGCGTCGTGGTGCAGTCGCCATCGTTCTACGGCCACCTGATCGACCTGAAACCGATCGCGGAGAAGGCCCATACCCACGGCGCGCTGCTGGTCGCGGTGTTTACCGAGGTCGTGTCGCTCGGCCTGATCGAACCTCCGGGAGCGCAGGGCGCGGACATCGTTGTCGGCGAGGGCCAGTCGCTCGGCAATCCCCTGAGCTTCGGCGGGCCATATGTCGGCCTGTTCGCGACGCGGCAGAAGTTCATCCGCCAGATGCCGGGCCGGCTCTGCGGCGAAACGGTCGACGCCGAGGGCAAGCGCGGCTTCGTGCTGACGCTGTCGACCCGCGAGCAGCACATCCGCCGCGACAAGGCGACCTCGAACATCTGCACCAACTCGGGGCTCTGCTCGCTCGCCTTCACCATCCACATGACCCTGCTTGGCGGCCACGGCCTGCAGAAACTGGCGCGGATCAACCACGCCAACGCCGTCAAGCTGAAGGCCATGCTGTCGGCGCTGCCCGAGGTCGAGGTGGTCAACGACACCTTCTTCAACGAGTTCACCGTCAACCTGCCTAGGCCGGCGGCCGCCGTCGTCGAGGTGTTGGCGAAGAAGGGCGTCCTCGGCGGCGTGCCGGTATCCCGGCTCGAGCCGGGCAAGCCGGAGCTGGACAGCCTCCTCGTCGTCGCCTCGACCGAGGTCAACAGCGACGAGGACCGCGCGGCGTTCGTCGCGGCGCTCGAGGAGGCGCTGGCATGAGGTTGGGACCGCCGGCTGTGACCGGTGTCACGGCACGGTCTCCGCAGGTTCGGTAACATGGGAACAGGTGCGGCTCACGCGATCTGGCCCTGGAGGACGGCATGACCATCTTGGCAACGGTTGCGGCGCGCAGGCAGGCTCTGCTCGATGCCTGGATCCGAGACCCCCTGCAGCAGGTGCTGGCGGAGACGCCGAGCGTCCTGTCGAACCTTGTTTATCTCGACGACGGGGAGGAAGGGGCCGCCGAGCGTCTCGGGCGTCGGCGGGCAACCAGTGTTGCCTGCGTTCGCCGTCCCGGTCCGCCGGACACCAACGCGTCAGCCTGGGTGGCGGCCGGCTATCGCGATTATCGCAAGGCCTATCTCGCCTTCATCAAGGAGGTCTACGGAATCGCGGCGACGTCCGCCGACCTCAGCGGTTTCGATGTCGACCATCTGCTGAACCGGGCACGCAGCCCGCAGGGGACGTGCTTCATTCGCATCGAGGCCATCCCCGGGCCCGTCAACCAGGAATGGGGCCGCCTTTACGAAAAGGCCGCCTCGGCACCGCACTTCTACGCTAACCAGGAGCGTGAGCGCCGCACGATGAGCTGGATGGTGGCCTCCAAGCTGGCCGGTCTGCGGCCCCCGTCCGGTCCCGACGACAGGGACGGGATCGACCGCCTTGTGCGGTACTGGACCAGTCACGGCTTTTCCAACGAGCAGGTCAGGCACGGCATCACCGATGACCTCAACTTCGTGTTCGGGCGCCCGCGCGGCGGCATCGTGACGCCGACGACCGCGTGGCACTGACGTATTGAGCCCGCGCCGGTCGGTAAGGCGGCGCGGCGGATTCGACAGGACGAGAACGACATGATGAACAACCAAGGCCGCCCGACTTCCGCCGGCGAGGCCGCACCCGCTGCGCGGGCCACCTTCACGGGCAACAAGGCCCTCGCCATGGAGGAGCCGCTCATCTTCGAGATCGGGCGAACCGACATTTGCGGCGTCGACCTCGACGAGCCAGAGGATTTCACGCCGGCGCTGGGCGGCCTGGAGCGCAAGACGGCCCCAGACCTGCCGGCGTTGTCGGAGCCTGAAACGATGCGGCACTACGTCCGGCTGTCGACCAAGAACTACGCCATCGACAGCGGCCTCTATCCGCTCGGCTCCTGCACGATGAAGCACAACCCGCGCCTCAACGAGAAGGCGGCGCGCATGCCCGGTTTTGCCGATATCCACCCGCTGCAGCCGCTGTCGACGGTCGAGGGCGCCGTCGAGCTGATCGCCGAACTCTCCGACTGGCTGATCGAGATGACCGGCATGACCACGGTCGCCATGAGCCCCAAGGCCGGCGCCCACGGTGAGCTCTGCGGCATGATGGCGATCAAGGCGGCCCACGAGGCCGCCGGCCGGTCGCCGTCGATCGTGCTGGTGCCGGAATCCGCCCACGGTACCAACCCGGCGACCGCGGCGCTCCTCGGCTTTAAGGTCGAGGCCATCGAGGCCCGCGATGATGGCACGGTTGATGCCGCCGCGGTGCGCGCCAAGCTCGCCGAGCATCCCGACGACGTCGCCGCGATCATGCTGACCAACCCCAACACCTGCGGCGTGTTCGAGCGCGACATCATCGAGATCGCCGCCGCCGTGCACGAGGCCGGCGCCTACTTCTACTGCGACGGCGCCAACTTCAATGCCATCGTCGGCCGGGCCCGGCCCGGCGACCTCGGCGTCGACGCCATGCACATCAACCTGCACAAGACCTTCTCGACGCCGCACGGCGGCGGCGGGCCGGGCGCTGGTCCGGTGGTGCTGTCGGCACGGCTTGCGCCCTTCGCGCCGCTGCCCTTCGTGCGCCGCGAGGACGGCGTGCCGGTGCTGGTCGAGACGGTAGCGGGGACCGAAGGCACGGCAAGGCCGTTCGGCCGCATGACCGCCTTCCACGGTCAGATGGGCATGTTCGTGCGGGCACTCGCCTACATGAAGAGCCACGGCGCCGACGGCCTGCGCCAGGCCTCGGAGGACGCGGTGCTCAACGCCAACTACGTCCGTGTCGGCCTGCAGGACCTGATGAGCCTGCCGTTCGGCGAGCGGACGTGCATGCATGAGGTGCTGTTCGACGATGCGTTCCTGAAGGACACCGGCATCACCACGCTCGACTTCGCCAAGGCGATGATCGACGAAGGCTACCACCCGATGACGATGTACTTCCCGCTCGTCGTCCACGGTGCCATGCTGATCGAGCCGACGGAATCGGAAAGCCGTGCCTCGCTCGACCTCTTCGTCGCAACCCTGCGGGACCTTGTCATGAGTGCGAAGGCCGGCGATAAGGAGCGCTTCTCCGGTGCCCCCTACCTCGCCCCGCGCCGGCGCCTTGACGAAACCCAGGCGGCCCGCAAGCCGGTGCTCCGGTGGGTGCGGCCGTCGCCGACCACAGTGGAGCCTGCGGCGGCCGGATAGGCCGCCCGCCTCTGCCTTCCGGTCGGTTGTCCCGCCACCCTGGATATTGAAAGCATCATGACCGACCGCTCCACCGGCGCCGCAGACGCCGCAACCGGCCTCGACCTCCGCACCGGGCTGCCGGAGGAGTGGCTCTATCTCCTGCGCACCTATCCCCGCGAGGGCTGGCCAGCGCATCGGAATTATGGGCCGCTCACGCAGTTCTGGCTCGCCCGTCATGACGCGTTCCGCCAACTTGGACGCACGCTCCAGGATGCTCTGGCGCAGTTCCGTGAAGGCCATGTCGATGCGGATCGGTTCGGCGGCTTCTTTGCGCCGCGCCTGCAGCGCTTCCTGACCGAACTGCATCATCACCATCTGATCGAGGATCACCATTACTTCCCCGTCTTCATGCAGGCGGAACGGCGGCTCGTCGCCGGGTTCGAACTGCTGGAGGGCGATCACGAGCTGATTCATCATCGCATCGAAGCTGTGATCGAACGCGCGAACGGACTGCTGACCGCGATGCAGGAGCGCGACGGCGACCGGATTCGCCGCGCCGCCGACGCCTATACCGAGACCAGCGGTCGCCTGATCTCAGGGCTGATGCGGCACCTGGACGACGAGGAGGATCTCGTCGTGCCGCTGATCCTCGACCGCAGCGAGGGCGCCCTGGGCATCGGCTGATCTCGCGCGGCGGCCACAGCCCGGGTGGATGAATCCGCTTGACACGGCCCCGGTTCCGGCGCATGAGGTCGGCCATGACCGATCGCGCCCGCACCTTGGCCGGAGTTTATTTTGCGCCGCTTCCATAGGCGGCGATCGATCATGCTTTGCACCGATTGAAACAAGCCGCCGCTCCGGGCGGCTTTTTGATGTGATGGGTCTCCCGGCCGGCAAACCGGAGACCGACATGTCCGAGCAGCTTTCCCCCAACGTTGCATTCAAGCCGAAGTCCGAGGCGCTCCGCCTCCTGATCGACCGCGGCTTCCTGCATCAGTGCACCGATCTCGAGGCCCTCGATCGCCGGCTGTCGAGCGGCCCGATGACCCTCTACGCCGGCTTCGACGCCACTGCCGACAGCCTGCACGCCGGCCATCTCGTTCCGTTGATGGCGATGCGCTGGATGCAGAAGCTCGGCAACTGGCCGATCATCGTGATCGGCGGCGGCACCAGCCTGGTCGGCGACCCGAGCTTCCGCGAAGAAGCACGGCCGCTGCTGGAGGAGGGGCAGGTGGCGAGCAACGCCGCCAGCATCCGCCGCATCATCGAGCGCTTGTTCGATCTTTCGCCCGAGGCGGGCGGCCGGATCGTCAACAACGCCGAGTGGTTGACGGAATTCCGCTTCCTGGCCTTCCTGCGCGATTACGGCCGCCACTTCACGGTCAACCGCATGCTGGGCTTCGATTCGGTCAAGGCGCGGCTCGATGCCGGGCTGCCGATGACGGTGCTCGAGTTCTGCTACATGATGCTGCAGGCGGTCGATTTCCTCGAGCTCGCCCGCCGTTTCGACTGCGAGCTTCAGCTCGGTGGCTCCGACCAGTGGGGCAACATCGTCAATGGCGTTGATCTCGCCCGGCGCGGCGACCAGCGCCGGCTGTTCGGGCTGACGGTTCCGCTGCTCACTACCGCCTCGGGCGCCAAGATGGGCAAGACCGCCGCCGGCGCCGTATGGCTGGATCCCGAACGTCTGCCGACCTTTGCCTTCTGGCAGTTCTGGCGCAACACCGACGACCGCGATGTCGGCCGTTTCCTGCGCCTGTTCACCGAGCTGCCGCTTGGTGAGGTCACACGCCTGTCGGCGCTGCGCGGGGTGGAGGCCAACGAGGCCAAGAAGATCCTCGCCAACCAGGTCACCGCCATGGTGCACGGTCCTGAGGCGGCAAAGCGCGCGCTGGAGCAGGGCGAGGCGCTGTTCCAGGAAGGTGCTCACGACGGCGCGCCGACCCATCGGCTGCCGCAGGCACTGCTGGCCGAACCGCTCGGTCTGCTCGACCTGCTGGTCCGCCTCGATTTTGCCGAGAGCAACGGCGCGGCCCGGCGCCTCGTTGCCGGCGGCGCGGTGCAGCTCAACCAATATCTCGTCGAGGACGACCGCCGCCAGATCGGGGAGGGCGACCTCCTGCCCGGCGAACGCCTTGTCGTGTCCGTCGGCAAGCGCCGCCGTGCTCTGGTGGCGTTCGATTAGGGGCTGGACGACACCACTTGATGCGACTGAGTTGATGACGCCGAGAACGGGTTAGGCGGCGGGCGATGGCTAGGGGGACGCTTGAACCGTCGGGGCGCGCACGTCGACGGCTCAGGCCCTGCCGCTTCCCTTCATCGGCGGGACCGGGCGATATCAGCGTGGGGTCGCCGCCCCTCTAGAAGTCGACGCCGAGCCGCTGCTTCACCTGATCTGAGTCGGTGCCGAAATAGGCCGAGGTGATGAAATAGCGGTCGCCGCGACGGCGCAGCGTCAGCCGGCCGAACATCAGGTTGCCCTTGTTGTCTTCGACGAAATAGAAGCGTTCGATCAGGAAGCCGTTGAGGTTGATTTCCTTGAGTTCGTGAACGTCAGTGACCTTGTCCTCGGCGATCCATTCGCCGAGCGCATTGACCGGAGCCTCGCATCCCTTGACCTCGACGACGAAGTTGTCGCAGACGAAGCGGCGCAACGCGTCGATATTTTGGGTCCGGATCAGATCGACATAGTCGGCGAAGAACTGGTTGGGATCCTCGTAGCTCGACTGCGCGCTTGCAGTCGAGAGGCCGGCAATGGTCAAAAGGGCGGCGAGGGCGCCGGCAGCAAGCCGATGGGACACGGAGAACCTCTCGTCGATGAGCTGCTTCGGGTTTGTTGCGCGGCCGACTTTAGCCAAATCGGACGGGAGAGGCGAGGGCGTCACGGATGATGGCAAGATGTGCGCCCCCGGGCGGTTTCCCGTCCGGGGGCGCTTGCTTCGCGGGGAAGTCGCGAAGATCACGGGCTTCGTGAGGTCGCTAAAGCCCGGATCGGATGATCTTGCGCAAACAGTCGACCGGTTCGCGCACGCCGTCGCGCTCGATGTGCCAGAACGTCCAGCCGTTGCAGGCTTCCTGGCCCTGGACCAGGGCGCCAACCTTGTGGATCGAGCCGGCGTGCGGCCCGGCGACGAGCGAACCGTCGGCCCGCACGGTGGCGCGGTGCCGGCCGCGGGCGCAGGTCAGCTCGGCACCGGGCGCGAGCAGGCCGGCTTCCAGCAGCGATCCGAACGGAATGCGCGGCTCGGCGCGTTTGCCGCGTGAGACGGCCAGCCCGTCGGCCTGGCCCGGGGTGATGGCGTCGATGCGCGTCCTGGCGACGTCGATATAGTCCTGCTCACGCTCGACGCCGACGAAATGGCGCCCGAGCTTCTTTGCCACGGCGCCTGTGGTGCCGGTGCCGAAGAACGGGTCGAGGATGGTGTCGCCGGGATTGGTGCACGACAGAAGCACGCGGTAGAGCAGGGCCTCCGGCTTCTGCGTCGGGTGCGCCTTGTTGCCGGCGGCGTCTTTCAGGCGCTCCTGGCCGGTACAAAGCGGCAGGTACCAGTCTGACCGCATCTGCAAGTCGTCGTTGAACGCCTTGAGCGCCTCGTAATTGAAGGTCGGCCGCGCCTGCTTCGACGGCGTCGCCCAGATCAGCGTCTCGTGGGCGTTGGTGAAGCGCTTGCCGCGGAAGTTCGGCATCGGGTTCGACTTCACCCAGATCACGTCGTTCATGATCCAGAAGCCGAGGTCCTGCAGGATCGCTCCGACACGGAAGATGTTGTGATAGGAGCCGATCACCCACAACGAGCCGTCGGGTTTGAGGACCCGCTTGACTGCGAGCAGCCAGGCCCGAGTGAAGGCGTCATAGGCCTCGAAGCTGTCGAACTGATCCCAGTGGTCGTCGCAGGCATCGACCTTCGACTGGTCGGGCCGGTGCAGTTCGCCACCGAGCTGAAGGTTGTAGGGCGGGTCGGCGAACACCGCGTCGACCGCGTGCTTCGGCAGCCGTTCGAGTGCGGCAACGCAGTCGCCCTTGAGAATGGTGTCCAGCCAGTCCGCTCGGGCGGTCGGCTCTGTGGAGAGGTGGGGTGCCGCTGCGGACACCCCCATACGCTTCACGCTCATTGCGACGCAAAACCTCACGCAATTACGAGGGTGATGGTTACCCGAGATGGTAAATCCCGGGTTAAGCGCTGACGGCAAAAAATCTTTCGGAATCAACGGTTTGTTTACATTTTCATTGCGGAGTGGCGAACGTCCGGCCCGTTGTTAACACTTGCCCATTTCGATTCATCGGGGCCGTTGGGGCCAAACGTGTGGGCAAGTCTCGGGTTTCGCGCCGCCCCCCGCGATCGGCGTTGCAGAATGCAATCTTTGAATCGTGCGGCGTTAACGATCGCGTCGATATGAGTGCCGGTGGCGCATCTTCGCGAAAAAAATCATCACGTGGTGAAGAATATTTCATTGCCGGCCGCTGGACCATCTTGACGGTGGCATAACCGTCTGCGAACGGTTCTGTGACACGAAGATGGAGGTGTCTCCCGTGTCGACTGACCGCCACCCGAATCCGCAACACGGCATTAATCTCGTCACACCGGTGGCCGTCCCGCATCAGGCCTTCCGTGATGCCGCCGCCGCTGTGGCGCGCCTGGAGGAGCTGTTCGAGCGCAATGCCGCCTTCATCCGCAGGGCGTTCGAGGATCTCGCCGACGGCAAGGTTCCGGCCGGCCGGGTCCGGGCCTGCTATCCCGAGGTCCGGCTGGTCACGACGACGCATGCGCGACTGGACAGCCGCCTGGCCTATGGCTTCGTCTCCGGACCGGGCCAGCACGCCTCCTCGATCACGAGGCCGGACCTGTTTCGCGCCTATCTCACCGAGCAGATCGAGCTATTGATCCGCAACCACGACGTGCCGGTCGAGATCGGCGAGAGCGATCTGCCCATTCCCCTGCACTTCGCCTTCTTTGACGGTCGCCAGGTCGAAAGTGGCATCGCCGATCGTCTCGACCGGCCGCTGGCCGACCTGTTCGACATGCCCGACCTCGCGCTCATGGACGACGCCATCGCCAACGGCACCTACGAGGTCCCGTTTGGGGCGCCGCAGCCGCTTGCGCCGTTTTCCGCGCCGCGGGTCGACTACTCGCTGCATCGCCTGCAGCACTACACCGCGACCGGCGCTGAGCACTTCCAGAATTTCGTGATCTTCACGAACTACCAGTTCTACATGGACGAGTTCGTCCGACTGGCCAAGGACCTGCTCGCCGACCCGGAGAACGGCTTCGAGGCCTTCGTCGAGCCAGGCAATGTGGTGACGCCGGCGGGTGCGGCTGCCCCGGTGTCCGGCATCGCTCCGGCCCGGCTGCCGCAGATGCCCGCCTATCATCTCACGAGGGGAGACCACAACGGCATCACCATGGTCAACATCGGCATCGGCCCGTCCAATGCCAAGACGATCACCGACCACATCGCCGTCCTGCGCCCCCATGCCTGGCTGATGCTCGGCCACTGCGCCGGCTTGAGGAACAGCCAGAAGCTCGGCGACTATGTGCTCGCCCACGGCTATGTCCGCGAGGACCACGTGCTCGACGCCGACCTGCCGACCTGGGTGCCGATCCCGCCGCTTGCCGAGATCCAGGTCGCGCTGGAACAGGCGGTGGCGGAGGTGACCGGTCTCGAAGGTTACGAGCTGAAACGCGTCATGCGCACAGGCACCGTTGCCTCGATCGACAACCGCAATTGGGAGCTGCGCGACTACCGCGAGCCGGTTCAGCGCTTTTCGCAGTCACGCGCGATCGCGCTTGACATGGAATCGGCCACCATCGCCGCCAACGGTTTCCGTTTTCGCGTGCCTTATGGCACGCTGCTCTGCGTCTCCGACAAGCCGCTGCACGGAGAGCTCAAACTGCCGGGCATGGCGACCGACTTCTACAAGCGCCAGGTCGCCCAGCATCTGGAGATCGGCATTCTCGCGATGCGCAAGCTGCGCTCGATGCCGCGCGAGCGTCTCCATTCGCGCAAGCTGCGCAGCTTCGCCGAAACGGCGTTTCAGTAGCGGCGCACGGTCGGGCCTAGCCTCCTGCGTCCAGCCCGGCGGCAACCGCCTTCTTCATGACCGTCGGCAGCGCCTCGCCCGCGAGGGCGTCCCGCGGCGACCACCAGTGCTCTGCCGGGGCGGGAAGGGCAGCGGGGGCCTCGCCGCGCCACACCGTCATCTCCAGATGGAAATGCGTGAACGTGTGCCGCACCGGCACCGGACACCTGCGCCAGGACAGCGCAAGCGGGGCGAGCGAGAGGTCGTCGATCGGCGCCTCTGGGCCCCAGGGTCCGGTGGGGGGCTCGCTCATGCCGCCAAGCAGGCCTTTCGGCGGCCGGCGCCTGAGCAGCACCGCGCCATCGGAACGCACGGCGACGAACGCCATGCCCCGCCGCGTCGGCTTTGCTGCCTTGGCCGCCTTGCGCGGCAGCATCTCGGCGATCCCGGCCACCCGGCCGGCGCAGCCATCCATCCACGGGCACAGGGCGCACGCTGGGCGCTTCGGCGTGCAGATCGTCGCACCGAGATCCATCACGGCCTGCGCGAAATCGCCCGGCCGGTCTTCCGGCGTCAGCGCCGCCATCCGGCGCCTGATCTCTGGCTTTGCCTCCGGCAGCGGCGTTTCGATCGCGTAAAGTCGTGTGACGACCCGTTCGACATTGCCGTCGACGACGGCCGCCGGACGGTCGAAGGCGATCGCGGCGATCGCTGCGGCAGTGTAGCTGCCGATCCCCGGCAGCGTCTTCAGCCGGTTTTCGTCATCGGGAAACGCGCCGCCGAACCTCTCTGCGACCGCTTCTGCGCACTTCTTCAGGTTTCGCGCCCGCGAATAGTAGCCGAGCCCGGCCCAGGCCTTCATCACCTCTGCCTCGTCGGCTGCGGCAAGGTCTGCCACTGTCGGCCAGCGCCCGACGAAAGCCTCGAAATAACCCTTCACCGCCTGCACCGTGGTCTGCTGCAGCATGACCTCGGACAGCCACACCCGGTAGGGATCGGGTACGACGCCGGCGGCGCGGGCCTCAGGCAGCACCCGCCACGGCAGCCTGCGGGCGCTGCGGTCGTACCAGGAAAGCAGGACGAGCGGGTCTGGTCTGGAAGGCATCGTTAATGGATCAGCCGGCCGGATTGTCTCCCAGCGTTAGTCGCCGCCGGCCCGCGCCGGCAAGGAGAAAGGCCCAATACCAGCCCCGGACGTCATTCCGCTGTGGACGAATCCCGGTATCGTCATGTTTTCGGCGCAAAAGCGCGATCAGCTGAACTGCAATGGACGAAATTCGAACCAATTCCGAAACGGATCTGCCGGAACGCCTGCGCCCGGTGCGGGCAAGGCCGCTCGGTGACCTGATCGGAAAGATGATGGACCCGGCGTGCCGCCGGCGTGGATTTGCCACGGCCGATCTTATCGCCGACTGGCCCGACATCGTTGGCGAGCGGTACGGCGAGCGTGTGCGGCCCGAACGCCTGATCTGGCCGCGCAGCGGCCGGTCCGAGGAGCCTGAACCTGCCACGCTGGTCGTTCACACGGACGGCGCCACCGCGCTGTTTCTTAGCCACGACCTGCCGCAGGTGATCGAGCGCATCAACGGCTTCTTCGGCTGGGCCGCGGTCGGCCGGATCAGGATCATGCAACGCCCGGTTCAGCCTCCCCGCCGCCGTCTGCGACCGGTCCTGCGACCGCTCAGCCCTAGCGAGGAAGCCGAGATCGAGGCCAAGGTCGCGCCCGTCACCAATCCCCGCCTGCGCGAAGCCCTGTCGCGCCTCGGCCGCGCCGTCGTCGCCCGCAACCGCTGACCCGCCGGCATTGGGCGGTAACGCCAGATTGACCGCGCTGTTATTCGCGCGCCGCCGATTCTTGCCATAATTCGTTTGTTCCGTTGACGGACGGACGCTTACGGTCCACATCTCGTACCAGTTCACGCCCGCTGAATAGGAAGGCATCCGTGATTTCGACCCGCAGACAGTTCCTCTACGGCGCTGCCGCCGTTTCCGCCGTGGCTTTCCTGCCGATGACCGGCCCTGCCCAGGCACAGACGGTCGACACCGCGGCGTTGCTGACACCCGGCAGCCTTCCGGACAAGATTCTCGGGTCGGCCGATGCCCCGGTCACAGTCGTGGAATACGCGTCGATGACCTGTGGGCATTGCGCCAATTTCCACATGAACACTTATCCGCATCTCAAGAAAGAGTATATCGACACCGGCAAGGTGCGGTTCATCTTCCGCGAATTTCCACTTGATCCGGTCGCGCTTGCCGCCTTCATGCTGGCGCGCTGCATGCCGGAAGACAAGTATTTCGACACCGTCGACACCCTGTTTGAAAAGCAGAGGACGTGGGCCTTCACCAACGATCCCTACAACTCACTGCTTGATTTTGCCAAGCAGCTCGGATTTACACAGGAAAGCTTCGACGCCTGCTTGACGAATCAGGAGGTGCTCGACGGAATCAATGCCAGCCGGGATCGGGCGTCGAATGAGTTCGGCGTCAATTCGACCCCGACATTCTTCGTCAACGGGACGAAGGAGACCGGAGCCCTCACGGTTGACGAGCTGGATCAGGCCCTCGCCAAGCATCTTTAGCGTCGCGTTCCGCGGCGGCGCTCCGCGCTGGCCGGTTGGCAGGGCGAGGGCGCGGCCATGAAATTCAACCGGCTGCGTGTCCTCGGCTTCAAGTCCTTCGTCGAACCGATGGAATTTGTCATCGGCGACGGGCTGACCGGCGTCGTCGGCCCGAACGGCTGTGGCAAGTCCAATCTCGTCGAAGCCCTGCGTTGGGTCATGGGCGAGAGCTCCTACAAGAACATGCGCGCGTCCGGCATGGACGACGTTATCTTCTCTGGCAGCCTCAACCGCCCCGCCCGCAACACCGCCGAGGTGACGCTCTACCTCGACAACAGCGCCCGCACGGCCCCTCCGGGCTTCAACGATTCCGATGTTCTCGAGGTCACCCGGCGCATTGAGCGCGAGGCCGGGTCCGTCTACCGTATCAACGGCAAGGAGGTGCGTGCCCGCGACGTTCAGCTCCTGTTCGCCGACGCCTCGACGGGTGCGCGCTCGCCGGCGCTGGTGCGCCAGGGGCAGATCGGCGAGCTCATCTCCGCCAAGCCGACGTCGCGCCGCCTGATTCTTGAGGAGGCGGCTGGCATCTCAGGCTTGCATTCGCGCCGTCACGAGGCCGAGCTGCGCCTGCGCGGCGCCGAGCAGAATCTGGAGCGGCTGGAGGATGTGCTCGGTCAGATCGAGCTTCAGCTGGACGGCCTGCGGCGCCAAGCCCGACAGGCGAGCCGCTTCCGCAATCTTTCGGCCGAAATCCGCCAGACCGAGGCGACGCACTACTACCTGCGCTGGCTCGAGGGCCGCGACCTGTTGACGCGGGCAGAGGCGGAAGACGCCGAGGCCGAACGGGACCTCGCCGCCGCCACCGCCGCGCAGGCTGCCGCCGCGCGCGACCAGGCCGTCGCCGCACACAAGGTGCCGGAGCGGCGCGATGCCGCCGCCCGCGCCGGCGCGGCGCTGCAGCGCCTGGTGCTGGCCCGCAACGACCTGGAGGCCGAGGATCGGCGCATCCGCGATCGCCTCGCCGACCTCACCGGCCGGCTCAGCCAGCTTGCGCAGGATCTGGAGCGTGAAGAGCGCATGGTGGCCGAGAACGGCGAGCATCTGTCGCTTCTCGCCGCAGAGGAAGAGGAACTTCGCGCCGAAAACGAGGCGGAGGCCGAGCGGGCCGAGACGGCGCACGAGCGTGTCGCCGCGGCGGAAGCGGTCGTGGCCGACCGCGAAGCCAGACTTGCCGCGCTCGCCGACGAACAGGCCCAGGCCACCGCCCGTCGCCAGCAGCTCACCCGGGTCGCCCAGGATCATCGTGCGCGCGCCGACCGCCTCTCCGGCCAGATGGCCGAAGCCGAGGCGGCGCTCGCCGCCGTCGAGGCCGAAATCGCCGCCGCCTCCGAACGCTCGGAGGCTCGGGCCGGACTGGAGCTCGCGGAAGAGGAGCTCGCCGTCGCCGAGGAGAATGCGCTTACGGCAGAACAGGCATCGGTCTCCGCCCGTGCCGCCGTCGATGCCGCCCGCACCCCGCTGAGCGAGGCCGAGGGCCTGTTGTCGCGCGTTGAGACCGAGGCGCGAACCCTTGCTGCGGTCCTCAACGTCGATGCTGCTGGCGGCGCCGCGGCGATTGTCGAGGCGGTGTCGGTCGCCCCGGGCTTCGAAACCGCATTGGGCGCAGCGTTTGGCGAGGATCTGGACGCTCCGGCCGATTCGTCCGCTCCGGTGCATTGGCGTGCGGTCGAGATCGGGCCCGAAGATCCGCCGCTCCCGCGAGGCGCCGAGCCGTTGTCCGCCCATGTCGTTGCGCCGCCGGAACTGCGCCGCCGTCTTTCCCAGGTCGGTCTGGTGGCCCGGGATCAGGGACCGGTCCTGCAGCCGCGTCTGCGGCCCGGCCAGCGCCTCGTCAGCCGCGATGGCGATCTGTGGCGCTGGGACGGCTTTACCGTTGCGGCCGAAGCGCCGACCCCGGCCGCGCAGCGCCTCGCCCAGAAGAATCGCCTCGCGGCCCTTGAGGAGGAGATCGAGACAGCGCGCGCCGCCGTCGAGGCACGGCGCGCAGCGCTCGAGGAGGCGGCGGAAACCGCCCGCCGCGCCGGCGACGCCGAGCAGCTCGCCCGTGCCCATGTCCGCGAGGCGCAGCGCCAGGCGACCGCCGCTCGCGAAGCCTTCGCCGCTGCCGAGCGCGCGCTCGCCCAGGCGATGACGCGCCGGACCGCGCTCACCGACACCGTCACCCGGCTGGAAGGGGAGATCGCCGAGGCCCGCGAGGCCGTGCTGGAGGCGGAAGCAGCGCTGGACGAACTGCCGGTTGCCGATGGGCTCGACCGCGCCATCGCCGACCTGCGCGACGAGGTGGCGTCCGCCCGCGCGGCCCTCGCAGAGGCAAAGGCTGCGGCGGAGGGCGTCGCCCGCGAACGCCAGATGCGGGACCGCCGGCTGGAGGCCATCGCCCGCGAGCGGGCGAGCTGGACCCAGCGTGCCGCCGGCGCCGCAGCCCAGATCGAGGTGCTGCGCGGCCGCCGCGAGGCGGCCGAGGAGGAACGGGCTGCCCTGATGGAGGCGCCCGAGGACATCGAGCTGAAGCGGCGCGAGCTGATGACGGAGATCGCCCGCGCCGAGGAGGAGCGCGGTCGCGCCGACGATGCGCTGGCGGCCGCCGAAGCAGAGCTCGCCGAGGCCGACCGGTCGGCCAAGTCCGCGCTGGAAGCCTTTTCCGCCGCGCGCGAACACCGGATCCGCACCGAGGAGCGGCTGGCTGCCGCCCGCGCCCGGCGCCAGGAGATCGAGCGGCAGATCGACGAGACGCTCGACATCCCGATCTCCGAACTGCGCGAGCTTGCCGGGCTCAAGGAGGGTGCGCCGCTGCCGGACGCCGACGGCGTCGACCGCAAGTTGGAGCGGCTGAAGGCCGAGCGCGAGCGGCTCGGCGGCGTCAACCTGCGTGCGGAGGAGGAAATGCGCGAGGTCGAGGTCCAGCGCGACACGCTTGTCACCGAGCGCGACGACCTCGTCGAAGCGATCAAGCGGCTGCGCACCGGCATCTCCAACCTGAACCGCGAGGCGCGCGAGCGCCTGCTTGCGGCCTTCGACGAGGTGAACGGCCATTTCCAGCGCCTGTTCACCCACCTGTTTGGCGGCGGCACGGCCGAGCTGCAGCTCGTCGACGCTGAGGATCCTCTCGATGCCGGACTGGAAATCGTCGCCCGCCCGCCCGGCAAGAAGCCGCAGACGATGACGCTGCTGTCGGGCGGCGAGCAGGCACTGACGGCAATGGCGCTGATCTTTGCCGTGTTCCTGACCAATCCGGCGCCGATCTGCGTTCTCGATGAGGTCGACGCCCCGCTCGACGACGCCAATGTCGAGCGCTATTGCGACCTGTTGGAGGACATGGCGGGCCGGACCGAGACCCGTTTCGTTGTCATCACCCACAATCCGATTACCATGGCCCGGATGAACCGCCTGTTTGGCGTCACTATGGCCGAGCGCGGTGTGTCGCAGCTGGTGTCGGTCGACCTCGAGACGGCCGAACGATTCCTCGAAGCGGTCTGAGGCGCGATTTCGCATTTGCACAATTGACGGCGCCGAAGAGGCGCCCGGCAGTGGAAATGTCCGTTGTCAGGACCGCAAAATCTAACAATTTCAGTGCTTTAGGATTATCGGGCCCGTCCTTGACAGGGCAGGGGGTGCCGACTATTGTGCGCCCGGCTTCGGGGGCTGAGGTCCGATCTATGGTCCCGCCGACATCGACGGAGGCGACGACAGAATGTCTCCAGACGAGTTCGAGCGTGACAAGAGCGGAAAGACGCCCGATGAAGCCGGACTGTCCGAGCGTATGGACCGGCTTGGTCGATCTCTCGCCGAAAAGCGTGCTGCCGAGAAGGCGGCACGGCGCGGCCGGAAGAGCGACGCGACCGGGTTCGCCCAGGCCCTGAGGCTGTCGACGGAATTCGTCGCCGGCATTCTGGTCGGCGGTGGACTGGGCTGGTTGATCGACAGCGTCCTGGGCACCAGTCCATTCGGGCTGATTGTGTTCCTGCTGTTGGGGTTTGTTGCGGGCGTGCTCAATGTGCTTCGGTCCGCCGGCCTTGTGGCCGACCCGAGGGATAAGGGGCGCGACGGATAGTCTTGCAACCAGTTGACGCGCAATCGTTGTGCGCGAAAGAGACCGAGCAGAGGGGCTGACCCGGTGGCGAACGATCCGATCCATCAGTTCCATATCACCAGGATCATACCGATCGAGGTCGGGGGACTGGATCTTTCCTTCACCAATTCCGCGCTGTTCATGGTGGCGGTCGTTGCGGTGTCGTCGGCCTTCCTCATCATGTCGACCAGCGGCCGGGGCCTTGTGCCGACGCGCTGGCAGTCGCTCGCCGAAATGAGCTACGAGTTCGTGGCGAGTACCTTGCGAAGTTCGGCCGGCAACGAGGGGATGCGGTTCTTCCCCTTCGTGTTCTCGATCTTCATGTTCGTGCTGATGGCCAATCTCATCGGCATGTTCCCCTACTTCTTCACCGTCACCAGCCACATCATCGTCACCTTTGCCCTGGCGATGCTGGTGATCGGCATCGTCGTGGTCTACGGCCTGGCCAAGCACGGAATGAAGTTCTTCCACCTGTTCGTTCCGGCAGGCGTGCCGGCCGTGCTGGTGCCGCTGGTCACGTTGATCGAGGTGATCTCGTTCCTGTCGCGTCCGATCAGCCTCTCCGTCCGTCTCTTCGCCAACATGCTGGCCGGCCATATCACGCTGAAGGTCTTCGCCGGCTTCGTGGTGTCGCTGGCGGCCAGCGAGAGTCTCGGCCTGCTCGGCCCCATCACCTCGATCCTGCCGCTCGCCATGACCGTGGCGCTGACAGCGCTTGAGTTCCTGGTCGCCGCGCTGCAGGCCTACGTTTTCACCGTCCTCACCTGCATGTATCTCAACGACGCTCTGCATCCGAGCCACTGAGCCCATCCATCGTCCCGCGTGCTGCGCGGGACCGAGCCTATCGTCGCTGCACTCTCATTTAAGGAGCACATGTCATGGAAGCTGAAGCAGCAAAGTTCATCGGTGCCGGCATCGCCTGCCTCGGAATGGGCGGCGCCGCCGTCGGTCTGGGCAGCATCTTCGGCAACTATCTCGCCGGTGCCCTGCGCAACCCGTCGGCCGCCGACGGCCAGTTCGGCCGCCTGATCTTCGGCTTCGCCGTGACGGAAGCGCTCGGCATCTTCTCGCTGCTGGTGGCTCTGCTCCTCCTGTTCGCCGTCTGATTTCGACGGCACAGCGACGCGAACTTGGCTGGAGCGCGGCTATCGCGCTCCGGTCGCACGGCCGTAACGGCGGCCTGCGTCACTGACTGATGGCGCCGGATCACCGGAACCGCCCACGCCTTTCAAGGGCGCAGACGAGTTCCGCACGCTGTCCGCGGCGCCGATGGAGACGGGTATGGCGACACCACAGGGCGCTGAAACCACTGCTGGAACCGAGGTGCCGCACGGAGCGGACGCCACGGGTTCCTTCCCGCCGTTCGACGGCACGACCTATCCTTCGCAGCTCCTCTGGCTCGCGATCACCTTCGGCCTGTTCTACTGGATCATGACCAAGGTGGCGCTGCCGCGCATCGGCGGCATCCTGGAGGATCGGCGCGATCGGATCGCCGGCGATCTTGCAGAGGCCAACCGGCTGAAGCAGGAAACCGATGTCGCGATCGCCGCATACGAGCAGGCGCTTGCGGAAGCGCGCAACCGCGCCCACGCGATCGCCAGCGAAACCCGCGAGAAGCTCAAGGCCGATGCCGAGGCGCGCCGTGCCGCGGAGGAGGCGAAGCTGAACGCCAAGCTCGCCGAGGCCGAGCAGCGCATCGCCAGCATCAAGGACGAGGCGCTGTCTCATGTCGGCGAGATCGCTGGCGAAGCGACTGCCGCACTGGTCGAGACGCTGATCGGCAAGGCGCCGGCGAAGACGGACCTCACCAAGGCCGTCAACGCGGCAATGAAGTGAGGGCACGACGATGGATGCGACATTCTGGGCTCTGGTCGGCCTCGTCCTGTTCTTCGCGCTGATCATCTGGCTCAAGGTGCCGGGAAAGGTCGGGGCTGCGCTCGACAACCGTGCCGACACCATCCGCCAGGAGCTCGAGGAGGCGCGCAGGCTGCGCGAGGAGGCACAGGCGCTTCTTGCCGAATATCAGCGCAAGCGCCACGAGGCCGAAGAAGAGGCCGAGGCGATCGTGGCCGAGGCCAGGCACGAGGCCGAGCGCATGACGATTGAGGCCAATCAGGCGCTGGAAGAGATGATCGAGCGTCGCACCAGGGCGGCCGAGCGCAAGATCGAGCAGGCCGAGGGCCAAGCGCTCGCCGAGGTCCGCGCCAGGGCGACCGACATCGCCGTCGCCGCGGCCGAAGCGATCCTCGCCGCCAAGGTCAAGGACAAGGTCGCCGACGACCTCCTCGCCAAGAGCATCGAGGACGTGAGGGCCCGCCTGAACTGAGCTTCCACCCGTCATTGCAGGAACAGTGGGCGGGGCCGTCCGGCGACAAGCCGGCGGCCCCGCCGGCGTTTTGGGGCGCGGCGGCGGTTGGAGTGGGCTCCGCCCTGTCTGCCAGGCCTTTTTCAGGCGAGCCGCAGGCCTTTTCGCCGCAGGCTCCGGTTCGAGGTGGCTTCATGTTTCGGGGCGCCGCCAGCACCGCTCCGCCTCAGCCTGCTATCCCTGAAACTCACCCGCCGAGCAGCGCCCGGATCGGCGCGAAGCTGCGGCGGTGATGGGCGCAGGGTCCGAGCCGTGTGAGGGCGGCGGCGTGTTCACGCGTGCCGTAACCCTTGTGCCGGGCGAAGCCGTAGCCGGGCACGCAGTCATCGAGCCGGACCATCAGCCGGTCGCGGGTCACCTTGGCGACGATCGAGGCTGCGGCGACGGCGAGCAGGCGCGCGTCGCCCTCGATCGCGGCCTGTCCGGGTACGCCGAGTGCCGGCGGCACGTCGCGCCCGTCGATCAGGCAGGCCCGCGGCGCCCGCCCGAGTCCGGCCGCGGCCCGTGCCATGGCGGCAAGCGTCGCGCCGCGGATGTTGAGCCGGTCGATCGTCGCCGGCGAGGCGAAGGCGACCGCGACCTCGGCGGTGTCGCAGATCTCCTGGAACAGCCGCTCGCGCTCGGAGGCGGCGAGTTGCTTCGAATCGTTCAGCCCCTTTGGCAGCCTGCGGTAGTCGAGAATCACTGCGGCCGTCACCACCGGCCCGGCCCACGGACCGCGCCCGGCCTCGTCGATGCCGGCGAGACGGCCGTCGAACCGCGCCGCAAGGTCCGCCTCGGCCGCCGCGTCGAAGGCGGCAGGAAGCGCAAGCGCCGGCAGTGTTGGAGCGAGGCAGGTCATCGCCTCGACTTTCGCCCCTGCCGCCGGCAGGCTCAAGCCGCGACGGCCCCGTGCGTGGACCCATCCCCAACATTCGCCACCGGCCGCAATGAAAGGCTGCAGCGGTTTGGGTCACCCGACGCCCGGACCTCCCTGATGTTGTGTTGAGGCCCTGCCGCCGCCTCACAGCAGCGAAAGCTGCACTCCGCCCTTCTGCGGGGCGATGAAAGACGATGTGTCGAGCGTCCGCCGCTTGTTGAGGCCGAGCCGTTTGACGGCGAGCGCGAACCGGCGGGAAATCTGCTGAGCATAGGGCCCTTCACCGCGCATGCGCTTGCCCCAGGCCGAGTCGTAGTCCTTGCCGCCGCGCATCGAACGCAGCACGTTCATCACGTGACGGTACCGGTCTGGCCGGTTGCGCAGCAGCCAGTCGCGAAACAGCTCGCTGACCTCGAATGGCAGGCGCAGCAGCACGTAGCCCGCCGCATCCGCTCCGGCCGCCGCCGCGGTCTCCAGGATCGCCTCGATCTCGTGGTCGTTGAGGGCGGGAATGATCGGCGCCACCATCACCGCCACCGGCACGCCGGCCTCGGCCAGACCGCGGATTGCCTCCAGCCGCTTCGGCGGCGTCGCCGCCCTCGGCTCCATGGCCCGGGCCAGCCTGCGGTCGAGCGTCGTGACCGACAGGGCGACCTTGGCAAGCCCACGCTCTGCCATGCGTGACAAGATGTCGCGGTCGCGCAGCACCAGCGCCGATTTCGTCACGATCCCCACGGGATGGTTGCAGCGGTCGAGCACGGTCAGGATCTCGCGCATGATCTGCCATTGCCGTTCGATCGGTTGGTAGGGGTCGGTGTTGGTGCCGATGGCGATGGTGCGGACCTGGTAACCCGGCCGCGACAATTCGCGTTCCAGCAGCTCCGCCGCGTTGGGCTTGGCAAACAGCCTGGTTTCGAAATCGAGTCCCGGCGACAGGCCCATATAGGCGTGGGAGGGGCGGGCGAAGCAATAGATGCAGCCGTGTTCGCAGCCGCGATAAGGGTTTATCGACCGGTCGAAGGAGATATCCGGCGATTCGTTGCGGGTGATGATCGTGCGTGCCTGCTCGACCTGGACCTGCGTCTTCAGCGGCGGCAGATCCTCAAGCGTGTCCCAGCCGTCGTCGAAGACTTCGCGGCTCTCCTTCTCGTAGCGGCCGGACATGTTGAGCCCGGCGCCGCGTCCGCGCCGGCGCTCGGCTGCAACTGAAGCCGGTGAGGCACTCTCCGGCGCGCCGACCGGGGCCTTGGACTGTTTGCTTTGAACCTTGGATGGAGGCATGGCCGGGCGAAACTCGACATGAGAACAGAACGAGAACATAGCGCAGGTTCCCCGGCGGCTACAAGATCCGCTCTCCCGCGCGCAGCGATTAGCCGTTAAAACAGGCGCATGCTGAGCGTGGTCATTCCGACTTTGAACGCGGAAGCGGAGCTGGTTCGCACCTTTGTCTCGCTGGTGCCGGCTGCCGCCGAGGGCGTTGTGCGCGAGGTCGTCGTTGTTGACGGCGGCTCCACCGACGGCACGGAACAGGTGGCTGACGCTGCCGGTGCCCGGCTGCTCCGGGTGCCGGGGGAAAGCGGGCAGCGCATGGCTGCGGGGGCTCTGGCCGCCGAGCGCGGTACGTGGCTGATGTTCCTGCCCGCCGGCATCGTGCTCGAGCCTGGCTGGGCCGCCGAGGTGCAGGCCTTCGTCGAGCGGGCCACCCGCGCCGGCCGTGCCGACGAGCGAGCCGCCGTGTTCCGCCACGCGCTTGATGATTTCGGCTGGCGCGCCCGCGTCTCGGAGATGGGCGCGCTCTTGCGTTGCCGGCTACTGGCGCTTCCCTATGGCAACCAGGGCCTGATCCTGTCGCGCGGCTTCTATGATCGCCTCGGCGGTCATCGCGCCGTGCCGGTTCTGGAGGACGTCGACATCGTCCGCCGGATCGGGCGCGGCCGGCTCGTGTTCCTGCGCGCAACCGCCGTCGGCAGCGCCGCACCCGACACGCGCACGGGCCCGGTCCAGGCCGCGCGGCGCACGCTCGCGCGGATCGGCGTCGGTACCCTACGGCTGCCGCCGCGCGTGCTCACCAGGCTGCACGGCACCTGAACGCACGGCGCGACACCCTGTCGTGACGGGCCATGTTGGTGTAAACTGGCTTGGCCACATTCCCAAGCAACGCACCTGCCGCGGCTCCGGCCAGCCCTTTTCCGCCCAAGGTAGGATGTCCCGTGGCCGTCATTCTGCCGGGAGAGGATCGATGGCCGACATTGCCGTCAAGCCGAAGACCAGGGTCAAGCCGAAGGTCGAGCGGCCGAAGCTGCACAAGGTCATCCTGCTCAACGACGATTACACCCCGCGCGACTTCGTCGTCGAGGTGCTGAAGGCGGTGTTCCGCATGACCGCGGACCAGAGCCTCAGGGTCATGATCACCGCCCATACCAAGGGGTCCTGCGTTGTTGCCGTCTTCACCCGCGACGTCGCCGAGACCAAGGCGACCGAGGCGACCGATTACGGCCGTCGTGCAGGCTACCCGCTGATGTTCACGACGGAACCGGAGGAGTAGGGAAGAGGCGGCGGGCGTGCGGAACGGCCGCCTCACCGTCAGCGGGATGCCGACGTGCGCGGCCGGCCGCCTTTGGCGCCACGGACCTGGGCCGCGGCGGTCAGCCCGAGATGATGCTGAGCCAGCGCGCCGGCGGGATGCCAAAGGCGCGGGTGAAATGCCGGGTCATGTGGCTCTGGTCGGAAAAGCCGGCGCCAAGCGCGGCCTCCGCCGGTGGCACGCCGGCCCGCAGCGCGCCCTTTACCGCCTCCAGCCGGCGCATCACCAGATATCGGTACGGGCTGGTGCCGTAGAGCAGGCGAAAGTCGCGCGACAGACTCCAGCGATTGCGGCCGCTGACCCTCTCGAGCTCGGCCATGGTCACCGCCCGGGCGGGATCGGCCCGGAGAAAGTCGCGGGCCCGTTCCGCCGCGCGATGGTCGGCGATCCGCGGCCGACGGCCGCTCCCGCCCGCGGCTGCCTCCAGCGCATGGGCAAGGTCGTAGAGCGTGTCGTCGTAGTCGAGCGCCTCGATCGGCTCGTCGATGCCGCGCAAGAGCGCGCGCCCCGCGGCGAAAAGCTGCGGGCTGCGGGAGATCCCGCCGTCGATGAAGGGCAGCGCCCGGCCGCCGAGCACGGCCTGGATCGCGGCCGGCTCGACATAGGCGATCCGGTAGCGGAACCCGGCCACGGTGCCGGCATGGCCGTCGTGCAGCTCGTCCGGATGCAGCACCAGCGTGCCGCCCGGCAGGCTGTGGCGCTCGGTGCCGCGGTAGCGGAAGCTCTGCACCCCGGCAAGGGTCTGGCCGATGGCATAGGTGTCGTGGCGGTGCGGCCGGTAGGCCCGGCCGGTAAAGAACGCCTCCAGGCGCTCGCCGCCCGCCGCATCGGCCGCAAGCCGGATCCAGTCCCTGCCGCTCGTCTGAATGCGGCCGGCAAAGCCGTCGGCATCCGTCTTGTTCATCGCCCGGTCCGGCCTCGTTCTGCGCTCGCCTTAACCTCCGCCGCCGAGGCGGCCGGCGGCGAAGGCAAAGGTCAGAGCAACGTCTGATAGCTCATCGGCACCCAGCGATAGCTGTCGCCGGTCTTCTCGATGAAGCCGAGCGCCGGAAACGGCATGTGGTAGCCGGTGACTGGCAGCCGTTCCGCCGCTGCCATGTCGAACACCCGCTTACGCGTCTGCGCGGCCTTGTCCTTGTCCATGTCAAAGCCCACGTGCCAATCCGGGCGCTGGATCGAAACCACGAAGTGGTTGGCGACGTCGCCCCAGATCAGCAGCCGCTTGCCCTCGCTCTCGATGTGGTAGGACATGTGGCCGGGCGTGTGCCCGAAGGTCTCGATGCCATTGATGCCGGAAACGACCTCACCCTCCTCCTCGAGGAAGGTCGTCTTGTCGGCGAGCGGCACGACGTTGGAGCGCACCAGCTTGGCGCCGTTCTCGGTCGGGCCCGAGAGCCGCTCGTCGGCTGACCAGAAGTCGTACTCGGCCTGGCCCGTGACATAGCGCGCATTGGCGAAGGTCGGTTGGCCGTCGGTCATCAGCCCGCCGATATGGTCGCCATGCATGTGAGTGATGACGACGATATCGACTTGGTCCGGGCTGTAGCCGGCGGCTGCGAGCTGGTCGGGCAGCGTGCCGTTGCTGCCGCCGAGGCCGGTGTCGAACAGCACCAGGTCCTGGCCGGTGTTGACGAGGACCGGCGTGAAGCCGTTCACCATCTTGTCGCTCGGCAGGTAGTTGGCGGCGGCGAGTTCGGCGACGGCCTCCGGGCTCTGGTCCATCCCGAAAGTTGGATGCGGTCCGTCCATAACCCGGGTGGCGTCGAGCAGCGTTGTGACCTCGAAGCCGCCGAGCTTGAAACGGTAGAACTGCGGCGTGGCAGCGCCGAGCATCGGTGCGGCCGCTCGTGCTGGCGCGGCGGGGATGCTGACAAAGGGCGCAGCGAGCGCGGTGCCGGCGGCGGCGGTAAGCAGGTGACGGCGGGTTAGTGCGACGTCGGTCATGGCCAGGTACTCCCCCGAGGCTGGTGATGCGCTGCCTAGATTAGGGGATAATACGGGGGAGGGAACGCCGCTCACTCATCCGTGATCGCAATCGGGCGTTCCTGCAAACGAAATTGTTCGGCCGCCACTAGGCGCCTCGGAGCTTGCCGCGCTTCAGGTGTTCATCCAGACGAGGCATGATCTCGACGAAGTTGCAGGGCATGTGCCGATAGTCGAGCTGTGCCTTCAAGATGCCGTCCCAGGCGTCGCGGCACGCCCCCGGTGAGCCCGGCAGCACGAAGATGTAGGTCGCATTGGCCACGCCCCCGGTCGCCCGCGACTGGATCGTCGAAGTGCCGATCTTGTCGTAGGAAATGCGGTGGAACACGGCGGAGAAGCCCTCCATCCGCTTCTCGAACAGCGGCTCGATCGCCTCCGGCGTGATGTCGCGGCCGGTGAAGCCGGTGCCGCCGGTGGTGATGACAACGTCGATCGCCGGGTCGGCGATCCAGCCGGACACCGTGCTGCGGATTTCGTCGATCTCGTCCTTGACAAGGGCGCGCGCCGCGAGCGTGTGCCCGGCCTCGGCAATCCGCGCAGCGAGGGTTCCACCGCTGCGATCCTCTTCCAGCGACCGGCTGTCGGACACGGTCAGGACGGCGATGCGAACGGGAATGAACGGGCGGCTGTCGTCGATACGGTCCATGGCGGTCTCCTCGATCTTGAGCCATATAGGGAGGACTGCACGATGACCAGAGTGCATGCGGCCGCATGCCTCCGGCGCGAAGATATCGGGAGGGACGGGTGGAGTGGTTCGAGCCGTTGGATCTCTACTGCGAGCGCATCGGCCCGTCGTTCTGGGCCGAACCCGTCAACGCGATCAGCAATGCGGCCTTCCTGGTCGCCGCCGCCACGGCGGAGATGCAACTGAGGGTCAAGGATGAGCCGGACCTTCCGGCGCGGCTGCTGGCCGCCCTGGTCGGCATCATCGGCATCGGCTCGTTCCTGTTTCACACCTTCGCCGACCGCTGGTCGGTAATCGCCGACGTCGCGCCGATCACGCTGTTCATCATCGGCTATTTCTTTCTCGCCATGCGTCGCTTTCTCGGGTTGTCGCTGCTGGTGGCGGGTCTGCTGACCGCGGCGTTCATGGCAGCGAGCGGGCCGCTCGGGGGCGCGCTGCGGCCTGTTCTCGGCTCGACGGCCGGTTATTTTCCGGCCCTGCTCGCGATCGTCGTCGTCGGCCTGGTGCTGTTACCGCGCTCGCGCAGGGCCGGCGAGGCGCTGCTCGTCACCGGCGCGGTCTTTGCCGCTTCCATGGGCTTTCGCATGGCCGACCTCGCTTTTTGCAACGTCCTGCCGCTCGGCACGCACTTCATGTGGCACGTGCTCAACGCCGTGACGCTGTATCTGCTGCTGAGGCTTGCCATTCGGGTCGGGCCGGCGGGGCTTTCGCCGGCCACGCCGGCGGCCGGCGGTCCGACCGGCAAACACGTTTAGCAAACAAGCGCTTTTGCTGCCCTGCCCGCAAAAGTCGTTTCCCCATCCTGCCGTCCGTGCTCTAGCATGATGGCTGATCCCGCCGCGTGAACGATAACAGAGAGCCAATGAGCGACCAGAAGCCCGACAGCGTCGATCTCGACGAAGCCGCCCTGTTCTATCACCAGCATCCTCGCCCCGGTAAGCTCGAGATCCAGGCCACCAAACCGCTCGGCAACCAGCGCGACCTAGCGCTCGCCTACTCGCCTGGCGTTGCCGCGCCCTGTCTTGAGATCGCGCGTGATCCGACCCTCGCGGCCGACTACACCGCCCGGTCCAATCTGGTCGCGGTGATCTCAAACGGCACGGCCGTGCTTGGCCTCGGCGCGATCGGCGCGCTCGCCTCCAAGCCGGTGATGGAAGGCAAGGCGGTGCTGTTCAAGAAGTTTGCCGGTATTGACGTCTTCGACATCGAGGTCGAGGAGCGCGATGTCGAGCGCTTCTGCGACGCCGTCGCCGTGCTGGAGCCCACCTTCGGCGGCATCAACCTGGAAGACATCAAGGCGCCGGAATGCTTCATCATCGAGCGCACCCTGCGCGAGCGGATGAACATTCCGGTGTTCCACGACGACCAGCACGGCACCGCGATCATTGTCGCCGCCGCCGTCAAGAACGCGCTGGAGCTCGCCGGCAAGCCGATCGAGACCGTCAAGATTGTCGCCTCCGGCGCCGGCGCTGCCGCGCTCGCCTGCCTCAATCTCCTCGTCTCGCTGGGGGCACGGCGCGAGAACATCTGGGTCACCGACATCGACGGCGTTGTTTACAAGGGCCGCGAGAGCCTGATGGACGAGTGGAAGGCGGAGTTCGCGCAGGCCACCGGCAAGCGGACGCTCGCCGACGTCATTCCCGGCGCTGACGTGTTCCTCGGTCTGTCGGCGGGCGGCGTCCTCAAGCCCGAAATGGTCGCGAGCATGGCGGAGAAGCCCCTGATCCTGGCACTCGCCAATCCGCGGCCGGAGATCATGCCCGAGGAGGCGCTCGCCATCAGGCCGGATGCCATGATGTGCACCGGCCGGTCCGATTACCCCAACCAGGTCAACAACGTCCTTTGCTTTCCCTATATCTTCCGCGGCGCGCTCGACGTCGGCGCCACCACGATCAACGAGCAGATGAAGCTCGCCGCGGTCACGGCGATCGCCGAGCTTGCGCGCGAAGAACCCTCGGAAGTCGCTGCCCGCGCTTATGGCGGGGTGACGGAGACCTTCGGCCCGAAACATCTGATTCCCTCGCCGTTCGACCAGCGTCTCATCCTGCGCATTGCGCCCGCCGTGGCGAGAGCCGCGATGGAGAGTGGCGTCGCAACGCGGCCGATCAGCGATTTCGAGGCCTATTTCGACCGGCTCAACCGGTTCGTATTCCGCTCCGGCCTGATCATGAAGCCGGTGATCGCCGCCGCCCGCGGCGGCCGCAAGAGGATCATCTATGCCGACGGTGAGGAAGAGCGCGTGCTGCGCGCCGCCCAGGTCCTGATCGAGGACGGCCTTGCCGACCCGATCCTGATCGGCCGTCCGTCGGTGCTCGAGACCCGGTGTCAGCGCTTCGGCCTCAAGATCCGACCGGGAACCGATTTCGAGTTCATCAACCCCGAGGACGATCCACGCTACCGCGACTATGTCGACACGCTGTTCGAACTGACCGGTCGCAAGGGCATCACGCCGGAGGCCGCCCGAACCATGGTGCGCGCCAACACCACGGTGATCGGTGCGCTCGCCCTTTACCGTGACGAGGCCGACGCGCTGATCTGCGGCCTGGACGGCCGCTATTCAAAGCATCTGCGCGACGTGCGCAACATCATCGGCACGGCGCCGGGTGTCCATGACTTCTCGGCCCTGTCGCTGCTGATCAATTCGGCCGGCGCCACGTTCTTCACCGACACCTATGTGGCGGACGATCCGACCGCGGAGCAGATTGCCGAGATGACGCGGCTCGCCTGCCGCGAGATCCGCCGCTTCGGCCTGTCGCCGCGGGCGGCGCTGCTGTCGAGCTCCAACTTCGGGTCCCGCGATGCGGCCTCGGCGATCAAGATGCGCAAGGCGCTCGATATTCTGGCCCGCACTGCGCCCGATCTCGAGGTCGACGGCGAGATGCACGGTGACTCGGCGCTGTCGGAGGAGATTCGCCGCCGCGTCATGCCCAAGTCGAAGCTCACGGGGGAGGCGAACCTTCTGGTGTTCCCGTCGCTCGACGCGGCCAACATCGCCATGAACCTCGTCAAGGTCATGACCGATGCGCTCCACGTCGGCCCGATCCTGCTTGGCACCGCAAAGCCGGCGCATATCCTGACGCCGTCGGTGACCTCGCGCGGCGTCGTCAACATGTCCGCGCTCGCCGTGGTCGAGGTTCAGACCCGCGAAGCGATCCCGGCCTGACGGTCGCAGCCGTCGTTCGGTCGGTGCTGGCCCGGGCTCCGGCGCCGGGCCGGCGTGCTATGGTCGCCCGACCCGATTGAGCGCCCGCCGGCCTAGGCCTCTGCCGGGCGCAGCACCCGGAGTTCGCCGGGATGGATCTCGACCGTCACCGGGTTGGCCAGCGGAATGAGTTCGCCGTCGATCGCGGCCTTGGCGCCGCGCTTGGGCCGCGGAAAGCGCAGCACCACCCTATGGCCGGTGTCGGACACTAGGTCCGGGTTTTCCGCCCAGCGGCCGGCAACCAGATCGGCCACGAGAACCATCATCGCCGGCAGCTTCAGCGGGCCCGCGTGATAGATCCCGAGAACGCCGCCGTCGAGACGGTCGGCATAGGGCATGTGGCCGTGGCCATAGGGATTGTTGGAAACGGCGATGTTGCTGACGCGCGCCGTTCGGCGCTCGCCGTCGATGTCGAGCTCCACGGGAAAGGACGGCGGATTGAGGAAGCGGTCCATCGCCGCCCGCGCGCTGTTCAGCATCTTCTCGAGCCGGGAGCGTGACGGGGTTTCTTCCCTGAGCTGGATGATGCTTGGATGCAAGCCGACCGAGTACTGGTGAATGAACGGGCGGCCGTTTGCCGTTGCGATGTCGCAAGGCGAGATCGTCCCGGCCGCAAGCGCCTCGCCCGCCGCCGCGAGATCGAGGGGAACGCCGAGCGAGCGGGCAAACAGGTTCATGGTGCCGGCCGGAAGGACGCCGAGCGCCTTGCCGGCCTTCCAAGCGATCCCGGCCGCGGCCGAGATCGTGCCGTCTCCGCCGCCGGCGAGCACGGTGTCGTGCGCATCGTCCTCGGCTACCGACTGCAGTGTCTCGACCACCTCGGATCCGGGGACCACGAAACACCGGATGTCGTGGCCGGCGCCGTGGAAGCACTCGGTCAACTGGCGGCAGAATGCGGTAAGGTCGGTGGTCTTCAACGTGCCACCGTCCCGGTTCAACACCGCCGCCACCTTCATCGTGTCCCCTTTCGGATGCCGCTTCGCGCCATGGATCGGCGCCGTGCCACGGGCGCCGGTACCGGTCTGCTCGCTGGAGCAATGCCGAAAGCATACCGGATCGCTTGACCCAACGTCTCAAAAAGTCCTGTGCGACCGACCGCTGTCAACGCATTGCCGCTGAAGTTGTTCCAAAGGAAAAGGATCGGGAGTTTTGCTTGGTTCCGCTGGTTGGACCCTGCAAGAGCACGGCGGACGCTCCCGTATGTCTTGCCGCGTCCCGCGCATGATCGCATTGCACCGTCATCGGATTGTTGTGGAGTTCGGTCAATCTCGCTCGTGAGTCGCGGCACGGGAGATCAATCGAGATGGCGCATGTTCTTGTTGCCTGCGCGACCGCGCCCGGGAGCGCCCGGGAGATTGCTGATCATGTCGTGGAGCGCCTGAAGGCTGCCGGCCATGTGGTGAGTCTGGTCGATGCCCGCACGGCCACCCGGACGGAACTGGGCTGGTTCGATGCGGCCATATTGGCCGGAGCGTTTAACGCCGGGCAGAACCGGGCCGCGCTTTCCGACTTCGTACGCAGCCACCGCTATGAGCTCGAACGTGTGCCCACGGCCTTCATTGCGGTCATACCGCTCTCGGCGGCAGGCGTCGGCTGGCGTCACGCCGGCGCCGATGCGGACCTCGCACAGTTCTTCGCCGGTCTCGGCTGGTCGGCAGGCCGCGTTCACGTCACCTCCGGTGTGGCGCGCGAGACTGTGGCCGAATGGCTTGAACGGCTGATCGGTCAGTCGGTGTTGTGGCCAGGATCCGCCGGCGAGGCGGCCGCTGCCATACACCCCGTCGACTGGGATGCGCTCGACAGCTTCACGGACCGCTTCCTTGCCGAGGAGATCGAGCCGGCGGCGCGCCAAGGCCAAACGATATGAGGGCGCTTGCCCGCTGTTCCCGCCTCACATGTTCGGGTAGTTCGGTCCGCCGCCGCCCTCCGGCACCACCCAGGTGATGTTGGCGTTCGGATCCTTGATGTCGCAGGTCTTGCAGTGGACGCAGTTCTGCGCGTTGATCTGGAAGC
>CAYXAA010000013.1:0-97812 GCA_964462985.1 uncultured Hyphomicrobiales bacterium | reverse complement strand
CACGCCTTCATCAAGGACGAGGAACGCGTGACCAACGACCCGATGGAGGCGCATTTCATCGGCTTCAACATGTGGGTCAAGGCGGTGGAAGCCGCCGGCACCACCGACACGGATGCGGTCATCGACGCCCTGATCGGCGTCAGCGTACCGAACCTGACCGGCGGCTATTCGGCGATGATGCCGAACCACCACATCACCAAGCCGGTCCTGATCGGCGAGATCCAGGACGACGGCCAGTTCGAGACCGTCTACGAGACGGCGGGCCTGGTGCCGGGCGACGCGTGGTCCGACTACCTGCCCGAATCCAAGATGCTGATCGCCGATTGGCGCAAGCCCTTGAGCTGCGGCAATTTCAACGTCGCCACCGGCAAGTGCGGCGGCGCCGCCGGCAACTGAGCCGTCCCGATGATCCCCGGGGAGCCGGCGGCCCGGCTTCCCGGATCCTGCCGCCCCGCCCACGGAGCGAGGGCGGCGTCTTTGCCGCCGAGAAAGCCGGGTTGATGCGCCGACTGCTGACCGCCGCTGCACTGCTTGCCAGCCTCCTCTTGATACCGCTCGTCGCGGGGGCCGCCGAGATCGGCGAGCTCCGGACCATGTCCGCGGGATTCGTCTCCAACACGTTCAAGGATATCGCCGAGACTGCGGAGGCGCTTGCGGCGACGGGCGACCCTCGTGTGGCGCCAGCGCTCAAGGCGCTTCGCGGTGGCGACCTCTACATTCGCAAGACGGACAAGAACGTCTTCATTGCCAGGAAGAAGGGGCGCGACTTCCTGCTTGCCGATCCCTTCACCGGTGAAGACGCCGGCGAAGCCGGCCGGCGCGAGGTGGAGAAGATCAAGGTCAACAATTCGATCCGCGTGCTGATCGACGGCCTGCTGGGTGGGCTCACGCTGCGGGCGGACGATCCCGCGGTACGCTTCACCGCCGCCCAGTCCGTGTTCAAGAGCCGCGATTCAACGGCGCTGGCCGCCCTCGAGGAAGCCATCGATGCGGAGACGGTGGCAAACGTGCGCACGGCGCTCGAACAGGCTCGCGCCTCGGTCGTGCTCGCGACAAGCGACGCGACCGCGGAACAGATGCTCGCGGCAGTCGAGGTACTGCGCCTGCGCGGCGACCGCGATGCACTCGGCCTGCTCGCCGGCGTGCACGGCAACGCGCCAGCCGACGTCGTGCAGGCGGCTGCGGAGGCGCGGGCGGCGATCGAGCGCCGGCTGGCACTGTGGGGCTACGTCCAGAACGTCTGGCAGGGACTGTCGCTCGGCTCCGTGCTGCTGCTTGCCGCCATCGGCCTGGCGATCACCTTCGGGGTCATGGGGGTCATCAACATGGCCCACGGCGAACTCGTCATGCTCGGCGCCTACACCACGTTTTCGGTGCAGGAGATCATCCGAAATGCGGCGCCCCAGCTCTTCGACTACTCGCTGCTGATCGCCGCCCCCCTCGCCTTCCTCGTCGCCGGCGGCGTCGGCGTCGCCATCGAACGCGGCGTCGTGCGCTTCCTCTATGGCCGCCCGCTGGAGACGCTGCTGGCCACCTGGGGCATCAGCCTCATCCTGCAGCAGGCGGTGCGCACGATCTTCGGCCCCAACAACCGGGAGGTCGGCAACCCGTCCTGGATGTCGGGCGCCTTCCAGATCGCCGACATCACCGTCACCTACAACCGGCTGTGGATCATCCTGTTCTCGCTTGCCGTGTTCGCGCTGCTGCTTGCGATGTTGAAACGCACGCCGATGGGGCTGCAGATGCGGGCCGTGACACAGAACCGGGCCATGGCCGCCGACATGGGGATCCGCACCGGCCGCGTTGACGCGATGACCTTCGGGCTCGGAGCCGGCATCGCGGGTCTCGCCGGGGTGGCGCTCAGCCAAATCGACAACGTCTCGCCCAACCTTGGACAGAGTTATATCGTCGACAGCTTCATGGTCGTGGTCTTCGGCGGTGCCGGAAACCTTTGGGGTGCGCTCGCCGGCGCCTTCACGCTCGGCATCGCCAACAAGTTTCTCGAACCGGTGGCCGGCGCCGTCCTCGGCAAGATCCTGGTGCTGGTCTTCATCATCCTGTTCATCCAGAAACGCCCTCGCGGGCTGTTCGCCGTGCGCGGCCGGGCAGTGGAGGCCTAGACCATGCTGGCGCGCGCACTCGACACCCGTTCCCTGATCCTTCTCGGCTTCCTGTTCGTAGCGGCCGTCGTCGTCCCGGTGCTCAACCTCGCCATGACGCCGGGCTCGGCGCTGCACCTGCCGAGCTTTGCCGTCTCGCTGCTCGGCAAGTACCTGTGCTACGCCCTGCTTGCCGTCGCGCTCGATCTGGTCTGGGGCTATTGCGGCATCCTCAGCCTCGGCCATGGCGCCTTCTTCGCCCTCGGCGGATACGCCATGGGCATGCATCTGATGCGAGAGATCGGGCCCCGCGGCGTCTACGGCCACGCCGTCCTGCCGGACTTCATGGTGTTCCTGAACTGGGAGTCGCTGCCGTGGTTCTGGTACGGCTTCGACATGTTCTGGTTCGGCGCCGCCATGGCCATGGTGGTTCCAGGCCTGCTCGCCTTCTGTTTCGGCTGGCTCGCCTTCCGCAGCCGCGTCACCGGCGTCTATCTCTCGATCATCACTCAGGCGATGACCTACGCCCTGATGCTTGCGTTCTTCCGCAACGAGATGGGCTTTGGCGGCAACAACGGTCTCACCGACTTCAAGGACGTGCTCGGCTTCAGCCTGCAGACGGATGCGACCCGCGCCGGGCTGTTCGTGGCGACGGCGGCAGCGCTCGCGGCGGGGTTCGTAATCTGCCGACTGATTACCACGTCCAAGGCCGGCAAGGTGCTCGTCGCGGTGCGCGATGCCGAGAGCCGCACCCGCTTTCTGGGCTACCGCGTCGAGCGCTATAAGCTGTTCGTCTTCACCGTGTCGGCGGTGCTCGCCGGCATCGCCGGTGCGCTCTACACACCCCAGGTCGGCATCATCAATCCCAGCGAGTTCTCGCCGGCCAATTCGATCGAGATCGTGATCTGGGTGGCGATCGGCGGTCGCGGCACGCTGGTCGGCGCCGCACTCGGCGCAGTGCTCGTCAACCTCGCCAAGACCCTTTTCACCGGCTGGTTCCCGGAGTTCTGGCTGTTCGCGCTCGGGGGCCTGTTCGTGGTCGTCACCCTGTTCCTGCCAAAGGGCGTGCTCGGCCTGATCGACAGCGCCAGTGGCGCCGCCCGAAGACGCTCGCGGGCGCTTGCGCTGAAACCTGCGGAGTAGCGGCCATGTCCCACCCCCGCCAGACCTCCGCCCTTCTCTATCTGGAAGGCGTCTCCAAGAGCTTCGACGGCTTCAAGGCGATCAACAAGCTGTCCTTTGCCGTGGATGAGGGCGAGCTGCGCGCCGTCATCGGCCCGAACGGCGCCGGCAAGACGACGATGATGGACATTATCACCGGCAAGACCGTGCCCGACGAAGGCACCGTGCTGTGGGCCGGCCAGGCCGATCTCACGAAGTCCGACGAGGCCGCGACGGCGATGCTCGGCATTGGTCGCAAGTTCCAGAAGCCGACCGTGTTCGAGACCCACACCGTGGAGGACAACCTGCTGCTCGCGCTCAAGGACGATCGCGGCGTGTTCTCGACCCTGTTCGCCCGCACCACGCCGGCCCAGATGGCCCGGCTCGACGAGCTGCTGGCGCTGGTGCGGCTGGAGGACCGCCGGCATGCGCTGGCGGCCGATTTGTCGCATGGCCAGAAGCAATGGCTGGAGATCGGCATGCTGCTCGCCCAAGATCCCAAGCTGCTGCTGGTCGACGAGCCGGCGGCCGGCATGACCGACGACGAGACCATGCGCACGGCCGAGTTGCTGCGCAGTATCGCCGGCGAGCACGCTGTCGTCGTGGTCGAGCACGACATGGAATTCGTCAAGGCGCTGGGCTGCAAGGTCACGGTGCTGCATCAGGGCTCTGTGTTGGCTGAGGGCTCGATCGAGCATGTCAGCGCCGATCCGCAGGTCATCGACGTTTATCTGGGGCGCTGAAGACGATGCTGAACGTCGACACGATCGACCTCCACTACGGCGCAGCGCGCGTCCTGAAATCCGTCTCGCTGGAAGCCAAGCTCGGCGAGGTCACCTGCCTGCTCGGCCGCAACGGTGTCGGCAAGACCTCGCTGATGCGCGCCATCTGCGGACGGCGACCGATTTCCGCCGGCCGAATCCGCCTCGGCGACACGGATATCCAGCGGCAGCGCCCGGAAAGCCGGGCAAGGTTGGGGATCGCCAGCGTACCGCAGGGCCGCGAGATCTTCCCTCTTCTCACCGTGAAGGAAAACCTGGAAACCGGCTATGCGCCGCTGCCGCGCAAGGACCGAACCATTCCTGATGTCGTGTTCGAGATGTTTCCGGTTCTCAAGGACATGCTCGGCCGCCGCGGCGGCGACCTCTCCGGAGGCCAGCAGCAGCAGCTTGCGATTGGCCGCGCCCTGACGACCCGACCCAGGCTCCTGCTGCTCGACGAGCCGACCGAGGGCATCCAGCCGTCGATCATCAAGGACATCGGTCGGGCAATCGACGTCTTGCGCCAGCGCGGCGACATGGCCATCCTGCTGGTTGAACAGTATTTCGAGTTCGCTCGCGACCTCGCCGACCGGTTCTATGTTATGGACCGCGGCGAGATCGTGCTGAGCGGCACCGCTACGGACATGCAGGGCGGCGAGGGAGAGGCCAATGTTCGACGCTGGCTCACCGTCTGACGGGCTCACCCCTGCAGAGACGGTGACCTTGCGCTCGGAGCCGCCGATGCAGCGCGCCGACGCTGCCGTCGAGGTCGCGGTGGCGGTCAGCGATGGTGCCACCCGCATTGACACTCTCTTCCAGCGCGGCTCGGGAAAGTGCATCTTGCCCACGATGCCAGGTGCGGTTCCGGAGGCGGTCTTGATCAACACCGCCGGCGGCGTCACCGGCGGCGACCGGATTCGCTGGCATTGCACCGCGCGGGACGGGGCGGAGCTTGTCGTCACGACCCAGGCCGCGGAGCGGATCTACCGTTCGACGGGGCCGGAGGCCCTGATCACCACCGAGCTGCGGCTTGGCCGCGGCGCCCGGCTCGCCTGGCTGCCGCAGGAAACCATCCTGTTTGACGCAGCCCGCCTGCGGCGCCGGCTCGCCGTCGAAATGGCGGCCGACGCGACCCTGCTCGCGCTGGAGCCCCTGATACTCGGCCGCCGCGCCATGGGCGAGATCGTGGTGAACGCCGCCCTCACCGACCACTGGCGAATCCGCCGCGGCGGACGGCTTGCCTATGCCGACGCGCTGCGACTTGTTCCGCCGGTCACAGACTTGCTGGCGCGACCGGGGACCTGCGGCGGCGCCCGCGCCCTCGCGACCCTGGTCTTCGTTGCGCCTGACGCCGCATCCCGGCTTGACCCGGCGCGCGCGCGGCTCGCCGGGTTCGAAGCGGTCGAAGCGGCTGCATCAACTTATAACGGCTTGCTGTCGTTACGGTTTGCGGCGCCGGATTTCGCACCGCTTCGATCAGCGCTCGCTGCCATCCTGCCCATCTTCGGCGCTGTGCCGCCGCGTGTCTGGAGTGTCTAGAGAATGCATCTGACCCCGAGAGAAAAGGACAAGCTGCTGATCGCAATGGCGGCCGAGGTCGCACGCAAGCGCCTCGCCCGCGGTGTCAAACTCAACTATCCCGAAACGGTCGCGTTGATCTCGGATTATGTCGTCGAAGGCGCCCGCGACGGGCGTTCGGTCGCCGAGCTGATGGAGGCAGGCGCGCATGTCGTCAGCCGCGATCAGGTGATGGAAGGCATCGCCGAGATGCTGCACGACGTCCAGGTCGAGGCCACCTTTCCCGACGGCGTCAAGCTCGTCACCGTCCATCATCCCGTGCGCTGAGGCAAGCCATGATCCCCGGTGAAATTCTTCCCGCCGATGGCGAGATCATCCTGAACGACGGGCTGGAGGCGGTGACGCTCACCGTCGCCAACACCGGCGACCGTCCGGTCCAGGTCGGCTCACACTATCATTTTCACGAGACCAACCCCGCGCTCGCCTTCGACCGGGACAAGGCTCGCGGCATGCGGCTCGACATTCCCGCCGGAACGGCGGTGCGGTTCGAGCCCGGCCAGGAGCGCGAGGTGCGCCTGGTGCCTTACCGCGGAAGCCGCACCGTCTACGGCTTCAATCAGAAGGTGATGGGAGCACTGTGACCGCGAGTGGTGCCATCGGCGGCCCGCCCGGCCCAAAAAAGAGGACTCCGTCATGCCGATGACGCTCGAAGGATCCTGCCACTGCGGCGCGGTGCGCTTCTCGGTCGAAAGCCACACGCCCTACCCCTACCAGCGCTGCTACTGCTCGATCTGCCGCAAGACCGGCGGGGGCGGCGGCTATGCGATCAACATCATGGGCGACGCCGCATCACTGAAGATCGAGGGCGCGGAGTCGATCGGCATGTTCCACGCCAGGCTCTACCAGGATGACGGCTCCTGCGAGATCTCGACCGGGGAGCGGCGCTACTGCCTGAAATGCGGTTCGGCGCTCTGGGTCCATGATCCAGCCTGGCCTGACCTGGTGCATCCGTTTGCGTCCGCAATCGATACCGACCTGCCGGTCCCGCCGGAGACTGTGCATCTCCTCGTCAAGGACAAGGCACCGTGGGTCGAGCTGCAGCGCGGGCCGAACGACCTAGTCTTCGACGGATATCCGGCGCAGTCCATCGAGGACTGGCACAGGAGCCGCGGCCTGTGGATCGACTGATTCCGACTTCGATGAAAGTTCGTGCGCCAGAACTTGCCGCTTAAAGCACCAAGGACCGCCTCCGTGCCGAATCGAACACCCGATCTGCCGACCCCGCGTCCGCTTGAGACAGGCGGCCCGGAGCGACAGTTGCAGGCAAAGAAACAGGGCGGCCGTGCACCTGGCCGCCCTGCACGCCCTACGCCGTTGATCGATGGGGCCCGCGGCCGGTCAGCCGCGGAAGACGTAAAGCGTCAACCTGCCATCGGCGTCCACATCTGCAGCGACAATGTCACCGGCCACGACGCCGTTGGCATCGATCGCCGTCTTGACCGCATTGTTGATCGTGACCGCCTTGCGGAGTTTCGTGATGCCGTCTTCGTTGTTCGCGGCCTTCTCGCTGACCACCGCAATATGCTCATTGCTCATTACCTTGGCGACGTCGATCACAGTGACCTCGTTGACGGCAGCGACGTCGGCCATGACGTCTGCGGTCGCGAGGCTGCTTTCGATCGACGAAACGACCTCGCCAAGCGAGGCCTCACCGGTGGCGGCGGTCGCGCTTTGAGGAACGGCCGCCCGAACCGGTCGGCCGTCGTTCGCCGGACCGGAGGACGCGCCGGCCACGCTGCCGGAGGTTCCCTCGGCGAGGCTCGGCGCCCTGCTCCTGTGACCGTTCTGCGATCCGCCGGTCCTGATGGTAGCGCGCACCAGTGCCGCCCCACCGACGGCATCGTCCATCGTGGCGCCACGTTCGAGGTCCGTCGCGAAGCCGCCAAGCCCGCGCGACTCGGCCGCCGCAGTGGGCGGCAGAACACCGAACAAGGCAGCGATGACGAGAGCGGCAAGCTTGTTCATCCTTGTCTCCATCGTCCTTTCGGACAGCGGCCGCTTCCCTTGGGCAACCCGGATATCCAAGCAGAAGAACAAGGAAGCGCCCGGACAGGACCTAGGTTATTTGAAGGCAATAGTGTGTCGGATGCATCCAGCCTCCGGCAGGACAAGCAAGTGTCAAGATCAGAAAAGGACGATTGATGAAACCCGCCGGATCAACACCCAGTCATGCCACTTGAAAGCACCAATGAACTCATCTCTTTTCGCCATTTCCCTTGTCAAAACCGCGGTCGACGCAATGCCTTTCTGCTCAGTTCTCAAGTTGTGGCGCGCCATGTTGTCCGAGAGACCGATGCACTGAACTCGGTCCGGCCTGCGATTTCGACACGGCTTCCACTCCCCTTGCTCGACCGCCTCTGAGGTTGCCATGCCTGCAAAAATGTCCCGCGCCGCCTATGCCGGCATGTTCGGCCCCACCACCGGCGACAAGGTTCGCCTCGCCGATACCGAGCTCGTCATTGAGGTCGAGCACGACCACACCGTCTACGGCGAGGAGGTGAAGTTCGGCGGCGGCAAGGTGATCCGCGACGGCATGGGCCAGTCGCAGCACACCCGCGCCGAGGGCGCGGTCGACACGGTGATCACCAACGCGCTGGTTGTCGACTGGACCGGAATCTACAAGGCCGATGTGGGCCTCAGGGACGGCCGGATCGCGGAGATCGGCAAGGCCGGAAATCCAGACGTTCAGCCCGGGGTCGACATCATCGTCGGCCCGGGCACCGAGGTGATCGCCGGCGAGGGCAAGATCCTGACGGCCGGCGGCATCGACGCCCATATCCACTTCATCTGCCCGCAACAGGTCGAGGAGGCGCTGATGTCGGGCGTCACCACGATGCTCGGCGGCGGTACGGGGCCGGCGCACGGCACCCTGGCGACGACCTGCACGCCGGGGCCCTGGCACATCGGCCGCATGCTGCAGGCCGCCGACGGCCTGCCGATCAACCTCGCCTTCGCCGGAAAGGGCAACGCCTCCCGCCCCGAGGCACTGGCCGAGATGGTGAAGGCGGGCGCCTGCGCGCTGAAACTGCACGAAGACTGGGGCTCGACGCCTGCGGCGATCGATTGCTGCCTTACGGTCGCCGACGACTACGACGTTCAGGTGATGATCCACACCGATACGCTCAACGAGAGCGGCTTCGTGGAAAACACCGTGGCGGCGATGAAGGGCCGAACCATCCACGCCTTCCATACCGAAGGCGCCGGCGGCGGCCATGCGCCAGACATCATCAAGGTCGTCGGCCAGCCCAACGTCATCCCGTCCTCAACCAATCCGACCATGCCCTACACCGTGAACACGCTCGAGGAACACCTCGACATGCTCATGGTCTGCCACCATCTCGACAAGCGCATTCCCGAGGACGTCGCCTTCGCCGAAAGCCGCATTCGCAGGGAGACGATCGCCGCCGAGGACGTCCTTCACGACATGGGGGCCTTCTCCGTCATCTCGTCCGACAGCCAGGCCATGGGCCGGGTCGGCGAGGTGCTGATCCGCACCTGGCAAACCGCCGACAAGATGAAGCGCCAGCGCGGCCCCCTGCCCGAGGAGACGGGTGACAACGACAACTTCCGGGTCAGGCGCTTCATCGCCAAATACACGATCAATCCGGCGATCGCTCACGGGCTTTCGCATCAGATCGGCTCGGTCGAAGTCGGCAAGCGTGCCGATCTCGTGCTGTGGTCGCCGGCTTTCTTCGGCGTCAAGCCGGATATGGTGCTGGTGGGCGGAACCATCGCAGCCGCCGCCATGGGCGATCCGAACGGCTCCATCCCGACGCCGCAACCGGTGCACTACCGGCCGATGTTTGGCGCCTACGGCCGTTCGATCGAAGCGTCCGGCGTCACCTTCGTGTCGCAGGCGGCACTCGACGGCGGCATCGCCGAGAAGCTCGGCCTCCGAAAGGACCTCGTTGCCGTCAGCAACACGCGCGGCATCGGCAAGGCCGACATGAAGCTCAACGATGCCCTGCCGGTGATCGAGGTCGATCCGGAAACCTATGTGGTGAAGGCGGACGGCGCGCTGCTCACCTGCGAGCCGGCGGCCGTGCTGCCGATGGCACAGAGGTATTTCCTGTTTTGACCAGAGCCAGCGAAATCCTGCCGAAGGGCAGTTGGGAGGGAGCGCCGGCCGATACGGTGACGCTCGACTACGACAGCCGTTTTCGTCGCCGCATTGCGATGACGGCGGACGGCGGCCTCGCCTTCCTTCTCGACCTCGCCGAGGCGACGGAACTGCGCGACGGAGACGGCTTGCGGCTTGACGACGGGCGGATTGTCGCAGTCCGAGCGGCGGCAGAACCGGTGACCGACATCCTGTGCCGCGATGCGCATCACCTGGTGCGCGTTGCCTGGCACCTCGGCAACCGACATCTGCCGACGCAGATCCTCCCCGACCGGCTCCGGATCCGCCAGGACCACGTCATCGAGGACATGGCCCGCGGGCTTGGCGCCACAGTCGAACGGCTGGAGGCACCGTTCGATCCGGAAGGCGGCGCCTACGGCAAGGGACGTACCCACGGCCACGATCACGGGCACTCTCACGGCCATGGCCACCATCACCGCAGCGGCGACCATGACCATCAGTAACGCGGCGCTGCTCAAGCTGACGGCCTGGCTGTCTCCGGGTTTTCCCGTGGGCGCCTATTCCTATTCCCACGGCCTGGAATGGACAGTGCGCGCCGGCGACGTTTGCGACGCGGGCGGCCTCGCCGACTGGGTCGGGGCGGTCATCGGGCACGGCAGCGGCAGGAGCGACGCGATCCTGCTCGCCCATGCCCATCGTGCCGTTGCTGCGGATGACATGCCGATGCTCGCCGAGGTGGCCGAGCTTGCCGCCGCCCTCGTGCCGTCGGCGGAACGGCGGCTGGAAACGCTGGCGCAGGGCGCCGCCTTCCGCCGCACCGCCGAGGCCGCCTGGCCGGCCGGTCTCGACCTTCCCGAAGAACTTGCGTATCCCGTCGCAGTCGGCGCCTTCGCCGCGGCCCACGGCTGCCCGCTCGAGGCGACCGCCCTGCTCTATCTCCATGCCTTTGCCGCCAACCTCGTCTCGGCCGGCGTCCGGCTGATTCCCCTCGGCCAGACGGAGGGACAGCGCATCATGGCGGACCTGGCACCGTGCCTGACGAAGGCAGCGACGGAGGCGACCGCGGCCCCGCTCGACGACGTCGGCGGCTGCACATTCCGGATCGACCTTGCATCCATGCACCACGAAACCCAGTACACGCGGCTGTTCCGATCATGAGCTCTCTCCACGGTCCCCTGCGCGTTGGCATCGGCGGCCCCGTCGGCTCCGGCAAGACCTCTCTCACCGCCGCGCTGTGCCGCGCGCTGCGCGAGCGCTATTCGATGGCCGTCGTTACCAACGACATCTATACGCGCGAGGATGCGGAATTCCTGATGCGGGTCCAGGCGCTGCCGCTCGACCGTATCATCGGCGTGGAGACCGGCGGCTGTCCGCACACCGCGATCCGCGAGGATGCCTCGATCAACCTCGCCGCAATCGACGACCTGAAGCGCCGCCACGACGATCTCGAGCTGATCCTGATCGAATCCGGCGGCGACAATCTTGCCGCCACCTTCAGCCCCGAGCTTGCGGACCTGACGCTCTATGTCATCGACGTCTGCGCCGGGGAAGAAATCCCGCGCAAAGGTGGCCCGGGCATCACCCGCTCGGACCTGCTTATCATCAACAAGACCGATCTCGCGCCTTACGTCGGTGCCTCGCTGGAGGTGATGGAGCGCGACAGCCGCCGCATGCGCGGGCAAAAGCCGTTCGTCTTCACCAACATCCGTGGCGGCGAGGGCGTCGCCGAAGTGGCGGCGTTCATCGAGAGGGCCGGCGGGCTACAGGCCTGACGCTTGCCGCGCCGGATGACGCCCGCCAGTGGCCGATGGGTGCTATGCGTCCGCCGTCACGGTTTGGCGCTGGCGGCCGAGGCCTTCGATGCCGAGCTCGACGATGTCGCCCGGCCGCAGATAGCTCGGCGGATTCATGCCCATGCCGACGCCGGGAGGCGTGCCGGTGGAGATGATGTCGCCCGGCTGCAGCGACATGAACTGGCTGAGGTAGGACACGACGAACGCGACGCCGTAGACCATGGTCCTGGTCGAGCCGGACTGGCGCATCTCGCCGTTGACCGTGAGCCACATCGAGAGGTTCTGCGGGTCCGGAATCTCGTCCGCCGTCACCAGCCAGGGGCCGATCGGGCCGAAGGTGTCGCAGGACTTGCCCTTGGTCCACTGGCCGGCCCGCTCTGCCTGGAAGGCGCGTTCACTGACGTCGTTGACGACGCAATAGCCGGCGACGTACTTCAGCGCATCCGCCTCGGAGACGTATTTTGCCGGCTTGCCGATGACGACGCCGAGTTCGACCTCCCAGTCGGTCTTCTCCGAGCCGCGCGGAATGACGATGCCGTCGTCGGGGCCGCAGATCGCCGAGGTCGCCTTCATGAAGACGACCGGTTCCGGCGGCACGTCGAGGCCCGATTCCGCAGCGTGGTCGGAGAAATTGAGGCCGATGCAGATGAACTTGCCGGTACCGGCAACGCAGGGACCGAAACGGGGCGTGCCTTCGACAGCCGGCAGGCTCGCCGGGTCGGTGGTCGCGATGCGGCCGAGGTCGGTCAGGACCGTGCCGTCGATGTCCGGTACGATGCCCGACAGGTCCCGCAGTGTCCCGTTCGCGTCGATCAGTCCGGGCTTTTCCGCGCCGGGCGCGCCATATCGAACCAGCTTCATCGTCTCTCCCCGTGTGAGATTGCCCGGTGCGGGCCTGGAGCTATGAATGCGAGGGCTAGTTGACCCAGCCGCCGTCTATGACGTGGATCTGGCCGGTGGTGTATTCGGCGCCGGCAAGATAGACGGCGAGGTCGGCGATTTCTTCCGGTTTGCCGAGCCGGCCCATTGGCTGACGGGCGATGAAGCTCGCGCGGGCCGCCTCATAGTCGCCGGTGGCGCGCAGCCGGTCCTCGAGCGACGGGCTCTCCACCGTGCCGGGGCAGATGGCGTTGCAGCGGATCCCCTTGTCCACGTAGTCCGCAGCAACCGACTTGGTGAGGCCGATCACGGCGGCCTTGGTGACCGAATAGGCGAAGCGGTTCGGCACACCTTTGACGCTGCTCGCGACGGAAGACATGTTGACGATCGCCCCACCGCCGCGTTCGAGCATGCCCGGCAGCACGGCCTTGATCGTGCGTACCATGGAGCGGACGTTCAGGTCGAAGGCGAACTCAAGATCGGTGTCTGTGCAGTCGAGCACGGTGCCGGAGTGGACATAGCCGGCACAATTGAACAGCACGTCGAACGGTCCGTGCCTGGCCACGAGCGTCTCGACCGCGTGGTTGTCGAGCACATCGAGGCGACCGTGGCTGATGCCCTCGATGCCATCAAGTTCGGCAAGGCGCGCCTCGTTGACGTCCGTCGCCAGGACGGTGGCACCGGCCGCCGCGAAGGCGCGTGCCGTTGCATTGCCGATGCCCTGCGCTGCGGCGGTGACAAGCACTGTCTTGCCCCGAAGTTGTCCGCCCATGCCGATCCTCCGTTTCCCCAACGCTTTACGCCGGCTTCGCTGCCCGCATCAAGCCCTGCGCGCCATATTCTTCATACAAATAAATGGCGGCCGGGCCACGCGTCGGGGCCGGCGGATCGACAGCATCGTGAAGTCAGAATCGGGATCAGCGGCTCAGCCGCGCCGCAGGAAAGGATGCGGCACCGGCTCCTTCGAGCGGAACGCATAGCGGCGGAACAGTTCGCCGTAGCCGCGGAAGACGTAGCCGCCATTCTCCGCGTGCCAGTGCGCCTTGCGCGCCCGGTAGATCGCCGGCAGGTGATACCAGGGCGTGCCCGGCTGGTCGTGATGAACGAGATGCAGGTTGTTGTTGAGGAAAAGCAGCGCGAAGAAGCCGCGGTCCTCTACGATCACTGACCGGCTGCCGACCCGTTCCTGGGCCTGATGTTCTGCGAAGGTGCGAATCATCAGCAGGCTCATGCCCGGATAGGCGACGGCAAGCACATAGACGACGGGGTTTATGCCACAGACGCCCCAAACCCAGATCGCAACCAGCAGCAGGCCGGCGGCGTGATGCGCCCAGGCAATGAGTACCTTGCGGTCTCCGCCGAGCATGAGCCTCAGGTCCGAACCGATGAACCCGACCACGGAGATCGCCGGACCGATCACCAGTCGGCCGACGAGCGTGTTGTTGATTTCCAGAAGCCGGCGCAGCACCCACGGCAATCGCTCCCAGTCGCGCCAATCGCGGTAGAAGCTCTCCGGATCGTCGTACGGATCGGTCAGCAGTTCGTTGTTGTGATGCTTGATGTGCAGGGTCTTGAAGCGGCGGTAAGGCACGAAGATCCCGACCGGCAGCCAGACCATGGCCTCGTTGATCCAGGCCTTGCGGGTGGGGTGGCCATGCAGCGCTTCGTGCTGCAATGAGGAGTGAAAGGTTACAGAGATGACGGCGAAGGGAAGCGCTGCCCAGGTCGAGCCGAAAAGATATGTTGAAATCAGCCAGACGGCGTAACAAGCGCAGAGCAGAGCGATGGTCTGCCATTCAAAAGGGCGCGCCCGTGACGATGTCCCGAGTTCCAAGCAGGTCTCCGATCATGTGGAATCGACGCCGGCGAAGAAAGCCCGCCCGGCGCGATCAGGTTCAGCACTGTAGGTATGCGACCTATGTACTTGATTTTTGCCGGGCCGTTAAGCCGATTCTTTTCCCGTTGATCCCGGCGCTAGCTCAAAGGCGACATTTTGCTTGTCCCGATGCGACATGCGACCGCCGACCGCGCGGGGTGCCTCAGGCACGCGGTGCGGTCGCCGTTTCGTAGGCCAGAATCGCCCCGGCAAGGTCCTCGAGCGCGGCGCCGACGGACTTGAACAGCGTGATCGTGTCGTCGTTGGTCCGCCCCTCGACGTCGCCGCGACAGAGCGCAAAGAGGTCACCGCGGATATCGTCAAGACGCAGCACGCCGCTTTCGAGCGGCTGGACAATATCCCCGGCCTCGCTGGTGGCGCCGGCGAGCGTGTCGACATAGACCGCGGCGCGGCGTACCGCCTCGTCGTCGCTCTCGCGCATCGTCGGCTTGAAGGCCCCGACAAGATCGAGGTGGCAGCCTTTCGGCAGGAAGCGCCCGAACACCAGCGGCGTTTCCGACAAGGTGGCGACGCTGACGACGTCGGCCGCAGCGACGGCTCGCTCCAGATCGTCTTCCACCTGCGCCGAAAGCCCGGGCATCTTGCGGACGGCCTCGGCCACCGCTTCGGCCTTCGACCGGTCCCGCCCCCAAACGGTCACGGCTTCAATTGGCCGCACCGACGCATGGGCGGCGATGAGATTAAGCGACAGACGGCCGGTCCCGATCATCGTCAGCCGTCGGGCATCCTGGCGTGCCAGGAAGTCTGCGGCCAGCGCTGATGCCGCCGCCGTGCGCCGGACGGTGAGCGCTCCGCCGTCGATCAGGGCCAGGGCTTCCCCTGTCTGCCCCGACGACAGCATGTAAGTCGCCATCACCGCAGGAAGGCCGCGGTCGCCGTTACCCGGAACGACGGTTGCAAGCTTGACGCCAATATAGCGCCCCGGAAGCCACGCCGGCATCAGCAGCAGCGTCGCGTCAGGCTCGCCGGGCACCTCCACATCGTGGTGATGGCGAACGGGCATGACGCAGCCCTCGCGGAACATGGCACGCAGCGATTCGATCAGCGGGGTCCACTGCAGCGCCGCTTCCGTGGCGGTTTCGTCAAGTTGCAACATTTCGGCATGTCCTTACAGGTACGCGGAGGGGGCGTGGCGCGATCATGCCGACGTCGCAGCATCGGGTAAACCGGTGCGATCCACGGGCGCGCCCCACCTTATACACCCAACCTTGATGCATAGGACCTTGCCAAGCCGATCGTCCCGGTGAGGCCTTCAAATGGCGCCGTCCTAGCCCGAATTGAAGCTTGGTTGATACGAAACGACGCGACCGCGACGGGCCGTCTCAAATAAACCTCAATTGGGTGCTAGCTGACGGTATCGCTCTTTTGGGTCCAGTTTGGCTGCCCGCGGCGTGAAGCGCCGCCAACTGTCATTCTTCTTCCAAATTGCCGATACGCCTGACTGTGCCGTGATCATTCGCGGCGCATCGATACTTCTCAAGGACATCTCATGTACACTGGAACGGTAAAATTCTTCAACGACCAGAAGGGTTACGGCTTCATTCAGCCGGAGAACGGCAACAAGGACGTCTTCGTCCATGTGAGCGCGCTGGAGCGCTCCGGTCTGAGCGGCCTCGCCGAGGGTCAGAAGGTCCAGTTCGATCTCGAACAGGATCGCCAGGGACGCAATTCGGCTGCGAACCTGAAGCTGGTCTGAACGGACCTAAGGGGCGCCCCGGCTCAACCGGGATTTGGCTGCCTCCTATAGCCTGAAGCCGGCTCGCGCCGGACTACGGAAGCGGGGAGCACATCCCCGCTTTTTTATTTGCACCGAAGGGAGCGACCATGTCGGAGCATCTTTATACCATCGGCCAGTTCGTGCGGATGAAGAGCCGCTACGGCCGGCCACTGTCGACACCGGACATTTATCGGATCACGGGCTTGCTGCCGCCGAGCAACAACTCCTACCAGTACCGCATCCGCAGCGACCAGGAACCGCATGAGCGGGTGACGACGGAAGACAATCTGGAGAAGGTTGCGGGTTCCTCGTTCGGAGCCAAGCCACTGTTCTAAGGCAGGGATGGCCTGCCCTTCATTGAGAAATGCCGTGCCGCGGTTCCATTCCCGGCCCGAACCGGCTAAACTGACCTGGTGGCCAAACGATCATCGGCCGCACCATGCTGAGGCTCGACTCGTCGATCGAGCGCCCCCCCGCGCCCGTCGGGCGCGGTTCGCCGCAGGTCTCGGCGGCAGGCCCTTTTCCTTCCGGATACCGGTCTGATCACTGTATCCCACGGGATGCCGTCTTTTCGCCTGCAACTCGAAACCGACAATGTTAGGACAACCATTGCAGGTACTTGTACGCGACAACAATGTCGACCAGGCCCTTCGGGCCCTGAAGAAGAAGATGCAGCGCGAAGGTATCTTTCGCGAGATGAAGGCCCGGCGCGCTTATGAGAAGCCGTCGGAGCGGCGCGCCCGCGAGAAGGCCGAGGCGATCCGCCGCAAACGCAAGGCCGCACGCAAGCTGGCGCAGCGTGAAGGGCTGATCCCGGGTCCGAAGAAGAAGCCGGTTCGTGCCGGCGGCCCACGCTCAGGCGCACGACCATCCTAACCGATTGCTGAATTTGCTGCGGCTCGGGCCGCAGCCCGGAACCGGGCGCGCCCCGGTTCCGCTTCAGGCGCTCCCTCCTGTCGCAGGTGCGGCCTTGTATGTCGCTTTAGAGACATCGACTTCAGGGCCACAACACCACATTGATCGTCGAAAGGAACCGACCGTCCAAAACACGGTTCGGGGACGTGGCACTTTCGCGCCTGGAGCTCGGCATGGCCGCAGAAGACGATCTCGATCTCAACGCCCTCAGCGACGAGGATCTCGTCGCGCAGATGCATGACGACCTTTACGACGGCCTCAAGGATGAAATCCAGGAGGGCGTCCGTATCCTGCTCGACCGGGGCTGGGCGCCCTATCGCATCCTGACGGAGGCGCTGGTCGAGGGCATGCGCATCGTCGGCATCGACTTCCGGGACGGGATCCTATTCGTGCCCGAGGTGCTGTTGTCGGCCAATGCCATGAAGGCCGGCATGGAGATCCTGCGGCCACTGCTTGCCGAAACCGGCGCGCCCAAGGTGGGCAAGATGGTGATCGGCACCGTGAAGGGCGACATCCACGACATCGGCAAGAATCTCGTGGCGATGATGATGGAGGGCGCCGGTTTCGAGGTGATCGACATCGGCATCAACAATCCGGTTGAGAAGTATCTCGAGGCGCTCGAGGAGCATCAGCCCGACATTCTGGGCATGTCCGCGCTTCTGACGACGACGATGCCCTACATGAAGGTCGTGATCGACGCGCTGGTGGAAAAGGGCCTGCGTGACAAGTACATCGTCATGGTCGGGGGTGCTCCGCTCAACGAGGAGTTCGGTCAGGCGATCGGTGCCGACGCCTATTGCCGTGACGCCGCGGTGACGGTCGAGATGGCGAAGGACCTCATCGCCCGCAAACACAACCAGCTCGCCCGCTGAGCGTGTCGGCATGACGGCGCAGGTCCTCCCAGGAGACGATAGTTTCGGTGCTACGCCGCTTTGGGGCGATGCGGCCGAGCGCGTTCTGGTGATCGCCTGCGGCGCCCTGGCGCGCGAGATCCTGGCCGTGACCGAACAGGCTGGCCTCACCCACATCGATCTGCAGTGCCTGCCGGCACAGCTGCACAACCGGCCGGAGCGGATTCCCGAGGCCGTGCGCAGCGCCATTCGGACGGCACGCGCGACCTATCGCAAGGTGGTCATTGCTTATGGCGACTGCGGCACCGGTGGATACCTAGACAAGGTGCTCGCCGAAGAGGGTGCCGAACGCATCGACGGCGCGCATTGCTACGCTTTCTTCACCGGTCTGGACCGCTTCGCTGCTATCGAGGAAGCCGAGCTCGGCACGTTCTATCTCACCGACTTTCTAGTAAGACATTTCGAGACGCTGGTGGTCCGGCCGCTTGGCCTCGACGACCGGCCGGAGCTGCGTGACGCGTATTTCGCGCATTACACGCGGCTTCTCTACCTGGCCCAGATCGATGACCCGGAGCTCGACGCCAAGGCGGAGGCCGCGGCGGAACGACTTGGCCTGCGCTTCGAACGCGTGCGGACGGGCTACGGCATGCTGGAGCGGTTCCTGCTCCGAGCATAGGAAGCCTCTTTTCATCTAGTCATTTCTCCGTTCAAGACTTTGCCGATTCTTGGGCCAATCCAGGTCGGCATTTCGGCGCCATGCAAAAAACGGGGAGGCGGACAAGAAATACTCATCGGTAACCACAAACGGGAACAACAACGTCGTTTTCGGGATTTGTCGTGTCGCCTGTGCGCCAGTGAACCGCTCGATCAACGGCATCATGGGCGGACTTTGAGGCGAGGCAGCATGGCGGACAGGATCATTGTCTACTGGCGCGACATCCCGGCCCAGGTCCTGATCAAGGCCGGGCGAAAGACCGCGCGTCGTGAACTTCCGGAGCGCTTCATCCAGGCGATCGATCGCTGTGCGATGAAGGTCGGCGCCCGAGACACCGACTCCTACCTCGCCGAATGGCGCAGGGGCGATCCTACGCCTGTCGGCGACGATCTCGAGGCAGAAGCGGACGCCGCCCTAGCCGCACTGGAAGAAGCATTCCCACCCGAGCGTCTTGCGGCGCTCGTTGCGACCGGAGGGTTCGAGCATGCATGACCCACGCCTGACGCCCTCGGGCCGCTTCCACGCCTCGACCGAGGTGTCACCGCGGCAGGCGCTGGAAAAGCCCGAAGTGCTGGCAGCCCTCCCGGCCGGGACCCGGACCTATCTGACCGACCTCGGCAATGCCTCGGAAGACGATATTGTCGCTGCCGCGCGGCGCATCGCAGACGGCGGGCTCACCGCAGTGCCGCACATGGCCGCACGCCGCTATCCAAGCCTCGAGGCATTCGAGCGGCGGATCAGCCGGCTGGTCGATGAGGCAGGCGTGACCGAGGTGCTCGCGATCGCGGGCGAGGCCGACAGAAGCGGCCCCCTGCCCTCCTCAATCGCGCTGCTGGAGACAGGCCTGTTCGACAAGCTCGGCATACGCCGCATCGGTGTCGCCGGTCATCCCGAGGGATCGCCGCAAATCGCGCCTGCCGCAATCAGGGCCGCACTGATGCGCAAGCACGAACTCGCCGCAAACAGCGACGCGGCCTTCCACATCGTTACCCAGTTCGGCTTCGATCCGGCCCACGTCAATCTGTGGCTCGACGAGATCGAACGCTGGGGCAACCGCTTCCCCGTTCACGTCGGCGTCGCCGGCCCCGCCAAACTCACGACCCTGCTCAAATTCGCCGCCTTCGCCGGCGTCGAAAATTCGCTGAATTTCCTGAAGAAGCGCGGCGGAGCGGTCGTCTCGATGCTCGCGGGCTACGATCCCGAGACGATGGTCGCGCCCTTGGAGGCCAGGGTTTCACATCGGCCCGAAACGCAGCTGGAACAGATCCACGTCTACCCGTTCGGCGGTGTGACCAAGGCTGCGGACTGGCTCAAGAGCCGCGGCAGCTGGGTTGCGTCTGACAAGCACTCCCTCTCCTCCGTCGAGGCCTTCAAATGACACGTACCATCGTTGCCTCCGCTACCCGGGAAGTCGTCATCGGCTTCGACCAGCCGTTCTGCGTCATCGGCGAGCGCATCAATCCGACCGGCCGCAAGAAGCTCGCCGCGGAGATGGCGGCCGGCAACTTCGACACCGTGGTCAAGGATGCCCTCGAACAGGTCGCTGCCGGGGCGACGATGCTCGACGTCAACGCCGGCGTCACCGCCGTCAACCCGAACGAGACCGAGCCGCCGCTTTTGGTCAAGACGCTTGAGATCGTGCAGAACCTGGTTGATATCCCGCTGTCAATCGACAGCTCGGTGACGGCCGCGATCGAGGCCGCGCTGAAGGTGGCCAAGGGCCGGCCGCTGGTGAACTCGGTCACAGGCGAGGAGGAAAAACTCGAGGCGATCCTGCCGCTCGTCAAGAAATACGACGTTCCGGTTGTGGCGATCTCCAACGACGAGACCGGCATTTCCGAGGATCCGGACGTGCGCTTTGCCGTCGCCAAGAAGATCGTGCAGCGCGCGGCGGACTACGGCATCCCGGCGCATGATGTCGTCGTCGACCCGCTGGTGATGCCGATCGGAGCCATGGGAACCGCCGGACGCCAGGTGTTCCAACTGCTGCGGCGGCTGCGCGAGGAGCTCAAGGTCAACACGACCTGCGGGCTCTCAAACATCTCCTTCGGCCTGCCACACCGCCACGGCATCAACGCCGGCTTCATTCCGATGGTGATCGCCTCGGGCATGACTTCGGCGATCATGAACCCGTGCCGGCCGCAGGAGATGGAGGCAGTCAGGGCCGCCAATGTGCTGATGGGCCACGACGCCAACTGCTACGGCTGGATCAAGACCTATCGCGACTATACTCCGGGCGCCGGCGCCGCGCCGGCTGCCGTTTCGGTCGAGGCAGGGGGCCGGCGGCGCGGCGGACGCGAGGCACGGAGACGGCAGGTGGAGGCATGAAACCGGTCGGGACGCTATGACCGAACAGGCACGCTTGGCCAAGGTTGTGTTCCAGCCGAGCGGGCGGCGCGGCAGCTTTCCGCTCGGGACGCCGCTGCTCGACGCTGCCCGATCGCTCGGTGTCTATGTGGAGTCCGTCTGCGGCGGCCGAGGTATCTGCGGACGCTGCCAGATCTCCGTGTCGGAGGGTCAATTCGCCAAGGAGGGCCTGACCTCGAAGGCGGACCACCTCGGCGCCGTCACCGAGGCCGAGGCGCGATACCGCACCCTACGGTCGATACGGGCGGACCGGCGGCTGTCCTGTCAGGCCACGATCCAGGGCGACCTCGTCGTCGACGTGCCGACTGATGCCCAAACCAATCGCCAGATCGTACGGAAACGAGCAGAGAACCTCCGCATCCCCGTCGATTCCGCGATCACCTTGGTGGCGGTCACGATCGACGAGCCGGATATGGAGCGCCCGCGTGGCGACGCCGACCGGCTGCTCGACGCGCTTGTCAAGGCGGCTGGGTGTGACAGGCTCGAACTTGATTCGAACCTACTGGGGTCGGTCCAAAGGACGCTGCGGGCCGGTCACTGGACGGTCACCGCCGCGCTGTGGCGCGATGACGGTGACACGGCGCGGGTCGTGGCGTTGTGGCCTGGCGAGAAGACAACAGCCTACGGCCTTGCGGTCGACATCGGCTCGACCACCATTGCGGCCCATCTCTGCGACCTTGTCAGCGGGCGGACCGTCGCCTCGGCGGGTACCGCCAACCCGCAGATCCGCTTCGGCGAGGATCTGATGTCACGGGTGTCCTACGTGCAGATGAACCCCGACCGCCTGCCAGACCTGACAACGACGGTGCGCGACGCCGTCGACGCGCTTGTGGCCAAGCTGGTTGCGGACATCGGGGCAGACCGCGGTGATGTGGTCGAGGCGGTCGTGGTCGGCAACCCGATCATGCACCACCTCTTCCTCGGCATCGATCCGACCGAGCTCGGCGGCGCCCCGTTCGCGCTCGCGGTCTCCGAAGCACTGCACGTGCCGGCGCGCGAAATGGGTCTGGAAGTGGCCCCCGGCGCGCAGGTCTATCTGCTGCCGCTGATCGCCGGCCATGTCGGCGCCGACGCGGCCGCTGCCACGTTGTCGGTGCGCCCCTACGAGCAGGAGGCGCTGACATTGCTAGTCGACGTCGGCACCAATGCCGAGATCGTACTTGGCAACCGCGAGCGGCTGCTCGCCGCCAGTTCGCCGACCGGCCCCGCCTTCGAAGGCGCGGAGATCTCCTGCGGCCAGCGCGCCGCGCCAGGTGCGATCGAACGCATCCGCATCGATCCGGTCACGCTGGAGCCGCGGTTCAAGGTGATCGGGATCGACGCGTGGTCCGATGAACCAGACTTTGCCGAGACGATCGACCAGGTCGGCATCACAGGCATCTGCGGCTCGGGCATCATAGAGGCCGTCGCCGAGCTCTACCTTGCCGGTGTCATCACCGAGGACGGCCTGATCGATGGCAACCTCGCCGAGCGCAGCCCGCGGATCGTGGCCAAGGGCCGTACTTTCGCCTACGTGATCACCCAGGACGGGATCGAGCTGTCGATCCGCCAGACGGACATCCGCGCCATTCAACTCGCCAAGGCTGCGCTTTATGCCGGGGTCAAGCTGCTGCTCGACAAGCTGGGCAATCCGCCGATCGAACGCATCCGCCTTGCAGGCGCCTTCGGCAGCTACATCGATCCGAAATACGCGATGATCCTCGGCCTCCTGCCTGACTGCGAGCTGGAGCATGTCGCCGGCGTCGGCAATGCCGCCGGAACAGGCGCCCGCATGGCACTGATCAACCGCGGCTGCCGCCGCGATATCGAACAGGTGGTGCGGCGGATCGAGAAGATCGAAACGGCGCTTGAACCCGATTTTCAGCGCCATTTTGTCAACGCCATGGCACTGCCGAACAAGGTCGACCCGTTCTCGAAACTGCGCGCTGCCGTGACACTGCCGGCGCCCAAGGCGTCCGACCCGCCCGCGGAAGGTGGCCGCGGACGGCGAAGACGGCGGGGATAGCGGACCTTCTCTCTGCCTGACCCCTCACTTATCGGCACTGACCCCGGTTTTCCGCTTCGCCTCCACGCTCGTTGATGCGAGCATAACGCCCGTACACGACTTGTGATTGTGCCGGCCAATCCCCTGGCTGGCCTGTGTCCACGGCAGGGTCGGAGGGAATTCCACATGTCTCAGCACGCCAAGTCCGCCGACGTGCTTATCGTCGGCGCCGGGCCGACGGGGCTTACGCTCGCCATCGCGCTACGCCTCTACGGCGTTCCGGTGCGGATCATCGACAGTTCAGAACATCCAACCGAGGTCTCAAAGGCCCTGGCGGTGTGGAGCGGAAGCCTCGAAGCGTTTGCAGGGATGGGGGTAACAGAGGCGCTGCTTGCGACCGGGCGGCGGATGCATGCCCTTTCGCTGGGGTTTGGCGACCGCGAGCTGGCCAAGATGACGATCGGCAGTGGGATCGACAGCCCCTATCCCTTCCCCCTGCTGCTGCCGCAGTCCCGGACGGAACAGATTCTGACCGCGCGGCTCGCTGAGCTCGGCGTGGCCATCGAGCGCGGCGTGAAGCTGACTGCGCTATCTCAGGACGGCGCCGGCGTCACGGCCGTTCTCGAGCACAAGGACGGGCGGACGGACGAGGTTCGAACTGCGTATCTTGCCGGCTGCGACGGCGCGCGCAGCTCCGTGCGGCACGCGCTCGACATTGCCTTCGAGGGCTATACGGAAGCCGCAACGTACCTCTTGTGCGACGTCAGGATCGCGGGCGGCGCGCTCGACACCTCGTCGATCTACATTCGCTGGCGCAGGGGCGGCAGTGTGGCGATGTTTCCGTATGAGGACGGGGTCTGGCGCATTTTCGCCAGCCGCGGCGCAAACGGCGGCGACGCCCCGCCGACCCTCGCAGAAATGCAGGCCCAGGTCGATGCCTACGGTCCGTCCGGCCTGCGGCTCAGTGATCCGTCCTGGCTTTCGGCCTTCCGCGTCAACGAACGGCTGGCGGCCCGCTACCGCGTCGGGCGGTGTTTTCTGGCCGGCGACGCGGCGCATATCCACAGCCCGGCGGGCGGCCAGGGCATGAACACCGGCATTCAAGATGCGGTCAACCTCGGCTGGAAGCTGGCATACGTCCTCGGCAGCCGCGGCAATGCCGAACGGCTGCTTGAGAGCTACGAGGCTGAGCGGCGTCCGGTCGCCCGCGAGGTCGTGGCCCAGGCGGCGCGGCTGCTGCACGTCGCCTTCGGCAACAATCTCCTCCAGGTGATCGCGAAATCGGCGGCCGTCACGCTGCTCGGCAATCTGCCGGCGGTGCAGCGCGCCATGCAGGTCAGGATGTCGGAGACCGAGATCGCCTATCACGACGGTCCGCTGGTCGCGCTCGGCGCCCCATCGAACATGCGAGGCCGCACCGGCGTCGGCGGCCGCGCCCGCGACGCGGTCCTGCGCGATCCGAACTCCGGCCTCCAGGTGCCGCTGTGGCCGAGGATCGGCGGACAGCGCCACAGCCTGCTGCTGTTTCAGGATGCGGACCAGCCGATCGCGCTCGACGGGGTGACGGACGGGCTGTCGGACCAGCTCGAGGTCATCGTCATTGACCGCAACAGTGACCCGAACGGCACCGCCAGGCAGCGCTATCGCCTGAGCGGTCCGGGCTGGGTGCTGATCCGCCCGGATCACGTCGTTGCCGCGCGCGGCCAGGGCCAAGACCTTGACGGACTGCAGCGCTACCTCGGCCAGATCCTAAAGCCCTCGGGCACCGTGACCGACGCAGCGGTTGCCTGACGACATCTGCGTCGAACCGCGCCAGAATTCTGGTCGACGCCTTGAAGGCGAGCAGCTTCATCTGCTGCTCGAACCCGGCTGTCTGGCGGTGCCCCTACTGCGCACCGAAATAGCGCATCCGCAGCTCTTCCACGAGCCCACGCTCATGCGCGCCGAGCAGTTGCACAGTAAGCGGCCGCGTCAAAGGACTTTGGTGCCGGAGGCCGAAACCGTATTTGTCGGGTTCGAAGATCGCGCCGATCACCGAAACAGGCACGTCCCTATGCGTATAAGCATAATACTCGAGCACCGGCGCGTCCGCCACGATCGCGTCGAGTTCCCCGTGATGGAGCGCGTCAACCGCCGCATCGACATTGTCATAGGTCTCGAAAACCAAGCCTTCGCCGAGCGCGAATTCCTCGGCAACGCTGCCGGAGAGCACACCGATCGTCTTGCCCGGCAAGTCGGCAACGCTGTTGATCCGATTGGTCAGCGACAGCGTCGTCATGACGCTGGTGACCGAGGACGTGACATAGGCGAGCACAGCGATGCCGCAGATCATCCACAGCGCCTGCCCGATCCGCCCGACCCAGCCGAACAGGTTCTTGCGCGACGGCATCCGGCCAGAAGTGGCGACAGACATCACCGTATAGAAGCTCTCCGCCAGACCGTCGCGCCAGCGCGCCGGAAACGCCGTATCGAAGCGCCGATCGAAGATCGTAAGCAGCACCGTGGCGACGAGAATGACAAAGGCAAGCCAGCCATACGCACGCAGGTGACCGGAATCCCTCAGGCCCTCGACCAGATCCCAGAACCCCGCGCCACGCTCGTCGCTGACCATGATGCGAAGGCCGGCGTCGAACCACGGCTGGGTGAAGTCGATTCTCTGGGCTCGCCGCTGCGTGATGGTGAGATTCGTCACGGCGACGTCGACCTCGCGCGCGGCCGTGGCATCGACCAGAGCGCGAAAGGTGAGAAACGGCCTGTACTCGGATTGCAGACCCCGTTCGGCGGCAAGCGCTTCCCAGAGATCGACCGCCATGCCGGTATAGCCGCCGTCCTTTTCCATGACGAAAGGAGGGCTGACGTAGACGCCCACCCTGATCGGCCGGTCGGGCAGTTCCGGCAAGGCTGGCACGGCTGACGCCGGTCGATCCTGTCCGGGCTGAGGCGGTGATGCAGGTGTCTCGGGTGCTGCTGGTCCCGTCGCTGGCAAATCCTGGATCTGCGCCGATGCGGCGGTGCCGCAAGCCACCGCCAAGGCGGCCAAGAGAGCAAGAAGGAGGCGTCGGCGCCTATGCTCTGCCATGATGAAGGCTCCCAGCAGAAACAACGACATCAGAACGGTGGATCCGTACCACCTCGCCTGCGGGTATGGCGCGCTTGGCACCGCACAGAGGTTGTAGAACAGGGGCGCCCGGAACCCAAGCCCGATGTGAAGGCCAATCCTTCGATCTGTAAACCTAAGGCGGCGGCAGGTCTCCGCGGGCCCAATCGGCCTTGGTCTTCTCGCGGAACTCGGCGAATCGCCCCTCGTCGATTGCGGCCCGAATGCCGCGCATCAGTTCCTGGTAATAGGCAAGATTGTTCCAGGTGAGCAACATCGCTCCCAACCCCTCGCCCGTGCGCACGAGATGGTGCAGATAGGCGCGACTGTAGTCGCGCGCCGCCGGGCAGGCGGAGATTTCGTCCAACGGGCGCGGATCCTCGGCATGGCGGGCGTTCTTGAGGTTGACCTTGCCGAATCGGGTATAGGCGAGGCCGTGGCGGCCAGCTCGCGTCGGCATCACGCAGTCGAACTGATCGATGCCGCGGGCGACGCTCTCCAGGATGTCCTCTGGCGTGCCGACACCCATCAAATAGCGCGGCCTGTCCGCAGGCAAGACCGGTGTGGTGACCTCCAGCATGCGCAGCATCACCTCCTGCGGCTCGCCCACCGCAAGACCGCCGACCGAGTAGCCCTCAAACGACATTTCGGCGAGCCGGCTGGCCGATTCGATTCTGAGATCCGGATCGTCTCCGCCCTGGACGATGCCGTAGAGACCCTGCCCGCGCCCAGGTCCCCCCATCGCCTCGAACTGCCGGCGCGAGCGCTCCGCCCAGCGGAGCGACAGCTGCATGGCGCGCTCGATTTCGGGCCGCGCCGCCGGCAGCGCAATGCATTCGTCGAGCTGCATCTGGATGTCGGAACCGAGGAGTTGCTGGATCTCGACTGACCGCTCCGGCGACATCTCGTAGCGCCTGCCGTCGATATGGCTCTGGAACACGACGCCCGTCTCGTCGAGCTTGCGGAGCTGGGCCAGGGACATCACCTGAAAGCCGCCGGAATCGGTCAGGATGGTGTGTGGCCAGTTCATGAAGGTGTGGAGCCCGCCGAGGCGGGCGATCCGCTCGGCAGAGGGCCGCAGCATCAGATGATAGGTGTTGCCGAGCACGACGTCGGTTCCGAGCGCCCTCACCTGCTCGGGATACATCACCTTGACTGTCGCCTGAGTCCCCACCGGCATGAAGGCCGGAGTCTGGACCAGACCATGCGGTGTCGTGATCTCGCCGCGCCGGGCCATGCCCTCGGTGGCGAGCACACGAAAGGAGAAACGGGTGGGCGCGGTCATTGACGCTGGTCCGGGAAAAGCAGCGAGGCATCGCCGTAGGAGTAGAAGCGGTAGCCCTCATCGATGGCGTGCCTATAGGCCCGGCGCATCCTGTCGAGGCCCGCCAAGGCCGAGACCAGCATGAACAGGGTCGAGCGCGGTAGATGGAAGTTGGTCATCAGGGCGTCGATGGCACGGAAGCGATGGCCGGGGGTAATGAAGATCGCCGTCTCGCCGGAGAAGGCCTCGATCCTGCCACTTGCAGCGGCCGCGCTTTCAAGGATGCGCAGCGAGGTTGTACCGACCGGAATCACGCGGTTGCCGCGATCGCGGACGGCGCGGAGTGCGGCCGCGGTTTCCGCCGAGACTGCGCCCCATTCCGCATGCATGACGTGATCGGCGGTGTCCTCCGCCTTGACCGGCAGGAACGTTCCGGCGCCGACGTGAAGGGTCACGGTGTGATGCTCGATGCCGCGACGCTCGAGCCGGTCGAGCAGGTCGCTCGTGAAATGCAGGCCGGCAGTCGGCGCAGCGACGGCGCCGTCCTTCTGGGCAAAGATCGTCTGGTAGTCGGTGCGATCCTGGTCGTCATCGGGACGTCGGGCCGCGATATAGGGCGGCAGCGGGACATGGCCGACGGCAGCGATCGCCTCGTCGAGATCGGGGCCGAAAAGATCGAACGCCAGCAACACCTCGCCGCTGTCATTCTTTTCCTCAACGGTCGCGTCCAGCGTGCCGAGCAGGCAGACCCGCCCCTCTCCGCCGAAACGGATGCGGTCGCCGACCACCAGCTTCTTTGCCGGGCGCACGAAAGCCTTCCAGCGATCCGGCGCCACGCGCATATGCAGCGTGGCGCCGATCCGGGCCGTGACGTCGTCCCGGACGCGCTTGCCCTCGAGCTGCGCGGGGATGACGCGGGTATCATTGAACACAAGGGCGTCGCCGGGCTCGAGCAGGTCCGGAAGGTCTCGGACGCCGCGGTCGACGAATTCAGGGTCCGTACCCGGGCGGACCACCAAGAGCCGCGCAGCATCGCGCGGCCGCGCAGGACGCAGCGCAATCCGATCTTGCGGCAACTCGAAATCGAAGTCGTCAACGCGCATGATCGATGGCCCCAAATCAACGGCCAGGCCGACGATCGGCCTGGCCGTTCATCCGCCGGTCCGCCCGCCTCAGGCAGCGTCGGCCGCAACCTTCAGCGAGACGATCGTGTCGGGGTCGCGCACCGGCTCGCCGCGCTTGATCTTGTCAACGTTCTCCATGCCTTCGACGACCTGTCCCCACACGGTGTACTGGCCATCGAGCCAGGGCGCGTCGGCAAAGCAGATGAAGAACTGGCTGTCGCCGGAGTTCGGGTCCATTGCACGGGCCATCGAGACGGTGCCGCGCTTGTGCTTTTCGGATGAGAACTCGGCCTTGAGCTTCTTGCCCGATCCGCCAGTACCGGTGCCTTGCGGGCAGCCGGTCTGGGCCATGAAGCCCTCGATTACGCGATGGAAGACAATTCCGTCGTAGAAGCCATCGCGAACGAGTTCCTTGATGCGGCTGACATGACTGGGGGCGAGGTCGGGACGCATCTCGATGACGACGGGACCCTGGGAGGTCTCCATCACGAGCGTGTTTTCCGGATCATTGTAGTTCGCCACGGCGTCTCTCCTTGTGGTCGTGGGCTTTGCACCGGCATTGATACCGGCGCAGTCCGGCGCCAGCCCCGAACGGGGGTGTCGCGCCGGCGCGGCTCGGGTCACTTCGCGTCGGCGGCGACCTGCATCTTGATGATCTTGTCGGGGTTCTGCACCGGCTCGCCGCGCTTGATCTTATCGACGAACTCCATGCCCTCGACGACCTCTCCGAACACCGTGTACTGACCGTTCAGCCAGTCGGCTTCGGCAAAGCAGATGAAGAACTGCGAGTTGGCGCTGTTGGGGTCGGACGAGCGTGCCATCCCCAGCGTGCCGCGCTGGAATGGCGCATCGCTGAATTCGGCCCTGAGGTCGGGAAGCTCGGAGCCGCCCATCCCGGTGCCGGTCGGGTCTCCCGTCTGGGCCATGAACCCGTCGATCACGCGATGGAACACGATGCCGTCGTAAAAGCCCTGACGGGTCAGGGTTTTGATGCGTTCGACGTGCTCAGGCGCAAGGTCCGGGCGGAGCCGGATGACGACGCGGCCATCCTTGAGGTCGAGGTAGAGCGTGTTCTCCGGATCGGCCGACTGGGCCGAAGCCGCCTGGGCCAGACCGACAAAGAAGACGACGGCAAGTAAAGTCGAAAGGATCCTCGACACGGATGATCTCCTGGTTGAAGGCTCTGGACGGCAACTGCCGTCAGGTCCGTCTCCCGAAGCGCTCGGCCATCAGCCGGGCGACGCTCTGGGGTACGAATTGGGTGACGTCGCCGCCCATGCTGGCGATCTGGCGAACCAGGGTGGCGGTGATATGACGGACCTCCGGCGAGGCCGGCAGAAACACCGTTTGCACCTCCGGGGCCAACGTGCCGTTCATGCCGGCCATCTGCATCTCGTAGTCGAGATCGGTCCCGTCCCGCAGCCCCCGGATCAGGAACGACGCACCGTGATCGCGGGCGGCGTCGATCACCAGCTTTTCGAACGAGACCACTGTGATGCGGGCGGCCTCGTCGGCACCGAAGGTATTGCGAGCCACCTCATTGATCATCGCGAGCCGCTCCTCAAAGCTGAACAGCGGCGTCTTGCCGGGGTGAAGACCAATCGCGACGAACACCCTATCGGCCAGCCCAAGGGCGTGCCGGAGGATGTCGAGATGCCCGTTCGTTACCGGGTCGAAAGAGCCAGGATACAGCGCAGTGCGAGTCATGCCCTCTCTTACCTGCAGGGCTGACGCAGCACAAGGAGGTCACAGTCTTGTTTGTTGCAGATTTGCAGCACGCAATGATTTTATTTTCTTTCCCTCAGGTTTTTGCTATTTTAGGTCTCATTGACAAGGAGGCGAAGATGCGGAGCGCGGTGTGGCGCTGGGGTGCTGCCCTGGCGTTTGGGTCGTTTGCTCTCGTCGTCGCTGCGATCGACGTTGGGGTGTACGCCGACCACGGCGCGACGAACAAGGGCGATAGGCTTCGACCCGAAGTCAAAGTCGCCTGCGGTGACGTGATGCTGGTCGATGCCGGAAAGACCTGTACGGACCTGTCCAGCACGCGGCGCGTGGCGCAATACGAAACAATTGCCGAAACAGGAGACGGGATAACCGTCTTGAAGCGGGTTAAGATTTCTGAGTGATCCGTTTCCTGACCTCGGATCCGCTCAAGAAAGACGGCGGCGCGTTTCCCCGGCGCGCCGTCGTCTTGCGTCTGCGGGTGCGGCAGACTGGGTCGTGGTGACGGTGTGTTCTCCGTGTTGTGAACAGGGAAGGTCACGGCGACCCTTGACCCGAGTTGTGGCCATCCCATCTCAGCCGCACCATGAAACACTCAGACCCAATCCGAACCCCGCTCGCCATCCGCGTGTGGCTCGCAGGCGTGGTTGCCTTCGTCGCCCTGCTGACCATGGCGGCGGTGTTTGCCGAGGGGCCCGTGGTGCCGCCGCAGAACGAGGCGAGCAACAGCACGGCGGACGACTACTGCGCCAGCGTCCTGTTCCTGATGGAAGATCCGGAGTGCTTCGCGATGCCGTCGGGATGGGAAGACGGGGCCTTTGCCGCCGAGCGCTTCCGGCAGACGGTCCGCGCCAGGCCGCAGGCAGCCGCGCTTTAGGCTGAAATCGTCTGCGCCTGACTGCAGGTGGGTTGTTCGGATCATTCGATCCGACCGGCATCCTGGTGGACCTCGAAAAGCATCCGCCGGATCCAGACTCCGCGGCCGGCGGGCATGCATCGACCGCTACGCCGAGGTAGCGGAGTCAGACTTCGGCGCACGTGTTCAAGATCCCAGCGGAAACGTGATGCACGTCATAACGCCTTCCCCAGAAGAGGAACAAATTAACGAGCGTCAGCGTTGAAGTGACAAAGCAGGGAGCCTGACGATGACCTTCATGTCAACCGAGCCCGCGGAGCCTACGGCCCGGCTCAAAATCATTCTCGCGGCGGCCGTTGTGGCCTCCGCCGCCGTTGTGGGTTCGCTTACCGTCTTCCAGAGCGCAAACTCCGTTGCCACGGAGGCGTCCAGTTCTGTCGCAGCCCCGGTCGCCACCAAGGGAGACCGCCTCGACAGCAAGCTTCCAAGCGTATGCCAGGGGCAGCCGTGGGGCGAGTGGACGCCGGACTGCGTCTCGGCAATTACGGGCAAGCCGGCGACACGCGCGGTCCGCACGATCACCGTCGAGGAACGGCTGCCACAGGAACGGTTGTCGATCCTGACGCGGGTTCCGGTGGAGTCGTGAGAGCTTTCACGAGCCGTTCCGTTCAAGGCTTGAGACCGTGGGCGAAATGTTGCTCCGGCCTCGCCGATATCACACTTCGGGTTCGCCCTCCTGTGGATCGCCCTCGTCGGATATGCGACTGACCGAAACCACCTGCTCGTCCGCGGCTGTGTTGAAAACCGTGACGCCCTGTGTCGAGCGGCCTGCGATCCGGATGCCGTCCACCGGACAGCGGATCAGCTGCCCGCCGTTGGTCACGAGCATGATCTGGTCGCTGTCATCCACCGGGAAAGAGGCCACAAGGCGGCCGTTTCGGGCATTGACCGTCATGGCGACAATGCCTTTGCCGCCGCGTCCGGTGGTGCGGTACTCGAACGACGATGTCCGCTTTCCGTAGCCGTTTTCCGACAGCGTGAGGATGGTCTGCTCCGCTGCACTCATTTCGGCATAACGTGCCTCAGAGATCTGGCCGTTCCCGGCGCCCTCCTCCTGCTCAGCCGCCGTCTCCTCGACCTCGCCGCGCATGAGGCGGCGCAGCTTGAGATAGGCCGCCCGCTCCTCCGCCGTGGCGTCGAAGTGGCGCAGGATCGACATCGAAATGACCTTGTCGTCTGCGGCAAGGCTGATGCCGCGCACGCCAACCGAATTCCGCCCGGCAAAGACGCGGACCTCCGGGACGGGGAAGCGGATGCATTGTCCGCCGGCTGTCGTCAGCATGACGTCATCATGCTCAGAGCAGGTTTCGACGCCAACGATGCCGTCGCCCTCCTCCAGCTTCATGGCGATCTTGCCGTTCTTGTTGATCTGGACAAAATCCGACAGCTTGTTGCGACGGACCGTGCCGCGGGTCGTGGCGAACATGACGTCGAGTTCGCCCCAGGTCTCCTCGTTTTCAGGCAAAGGCATGATTGAGGTTATCTGCTCCCCAGACTCCAGTGGGAGCAGATTGACCAGAGCCTTGCCGCGAGAGGTCGGCCCGCCGATCGGCAAACGCCAGACCTTGAGCTTGTAGGCGATGCCTCGTGAGGAGAAGAACAGAACCGGCGTGTGCGTGTTGGCGACGAAGAGCCGAGTGACGAAATCCTCTTCCTTCGTGGCCATGCCGGAACGGCCCTTGCCGCCACGGCGCTGCGCCCGGTAGGTATCGAGCGGAACCCGCTTGATATAGCCGGCATGGCTGACGGTGACGACCATGTCCTCGCGCTGGATCAGGTCCTCATCCTCGAGGTCGGCACCACCTTCGACAATCTCAGTCCGGCGCGGCGTTGCGAACTCGTCACGGATCTCGATCAGCTCATCACGGATGATGCCGAAGATGCGGGCGCGCGAGCGCAGGATCTCCAGGTAGTCCTTGATCTCCTCGCCGAGCTTGTTGAGCTCGTCGGCAATTTCGTCGCGGCCGAGAGCCGTCAGACGCTGCAGGCGCAGGTCGAGGATGGCGCGGGCCTGCTCTTCCGACAACTGGTAGGTGCCGTCCTCGGCAACCGTGTGACGCGGGTCGTCGATCAGGACGATCAGGGGCGCCACATCCTTGGCCGGCCAGTGGCGCTCCATTAACTGGGCGCGAGCCGTGGCCGGGTCCGGCGCGGTACGGATCAGGTGGATGACTTCATCGATGTTGGCAACAGCGATTGCCAAGCCGACCAGGACGTGAGCGCGGTCGCGCGCCTTGGCGAGCAGGAACCGGGTGCGCCTGCCGACGACCTCCTCGCGGAAGGCGATGAAGGCGCTCAGCATGTCCTTGAGGCCGAGCTGTTCCGGGCGACCGCCGTTCAGCGCGACGATGTTGGCACCGAACGTGGTCTGAAGCGGCGAAAACCGATAGAGCTGATTGAGGATGACGTCGGCGACCGCCTCGCGCTTCAGCTCGATCACGACTCGCATGCCGGACCGGTCGGACTCGTCACGGATGTCGGAGATGCCTTCGATCCGCTTCTCGCGAACAAGGTCGGCGATCTTTTCGATCATCGACGCCTTGTTCACCTGATACGGGATCTCGGTGACAATCAGAGCTTCGCGATCCTTGCGGATCGTCTCGACCTCGACCTTTCCGCGCATGACGATCGAACCGCGCCCGCCCTCATAGGCAGAGCGGATCCCAGAACGGCCAAGGATGATGCCGCCGGTTGGGAAATCAGGGCCCGGCACGATCTGCATCAGTTCTTCCAGGCTCATCCCCGGATTGTCGAGCAGGGCCACGGCCGCATCGATCACCTCGCCGAGATTGTGCGGCGGGATGTTGGTGGCCATGCCGACGGCGATGCCGCCGGCGCCGTTGACGAGGAGATTCGGGAACTTGGCCGGCAACACCACCGGCTCGCGTTCCGAATTGTCGTAGTTCTCCTGAAAGTCGACGGTATCCTTGTCGATGTCGTCGAGCAGCTTGTGAGCGACCTTGGCGAGACGGCACTCGGTGTAGCGCATCGCCGCCGCCGGATCCCCGTCGACCGAGCCGAAGTTGCCCTGCCCGTCGATCAGCGGCAATCGCAGTGAGAACGACTGCGCCATCCGAACCAGCGCATCGTAGATCGCGCTGTCACCATGGGGATGGTATTTACCCATGACATCGCCGACGACGCGTGCCGACTTGCGGTAGGGCTTGTTCCATTCGTAACCGTTCTCGTGCATCGAATAGAGGATGCGCCGATGAACAGGCTTCAGACCGTCGCGAATATCGGGAAGCGCGCGGCTCACGATTACGCTCATGGCGTAATCGAGATAGCTGCGCCGCATTTCGTCGGAAATCGAGATCGGTCGAATATCAGACGGCAGACCGCCGGACGTTGCCGTGGAATCCTGGTCAGACAAGGAGAGGTCTCTTGTGCATGGGACAGATGGCCCCTTATAGACGATTCCGACCGACCGGACAAATTTTGCAGCGCAAAAAATCCCCCGAAATCTTTAATGATTTCATTATGTTATTTCGGAGACTTCAAAAGATTGTGGGCGATTTGTCGCTGCTGAACCAATCCTGGGCCTATCGGGCGCAAACGGGCTGCTTCTGCGCCCTGGAATCGACGACCTGCGGCGCTTGCAGTCGGACGCGCTCGAGGGCTCATTGATTGGAAGCACGAGGGTCAGGAACTCGGACCAAGAGGGCGAAGGTATGCTCGCTGATTACCTCATCAATGCCTTTGCCACGCTGTTCGTAACGGTTGATCCTGTTGGGCTTGCACCGATGTTCCTCGCCATCACCGCCGGGGCGACGGCGCGCGACCGGCGGCGCATCGCATTGCGGGCCACGCTGATCGGCGGATGCGTCCTGTTCGTTTTCCTGGTGGCGGGCAAGAGTGTCCTCGACGTGCTCGGCATTTCGGTGCCGGCGTTCCAGATCGCCGGCGGATTGCTCTTGTTTCTCATTGCCATCGAGATGGTGTTCGAGAAGCGCCAGAAGCGGAAGTCGGAGAGCGCCGGGAAGGCTGTTGTCCATCACGAGGACCTGCAGGCGATCGCCGTGTTTCCACTCGGCATTCCGCTGATCTCGGGGCCGGCGGCAATCAGTGCCGTGATCCTGCTGTCGTCGCAGGCACCGGACCCCCTCGCCTATGCCGGCCTTGCCGGCGTGATCATCGTCATCGTCGCATCCTGCCTGCTCGCCTTTCTGCTTGCCGATCGGATCGAACGGCTGATGGGCGACACGGCCTCCATGGTGGTGACGCGGCTGCTGGGCGTGCTGCTCGCCGCCCTCTCCGTGCAATTCGTCGCCGATGGCGTGCGTGCCTTCGCTGCACTCGGCTGACGGCGACCGATGGTGGTAGCGGCATGCCCAACAGATAGGCAGATGCGCCTATGTATAGACAATTGACAGCACCCTGCGGCCGTGATGCCATCGCCCCGTCCGGGGACGTCGAACATCGGGAGAAACCACGATGAGAAATACAGCAGTGGCAGGCGCTGCCTTCCTTGTGGCCGTTGCGCTTGCGGGCACCGCGCAGGCGCAGAACACCAAGGTCGCGATCGGCATGAGCGGCTGGACCGGCTTTGCGCCGCTAACCTTGGCCAAGGAGGCCGGCATCTTCGAAAAGAACGGCCTGGACGTTACCATTTCCAAGATCCCCCAGGCGAGCCGGCACCTGGCGATCGCCTCCGGCGACATCCAGTGTGCCGCAACCACGGTCGAGACCTGGATCGGCTGGAATGCTGCCGGGGTCGAGACGACGCAGATCTTCCAGCTCGACAAGTCCTATGGTGCCGACGGCATGGTGACACGCAACGACATCGCGTCGATCAAGGACCTGAAGGGCAAGACAATCGCAGCTTCGGCGCCGGGCACCTCGCCCTATTTCGTGCTGGCGATGATGCTGAAGGAAAACGGCGTCTCGCTGAAGGACGTGACGGTCGTCAACATGGAGCCGGGTCCGGCAGCCCAGGCCTTCATCGCCGGACAGAACGATGCGGCCATGACCTATGAGCCCTATCTGTCGGCCGTGCGCGAAGCCCCCGAAAGCGGCAAGATCATCGCCACCACGCTGGACTATCCCGTGGTCACTGACAGTTTCGGCTGCACGCCGGCTTTCCTGTCGGAGAATCCGGCCGCCGCCAAGGCGCTCGCCGACAGCTATTTCGAAGCGCTCGATATGATCGACAAGGAGCCGGAAAAGGCCTACGAGATCATGGGCGCGGACGTGAAGCAGACCGGCGAGCAATTTGCCAATTCCGCCAAATACCTGCGCTGGCAGGACCGGGAGGCCAACAAGGCTTTCTTCGCCGGCCCGTTCCAGGAATTCTCGGCCAAGGCGGCCGACGTTCTGCTCGAAATCGGCGTCATTAAGGCCAAGCCCGACATGGACAAGCTCGCCGACACGCAGTTCATCCAGTAAGAGGACGAGACGCAAACGGGCCGACGGCTCGGCCGCCGGCCCGTTTTGCCGCCCGCTCCACTTCTCCGACGGCGAGATCGTCCCATGTTCCGTCCTCTCGAGCCTATCAGCCGGGGTCCACGCCTCGCTCTCGGCATTAGCTTCTTCGTGCTCTTCATCGCCGGCTGGGCCTTCGCCACCTTCGGCGGCTATGTCTCTAAGACCTTCCTCGCCGACCCGCTGACCATGGCGGAGGACGGCTGGCTGCTGATGACGCAACAGGGCTTCGGCTTCGACATCGCCGTCACGATCTGGCGGGTCTTTGGCGGCTTCGTGCTGGCTGCGATCGTCGCCGTTCCGCTCGGCATTCTGATGGGCGCCTACAAGCCGATCGAAGCCTTTTTCGAGCCCTTCGTATCGTTCGCCCGCTATCTGCCGGCCTCCGCCTTCATCCCGCTGCTGATCCTTTGGGCCGGAATCGGCGAAACGCAGAAGCTGCTCGTCATCTTCATTGGTGCGGTGTTCCAGATCATCCTGATGGTGGCGGTCGCCGTCGGCCAGACCCGGCGCGACCTTGTCGAGGCGGCCTATACGCTCGGCGTCAGGGACCTCAGCGTTGTCACACGGGTGCTGATCCCGGCGAATGCCCCCGAGATCGCCGAGATCCTGCGGCTGGTGCTGGGCTGGGCCTGGACCTATGTCATCGTCGCCGAACTGATCGGCTCGTCATCAGGCATCGGCCACATGATCATCGACAGCCAGGCGCTGCTCGCCACCGGCCAGATCATCTTCGGGATCATCGTCATCGGTTTGATCGGCCTCGTCTCCGACTTCCTGTTCAAGGCCCTGAACAGGGCCCTGTTTCCCTGGAGGTTTGCGTGACGAAGCTCGTGATCGAGGGACTCTCCCGGGTGTTCCCGGGCGTACGCGGCGGCGAGCCGGTGACGGCGCTGATGCCGACCGACCTTGAGGTCGGCACCAACGACTTCATCACCATCCTTGGTCCGTCCGGCTGCGGCAAGTCGACCCTGCTGCGGATCGTTGCCGGACTTGACCGGCCGACCGCAGGCCGAGCCCTGCTCGAGGGCCGCGTGATCGACGGCCCCGGACCGGACCGCGGCATGGTGTTCCAATCCTACACACTGTTTCCGTGGCTGACCGTGGCGCAGAACATCGCCTTCGGCCTGAAGGAGAAAGGCATTCCGGAGAAGGAGCGCGCGGAGATCGTCGCAGCCTTCATCGATCGGGTCGGGCTGAAGGGGTTCGAGCATCACTGGCCGAAGCAGCTTTCGGGCGGCATGCAGCAGCGCACAGCGATCGCCAGGGCGCTGGCCAACGATCCGGCGATCCTGCTGCTCGACGAGCCGTTCGGGGCGCTGGACAACCAGACCCGCGGGTTGATGCAGGAACTGCTGCTCGGCATCTGGGAGCGCGACCAGAAGACCGTGCTGTTCGTCACCCATGACATCGAGGAAGCGATCTTCATGGCTTCACGGGTCGTGGTGATGTCGGCGCGCCCCGGGCGGATCAAGAAGATCGTGCCCGTCGACCTGCCACACCCACGCGACTACCGTCTCAAGACCACACCGGAATTCACGGAGTTGAAGGCGCTGCTGACAGAGGAGATCCGTGCCGAAACCGTGCTCGCAGCGACCGGCGCCTAGGCCGTTGGAGTGGCCGCTCGCTCCTTTGGTCTTGCGGATGTTCGTCATCCCTGCCTGAGCCGAAAGGACGGCGCCTTCACGTCGGGCGCTATCCGCGCGATGATTGACGCAGACGATGCGGATGATGATCGGAGGGGAAGGCAGTGGCGGCACACGGCTCGAAAAAGGTGATCTTCGCCGCGCTGGCCGGCAACTCGCTTATCGCGGTGACCAAATTCGCGGCGGCGGCCTATACCGGGTCTTCGGCCATGCTGTCGGAAGGCATCCATTCACTGGTTGACACCGGCAATCAGGGTCTCCTGCTCTTCGGCATCCGCCAAGCGAAGCGGCCAGCCGACGACCGCCACCCATTCGGCTATGGCGTCGAACTCTACTTCTGGTCCTTTGTCGTCGCGATCCTGATCTTTGCCGTCGGCGCCGGCGTTTCGATCTACGAAGGCATCCAGAAGCTGCTGCATCCCCATCCCGTGGAGAATGCCTTTGTCGCCTATATCGTGCTCGCGCTCGCGATGGTGTTCGAAGCCGGCGCCTGGTGGATCGCCTACAAGGAGTTTGCCGCCACAAAGGGTGATGCCGGGGTGCTGGAGGCCGTGCAACGATCCAAGGACCCGACCATCTTTACCGTGCTGTTCGAGGACACCGCGGCGATGCTGGGCCTGATCGTCGCGTTCCTCGGCTTGCTCGGTGTGGAATTTCTCGGCCTGCCGTGGCTCGACGGCGCCGCGTCGATCGTGATCGGTCTGATCCTGGCCGGAACGGCCGCTCTGCTCGCCTACGAGACGAAGGGCCTGATCGTCGGCGAGGCGGCAGATCCTGAAGTCGTTCAAGCGATCAAGGGCATCGTAACCGCCGTGTCGGCGGTGGAGCGCATGAACGAGCTGCGAACCTTGCACCGCGGGCCGGAGGACGTGTTGCTCGCGGTCTCCCTCGATTTCAAGGACGATCTCAGCACCGGCGAGATCGAGGAGACGATCTATGCCCTGGAACGCGCCATCAAGGGCAGATTTCCGATCGTGCGCAGGGTTTTCATCGAGGTCCAGGCGGCGCAGCACCACGCCGAAATGATCGCCGAAGAGCTCGCAGCCAGGAAGCCCTAACTGTCCGGTCGGCCGGTGCCTATGACCCGAACAGCACCTGGTGCATGATCCGGCCGGGCAGCAGTGTGAACGCCCCGGCGATGACGAGCGCACCGAAGGCCATGTTGCGCATGATCCGGCGGTGCGCCTCCACCTCGCCGCGCCGGGCATAGAGCACCGCACGCGGCAGCCCGATCAGGACCCAAAGCGAGATGAGATGGATCGGGCTCCACGGCCCGAATATCCGAAGCTCGTGGATCCATAGCGACGATGCTGCGACTGTCGCCATCAAACCGACCCAGAGATAACCGTCGACGCGGTGCAGCGGGGATCCCTTGCGGGCCAGGAACTGGAGCGGTGCAATGACGGCCGCGGCCAGCGCGGCGAAAGCGTGGATCTGAATTGTCAGCGGGGCGGACAGAAGCGGCTCGAGCGTCATCGGATCGCGATCGCAAATAGGTTCGGTGGGAGCTGCCATACCCATGCACTATGCATGCAATCCGCGGGCTCGTCCTCCTTCTTCAGCCGCAGCATCCTGCGGCAGCAGACGGGCATCGGTCACCGGGCTCCGGCGCAGACGGCAGCCGCGAGATCATTCCATGGTCCGAGAGACCAGGCGCCGCGCGCTGCGCCGGATGGCGACGGCAGGACGTGGATTTCCGTCCTACCGAGCCGCTCGGCTTGGTGGCCGTAGGAGAGGACGCGCGTCGGCCGGCCGAAGTAAAGGCTCGCAGACTTCTTGCTTGTGAAAGCCAGAAACCGGGGGGCCGCTGCCTCGATCTTGCGAGCCAGCCCGACAGGGTCGACGCCGGCCGGATCGAGCACGGCATCGGCTCCAATGTGACGCTTCGCAATGTCAGTGAGACCGATGCCAAAGGCCATCAGCTCCGAAAACTCCTGAGGGTGCATGAGCCGCGGCGTTAGACCGGTGTGATAAAGCGCTTGCCAGAAGCGGTTTCCGCGTCCGGCATAATAGGCTCCGATCTCGGCCGACCGTCGCCCCGCACCCGTACCGCAGAACACGACAGAGAGCCCCGGCCGAAGCAGGTCAGGCAATACCTGAGGTCCAGACCCCGCATCACAATTGGCGAGCGTCACGCGCCGTTATCCCCGAGCCAATCCCTGCGATGTCAGAACGGAATTTCGTCGTCCATATCGCGGCTGCCGCTGCCAAAGCCGCCGGGCTGCTGTCCGCCGGATGGGCCGCCAAAGCCACCCCTCCCGCCCCCGGACGAGCCGCCGTAGCCGCCGCCCTGGTCGTTCCATTCCGGCCCGCCCTGCTCGGCGCCGGGACGTCCGTCGAGCATCGTCAGCGCCGAATTGAAACCCTGCAGCACCACCTCGGTGGTGTATCGCTCCTGCCCGGACTGATCCGTCCACTTCCGGGTCTGTAGCTGGCCCTCAACGTAGACCTTCGACCCCTTGCGCAGGTATTGCTCGGCGATCTTGCACAGACCCTCGTTGAAGATCACCACGCGGTGCCACTCGGTCCGTTCACGGCGCTCGCCGCTGCTGCGATCACGCCAGGTCTCCGAGGTGGCGATCCGCAAATTGGCGATCGGACGGCCGTCCTGGGTCCGCCGAATTTCCGGATCGGCACCCAGATTGCCAACTAGAATGACTTTGTTGACGCTTCCCGACATGCCGTCTCTCCTGTTCTTCCGCTTCGGCAAAGGCGGCGCCGGAGTGGCAAGGCCACCGCATGCCCCGCCAGCCCGGTTCCGTCGTACCCATCCAGCCTAGACGGATCACCGTCCGATGACGTCCGCTTCGCGGTGTTTTCCACAAAACCCGCAAAGCGATCCTAAATGTTCTTAATTTGTTCTTATAGCCAAAATGCCGTCGAGGCGCCAGGGGGTATGCCCGTCCTTCCAGTACCCCGCCAGCCGACCAGACAGCAGGCACCGGTCAGTTTGCCGGCTCGCTCCAATCGGCGTCCCGTTCGGGCAGCATGAAGACCTGGCCCGGGTAAATCAGATTGGGATCGCGGATCTGGCTGTCGTTTGCACGATATATCGTGGTGTAGCGGATGCCTTTGCCATAGAGCCGCCGCGAGATCCGCCAGAGATTGTCGCCGCGGCGGATGATGATGTTTGCGACCGGGCGTCCGTCGGCGGATAAGCCCACTCCTAGACTGCCGGAGCCTTCACCCGACACGGCCACGGGCCGCAGCACGATCTCGTTTTCAGCGTGCTCGAAAGTGACCTCGGAACGGGCGACAACCTTGCCCTGCTCATCGCCAACCTGATCCGCGCGCACGTCCACCTCGCCCGCCTCGATCTTCTTGTCGGCCTCCAGCAGCCAGCGCCCGTCCGAGCCGGTTCTGGCACTGCCAATCAGCTGGTTGTCCACATAGACACGAACATCGGAGTCGGGCTCCCCTGCGCCGGCAACAAACAGCTTGTCGTTCTCGGCTTCGACTGCATCGACCGTTACCCTGGGCGGGGCTCCGTCTCCGGAGGGTTCGGGCGTAGCCATCTCCGACGAAGAGGCATTGCGTTCCGCTTCCGCCGACGTCCCTTCCACGGCCGCCATCGCCTCGCCGGCCGGCTCGGCCGCCGTCTCGCCTGCGGGGGGCGGCCGATCCGTCTCCGGCAGGGCTTCAGCCGTCTCGCTCGCGACAGCCTCGTTTCCGGGCTTGTCCGGTACGGCTGCCGATTGCGGCACTGTGGCTTCATTCGACAATGCGGAAACGACGGTCTCCTCATCCGCGGGCGCGTCCGTTTCGCCCGGCGTGTCCACGGCCGCACCCGTCTCGGAGGCGGAGGCCCGATCGGGCTCGGTTCCCGGCGTCTTTGATGCGTCGGCGATCGTTTCCGGCGTGTCGGCCCCTTGTGTTTCAGGCTGCTGCAGCACTTCGGAGGCGGCTCCGGGTTTGGTCAAGAGAACGAGAACCTCCTCGCCGTCCACCGCGGGCACGGAAACGGCAACGCTCTCTTCGGACGTTGTCTTCCGGTCACCGCTGCTGTCAGAGGCCTCGATCGTCACGTCATGTGCGCCGGGAGGCAGCGGCTCGTCGAGCACAATGGCGAACTCGCCGTGCTCGTTTGCGACGCCCTTGCCAACCACCTTGCCATTGGAAAGCAGGGCAATGATGGCGCCGGCCTCGGAACGGCCGGCGACGACGGTCTCGCCACTCGGCTCGACCCGGACCAGATCGAAGGTCGGTGCCGGCGGAGCCGCCGCCTCAGGTTGCGTCGAGGCCAATTCGGAATTGGCTTCCGGCTGCTGCGCAGTCCCGGAGCCAGCATCGTCGGTCGACGACGTTGCCTGCTGCTCACCGTCTGCAGATGAGGACAGCGATTCGGCCGCGGGCTCTGCTTCCGCGCTCGCAGGCCCCTGATCGGTTGCAGTCGGTGCTTCGGTCCGGCTGCCGGCCATCTCGGTTCCCGGTGTCCTGTCGCGCTGGTAAAGAAAGACTCCGAGGGCCACCGCACCGATCACGGCCGCCGAGATCGCCAGCTGATACAAGGCCTTGGTTGTCATGGGACGATCTACTCCCGCGTCAAGGTGCAGCGTCAGGAGCGCCTGCGCCGGAACCGGCCAGTCCGCCTTGGATCGCGCGCCGTCGACCTTCGCCGCCTGACGTTTTTTGCCGCGACCGACGCCCCCGCCGGATCCCCTTTGTTCCGGCATGGTTATACGTTCTTTCCGGTCGCGGCAAGCAACACAACCGGCTTACGAGCTCCGCCTTGACCGATCCGACCGGCCAGTGCCAGAAGGGGCCCATGAGCAAGCTTCACACAGTCTGTGTCTATTGTGGATCCGGCAGCGGCAAGAACCGCGCATACGAGGCGGCGGCGCACGAGCTCGGCCGCGCCATGGCCGAGGCCGGGATCGACCTCGTCTACGGCGGCGGCTCCATCGGGCTGATGGGCGCCGTCGCCCGCTCGGTTCTCGCGCATGGCGGCCGGGTGACCGGCATCATTCCCCGCTTTCTCGAACAGCGGGAGGAGATGATGACCGGGGTCACCGAGTTGATCGTCACCGAGGACATGCACAGCCGCAAGCAGTTGATGTTCGAGAGGGCGCAGGCCTTTGTGGCCCTTCCCGGCGGCATCGGCACGCTCGAGGAGGTCGTCGAGATGATGACCTGGAGCCAGCTCGGCCGCCATCGCAAGCCCGTGCTGCTCGCCAACATCGAAGGGTTCTGGCAACCGCTGAAGCGATTGCTGCAGCACATGACCGACGAGGCCTTCATCCGGCCCGGCTTCGAGGTCGACTATTACCTGTGCGACAACGTTGCCGACATCGTGCCGACGCTGCAGCGCGCGTGCGAGGAGGTCCTGGTCGGCAAGATCGCCGAAGGCGAGGATGTCGCGCCCGTCGAGCAGCTCTAGATCGGCGGACGTTCGATCGCAATCGATTGAACGTCCAGGAGCCGGCCACTGCCAAAGCGCTGGAGCAACTCGTCTGCCTCTGGCAGGGCACGGGTTGCTCTGCCTTACACTTCCGCCTTGAGCAGCGTGTACGTGTGGGCGTCGACCAGCGCCTGGAACGAGGCGTCGACGATGTTGCTCGACACGCCGACGGTGAACCAGCGCTTGTGGGTCCGGGTGTTGTGACTTTCGATCAGCACGCGCGTGACCGCGTCGGAGCCGCCGTTCAGAATGCGGACCTTGAAGTCGATCAGTTCCATCTCATCGATCACCGCCTGGTAGCGGCCCAGATCCTTCCGCAGCGCCAGGTCGAGCGCGTTGACAGGTCCGTTTCCCTCGGCAACGGACATGCGTTCCTTGCCATCGATCGACACCTTAACCACCGCCTCAGACACGGTGACGAGATCGCCGATCGCATTGAAGCGGCGTTCGACCATGACGCGAAACGATTTTACGTCGAAGTAGTGCGGCACGCTGCCGAGGCGACGGCGGGCGAGCAGTTCGAACGAGGCGTCGGCCGCCTCGTAAGAATAGCCGATCGCCTCGCGCTCCTTGACGTCCGCAAGCAGGGCATCGAGCCGCGGGTCCTTCTTGTCGACACTGACACCGAGCCGCGTCAACTCACCGATCAGGTTGGACTTTCCGGCCTGGTCGGAGACCAGCACCCGGCGGCGGTTGCCGACGCTTTCCGGCGGCACGTGCTCATAGGTCTGCGGTTCCTTCAGGAGCGCCGAGGCGTGAATGCCAGCCTTGGTGGCGAAGGCACTCTCGCCGACATAGGGGGCGTGGACATCCGGCGTGCGGTTGAGAATTTCGTCGAAAGCCCTTGAAATTCCCGTCAGATCCCGCAGGGCCTCCTCGGTCACGCCCGTCTCGAACCGGTCGGCATAGGCCGGCTTCAGCATCAAGGTCGCGATCAGCGTCACCAGATTAGCATTGCCGCAGCGCTCGCCGATGCCGTTCAGCGTGCCCTGGATCTGGCGCACTCCGGCCTCGACCGCGGCGAGCGAATTGGCGACCGCCTGTCCGGTGTCGTCGTGTGCGTGGATGCCGAGGCGGTCACCGGGTACCACCTCCGTGACGCGCCTGACGATGGCGCGGATCTCCTCCGGCAGCGTGCCGCCATTGGTATCGCACAGCACGATCCAGCGGGCGCCGGATTCATAGGCGGCCCGAGCGCAGGCGAGCGCATAAGCCGGATTCGCCTTGTAGCCGTCGAAGAAATGCTCGCAGTCGACCATCGCCTCGCGCCCGGAGCCGATTGCGGCCGTCACACTGTCGCGAATCGAGGCGAGGTTCTCCTCATTGGTCGTCTCCAGCGCAACGCGGACGTGATAGTCCCAACTCTTGGCGACGAAGCAGATCGCATCGGCGGAGGCCGACAACAGGGTCTGCAGCCCAGGATCGTTGGCAACCGAGCGCCCGGCCCGCTTGGTCATACCGAAGGCGGAAAAGGCCGCGTTCCGGGTGCGCTTTTCGGAGAAGAATGCCGTGTCGGTCGGATTGGCACCGGGGTAGCCGCCCTCGACATAATCGACGCCGAGCCGGTCGAGCAGCGCGGCGACCGCGATCTTCTCCTCGAGCGAGAAGTCGATCCCGTTGGTCTGGGCACCGTCTCTCAGGGTGGTGTCGTAGAGGTAGAGGCGTTCCCTGGTCATTGATCTTGTTCCTTCAGGGCGCCGCCGGCGGGCGGCCAAGTCTCGGTGTCATGGTCGGGATGCTGGTGGGAGACGATCGAGGCGATGAAATCCGCCGCCTCGACGTCGTCCTCGGTCCGGGTTCCCGGCAGGGCATCGAGACGGTCGACGTAAGGCAGCTTTCCCTCGATGCCGTACTGGACCGTCGGCACCACCCCCTCCGGATGGTCAAAGGCGCCGATCGCCAGCGCCACACCGTCCGGCGCCTCATAGGTAAGCGGCGTGCCGCATGCGGCGCAGAACCCGCGCTTGACGTGGTTGGAACTCTGGAACCGCGCCGGCTCGCCGCGCGTCCAGGTCAGAGCGGCGCTCCGCACCGACACGAGCGGGGCGAAGAACCCGCCGAACGCCTTCTGGCACATGCGGCAATGGCAGATCGAGGCAGCGCCGAGCCTCCCTTCGACACGAAACCGCACGGCGCCGCACTGGCAGCCGCCAGTATAAACAGGCGTGGTCATGACCTGATCTCCCGCGCGGTGGCGCAGCCGACAGAGGGGGGTGCGTCGCGGAGTGGCAGCCGCATGGGCCGAGCGCGTCGAGAGGGTTTACCCCCCTCCGTCGCGCCTACGGGTAACATCTCCCCCGGAGAGGAGAGGGAGCCATGGGGTGTCACAGGGTCCCCTCCGAGCTCATCGTTTCACCTCCCAGGTCGTCACACGCTCGCCGGATTCGGGGTGCTTGCCGTCCTTGAGCTGAATACCTTGCGCCAGAAGCTCGTCGCGGATGCGGTCGGCTTCGGACCAATTCTTTTCCCGGATGAAGGCGAGACGGTCGGCGATCCGCGCCTCCACCGCACCCTTGTCGACCGCTGCGCCGACGACCGTGCCGGAGAACCATTCGTACGACGAGACTCCGAGAAGCCCCATCAGGGCTGCGCTTGCCTTCAGGCTCGCCCCGGCTTCCGCGCTGCCCTTTGCCGCCTCGGCACGAAGATCGTGCAAAGCGGCGATGGCGGCTGTGGTGTTGAGGTCGTCCAGCAGAGCGTCCGCCACCTCCGCAGAAATCCTGCCGGCCGGCGTGGCATCCCCGACGGCCCGGTACCAGCCATCGAGCGTGTTCTCCGCCTCCTCCAGCCGCTTCACCGAAAAATCTATCGGCTCGCGGTAATGCGTCATCAGCATCGCCAGCCGCAACACCTCGCCCGGCCATTTCCGGCCACCGAAGGTCTCGGTGTGCAGCAGGTCGTGAATCGTGACGAAGTTGCCCTCCGACTTCGACATCTTCCGCCCTTCGACCTGAACGAAGCCGTTGTGCAGCCAGTAGTTGGCCATTACCGGGGTGCCGTGGGCGCAGCGGGACTGGGCGATCTCGTTCTCGTGGTGCGGAAAGATGAGGTCGAGACCGCCGCCGTGGATGTCGAAGGTCGGGCCGAGATGCGCGGCGCTCATCACAGAGCATTCGATATGCCAGCCGGGACGTCCCCTGCCCCACGGGCTGCTCCAGCCGGGCTCGTCCTTGGAGGAGAGCTTCCACAGGACGAAGTCGGCCGGGTTCTTCTTGTGCGCCTCGACGGCAACGCGGGCACCGGCCTGCTGCTCCTCGAGATTGCGCTTCGAGAGCCGGCCATAGTCCGGCATCGAGCCGACGTCGAACAGCACCTCGCCGCCGGCGACATAGGCATGCCCCCGGTCGATCAAGGTGTGGATCATCTCGACCATGCCGGAAATATGCGCGGTCGCACGCGGCTCGATGTCAGGCGGCAGGCAGCCGAGCGCCGCGACGTCGGCATGGAATTGCGCGGCGGTCTTTTCCGTGACCTGCGCGATCGCCTCATTGAGCGTCAGCCGGCCGGCCGTGATATCCGGCCCGAAGTCGCGCAGCGCCCTTGCGTTGATCTTGTCGTCGACATCGGTGATGTTGCGCACGTAGGTGACGTGGTCTTCGCCGTAGAGGTGGCGCAACAGCCGGTAGAGCACGTCGAAGACGATCACCGGCCGGGCGTTGCCAATGTGGGCGAAGTCGTAGACCGTCGGCCCGCAGACGTACATACGCACGTTGGCCGGGTCGATCGGCACGAAGTCCTCCTTCGCGCGCGTCAGCGTGTTGGTGAGCTTGAGGCCCTTGAAGCCGGGCTTGTCTTCGCTCATGCGCATCCGTCTCCTGGCGCCAGCCCGGGACTTGCCCGGTTTCGGTTTGGAATGGCAGAGCGGCAACGGCCGCTTCAGCCGGCTGGCCGGGGCGTCCGTCTCAGGAGCGTCTAAGCACGAGGGGAACGGCCACAGCCAGCGATGTCGCTAGCTGCAAATGAGGATGATCGAAAAAATCGTCCGTGCGGCCGTGGTCATGGCAATAGCTTGTGACCGGTTTGACGCGGCCGGTCAAGCCCAACATCGTCTGCCGGTGCAGGAAACGGCTTCCGGCGCGAGCTGATCCGCTCGAGCCGACCGCTTCCCCACGACGCGCTCTCGCCTCACGGTCGCAACTCCTGTAGCCTTTCCTCACGTTGATTCCCTTGGGGGAGGGGCAGATGCGACGTGCGACGATGGCCGCGCTTTTGGCGGCTGCATTGATGACCGGGTCCGGCAGCACAGTGGCGCAGACCACGTCTGCGGCACCGCCGGCGCAGACCGCCCCCTCCCCGTCCGAACTGTTCCCGACCGATCCACTCGCCTTCGCCATCGCCGTCCGCCTCGCCAGTGACGACAGCCTGCTGCTCGACGCCAGCGTCAACGCCGGCAGCGTGGACGAGCCGATCCTCGGCGTGCTCGATTTCTACGAGGCGCGCAGGTTCCAGCCGCTGTGGCTGACCAACAGCGGACTGAACCCGTTCGGCGAGACGCTGCTCGCCCGGCTCGCCGATGTCGACGCTCACGCGCTCAACCCGGACGATTACCGAGCAGATGTGCTTGCCAAGCTCGCCGCCACGGCGACGGGCGTGGAGGATCTCGCCCGCCTCGACGTCGACCTCTCCAAGACGTTCATCCAGTATGCCAGCCACCTCGCCGCCGGCCGGGTCAGGCCGCACGAGGTCAACAAGGCGCTGCACATCTTCCCGGAGATTCCGCCGCCAGGCGCCCTGCTCGCGACCGTCGAGGAAGTCGAGAATTTCGACTCCTTCCTGGAAGGGCTCGCTCCCAACACGCCAAACTACACCCGGCTCAAGGCCCGGCTCGCCGATTACCGGGCCAAGGCCGCGGCCGGCGGCTTTACGCCGGTGCCCGCAGGCGAGGTGCTGAAGCCGGGCATGACCGATCCCCGGCTCGGGACGCTGCGCAAGCGCCTCGCCGAGGAAGATCTTCTTACCCCGGAAAGTCACAGCGGCGACGTCTATGACGGCGCGCTGATCGAGGCCGTCAAGCGGTTCCAGGAGTATCACGGCCTCGAACCGGACGGCGTCATCGGAAAGAACACCCTCGAAGAGCTCAACGTGCCGATTGAGGTTCGCATCGAGCAGATGGCGCTCAACATGGAGCGGCGGCGCTGGATGCCGGACGACCTCGGCGAGCGTTACGTCTTCGTCAACCTCGCCGACCAGAACCTCAAAGTGGTGGAGAACGACCGCACCGTCCACACGACGCGGGTCGTCGTCGGCAAACCCTACCACGCGACGCCGGTGTTCTCCGACACGATCACCTACGCCGAGGTCAATCCGTACTGGACCGTGCCGGTGTCGATCGCGACCAAGGAATATCTGCCGCAGCTCAAGCGCAATCCGGCTGCGCTCTCGGGCAAAGGCATGCGGGTGTTTTCCGGGAATAACGAAGTGTCCCCGACGGCGATCAACTGGAACGCCTATGGCCCAGGCAATTTTCCCTTCACGCTGCGCCAGGACCCGGGCGACGGCAACGCGCTCGGACGCATCAAGTTCATGTTCCCCAACCCGTTCAATATCTACATCCACGACACGCCGTCGAAATCGCTGTTCTCGCGGGCGCAGCGCGACTTCAGCCACGGCTGCATCCGCGCCGAGAACCCGTTCGAGCTCGGCGCCGTCCTGCTGCAGCGCGACGGATGGACCCTCGAGGCGCTCCAGCAGGCCCGCGCTGAAGGCCAGCGACGGGTCATCAAGCTGAAGGAGCCGATCCCGGTCCACCTGACCTACCTGACTGCCTGGGTGAACAAGGACGGCTCGACCCACTTCCGCCGCGACATCTACGGCCGCGACGCCACGCTGAGGAAGGCACTCGCCAACGCGGGCGCATCGAGGATCTGACGAGCCTCGCGCATTCTGCCTCATCGCCCGGCCGCCCCTGCCGTTGCCGGCGATGTCCTCTGCGTTCCTCCAATCGCCGGTGGTGTGATCCAGGACACTCTCAACCTGTGATCCATAACAAGGTCTTCGGCCGGATGGCCGTTCATAAAGATGAACGGCAGCTGAAGGCCTTGCTCCGTCTGCGTTCAGAGCACTCCCGCTAGGCTGCCTTCATCGTCGAAGAAGAGCTACGGGGGACGTGATGATCAAGGTGCTGCAAATGGTTCTGGGTGCGATGCTGCTGCCACTGCTGCTCGCTGCTCCCGTTCTCATCCTGGTGGCCGCGCGCAGCGCCGATGTCCCGGCAACCGACCGTCTCGCGATGCGCGGAACCTGCGCGATCGTCGGCCTCGACTGCGGTCAGACCGAAGGCGGTCTGCCCGGCTCCATCTGGCTCCGGTGACAATCGCAAGCGCCCGTTCCGCGCGCCGGGGTGACGCCTCAACTTCGGCTTAATTCCGGCTACAGTCTCGAGCCTGACCACGATTCAGTCCGGTGGCCGCGGCAACGCTGCCTCCGGATTCGTCGTTTTGACCGGCTCCAGAGACTTCCTTTCGCCGCGACCGATCACCATATCGGAGACGATCGACGGATCGTCGGCGGTGAAGGCAGGACCGATCGCGCCGATCGCTCAGGGGACGAACGAAGGGCGGCCGCCGGCCATGACGAAACGATGCTGAACGCACTCGAAGAGAAGGCGGAAGACGCCGCCACCTTCCTCAAGATGCTGGCCTCCGGACCACGGCTCCTGCTGCTCTGCAATATGGCCGACGGTGAGATCAGCGTCGGACGGCTCGCCGAATTGACCGGCATGCGCATGCCGACAGTGTCGCAACAGCTTGCCCTGCTGCGGGCACAGGGCCTCGTCTCCACCCGGCGTGACGGCACCACGATCTACTACCGGCTCGACAGCGCCCCGGCCCGCGAGATCATGGCGCTGCTCCATCGCCATTTCTGCCCGGTTGAGGCTCAGCAGCAGGCTCTGGTCGAGACAGACTAGGACTCTCTGCAGGACGCCCCGAGTCGCGAGTGGGCCGTTCAGTCGTCCAGGAAATCGCCGCATTTCAGCGGCATCTGGTCGCCCCAGGGCATGATGGGAACCGACGAGGTGGAGTTCTTCGGGCTGCCCTCGATCAGTCTGTCGGAATAGACCAGATAGACGAGCACATTGCGCTTGGTGTCGCAGCCGCGAACGATCCGCATCTTCTTGAAGAAAAGCGAGCGGCGCTGCCGGAATATTTCCTCGCCCTGCTCGAACTTTTCCTTGAAGGAGATCGGGCCGACCTGCCGGCAGGCAAGCGAGACGTCCGATACTTCTTCGGCGACGCCTATCCAGCCGGATATGCCGCCCTTTTCCGGGACCGTAAAGTGGCAGGCGACGCCTTCGACGATCGGATCGTCGACCGCATAGGTCGCGAGCTTGTGGTCCGGGGTCAGAAACTTCCAGACCGTCGACTTCTTGAAGATCAGGTCCGGCTCGTCCGCAGCGGTCGCGGTGACCGCCGACAGAAGCAGGGCAGCAGTGGCAGCAAGGACGAGGCGCATCGATTTTCCCGTCGAGAGAATGGGCGACGCCGATCTTGTGCGGACCGACAGCCGTTGATGTCTTGGGGATATAGGTTTGCTGACCGGCCACTGCCAGACACAGGACCGTCAAAGCGGCGAGCCGCGGACTTTCGATCAGATCTTCGGCGGCGGCGATGAGCGTCGGAGATTTAGGTCAGTTGCCCGAACAACACGGTCGCGACGGTCACGGGTGCGACATCGCCGAAAAGGGCGAGGCCAGCGAGACTGAGGACAAGCAGAACTGCGACGGCGACGGCAAGCCCCGGCTTGCCCTCGCGGCGCGCCTGACGCCACAACACCCCGTGCAGGCCGACGGTCGCCAAGACAAAGACAACAAGCAAATCGCCATCCGCCGGCTGCAGCGCAAAGCGCGCGGCAACAGCGCGTACGATGCCGGGCAGGAAGAAGTCCAGAAGCGGCAGAACCAGAATGTGGCTCAGCACGGTCCAGAACAGGGTCGGGCTCTGCGACGATGCGGTGTCGTCGGGCTGGGACATGCGCCGGTGCCTCCCGCGGTTGGATCGGTGACCTTCACGAGTCGACAAGATATTGACGATGAAGCAAATTCAACGCGCCGGTTCTATCCGATCCGGCCGGGACAGGCCAATCCTTCTGGTGGCGCACCAGAGGACGCACGATCGCAAGCGATCGTGAATTCGAATGTCGGCCGACTGCATGGTGCGAGATCGATCTGTCTGCACCGGAAGCGGCGGTGTGTCCTCGGCCTTTCGGGTAGGGTCCGCGGGCCTGTCCGGGCCAACGCCGGACGGCGACAGGACCCCGGCAAGGCACCGCCGATCTGGAGAAGCGTGGCATGGCAGAGGACGACCGGAAACTGACGCTCGAGGAGTTTTTGCCTTATCGTCTCAACGTCCTCGCCGAGATCGTCAGCCAGTCGCTCGCCAAACTTTATGAACGTCGGTTCGGTATCGCCAATCCCGAATGGCGCGTCCTGGCAACGCTCGGTCAGTATCCGCGCATGACGGCGAAACAGGTCGGCGCGCACAGCCGCATGCACAAGACCAAGGTTAGCCGCGCCGTTGCCGCGCTCGAAGCCAAGGGGTTGATCGAGCGCAGCGCCAACGCCGATGATCTCAGGGAAAGCTTTCTGGCCCTGACCGCTGCTGGCCGCGACGTCTACCAGAAGCTCGTGCCCGACGCTCTGGCCTTCTCCGACACGTTGTTCAGTTCGCTGTCCCCTGAGGAGCAGAGGTCGCTGGAGACCATCGTGGAACGGCTGATCAGCGCGTCGCTGGCCCTGGCCGACAAGCTGGAGAAGCAGCCCTAGCCTGTTCCGGTACGGTGGCGGGCGGCGGCCCTACTCCCGCATCCGGCCGCCTTCTATGACATCGAAGATGTGGCGCCGCATCTGAGGCTCCTCTTCGCCATCGCGTAGCCCCTGGCGCCACTGGTCGATCACGAGGCGCAACGGCAGCGTCTGGCGAGTGTGCGGCAGGCGACTGAGAAAGTCGGTGAAGAAACTGTCCAGCGCCTCGCGGTCGATAGCACCCTGCGCTGCCAGGCCCTGGATCAGCGCCATCGTCGCTGCGATGTGGCCCTTCAGAAATTCGAACTCGACCGAGTTCAGTCCGTCATTCGCCGATTTGTCGGTCATGTGGCTTTCCGCAGTTCACGGCGCTCGACTGACGGCGCCTTGTCGCTCGGTCGACGGACGCATCCTTCGCTGCGCCTGTCCACAGTGTTGTCGGCGGAGGCAGGGCGCACTTGCCCCTGGGTCTCCAAGCCGGTATGTGTTCGCCCCTACGTTGGACGCGGCGCACCGGTTTGCCGCCGTCCGCCGAAACTCGGTGAGAGCCCGTAGCTCAGTTGGTAGAGCACGTGACTTTTAATCATGGGGTCCAGGGTTCGAGTCCCTGCGGGCTCACCAGTTTCCAGGCACCTTCATTCTTCCCGCACGCCATTCAAGGGCCCGCACAGGCAGCGTCCATTCGCCAACCCGGGCGCAGGAATCAACGCTGGCCGGCCCTGGCCAGATTGTCTGCCCCCTTTGAGGCTTGCGTCTGCCCTCGCCGGGTCCTCACGAAACAACCTATATCTCGCCGGCGCGACCAGCATATCCGGCCGAAACCAACTCCCGCCCAGCACCCGCGCGACGATCACGCGGAGAGTCCATTCAAAGCCGGATCCTCCGGCCGCCGCTACAAGTAAACCGCGCCGAGCCTAGCCGGGCCGGGCTCAAGGAGCAATTGTCATACAGAACAGGGGCCGGCGAGAATTGGCCTTGCCCGGCTGGGTTTTGTTGAAAAGCGTGAGAAAATTTGCGCGGCGAACCGAAAAATTCGACTAAAGTTCAAGTGTGAAGTGGGGTCCGCACCACTTTTAGGCGCCGTCGCCGCTCCGCCATCCGGGATCGCACGTTCATCGCCGACATCCCTGCGCCAGCCGAATATCGCGCGATAGAATGGGCACACGATCGGTAAAGAACGGTCCTTGGCCGCGACGAAGTCCCTACCGATCGATCTCCCGAAGCCCATCACTGGAAGGCAATGGTGAGCCCGAAATTCGCATTCGCGGGCACAATCATCCCCGCTGGAGCCTCGTCAACGGGAATCTTCCCGGATTCGAGCAATCGCTGTACGTCGGCACGATCGGTGACAGCGATGCGGACGCCGGCCATGCAGGGAAGTGCACCGAGCGAGTCCGCCGCACGGTCGCCGTAGAGCGAGCGGTAGGCTACCGGGGTCAGAAGCTGAACCTGTCCGCGGGGCGTTGCGAGCTCGATCCCGAGACTCGACGCCCGCATCTCGCGGCGGCCGGTGAATGCCGAAAAGAAGACGTGATGGTCGGCCGGATCGGCCATAACGAATACGACAGCGGCAATGGTCTGAGCGGTGTTGGCGTGCGTCTGGTAAGCCCGGGACCAGAAGTTCTCGGGATAGCGGTTGCGGCAGGTGAAGAAACCAAGATGGGGAGCGGCGACATCCGTCGTGAAGGTCAGGTCGAAGGCAACCTTGCGCTCGGTCCCGTCGGCGCCCCGGGCCGCTCGCTCGAACGCGAACGGTGCATAAGTCGGCAGGCCGGCTGCGGCGAAGGCCGCACGGTCGGCCCCCGGGTCGTTGCTTTCGAGCACCAGCATGGACCCGCCCTCGCCGCGTGCAAGGTAGTCCCGGTTGAAGGCGCCAAAGGAGAAGACGCCGGGCTCTGGCTCAATGACCTCAACCCCTTCTCCGATCGACAGCAGCTCGAGAAACGCTCCATCGAGCTGAATGAGCCGGTTGACCGTTCCCCAGGGGTGCCGCGCGCGCGGCGTGAGGGTGAAGCCGAGCCGCTCGACATGCGCCGCCGCACGGTCGAGATCGCGCACGGCCCATACGACATGATCGATACCGCGCGCTGCCATGGGAACTCCTCGATGTCCGTCAGACCAGACGGCTCTGATCGACCGCCGCCGCAATGAAGGATGCGAACAGCGGATGCGGCTCGAACGGCCGCGATTTCAGCTCCGGATGATACTGTACGCCGACGAACCAGGGATGGTCCGCAATCTCCACCGTCTCCGGCAGCTGACCGTCCGGCGAGGTTCCGGCAAAGCACAGGCCGGTCTTCTCCAGCGCCTCGCGGTAACCGATGTTGACCTCGTAGCGATGCCGATGGCGTTCGGAGATTTCCGTGGTGCCGTAGATCTGGGCAATGCGCGATCCCGCGGCAAGCCGCGCCGGATAGGCGCCGAGCCGCATCGTGCCGCCGAGATCGCCGTCGGCCTTGCGCAGCTCAAGCTCATTGCCGCGGGTCCATTCCGTCATCAGTCCGACCACGGGATTTGGCGTCGGCCCGAATTCCGTCGAGTTGGCATCCTTGATCCCGGCCAAGGACCGAGCCGCCTCGATGACGGCCATCTGCATGCCGAAGCAGATGCCGAAATAGGGAATCTTGTGGGTACGGGCGAAGCCGGCCGCGGCGATCTTGCCCTCGGCGCCCCGTTCGCCGAAGCCGCCGGGAACGAGGATGCCATGGACATTTTCCAGCCACGGCGACGGATCCTCACGCTCGAACACCTCCGAATCGATCCATTCGATCTTAACGCGGACATTGTTGGCGATGCCGCCGTGCACCAGCGCCTCTATCAGCGACTTGTAGGCATCCTTGAGCACGGTGTACTTGCCGACGACGGCGATCGAAACCTCGCCTTCCGGATTCTTGATCTTGCGCGAAATCTCGTGCCAACGCTCCAGATTGGGCTCCGGCGCGCCGACGATGCCGAAGGCGGCAAGGACCTCGTCGTCGAGTCCCTCCTCGTGATAGGCGATCGGAACGTCATAGATCGATGCCACGTCATAGGCCGGGATGACTGCCGATTCCCGCACGTTGCAGAACAGTGAGAGCTTGCGGCGCTCGTTTTCGGGGATGTGCCGGTCGCAGCGCACCATCAGGATGTCCGGCTGAATGCCGATCGAGCGCAGTTCCTTGACCGAATGCTGCGTCGGCTTGGTCTTCATCTCACCGGCGCTGGCGATAAAGGGCATCAGCGTCAGGTGGATGTAGACCGCCTGCCCCCGCTCGAGTTCGTTACCGAATTGACGGATGGCCTCGAAGAACGGCAGGCCTTCGATGTCGCCGACCGTTCCGCCGATTTCGCACAGCACGAAATCGTAATCCTCGTTGCCCTCACGGATGAAGGCCTTGATCTCGTCGGTGACGTGGGGAATGACCTGGACCGTGCCGCCGAGATAATCGCCGCGCCGTTCCTTGGCGATGATGTCCTGGTAGATCCGGCCGGTGGTTATGTTGTCGCGCCGGTTGGCGGGGCGACCGGTAAAGCGTTCGTAGTGGCCGAGATCGAGATCGGTTTCGGCGCCGTCATCGGTCACGAAGCACTCGCCGTGCTGATAGGGGCTCATCGTGCCGGGATCGACGTTGAGATAGGGATCGAGCTTGCGAAGGCGAACCCTGTATCCGCGCGCCTGGAGCAGCGCACCCAGGGCGGCGGAGGCGAGCCCCTTGCCGAGCGAAGACACGACGCCGCCTGTGATGAAGATGTATCGCGCCATGGACCAACACCATACCGTCTCGGGCCTCGATTCGGGCGCCCGAACTTGCTGAAACACACAAGAAAACAGCCCCGCGATGCCGATCGCGGGGCCTGAGGGCCGCTTCGGGCTTCAACCCGTGCCGGCTACTGAGCCGGCGGCACCTGCGGTCCGCTCGGCGCAGGAGCCGGCGCCTGCGGTTCGCCGGCGCCCTTGAGCTGGTCTAGCAGGTTCTGGCCCGTCGCCGGCGCGCCGTCCACGGGCGCCGTCTGGCCGCCGGGGGGGGCATCAAGAAGCGAGCCTGGCCGGTCATCCTGCCTGGCAAGAAGCGCAAGGCCGAGCGAGGTTGCGAAGAAGGCGATCGCCAGGATCGATGTCGCGCGCGTGAGAACGTTGGCGCTGCCGCGGCTCGACATGAAGCCGCCGCCGCCGCCGATCCCCAGCGCACCGCCCTCGGAACGCTGAAGGAGGACGACGAGCACGAGCGCCAGCACGACCATCAGGTGTACGACGATGATGACGGTTTGCATCGCTAGCCAGTCTTTATGTCTGGAACGGAAAGTCGACTCCGACTCGCAGCCGGGCTCGATTCCGATCGTGGAATGCAGCGCGCCCGAAACTGTCCGGCATCGGTCCGCACCGCCCTAACGGGGAATTGCGGCGCGTTCTACACGAATGCGCCAGGCCTTTCCACCCTTTGCCCTGTTAAATGATGCGCGATCGACGTCAGATCAACGACAGGCGGCAAGAACGCCAAGGAATTCCTTCGCCGCAAGACTGGCGCCGCCGACCAGCGCGCCGTTGACATCCTCAACCGCAAGCAGCTCTGCCGCGTTCGCCGGCTTGACCGAGCCGCCGTAAAGCAGCCGGATCGCCGCGCCGGTGGAGCCGAACCGCTTCTTCAGCTGCGAGCGCAGGAATCGATGAACTTCGGCAACGTCCTCCAGTGTCGGCGTCAGTCCAGTGCCGATCGCCCAGACCGGCTCGTAGGCGATCACCGTGGTGCTGCCGTCTGCGGCATCCGGCACGGAGCCGGCGATCTGGCGACCAACCACGTCGAGCGTCAGCCCGCTGGTCCGTTCCGCCTCCGTCTCGCCGATGCAAATGATGGCCGTCAGACCGGCCCGCCAGGCCGCCTCCGCCTTGGCACGGACCAGAGCATCGGTCTCGCCATGGTCCGTGCGGCGCTCGGAATGGCCGACGATGACCGCCGTCGCACCGGCATCCGCCAGCATCTCCGCCGAAATATCGCCGGTGTGGGCACCGCCGGGCAACGGATGACAATCCTGGCCGCCAATCGCAATCCCCGTCCTTGCCACGCGCGCCGCGGCCTCGGCGACAAGTGTGGCCGGAGGGCAGATCATGACCTCCGCGTCTGCCGGATCCTGTGCCAGGCCCTCCACCAGCAGGTCGAGCTCGCGTAATCCTGCACGCAGGCCATTCATTTTCCAGTTCCCCGCCACCAGCGGCATCATCCGAGTCGACATCGCGTTCTCCTGCCAATCGTCACACCATGGAACGGATTTCTCGTGGGGGCGCCACGAAAAGACCGGCGACCGTGGGTAAATCACGCGCCCGACCTGCCGTAAACATCCTGTTTCGCCGACTCGATGGCTGCCTTGCCCCGTTACATCGCGCTCTCTATTATCCGCGCGCCTCAAGGGCGGTCGTCGCGAGCCGGCTTGGGAAAGCTATAGGATAAAAACGGAACCGTTATGCTCGACACCCTGCGCAATGCTTCGAAATCATGGCCCGCCAAGTTGCTGATCGCAGTGCTGGTGCTGAGCTTTGCGGTTTGGGGTGTCTCCGGCACGCTGACCGGCTACGGCCAGAACGTCGTCGCCACCGTTGGCGACAGCGAAATCTCCGTTCTTGAATTCGATGCCGCCTACCGCCGCGAGCTGGACGCGCTCGGGCGGCGCATCGGCAGGCCGCTGTCGACGACCGAAGGAGCGGCGTTCGGCGTTCCCGGCCAGGTTCTCGGTCAATTGATCGCCGAAGCGGCCCTCAACGAGGTTGCCAATCGCCTCAACGTTGGCCTCTCCGATGCGGAGCTGGTGCGGCTCATCCAGGCTGATCCGATGTTCCACGGACCGGGCGGCCGCTACGACCGGAACCGCCTGGCGCAGCTGCTGGCGGCAAACAACATCAGCGAGGACGACTATGTCGAACAGCGCCGCCGCCTGGCGCAGCGGCAACAAATCGCCGAGGCGCTGGCGGGAAGCCTGACGGCACCCGCGCCTTACGTCGAGGCGCTTTACCAGCACGCCAACCAGCAGCGCACCGTTCGCTTTATCGAGCTTTCGCCGGAGCTGGTCGGTGACGTCGGAACACCGTCCGAGGAGGTACTGACGGCGTATTTCGAGGAGAAGCAGGCAGATTTTCGGGCACCGGAGTATCGCAAGGTCAATCTCCTGACCCTGACACCGGCGGCAATTGCCCAGCCGGATGCGGTGAGCGACGAAGCCGCGCGCCAGGCCTATGACACATCGGGCGACCGCTTCGGCGAACCGGAGCGGCGGCGCATTCTGCAGATCACCTTTCCGAACAAGGAGGAGGCCGAGGCAGCCGCTGCCGAGCTTGCGGCCGGCAAGAGCTTCGAAGATCTGCTCGCGGAGCGATCGCTCAAGATCGAGGATGTCGACCTTGGCGCCAAGGCGAAGGCCGAGTTGCTTGATACCGCAATCGCCGAGGCCGCTTACAGCCTGGAGGAAGGAGCGATCTCCGGTGTCGTCGAAGGTCGCTTCGCCCCCGTTATCTTGAAGGTCGCCGAAGTGACGCCGGCACATACCACTCCGTTCGAGGAGGTGAAGGCGGAGCTGAAGCAGGAAATCGCCACGCGGGAAGCGGAAGCCGAGGTGCTTGACCTTCACGACGAGATCGAGGATGCCCGCGCCGGAGGGGCAACCCTCCAGGAGGTGGCCGATCGCTTCAACTTGACCATCTCTTCACCCGCTGCCTTCGACAGCAGCGGCGCCGATGCCGAGGGCAGCAAGGTGGACCTGCCCGACGCACGCGACCTGATCTCGGAGGTGTTCGAGAGCGACGTGGGCGTCGAGAATGATCCGCTACAGCTCGGGGCGCGTGGCTTCGTCTGGTTCGAGGTCGCCGAAGTGACGCCGGAGCGCGACCGCACGCTCGACGAGGTCCGTGACAGAGTCGTGGAGCAGTGGCAGGCGGACCAGCGCAAAGAAAGGCTGGAGCAGATGGCCTCTGATGCCAACGCCCAGATCTCATCCGGCAAGTCGATCGACGAGGTCGCCGAGGCCTTGGGTGTCCCGGTGCAGACGTCCGATCCGATCCGTCGCGGCGCGCCGACGGGTGCGCTGACGCCCGAAGCCGTCCAAGCCGCCTTCTCCGGACCGACCGGAACGGTGGCCGATGTGGCCGGCAAGGACGGTCGACGTCTGGTTCTTGTCGTCGACAGCGTGTCCGATGCCGCATTCTTTGCCGAGGCCGAGGACGCCGTGGTCCTCGGCGGCAACCTGTCGGAACTGCTCCAGAACTCCATCATTGCGCAGTTCGTCGGCGAAATGGAACAGCAAGTCGGTGTCGATATCAATCAGGCTGCGGTCGCCCGCGTGATCGGTTTCGGAGAGTCCTGAAGCCCGGCATACGATCGGTATCGAAGCTTCAGACCGGGTCGGTCAAAGCTTCTGTGATCCAGAGCCGCCACAGCGAAAGAGGAACGCGGTCATGAGCAATCTCAAGGCGCTGATCGGCAAGGTCGCGGCCGGGACGCCCCTGACGGACACCGAAGCGGAACGCGCGTTCGACATCATCATGTCGGGCAAGGCGACGCCGGCACAGATCGGCGGCTTCCTGATGGCGCTCAGGGTGCGCGGCGAGACGGTCGACGAGATTGCCGGCGCAGTACGGACGATGCGGGCGAAAATGTTGCCGGTCGAAGCGCCCGAGGATGCCGTCGATGTGGTCGGCACGGGCGGCGACGCATCCGGCAGCTACAACATCTCGACCTGTTCCGCATTCGTCGTTGCAGGCTGCGGCGTGCCCGTGGCCAAGCACGGCAACCGATCGCTGTCATCGAAATCGGGTGCCGCGGACGTGTTGACCCATCTCGGTGTCGACATCGACATCACACCTCAGCAGATCGCGCTCTGCATCCGCGAGGCCGGTATTGGCTTCATGTTTGCCCCGAACCACCACTCGGCGATGAAGCATGTCGGCCCGGCACGGACCGAGCTCGGCACCCGCACGATCTTCAACCTGCTTGGACCGCTGTCGAATCCGGCCGGCGTAAGACGCCAGATGGTCGGCGTCTTCGCCGAGCAGTGGGTCGAGCCGATCGCGCTGGTGCTGCGCGCACTCGGCAGCACCAGGGCCTGGGTGGTCCATGGCTCCGACGGTCTCGACGAGATCACCACCACCGGTCCGACCAGAGTGGCATCCCTCGACGATGGTGAGGTCACCGTGTCGACGATCGCCCCGGGCGACGTCGGATTGCCCCTGGCCCGCCCGGAGGATCTGAGGGGCGGCGAGGCTGCCGAGAACGCGGCGGCGCTGCGCGCCGTGCTTGAGGGTGGCCGCGGACCCTACCGGGATGTGGTGCTGATGAATGCGGCCGCAACCCTGATCGTCGCCGGCCGCGCCGGCTCGCTTGCCCAGGGGGTCGAGATGGCGGCCCGCTCGATCGACAACGGCGCGGCACTCGATCGGATGGAGCGCCTTGTCGCAATCTCGAACGGGAGGGCTCAGTGACCGACATCCTCAGGCGGATCGAAGCTTACAAGCGCGAGGAAATCGCTGCCGCCAAGGCGACCATGTCGGAAGATCGGCTGCGGGTGATCGCAGAGGAAAATCCGCCGACGCGCGGCTTCCTCGCTGCCATCGAGGCGCGTCGCGACGCCGGAGATTATGCGCTCATCGCCGAGATCAAGAAGGCGAGCCCGTCGAAGGGTCTAATCCGCGGCGATTTCGACCCTCCTGCGCTTGCCACAGCCTATGAGGCTGGCGGGGCGACCTGCCTGTCGGTCCTGACCGACGAACCGTCCTTCCAGGGCAAGCCGGAGTTCCTAACCGCGGCGCGCGAAGCGGTAACCCTGCCCGCGCTGCGCAAGGATTTCCTCTACGAGCCCTATCAGGTGTTCGAGGCCCGGGCCTGGGGGGCGGACTGCATTCTTGTCATTCTCGCCGCCGTGGACGATGCCACCGCCGCGCTTCTGGAAGAGGTGGCGCTCGGCCTCGGGATGGACGTGCTCCTCGAAGTTCATGACGAGGTCGAGCTTCAGCGGGCTCTGAAGCTCAAGTCCCGCCTGATCGGCATCAATAACCGCAACCTCAAGACATTCGAGACACGCCTCGAGACCAGCGAGCGGCTGGCGCCCTTGGTTCCTGACGATCGCATCATCGTCGGCGAATCCGGGCTGTTTACGCCCGCGGACCTGGAGCGCATGTCTGCCGTGGGCATCACAACGTTCCTGATCGGTGAGAGCCTGATGCGCCAGGACGATGTCGCGGCAGCGACCCGGACGCTGCTCGCAAGATCTGCAACGGAAGCCTAGGAGGCCGATCATGGCCACCGAATCCCCTTCCCTCACCCATCTCGACGCAAGCGGCGCCGCCAACATGGTCGACGTCTCGGACAAGCCCGTCACTGCCCGCGAGGCGGTCGCACGCGGCCATGTCAAAATGCAGCGCGACACCCTCACCACCATCCTCACTGGCAACGCCAAGAAAGGCGACGTCATTGCCACTGCACGGATCGCCGGGATCATGGCGGCCAAGCGCACGCATGAGCTCATCCCGCTGTGTCATCCGCTGGCGCTGAGCAAGGTCACCGTCGATATCGCTCCGGACGAGACCCTACCCGGCCTGGTGGTCACCGCGAGCGCGATGGTCTCGGGCCAGACCGGAGTAGAGATGGAGGCCCTGACGGCTTGTACTGTCGCCTGCCTCACGGTCTATGACATGGCAAAGGCGATCGACCGCGGCATGGTCATCGGCGAGGTCCGGCTGCTGGAAAAATCCGGCGGCCGGTCCGGGCACTGGCGGGCCGAGGAGAGCTGAGATGGCGCTGATTTCGGTCGAGGAAGCGCTGGAACGGCTGCTTGACGGCGTGACGCCGCTCGGCAGCGAGACGGTGCCACTGGCTCAGGCCAACGGCCGGGCGCTCGCAGCAGACCTTGCGGCGAGGAGAACGCAACCGCCGTTTCCGGCCTCCGCGATGGACGGCTATGCCGTGCGCGCCGAGGATATCGCGCAGGTGCCTGCGGTTCTCAGGGTCATTGGCGAGGCCCCGGCCGGCCATGGTTTTGCTGGCTGCGTCGGACCCGGCGAGGCTGTCAGAATTTTTACCGGGGCCCCCGTCCCCGAAGGCGCGGATACGATCCTCATTCAGGAAAATGCCGAGCGGTCAGGAGACACGCTGACGGCGCTGGAATCCGCAGCGCGCGGGCGCTACGTCCGCCCGGCCGGACTCGACTTTGCCGCCGGCACCGTGCTGCTGACAGCTGGGCGCCGGCTCGGCTATCGCGAAATCGCCCTCGCTGCAGCGATGAACCATGCCGTGCTGCCGGTCCGGCGCCGGCCAAAGGTCGCAATCCTTGCCACCGGAGACGAACTGGTGCTGCCCGGTACCGAGCCAGGCCCCGACCAGATCATCGCCTCGAATTCCTTCGGCCTTGCCGCGCTTGTGTCCGACTGCGGCGCCGAAGCACTGGACCTTGGCATCGCTGCCGACAGCAAGGCCGCGCTCGCGGAGCGGATCCGCGCCGCTCGCGCCGCCGACGCCGATGTTTTGGTGACGCTTGGCGGCGCCTCGGTCGGCGACCACGACCTCGTTCAGGACGTCCTTGGCGACGAGGGGATGGACCTTGCCTTCTGGCGCATTGCGATGCGGCCGGGAAAGCCCCTTATGGCCGGACGCATCGGGCCGATGCGCGTCCTCGGACTTCCGGGCAACCCCGTGTCCAGCCTGATCTGCGCCTTGCTTTTCCTTCGGCCGCTGCTACGCGCCCTGCAAGGCCTCGAACCTGGTACAGGCTCACGCGACACCGCCATTCTGGCGGCTCCGGTTGCCGCCAACGACGTCCGCGAAGACTATCTGCGGGCCAGGCTCGGCCGCGATGCGACAGGCGCCCTGACGGTTACTCCATTTTCCGCGCAGGACTCCTCGATGCTGGCAACGCTTGCGTCGTCCGATGCGCTGATCGTGCGGCCGCCGCACGCACCGGCCCTCGAGGCGGGGGCGCCTGTTGCCATCTTGCGACTGGTGTCCTGAACCGACCGCTGGATCGGTGCACCGGCGCAGGCACGGGTCAAGGCTGCCGCGGCGAGACGGGCTTGATCGTGCCCAGTAGACCGCCGCCCCCCAGAGGCAAGACATGGCGGATGATGGCCGCACCCATCAGCATCAGCGGCACCGCGACAAAGCCGCCGACCGGACCCCAGATCCAGATCCAGAACACCAGAGCCAGGAAGACAAGGAAAGGATTGAGCGTCATGGTGCGGCCGATCACGTGTGGGGTCACCACCTGCGCCTCAATCAGATTGAGCGTGAGATAGGTCAGGACCGGGCCGAGATAGCCGAGGTACCCATGGCCGGTCGCAAGCCCGACCCCCAGCAGGATGATCGCCATTGCAGCCGGGCCGACGAAGACGGCGTAGTTGAGAACTCCCGCCATGACGCCCCAAAGCACCGGCGAGGGAACGCCCTGCAGCCAGAGGGCTATCGCGACAGCCGCACCGAGACCGATGTTCACCGCTGTGATCGACAAAAGATAGCGGGAGACAAGCACCTCGACGTCGCGGAACACCCGGGCCAGCCGCCAGCGAAGCCGCCGGTCGATGCACAGCGACAGGACCGTGGCACGGATCTGCTTTCGCGTGGCAACAAAGAAATACAGGCTCGCGAGGAAAATGACGACCTGCATCAGGAACGTCGGAGCCAACCACGCCGCATCCTCGATCTTGAACCCGTTGTCGACAGCCACCTTGAGCCCCCCCTCGCCGCCTCCAAGCGCATCCTGCATGCCGGCTCGTACGGAGTCGAAGGTGGCAAGGACATCCTTCAGATTAGCCAGTTCCGCCCTGAGCCTGGTCCAAATCTGGGGCAGGTATCGGCCCCAATCCGACAGCGGGACGGCCATGGTGGTCACCGCCGAGGTGATCAAGGCAAGAAAACAGACAACGATCGCAAGGGCGGACACCCCCGACGGTATCCCGACGCTCTCGATGCGATCCGCGAGCGGGCCGAACATCAGGCCGATGACCACCGCCATGACCACCGGGGCGAAGAGCAACTGGCCGTGGTCGAGAGCGACGGCGACGGCAATCGTGCCGATGATCACCAGCGCCACGCGCGCCGCCAGTTGCAGCAAATGTTCAAAATCGGATGCCGGCTGGAGTCGCAGCCGGGCAACGCGGCGGTCATCGACGTTCATCGCAGAGTCCTCCCCCTGTCCTTGAACGCGCGCTTCGGCGCTTGGTTCCCCCTCCGTTCGCCCGCAGGGAAAGGAATGCGGATCTCGATCATGATTCCGTCGTCGTGATATCGCCGGTCGATGCTGCCTCCGAGTTCGCCTCGGATGTTGGCGTCGATCAGTCGCGTCCCGAAGCCGCGCTGATCTGGCGCCGTCGCAGGCACCACAGTGTCTTCGCGCCACGTCAGACGAAGGAACTTGCCGTCCTTCTCGTGCTCAATCAGCCAGCCTATCGTTAGTCGGCCCCCCGGATGAGCGCCTGCGCCGTACTTCAGCGAGTTCGTCGCCAATTCATGAAACGTGAGGCCCAACGCCTGCGTCTGACGTTCATCGAGCCTCACCACCGGACCGTTGACGTCCGCACCTTGCACGGTCGTGCCGTAGACCTGTTCCAACTCCGCGTTCAGGAGGTCGCGCAGGTCTGCGCCCTGCCAGCGGGAGCGGGTCAGGATGTCCTGGGCGGTTGCCATGGATTGCAGTCTGGCATCGAACGACCTGGAGAATTCCTCCAGGTTGCCACTGACGGTCGCGGTCTGCCGGGCTATGGCGAGAATGCGCGTGATGGAGTTCTTGATGCGATGCTTCATCTCACGAAGCATCATGTCCTTTTCCTCTGCAGCCTTCTCCGAAGCCGCCCGTAGTTCCTCCGCAGCTTGAAGAGCCCTGATCTGCCAGCGGACCGCCGCCGCCAGCGCGATCGCCAGCAGCAAAGAGGTCAGGCCCGTGGTGAGCGTGTAGATGTAGCCGAAACCCGTCTGGAACATCTCGCTCTCCCGCATGGTCAGGGTCCAGATTCGACCGGCAACCTCGATTTCGCGGGTCACCGCGAAGGATGGGTCGAGGGCCTGGTCCGAGAACCCTGGCGTCGCGTAAAGGATCGGATTGTCCGGCGCGCGTATGTCGCGGGTCTCCAGTTCCACCTGATCGAGGATGTCGTCACCAAGAGCAGCGTCGTGCAGATCGCTTGCCCTGAACGAAGCATAGACGAAACCGATGGTGCGTCCGGGCCGGCCCGCCGTGGCCGGGGCCATCAGCGGATGGTAGACGACAAAGCCCATCTGAGTGATCACGGAGAGCTCCTCGACCAGCGAAACCGGCGCCGTGGCCGAGATCTCTCCGGTCGTGATCGCCCTGTGCATCGCCTCCCGCCGCCGCGCTTCGCTGAACATGTCGAAGCCGAGCGACGCATGATTGCGTTCATCCTGAGGCTCAAGCAGGACGATGGCTGTGTGAACCTCGCGCTGTCCGGCGGGCCAGAGTTCGCGCTCGACGCCGTAATTGGCCCTGAGCAGGTTGCGCACCTCTTCCCGGCCGTTTTCTCCCAGGATGCGGGACAGGCCTATGCCCTGGACCCCCTGGAACTGCCTCTCAAGCCCCAGTCCGGAGACGAAGCGGGCGAAGGCACTGCGCGTCACCTCCCGGCCACTCGCCTCGAGAAACGATACCGTCGCATAAAGCAGGGCAATATGCTGGTTGATCCGGTTCCGGATCCGACCGGCGACGTCATCGGCCACCAGTTCGAAGCGGGCGTGGTTGGTCGCACGCTCAGAACGATAGATTGCTGTCGTCAGGCCTGCTCCGATCAGAGAGACCAAGGCGAACACGATGAAAGGGGCAAACCGGGTCAAACGCATTCTTTCCCCTGGCCGATTCGCATGGACGTCGACGTCCTGTCGATTGAGAGCGTGGCGGAGCTTTTCGACCCTCGTAAGACGCCTTCACCCTCCACGTGGTTTGATGCTTGCCAGGCGCGCGGAAAGCGACGGCATCCGGCGGCCGATGTCGTTCCCCTGCGCGGCTTGCTGCAGTTCACTGTGAAACACGGGCTGCAGGGCACGACCCGGAATTTGCCTTCGCCGGTGGAACTGATCCAACAGCGAAAGTGTTGACCTGCCGCAGCGGGCAGGACGGCGGAGACGCTTCTCCGACTTCATGACGCTCATGGCGCGGGGTTTGCCCCGGGTCGGGTTGAGCCGGCCAATCGCTTCAGACCTTGTATTAGGAGACGGACATGAACTGGGACCAGATCGAAGGAAATTGGGAGCAATTCAAGGGCAAGGCCCAGGAGCAATGGGGCAAGCTGACGAATGACGACCTTGAGGTCGTCAAGGGAAATCGCCGGCAGCTCGCCGGCAAGATCCAGGAGCGCTACGGCAGGGCGGAAGAAGAAGCTGAGCGCGAAATCGACGCCTGGCTCAGCCGTCACTGAGCATCGCTCTCACCACGCGCAGCCAATGACCGGAAGAGTTTCACTTCTGGGGACGAGAGCGATCTCGTCCCCTTTTTCTTGACCGGCGTCAGGGGCCGTTTCGAGGGTGTACGAACGTCAAGGTGTACTCGATCCCGTCGTCGCTCTCGAAGTATGTCGCTGTCCCGTCTACCGCGGCCGGTGTGACCCGCTCCAGGACCGCGCTCCGAAAGACGCGATCCCCGCCGTCCTCGTCTTCGAGATCTTCGCTACGGCTTCGCCCTTGCTGTCGCCACTGGATTTTGACTTTCGTCCCATCGCCATCGGGCATCGCGGCGCAGTCTACGGTCACGGCCGGCAGGATGCCCGCCCCCTCCCCATCCAGCACGGCGTTCACGAACAACTCGTGAAGCGCAAGCCCGATATGAAGCGCTTCATTCGGCGTCAGCATTGGGTCTGCGCCGGACACGGTCAGAAATCCGGGCTGGGCCTCGCTGTAGCGCGCGGCTTGAGCATGGACGAGATCGCTGAGGCGCGCGCCGAGCCAGCTAGAGTCGGTGATCAGGTCCTGCGCCCGAGCCAGGGCATAGACCCGTCCGTGAAAAACATGCAGGAACGCTGGCAGCGTCCGGGCGTTCCGCGCCGTCTGCGACGCAATGCTTAGAATGATCGCGAGCAGATTTTTCGAGCGGTGGCTGACCTCACGCAGCAATGTCCGCAGCACACGTTCCCGCCGACGCTCTTCGGTCAACTCCACGATCGTGGTCATCACGAGGGTGCGGCCGTTGCGATCGACACGCTCGACGATGAATTCGAAATGGCGGTCACGCCCTGCGGTGGCCTGCAGCTTCGTCTGTTGTTCCCCGCTCAGGACCGCGGCCTTGGCCTCTGCCAGCCGAGCCGCGAGATCGGGTCCGAAAATCTCGACGTCGCGCGCCGTTCGTGCCCGATCGGCGTTCCAGCAATCGGGAAGGTTTGCGATGAAGACGTAGTCATCCTGCTGATCCTGGAGCGTGACACATACCCCGGACCGGCTGAGCGCGAGGACCAGATAATCTCTGAATTCCTTGACGTCACCGCCCGAACGCTCCCATGTCAGCGCATCTCGCATCATTCTCCGTCCAGAGTCATGCACTGAGCCGGGCGCGCCAACCTGGGGCGCGCCCGGCCAGTAGGCCGCTACTTCCGCCGAAGACTATTCCCGTCACGCTCGCCGGAACAGGCCAAGAATGAGCGAGATCGCGAAGGCTACCAGGAACAGGACGAAGAGTATCTGTGCGATACCAGCAGACACCCCTGCGACACCTCCGAATCCAAGTGCACCGGCAATCAGGGCAATGATAAGGAATGCAAGCGCGTAGTACAACATTAGAGATCTCCTTGACATTGCATTCAAGGAGAACGCATTGCCTTCAATAATGTTCCTGGAAATTCTTCATCGCCAATAGAATCTTCCGACCTTCTCGCCTCAACTGACGGTTGGGTCGAGCTGAGCCTTAGGCCGCTGCCGCGACCGAGCCGTTGAAGAAGAGCGCTTGGCTGATGAGAGCCTTGACCATCTGGGGGTTGAACGGTTTCGTCACGAGGAACGTTGGCTCGGGACGCTCGCCCGTCAGCAGCCGCTCGGGGAACGCCGTGATGAAGATGACCGGAATCGACGACGTTTGCAGGATGTCGTTAACCGCGTCGATGCCCGAGCTACCGTCGGCCAGTTGGATGTCGGCAAGGACCATCTTCGGCGAGGTCTTGGCGAACAGCTCGACCGCTTCGGTGCGCGTGCGCGCGATTCCCGTCACGGAGTGACCGAGTTCCTCCACCATTGCCTCTATGTCCATGGCGATCAGCGGCTCGTCCTCGATGATCAGGATCTCCGTCGCGACCTGACGGGAAATGTCGCGCGACGCCTCTTCGAGCAGTTCACCGATCTCGACCACGTCGACTTCGAGGATTTCCGCCGTCTCTTGCGGGGTGAAGCCTTCGACAGAAACGAGGATGAAGGCCTGTCGCGGCATGGGCGGGACCGAGGCCAGATTCGCGGCGGCACGCTGCTCCCAAGCGAACGGAGACTGCGCCTCTCCGATCTCGATCCGGGTGGAACCGAACAATTTTGCGAACAGTTTGAACAGAGCGACACGGTCGGAGGTCGCCTCTGGAAAGGCGCTGGAATCCGCGATCAGCGCTTCAAGTGCGGCGGCGACATAGGCGTCGCCCGATGTCTGGGATCCCGTCACCGCTCTTGCATAGCGGCGCAGAAACGGCAGATGGGGCGCAATACGGGTGGAAAGCGGCATCGATTTCGGTCTCCCATGTGTTCTGGTTCAGCGGACGGTCAGGCGGAATCGCCTGATCTCCCGTAAGCTGATCGATACCAACGTGCTTGAGCAACATGTCTTCATCCGGGCGGAAGCAGGCCGCTCTCGCAAACGCGAGGCAACGTAAGCACTACGAACGGTGCGAAAAAAAGTTCCCTGCCTCGGGAACTTTTTCGCAAGGGGTGCATTTTCATCAGGATGCTCCGCCTGAAATGACCCACTCGGATCCGGAAATAATGCCAGTTAGCAAAATCGGACATCGCCAGCACGACGACGGCCTCGGTCCCAACGAAACCATCAGTCGAAAGCTTCGGGAACTCTACGATTCCGTGAAGGAGGAAGCCATCCCCGACCGTTTTCTCGATCTCCTGGAGCGGCTCGACGCCGCCGAACAGGATGGACGCGAACCGCAGCAGGCGGAGATGACCGACAATGGCTGAACCGGAAAAGGACGTCGGCGCCACGTTCAAGCGTGATCTTTTGGCCGCATTGCCGAACCTGCGCGCATTCGCCGTATCCCTGACCGGTCGCCACGATCGTGCGGATGATCTCGTCCAGGATACGATTATGAAGGCATGGGCGAAGCAGGACAGCTTCGAGTGCGGCTCCAATATGAAGGCGTGGCTGTTTACCATCCTGCGCAACGAGTTCTACAGCCAGATGCGCAAGCGCGGACGCGAGGTCCAGGACAGCGACGGCGCCTTTGTCGAGCGCCTTGCCACCCATCCAACCCAGTACGGGTCCATGGACCTGCAGGACATGCAGCACGCGCTCGCCCAGTTGCCGGAAGACCAGCGGGAAGCGATTATCCTGGTTGGCGCCTCTGGTTTCGCCTATGACGAGGCTGCCGAAATCTGCGGCTGCGCCGTCGGTACGATTAAGAGCCGCGTCAGCCGCGCCCGCACCCGCCTTCAGGAGCTGCTGGCCGTGGCCGGACATTCCGATTTCGGCCCCGATCGCGACTCGGCGTTCGCAACGAGCAGTGCGTTCGCCGACCGGTGACGGCAGCCTGCGGACGCAGGCGCCCCGTATTCGCAAGTCTGTCGACAGACCCCGATCCTCACAACAGTTTCATCACCGCCGCAACCACGCTGCCGGACCGGCTGAGGCGTGGTTGCGGCGTGTTGGCCGGCAGGCTCATCTCCGCCGAAGCTTATCCTTTGGTTAGGCCGGCCGGGCGAGTCTGACCCGGTCGCGATCTCCCGGTGAACCCTCGCAGTCGGCCCGAGATGGCTGGATTTCTCCCAGCAGCGCTAGGGAGGCGAACCAGCGTCCACCTTGCGCCTCCCTCTTTTCGAAACACTGTTTGACACCCCTGACAAACGATTGGTGCCGGCCGGTTGCGCTCGGCAGGTTCGGAGCTCGGTCTGCTGATTGCTTCGGGGAATGCTATCGGGCGGATTGAGTGCTGACTGCATCGCGCCCTTCCGGTGACATTGCTGTGGCCCGGAGAGTCGGCCGGATCAATCCGCTTCAGCATCGCTTGCAGCGGCGTACGCTCACCGTAGAAGATCCCGCAGAGCCACCTCCGCGGCGCTTCGTCATCGCTTCTGTGACGATGCCCACTTACCCCGTGACAGGGCATCTGGCTCGGGGGGCCTCAGCCCATGGATCGGCCGCGGGCATTTGCATGTGACCGCCCGCCTCGGGTACTTGGCTGCTCCGGGTTCGCTTTCCGATGCCTTAATTGCGCCCCGATAACGCCTGGTCCCGCATCCGGGCGCGGTGCTCGCGAATAAAAAAGGGCGGCCAAACGGCCGCCCTTGCATTGTGCTGCTCGCGCCGCACCATGCGATCTGCTTACTCCATGGTCGGAGCGTCTTCACCGGCCATGCCCGACCGATCGAACTCGGGCGCCGACTCAAGTTCCTCCTTCGTGGACGACATCGTGATCCTCACGTCGTCCCCTTCAAGCTGGGTCCACTGCAGACGATCAAAGTTGACCGCGACGTCCTTCTCGCCCATGCCGAGGAACCCGCCGACGCCGATCACCACGCCTTCTGCCTGGCCAGACTGGCTCAGCACGATGTCGTTGATGTCGCCAATTACCTCAGCGTCTTCGCCAACGCCGCTGTAGACGGTGCTGCCGATCAGGGTCGAGCCCATGATGTGGTCAGCCTGGGCGCTGATGAAGGTTTCACCCGTGCTCTGGTCAGGCATGGCCGCGGTATCGCCGGTGGGCGGAACGATTTCTTCAGCCGGCGCAGCCGTATCGGGGGTGCTCGGCGTCGCACCGGTGGCCTCGCCGGTCGGCGCGGCCGGAGTGGTCTGAGTCGTATCCGTCGGCATCTTCGACTCGTTCTCGGCAGCAATTGCGCCAGTCGTCAGAAGAGCCAGGACGGCCGTGCTCGCGAGTAGATTGCGGATCATTATAATCTCCTTGGTCCGTTTAGCGTCAGCCGCCGAAGCCGGTTCGTTCCGGCCCGCACAGCGCTCGTTTCACACCAAGACAATGATTTCTTCGGCCAATGGTTCCGCCGGCGATGAATTTACTGATGACGGCTCGCGGTTCGTGGAGGCGGTTCGCGTCCGCAGCCCGTGACAAGACGGCGATCCTCCTCCGGGCAGCCGGACCTTGATTTGAGCTCCCGCGCCACCGTGCTGAGCGCGGTAACGCGGCATTAATCCTTGCGGAACACAATGTGAACGGCTACAGTACGTTCATGATTTGTACTTTCCCGCGGATTGATTCCATTTGAGAAAGCTGGCAGCGCCAGGCAGAGGCAGCTGTGAATGCAGACCGCACTATGCGGGTGGGACATGCGGGAAGGACAAGGAACGGCGCTCCCTCACGCCGGCCTGCGGCCGCAATGGGGGCGCGACGCGGAGCGGCCGTGGCACCGGTTCTGCCGAAAGGACCTTTGCCAGGTGGCGGGACGTGCGGATCAGGGAGTGGGGCCGATGCTGACGCGCAAGCAATATGAGTTGCTCATGTTCATCCATGAGCGCCTCAAGGAATCAGGCGTGCCGCCATCGTTCGACGAGATGAAGGATGCATTGGACCTGCGATCCAAATCCGGGATCCATCGGCTGATCACCGCGCTGGAGGAGCGTGGCTTCATCCGCCGCCTTCCCAATCGGGCGCGGGCGCTGGAGGTGCTGAAGCTGCCTGAATCGGTTGCGCCCAATCTGGCTTCGCCGCGCGGCCGCGGCTTCGCACCGGCCGTGATCGAAGGCTCCCTGGGCAAGGCGGCGGTCCCTGCCGCTATCGAGGCCCGTTCCGACGAGTTGGCTTCGATCGAGATCCCGGTGATGGGACGGATTGCGGCCGGCGTCCCGATCGAGGCGATCCAGAACCAGAGCCATTCGATAGCCATTCCGGTCGACTTGGTCGGCTCGGGCGAGCATTTTGCCCTCGAGGTGCGCGGCGATTCGATGATCGAGGCCGGCATCCTCGATGGCGATACCGTGGTGATCAAGCGCAGCGACACGGCTGACAGCGGCGATATCGTCGTGGCCTTGGTCGACGAGGAGGAAGCCACCCTCAAGCGTTTGCGCAGGAAGGGTGCCTCTATTGCGCTCGAGGCCGCCAACCCGGCCTATGAAACCCGCATCTTCGGCCCCGGCCGTGTCCGGATCCAGGGCAAGCTGGTCTCGTTGCTTCGGCGTTACTAGAACACCCTGCGTCCGGTTGGCATTCCAGCTGTCATGCCGCACGCCGGGAAACGCGCGGCCCCGGGGCCGGGCGCGGTGATCCGATGCGGCCAGCAGTTTCAGGAACCTCGAACCGACAGGTTCTCGGCCTCGCGGTTGCGACGGCTTCGCAATGCTGCCGGATGACAGGGGAGATGGTCGAGCTGGCGGCCGGCGGGGGCCGACCTGCCTCACCGCCCCTTTTGTGTGGCCGGGCGTCGCCTCAAGCCCGCCCTCGTTCCCGCCGCCGTCGGCAGATCATGCCGCTGCGCCGCATTCACTGCCTTTGCGATCGGCGACAGACCCGCCGTTCCGTACCCTTGCCGTCAAGGCTATTCAGGCAGGTCCGCCAATGGACCCGCCTACATGTCTGGAAGAACCGACGGAATGACGTGTCCGGCGCCGGCCTTTCATTCAAACGATCAGGAGCCATCCGCGTGCCACGGGATGGGCTGGCTGCTCCCCTTCGGCCGCATCGGCCCTGACGGCCTTTTCTGAATTCCTCAGTTCGAAGTCGGTCGGCATTTGCGTCACTCGTTCGACTGCGAGCCTCCCGGCGCTCCCCGGAACCCGCAGTATCGGCTGGTGCTTGCCCGTCACCAACCGACGGTCGAGCGAAGCGGCGGAAGCATTGTTGCCGGGCCTGGTTGCGAATCTCGGGCGGCCGGGCTTCGGCCTCATCGGCGCTGCGGCGAATTCCAGGGTCGAACGGCCCGCCGGGCAAACTCCAGCCGGCGCACCACCGTCCGGCCGTCCTGCAGGGCGAGCGCGATTGAAATGGCCCCGGTCTCGCCAAGCAGCCGGCGGTCGGCGACCAAGCCGGCGGCACAGTCGGTCGGGGCGAGCAAAGGCGTCACCACGACGTCGGCAAGGCGGCAATCGTCGGCCAGCGCCGCCGGCCGGGCGGTAAGCGCTATGCGCAGTGGTTCGGCGGCAGCATCAATCAAGGCAGGTGGGAACGCCGCTGCCGTGCAGCCGTCGGGATCACAAGCAAGATCGCGCTTGCTGAGAAGGTGATCCTTCATGGCGTCTGGCGCGACACCGTCGGCGCGCAGCCAAGTCTCGGCGCCGAAATCCACGCGCCCTGCCAGAACCCGCAGACGGCCGTCGGAATCCCGCACGGCCAGATCGCGGCCGTCCGCACCGATATGGACGTCCGGCGGTCTGAACTGCGCCCACGCCGCGGCTGCAAGCAGGAAGAAGGGCAGGCAGAACAGCAAACGATAGCCTCGCGGGAACAGGCAAAGGGCCAGGCCGCCGCCAATGGCAAGCAGCACCATGGCGCTCGACTGCATTCCGATGGCGCCGCCGCCGGGCGTCAGGTCCGCGGCAGATCGTGCGATGGCCAGGACCGCGTCGAGGCCCACGCCCATCACGGCAAGCGGCAGCGACTCCAGGCCGAGCGGCAACAGCGCGATCGCAATGACCCCGGACGGCATGACCACGAAGCTGACGATCGGCATTGCCAGGATGTTGACGCCGAGCCCGAGCGGCGCGACGCGGTGAAAATGGTAGGCACCGATCAGCCCGGTCGCGAGCCCAGCCACCAGCGACGTGAGTGCGAGCGCCGCAATCCAGCGCAATATGGTGCCGAGCAGGCGGCGAAGGCCTTCCGGGCGCATGAACCGGGCGTCCGCCCAGGTCTTGCGCCGTTCCTTTACCTCCTCATAAGCGGCAATCAGAACCATGACCGCGGCGAAAGACATCTGGAATCCGGGCTGCAGCAGGGCTTCGGGCGAAAGGGTGAGAACGATGGCGCCAGCCACGGCGACGCCGCGGAACGTAAGTGCCCGCCGGCCGACGATGCGACCGACCAAAACCAGCGCGATCATCACAAAAGCGCGCTGCGTCGCCACGGAAGCGCCGGACAGCACGAGGTAAAAGGTGGCGGCGAGGAGTCCGAGGACGGCCGCCCAGGCATCGATCGGCCGGCGCAATGCCAATGCCGGCACCAGCGCAAGCCCGGCGCGGACTGCGGCGTAGACCGATCCGGCGAACAAGGCCATGTGCAGGCCGGAGATCGCCAGGATATGGGCAAGGCCGGTCGCCCGCAGCGCGTCCTCGGCTGCGTCTGACAGCCCCGTTCGATCGCCGACCAGCAGAGCGACCGCCAGCGCACCGGTATCACCGTGACCGAGCGCCGCCAGGATCCGCTCTGCGATTATTCCGCGAAGCCGCGACAGGCCGGCGGAGAATGCAAGATCCGCCGGCATCGGCCCGAGGTCGACAAGCTCCGGCGGACCGAAGGCATAACCGGTGGCACCAAGACCCTGATAGAAGGCGCGGAAGCGGAAATCATAGCCACCCGGCATGATGGCGCCCGGAGGTGGGACGAGCCGGGCATCGAGGCGCACGGCATCGCCGACGGCGACCGGCGATGTCATCTTGCTGCGGACGGTTACGCGCACTCTTTTCGGCCACTGCAATGGCGCGAGACGGTCCATCGCCACGACGCGCAGGACCAGGCGCAATCCGTTGCTATGATGTTCCGCCCGTTCGACGAAGCCCGACATGGTGACGGAGCGCTCGCGATCGAGCACGGGCGCGGCGACCAGGGCCGTGCGGGACGCTGCGACAGCGACGCCGGCCGAGATCAGGGCCGCAACGGTCAGGACAGCGCTGGCCCGGCCGCAACGCCATGCCAGCCACGCCAGGGCCGCCAGTGCTGCGGTTGCAAGCATGACGGCCGGAAGCTGGGGCTCCTGCGGCAGCAGGAAATAGAGCCAGATGCCGGCGGCATAAGCCAGAACCGCCCAGACGAAGCCCCGGCCCCGGTCGATATCATCCCGGAGCGCACGGAAGAGACCGGTGACACGCGAGGCTCCGCGTCCGCGCGGCCGATGGCTGTCGGGACGCCAGTCCGCCGCAATGGGCCCGGCCGGCACGGTGACCCCGCTGCCGATGCCGGCAGTTTCGCTCCCATCGCCGCGGCGATCCATCGCCGGCATCGCGCCCTCCCCCGGCCGCCCGCACTTGGGTGGCCCGCTGCCTTTATGCTACAGCATCGCCCACCATGCGGAAATCCGCCGCCCGGACATATCACTTCAGAAAGATCCGACCATTGTCATGACCGACACCGTCGTTACCCGTTTTGCCCCGTCGCCGACCGGCTTTCTGCATATCGGCGGTGCCCGCACCGCCCTGTTCAACTGGCTCTACGCCAAGCATCGCGGCGGCAAAATGCTGCTCAGGATCGAGGACACCGATCGGGAGCGCTCTACGGAGGCGGCTGTCGCGGCTATCATCGATGGCCTTACCTGGCTCGGCCTCGACTGGGACGGCGAGCCGATCTCCCAGTTTTCCCGGGCCGCGCGCCACGCCGAAGTCGCGCGGTCAATGGTCGAGGCCGGCACGGCCTATTATTGCTATGCAACGCCGGAGGAGCTTGCCGAAATGCGGGAAAAGGCGATCGCCGAAAAGCGACCGCCGCGCTACGACGGGCGCTGGCGCGACCGCGACCCCAAAGAGGCTCCTGCCGGCGTCAAGCCCGCCATCCGGCTGAAAGCGCCCACCGAGGGCGAGACGGTGATCGACGATGGCGTCCAGGGCCGCGTGGTCTTCCCCAACAAGGACCTCGATGATCTCGTGCTGCTGCGCTCGGATGGCACGCCGACCTACATGCTGGCCGTTGTCGTCGATGACCACGACATGGGGATCACGCATATCATTCGCGGCGATGATCATCTCACCAATGCGGCTCGGCAGACCCTGATCTATCAGGCGCTCGGCTGGACCGTGCCGACGATGGCGCACATCCCCCTGATTCACGGGCCCGATGGCGCGAAGCTGTCGAAGCGCCACGGCGCGTTGGGCGCCGAGGCCTACCGGGCCTTGGGCTATCTACCGGCAGCCATGCGCAACTACCTCGCGCGGCTGGGCTGGAGCCACGGCGATGACGAGATCTTCTCGACGGAGCAGATGATCGAATGGTTCGACATTTCCGGGATCGGCAAATCGCCGTCGCGCTTTGATTTCCAGAAGCTCGAGAACCTCAACGGCCACTACATGCGGTCAACGCCCGACGACGAGCTGTTTGCGCTGTTTCGCGATTTTCTGCCTCATGCCGAAAACAGTGCCGCAGCACGTGACTGGCTGAGCGATCCGCTCCATGCAGAGATTTTCCTGGCCGCACTCCCGGGCTTGAAGGAGCGCGCAAAGACTCTGGTCGAGTTGCTTGATAGTGCTAGGTTTTTATGGGCTTCCCGTCCGCTTACTCTTGACGAGAAGGCCGCTTCCATTCTTGACGCCGACGCAAGGGCCACGCTCGGTCGGCTGCTGACACCTCTCAGCGCCGTCGCGGAGTGGACCACTGAGGCAACCGAGGCCGCTGTGCGCTCGTTTGCCGAGGAGGCAGGCCTCAAGCTCGGCAAGGTTGCCCAGCCCCTGCGCGCCGCTCTGACCGGACGCGCCACATCGCCGGGGATTTTCGATGTGCTTGTCGCCCTCGGCCGCGAGGAGTCGCTCGCGCGCATTCGCGATCAGGCCCGGTGACGGTGGAAAATGGCGGAATGACGAGCGTTGCCCACGGCACGGGCGCATCCGCCCCCTGGTCATGCGATCGTGCGGGCGGGCGCTTGCGCTTGCGGGGGGGCCACAAATGGGATACCCAAATTCGCGACCACTCCTCCCTGCCGCCAGACGGCCCGGGTGCCCCAGGTAGCGCCAAGCCACCAGTCCGGATCGTTGCGGCGCTTCACTCGACACGGGGGTTGCCTGTATGAGCGATAAAACCGCGAAACTGACGATCGGCAACGAGACCTGGGATCTCGACGTCCGCAACGGCTCGATCGGACCGGACGTCATCGACATCAGTTCGCTTTACGCCAAGACCGGACGCTTTACCTACGATCCGGGCTTCACCTCCACCGCGTCGTGCGAGTCCAAGATCACTTATATCGACGGCGACGCCGGCCAACTGCTTTATCGCGGCTATCCGATCGAGCAACTCGCCGAACACGGCGACTTTCTCGAGAGCTGCTACCTGCTGCTCTACGGCGAACTTCCGACCAAGGCTCAAAAGGACGACTTTGTCCACCGCGTGACCTATCACACGATGGTTCACGAGCAGATGACGCGGTTCTTCTCCGGCTACCGCCGCGACGCCCACCCGATGGCGGTGATGGTCGGAACGGTCGGCGCCATGTCGGCCTTCTATCATGACTCGACCGACATTTCCGATCCGCACCAGCGCATGGTCGCCAGCTTGCGAATGATCGCCAAGATGCCGACCATCGCCGCGATGGCCTACAAGTATCACGTCGGCCAGCCGTTCGTTTATCCACGCAACGACCTCGATTACGCCTCCAACTTCCTGCACATGTGCTTCGCGGTGCCTTGTGAGGAATACAAGGTGAATCCGGTGCTCGCGCGTGCCATGGACCGGATCTTCATCCTCCATGCCGATCATGAGCAAAACGCTTCGACGTCGACCGTGCGACTTGCCGGCTCGTCGGGCGCCAATCCCTTTGCCTGCATCGCAGCCGGGATTGCCTGTCTCTGGGGGCCGGCCCATGGCGGCGCCAACGAAGCGGCGCTCAACATGCTGACGGAGATCGGCACCGTCGACCGGATCCCGGAATACATTGCGCGTGCGAAGGACAAGAACGATCCGTTCCGTCTGATGGGCTTCGGCCACCGGGTCTACAAGAACTACGACCCACGCGCCCGCATCATGCAGAAGACCACGCACGAAGTGCTGGCCGAACTCGGCATCCGCGACGATCCGCTGCTCGATGTCGCGATGGAACTGGAAAAGATCGCGCTCAACGACGAGTATTTCATCGAGAAGAAGCTCTACCCGAACATCGACTTCTACTCGGGCATCACCCTGCGCGCGCTCGGCTTCCCGACCACCATGTTCACCGTGCTGTTTGCGCTTGCCCGCACCGTCGGCTGGATCGCGCAGTGGAAGGAAATGGTCGAGGATCCTTCGCAGAAGATCGGCCGCCCGCGGCAGCTCTACACCGGCGCCGCCTCACGCGATTACGTTCCGATCTCGCAGCGCCGCTGAACGCGGCGCAGTCCCCTGTCGGATGGAACCGGGGCGCTGCGGCGCCCCGCCTGCTTTTCTGCTCTGGGGAGACACAGGTGGCGCTCAGCGTCCCCGCCGCGCCACTTCGGTGACAATCCGCGCCGCCTTGCCCGACTGGCTTTCGCCGTCCTCGAGCCGCATCATGTCCTCAAGCCGTCCGAAGGCTTCAATCTGCCGCCGGCGCTGAGGTGTGTCCGCGAGAAGATCGAGAACAGCCGTCGCAAGAGCCTCTGGCGTGACCTCCTCCTCCAAAAACTCCGGAACGACCTTATCCTCCAGGATGATGTTCGGCAGCACCATGGAATTCACGCCGGAGAACCTGAACAGCCGCTGGGCATCGCGGACGCGGCGCAGGAACCAGTCGAGCTTGTAGGCAACGACCATCGGTACACCGGATATCGCAAGCTCCAGCGATACGGTGCCGGATGCCGCCAGCGCGGCGTGCGCCTTTCGGAACGCGGCGAACTTTGCCGCCTCCCCGCCGATCACCTCAGGCTGCACGGGCCATGATGCCACCTTCGCACGAATATCGCCCTCAAGGTGCCCGACCGCCGGCAGGACGAAGCGGATGTCGGAGCGGGCGGATGCGATCCGATGCACGGCCGCGGCGAAGGGGTCGAGAAGCCGTGCGATCTCGTTGCGCCGACTGCCCGGCAGCACGAGCAGCACCGGGGCCTCAGCCGCGGAGATCTCCGGCCGCTCGCCAGGAGCCGGATGCAGTGCATCGATACGCTCGAACACGGTGTGACCGACATAGGTCGTCGGCGGCCCGCCGAGGCGGCGATGGACCTCCGGTTCAAATGGCAGCAGCGCCAACAGGTGGTCGACATAGGCCGCCATCTTGCCTGCCCGCCCCGAGCGCCAGGCCCAGACCGACGGGGATACATAGTCGACGATCGGTATTCCGGGCGCCCGCTTGCGGACCCGCTTCGCCACGTTGTGGGTGAACTCCGGACTGTCGATGATCACCAGCACGTCTGGCTGTGCGGCGACGACCGCGTCGACAGTCTCGTAAACCCGGCGCACGATGGAGGGCAGGCGCTGAAGCACCGCCGTCAGCCCCATCACCGCAATGTCCGAGAGCGGAAACAGCGACGCAAGCCCTTCGGCGGCCATGCGCTCGCCGCCGACGCCGGCGAAACGAACGGTATCGCCATGAAGAGCCTTCAGGCTGCGCATCAGGGCGGCGCCGAGCTGGTCCCCGGATTCCTCTCCTACAACGAGAAAGACGGAAAGAGGTGCGGCGTTCAGGTTCGGCGCGGTCACAGCGACTCCGTCTTCTCATCTGCAGCGGGGTGGCCGGCCCGCATCACAATGCTTTTCGATCAACGTGCTTTCCAGCCAGCTTCCCCGCCCGGTAGAAGCCGCATCGACGCGAAACGCAAGGATCTGCGAATCCGTAAAGGCCAATTCGAGGGTTCATCCCGACGGCGACATACCCCAGAGAAAGAGACCGGCCTTCTTCGCAGCATCAATGGTCCGAGGTCGATCGGCGATCAGCACCCTGCCCGCCTCGACCGCGATACCGGCAAGCCCGGCGGCGGCGGCGCGCTCGATCGTATGCGGACCGATCGTCGGCAGGTCGACGCGCAAATCCTGCCCGGGCTTTGCGCGCTTCACCAGCACCCCCGCCTTCCCCTTGGCCCGGATACGGCCGATCCGGCGCAGCTCGACACAGCGCTCCAGCATGGCGTCCGTTCCTTCCGCCGCCTCCAGTGCGACCACACGCCCGCCAACCGCAACCGCCCCCTGGCCGATATCGAGCCGTCCGAGCTCTGCGGCGGCCCGCTCCGCTACCTCCAGGTCCCGCCTGACGTCGCCCTCGGGGGGAGCGCCGACCATGGCGCCGGCGGTCGAAACCAGATCCGGCGCGAGATCCTGTGCACCAATGACCTCGAAGCCATCTTCCTCAAACAGGCGTATCACCTTGACGAGCAGACTGTCGTCGCCACCGATCAGGGCGCTCAGGATGCGCGGAAGGCGCCGCATCGTGCCGAGATCACCCACGATCGAGCGAAAATCCGGGCGGCGATCGACGCTGCCGATCAGCACGATCTCGCGACATCCGGTCTTGTCCAGAGTATTGAACAGCTTGCCAATTTGTCCCCACCCAAGCCGTATCGGAGAGAAGCTGTCCAGTTCGGGGCCGGCCTCGCCCTCAATGCCGATCACCAGAACCTTGCGGTCGGCCCGTCGCGCGGCCTCCAGCACCGCCAGAGGCACGGTTCCGCCGCCACAGATGACAGCAACAGGCGGATCGTCCCTGGCAATGCCCCGATTCATCGCAGGTCAGGCACCGTGCTCGAACGTCCGCTCACCGCCATGCATCAGGCGTCCTGCCCGGAGCGGGGGGTGCAGAACCTCCGCTCGTCGTCAACGAGGATGAAATCGAGGACCTGGCGGACCAGTGGCTCATCGGACTGGGTCTCGCGCAACTTCTCTGCCCGCTGCCGCAGGGTGCCGGTCTCATCCTCGAACAGCGCCTTGTAGGCCGCACGCAGCGCGTGGATCTGATCGCGCGGGAAATTGCGCCGCTTCAGCCCGACGAGATTGAGCCCGGACAGCCGCGCACGGTTGCCCATCACCATTCCGAAGGGGATGAGGTCGTTCTCGAGACCGGCAAGCCCGCCGACGAAGGCGTGATCGCCGACCCGGGTGAACTGGATCACGGCCGACCCGCCGCCGAAGATCACATGGTTTCCGACCGTGACGTGGCCGGCGATCATGACGTTGTTCGACAGGATGATGCCGTCGCCCAGCCGGGAGTCATGGCCGACGTGGGAATTGGCAAGAAAGGCACAGCGATTACCGATCACGGTGACGCCGCCGCCACCGGCCGTGCCGGGGTTAAGCGTGACACCTTCGCGAATGATGCAATCCGTGCCGACTTCGAGGCGTGAGGCCTCGCCGCGGTACTTCAGATCCTGGGCCTGATGGCCGACGGAAGCGAAGGGGAAGATGACCGTCCGCGCCCCGATCCGGGTGGTTCCGGCCACAACGACATGGGATTTCAGCTCTACCCCTTCGGCGAGGACGGCCTCCGGCCCGACATGACAGAACGGGCCGACGATCGTGTCTTCGGCCAGTTGTGCGCCGTCCTCGACGACGGCGGTCGGATGAATGATCGCCATGGACTGGCCTCAGTTGTCGACAAGCATCGCGCTGATCTCGGCCTCCGCGACCTTGGCTCCGGCAACCAGTGCCGCTGCGTCGAATTTCCAGATGTTGGACCGGTTCCGGATCTTCCTGACGTGATACTCGACCTGGTCGCCGGGCACCACGGGCTTGCGGAACTTGCAGCGGTCGATTGTCATGAAATAGACCAGAGAAGGACTGCGCTCCTTGCCGCGGGCATGAATGCACAGAGCACCGGCGGTCTGGGCCATCCCTTCGATCAGGAGCACGCCGGGCATCACCGGCCGATTCGGGAAATGTCCGAGGAAATGCGGCTCGTTGGACGTGACGTTCTTGATTCCGATGCAGGACTCGTCCCCGTCCATCTCGATAATGCGGTCGACCATCAGAAACGGATACCGGTGCGGAAGCAGCTCCATGATCCGCATGATGTCCGCGCTTTCCAGGGTCCGGTTGCTATCGTCCTCGCTCATTCTTCGATCCCTTAGCCTCGGCCGGCGCCTCGTTTCCCGATGAGAGTCGCCCGGCCGCACTCCCTAATGCACAATCCGCCCCAGCGCGAGCATCGGTGCAATTCCGCGGCACAATCGGTTGGACGCTGTCAATCCGGTGCCATTGCTGACGATACTCGTACGACGGCGATCATTCACCCTTTCGCCCCCCGCTCGGCAAGTTGGCGCAGCGCGGTCACTTCCCGGAACCAGAGCTTGACCGGCTTGGCCGGCACGCCGCCGTAGCGCCCGCCCGGCGGTACGTCATCCTCTACGGCACTGACGGCGGCAATCTGCGCGCCGGTGCCGATGGTAACGTGACCCTTGACCCCGCTCTGCCCGCCGATGGCGACGAAATCTCCGAGCCGGCAACTGCCCGACAGGCCGACCTGGGCGACGATGACACAGTGGCGACCGATGACGACGTTGTGTCCGACCTGGACCTGGTTGTCGATCTTCGTCCCTTCGCCGATCACCGTGTCGCGGTTGGCACCGCGGTCGACGGTGGTGTTGGCGCCGATCTCGACATCATCCTGAATGATCACCCGGCCGACCTGCGGCACCTTCAGATGTCCGCGCGGGCCCATGGCGAAGCCGAAGCCATCCTGCCCGATGCGCACGCCCGGATGCAGGATCACCCGATTGCCGATCAGGGCGGCCTGGATGGTGACGCCGGCCTCGATGTTGCAGTCGCGCCCGATCCTGACACCGGGACCGATCACGGCCCCGGCGGCAATGCGGGTGCCCTGCCCGATTTCGGCTCCGGGACCAACCACCGCTCCGGCCTCGATCGCCGCGCCGGGCTCGATGCTGGCTGTCGGATCGACCAGCGCCTGCGGCGAGATCCCGCTACAGCGGGTGATGCCTTGGGGGCGCGCGGCATCGGGATAGAGGCGGGCGAGCACCATTGCCCACGCGCGATAGGGTTCGGCCGCCACGATCGGGACGACCGCATCCGGCACTTTGCCTGCGTGCTTCGGTGCGACCAGACAGGCGGCAGCTTCGGTGGCGCCAAGCAGCGTGACGTATTTCGGATTGTCCAGGAACACCAGGCAGCCCGGGCCGGCGTCATCCAGCGGGCCGACCGCGCTGATCCGCGTATCGCCACCGCCACGCGGCAATTCCGCCCCAACCCATCCGGCGATCTCGGCGACGGTCACGGCGGCGAACGGGGCGAAGAAGACGGGATCGTTCATGGCTGCATCTCAAAGGAAACGGCCGCCGAAAGGCCGGCGGCCGGATCGTAGTTCGTCGACCGGTGGGCCGCGATCAGAACCGCGTGCCGCCGCTCAGCCGGAAGAACTGGGTCTCGTCGCCCGATTCCTTGAGGACCGGCCAGGCGAAGTCGGCACGCAGTGGTCCGAACGGCGACTGCCAGCGGAGACCGAAGCCGAGCGAGGCCCGAGGATCGAATCCGTCGTTGATAACCGAACGGTTCGGCGTTGCCGGATCGACACCCGGACAGGACGCCGGATTCTCGACGCAGTCCCGCACGCTCGGATCGGCGTCCCACAGCGAACCGACATCTGCGAATACCGCACCCGACAGGCCGAACTCCTGCGGAATCATCGGCAGCGGGAATTCCGCCTCGGCCGAGGCATAGACATAGAACCGGCCGCCAAGCGCGTCGTCGGTGACCGCGTCACGCGGGCCGATGCCGTTGTTCTCGAAGCCGCGCAGCCAGTTGCTCGAGTGATGGAACTGGTCTGACACGCGGAGATCGTCGCCAAGCGCGTTGACGTAGCCGCCCCCGGCCCGAAGGCTGCCGACGACACCGTACTCCGGAAGGATCTCGCGATAGATCCGGCCCTCGACCGTGGTCTTTATGTAGTTGGTATCGCCACCGACACCGGCGAATTCCTGATTGAACCGGGCGTAAATGCCGTCACGCGGATTCTGGTTGTTGTCCAAGGTGTTGTAGACTAGGCCCCAGCTCACCGCAGAGGTCAGGCTCTCGCCAATATCACGCTGGATCGGTGCCGACAGGTTGGTGATGCAGGGCAGGCCGGCGTTGTCGACGAGGGAGCCCGTGCCGGAGCAGCTGTAGCCGATGTCCTGATTAAAGATCTTGTAGCCAAGGTTCAGCGTCAACTGATCCTCGATCAGCGGCAGGCCGAAGGTGAAGCCACCGCCGATCGTGTCTTCGTCATAGGAGCGGTATTCGTTCGCGTCATACACACGGCGGTAGACGTCCAGCGACAGCGACAGGCGGCGCCCGAGGAAGAACGGCTCGGTGAAGGCGAACTCGTAGGTTTCGGTATCCTCGCCTGCACCGACCTTGGCGCGCACGTACTGGCCGCGACCGAGGAAGTTCTTTTCCGTCAGCGTGATATCGCCGATGATGCCGTCCGCGGTCGAGTAGCCTACACCGAACGAGATCTCACCGGTGGGCTGCTCCTCGACGTCGACGTTGATGACGACACGGTCCGGGCTGCTGCCGCGTACGGTCGAGATCCGGACATTCTTGAAGAAGCCCAGGTTGCGCAGGCGCCGCTCGGCCTTGTCGATCAGCACGCGGTTGTAGGCATCGCCCTCGGCGATATCGAACTCGCGGCGGATCACGTATTCCCGGGTACGCTCGTTGCCGCGGATGTTGATCCGTTCGACATAGGCCCTCGGCCCTTCCTCGATGTAATAGGAGATCGAGATGGTGTGGTTTTCATAGTCGCGGCTGGCACGCGGTCGAACCTCGGCAAAGGCATAGCCGTCCTGCGACACGGCCACCGTGAGGTCCTCAAGCGTCTTCTCGACGTCGAGCGAGGAGTAGGTTCTGCCCGGGCGGGTCTTCAACTTGGAGCGAAGCGCCTCGGGATCGACAGCGGACAGCGACGTCTGGATGTCAATGTCGCCGTAGCTGTACTTCTCGCCTTCCTCCACGGTGAAGGTGACGTAGAAGACATTGTTTTCGCGATCGAGGTCCGCGACCGCTGAAATAATACGGAAATCGGCATAACCATGCCGGTAATAGAAGCGACGCAGCAGCTCCTGGTCGGCCTCGAGCCGGTCGGGATCATAGGTGTCGGTGGTGCGCAGGAAGCTCAGCAGGCCGCTTTCGCGGGTGCGGATCACGTCGCGCAGACGGCCGTCGCTGAAATGATGGTTGCCGATAAAGGTAATGCGCTCGACGCCGGTCTTGTCGCCTTCATAGATCTCGAAGATGAGGTCAACACGTCCGTTGCCGCGATCGATGATCTTCGGCTCGACAGAGGCGCGGTAGCGGCCGGAACGGCGATACGCCTCGAGGATGCTCTGCACGTCCGACTGAACCCTCGCCCGCGTCAGCATCGAGCTTTCACTGGTCCGCACAACCCCCTGAAGCGTCTGGTCGGAAAGGCGCCGGTTGCCCTCGAAGGACACGCGCTGGATGATCGGGTTCTCCTTAACGGTGATGACTAGGGAGCCGCCCTGCTGGGAGATCGAGACATCCTCGAACAAACCGGTGGCGTAGAGCGTCTTCAGCGATTCATCGACGTCGGCAGGGCCGTATTGGCGGCCCGGACGGATGGTCAGATAGCTTTCGACGGTTGCGGCATCGATTCGGGTGTTGCCGCGAACCACGATCCTGCTGGCAACGGCTGCGTCCGCCTGCTGGATGCCGAGCAACGGTACGCCGAACGGGACGAGCGAGCCGGGAAGGAGCATCGCCGTCGCAACCACGATTGCCCGGGTCAAATTCTGCACACGCTGCATAAAGACGCTACGCCTTTTCTCTTGTTTCCGATCCGGTTCGCCCGGGCACGCACGCCCGAACCAGATTGCAAGATTCTTCAATACCGTCAGCCGTTTTACAGGCTTTTACCGGCGACGCAACCGATCAGCGGACCCCAGCTGATTTTCCTCGTTGAGCGTTGCCCGGTTGTCACGCCGACCCTCCATTGCGACCCACTGCCGGCCCTAGAGCGTTGCCAGATGCGCCACGTCATTCCACGTCCCGAAGATCATCAGGAGCAGGATGATGGCGATGCCGATGCGGAAACCGACATCCTGAACCCGCTCGCTGAGAGGTCGTCCACGGATCGCCTCGGCCGCGTAAAACAGGAGGTGGCCGCCATCGAGCAAGGGAATCGGCAGCAGATTGAGCAGTCCGATCGATACCGACAGCACCGCGGCCAGATTGAGCAAGGCCGTGAAGCCCAGCGTTGCGACCTGTCCGGAGATCTGAGCCACGCGCAGCGGTCCGCCGAGCTGATCTGCCGATTCACGGCCGGCGACCATGCCGGCGACGATCGTGCCGGTGCGCTCGACGATGAACCACGTCTCCCGGGCGCCCTCGACGACGGCCTCGACCGGCGAATAGCGGCGGACCACCACATCCTCGGGAGCGGGGCTGCGCTGGATGCCGAGCAGGCCGACCTTCTGGACGTTGCCGAAACGGTCGGTGATTTCACGGCGCTCCGGTGTCGCCTCGATTGTCAGGATCTCGCCGCCGCGATCGATCGTCACCTGCAACGGAATGTCCGCACTGGTCGAGACCACGCGCTGCAGCTCCGAGAAGCTTGCGATCGGACGCCCGTCGATTTCCAGAACAACGTCGCCAGGCTTCAGCCCGGCGACCTCCGCGGCGCTACCGGTCTGGACCGCATCGATCTTCGGAGCGATCTCGGCCTTGCCGTAAAGCGCGAAAAGGCCGGCAAAGATAACGATCGCCAGAAGGAAATTCGCAATCGGTCCGGCGGCCACGATCGCCGCGCGCCGTCCGACGCTCTTCTCAAGGAACGTGTCCTTGCGTTCGTCCTCCGTCATGGCGGCGAGGCGCTCGCGGTCGGGTACGCTCGCGGCATTCTCGTCCCCGGCGAACTTGACGTAGCCGCCAAGCGGAATCGCCGCCACCTTCCAGCGGGTGCCGTGGCGGTCCGTCATTCCGATCAGCTCCGGGCCGAACCCGACGGAAAAGGCCGTCACCCGCACGCCGCACCAGCGGGCAACCAGGAAATGGCCGAGCTCATGGAAGAACACAACGACGGTCAGGACGAAGAGGAACGGCAGGATGTAGCCCGCGGCCATCCCGAAGACCGAGTTGAACAACTCCATACTCTTCCCTCCTGGTCCGATGATCAGTCTCGGACAACCTGGTAAATAATCAATTGCGGCCGATTGACCAATCTTCTCGAAGTGCCGTTGAAGAAGCCGCGATCACATCGATGCAGTTGCAATCAATCAACTATTCCGGCTCAAGGCGGGCCACAGCTTGTCGCAGCTCCGGCTAGATCCCGCCGATCTCGCGCGCCAACCTCCGCGCGCTGCCGTCAATTTCCATCACGTCTCCGATCGTTGCCGGAATGCCGAGCGCGCCGCTGGCATCGAGCCTGTCCAGCACAGCTTGAACGGTGCCGACGATATCGAGGAAGCCGATCTTCTCGGCGAGAAACGCCTCCACCATCACCTCGTCGGCCGCATTCAATGCCGCCGTCGCGCCCGCGCCCTTCGTCATGGCCCACCGGGCGAGCGGCAGTGCCGGGAACCGGACCGGATCGGGCGCTTCAAAGCTGAGCTTGGCCAATGCGGCAAGATCAAGGCGCTGTGCCGGAACCTCCATACGCCGCGGCCAGGACAGACAGTGGGCAATCGGCGTGCGCATGTCGGGCGCACCGAGCTGCGCCAGCAAGGACCCGTCGCGATATTGCACGAGACCGTGCACCACCGACTGCGGATGCACAAGCACGTCGAGTTGATCGACCGCCAGCGGGAACAGGTAAAAGGCTTCAATCACCTCGAAGCCCTTGTTCATCATGGTGGCGCTGTCGATGGTGATCCGCGCGCCCATGGTCCAGTTCGGGTGCTTCAGCGCCTCCTGCGGCGTGACCTGGCGCATCGCATCGAGCGAGGCGGATCGGAACGGCCCGCCAGACGCAGTCAAGATCACCTTCTCGATCTGGTCGGCGTTATCTCGCTCGAACACCTGAAAAATGGCATTGTGCTCAGAATCGACCGGCAGTATCCGGGCGCCCGAGCGACGGGCTGCCGCCATGACGAGTGGTCCGGCACAAACGAGGCATTCCTTGTTGGCAAGTGCCACCGTCTGCCCGGCCTCGACGGCGGCCAGCGTGGGCGCGAGTCCGGCTGCACCGACGATGGCGGCCACCACGATCTCGGCGTCGAGCCTTGCGGCCTCGGCAACCGCGGCCTCGCCCGCCGCCGCTTCGATGCCGGTTCCGGCGAGATGCTCCTTCAGTTCGACGTAGGCCGCAGGATCGGCGACCACGGCGAGGCCGGCCCCGACCCGACGTGACGCCGCCGCCAGAGCGGCAGCGTTGCGCCGAGCGGTCAGCGCCGTCACGGTGAACCGGCCGGGATTGCGCGCGACGAGATCGAGCGTGCTGCCGCCGACGGAGCCAGTCGCGCCGAGAATCGTCAGTCGTTGCGGCTGTTCATGCGCCATGCGCCGTCCTTGTCATCATAAACCGCCGAACGGCCGGTCGTTGACCATCGTCGATCCGCCTGCCTGTTGCGTTGTTCCGGCGGCCCCGCAGCCTAGCGTCCCAGCCCGGCCAGGACACCGCCGACCGGATCGGAGATACTTCCCGCAGCAACAACCGCCACGGCATAGCCGACAACGGCCGCCCCGACCAGTCCATCGACCCGGTCCAGCAACCCGCCGTGACCGGGAATCAGCCGGCCGGAATCCTTGACGCCGAACCGCCGCTTCAGCGCCGATTCGAGCAGATCGCCGGCCTGCGAGGCGACCGAGAGCGCGAAGGCGGCGGCAAGCCAGAACCAGACCGGCAGACGTCCGAGCACGATGGCGGCAACCGCTCCGATCAAGAGCGCGGCCACGACGCCGCCGCAGGCGCCGCTCCAGGTCTTGCCCGGCGAAACGCGCGGCCAAAGCTTCGGTCCACCGAGCGCACGACCGACGAAATAGGCGGCGATGTCCGTCGCCCACACCACGAGCAGCAGGAACACCACCGCCACGAGGCCCTCACTGCCGTTGCGCAGCGCCACAAGCGTGATGACCGCAAGCCCGGCATAGACGAGCCCCTCGGCTGTCCAGCGCGCCAGGCGCCTGCCACCGCCGAGGACACCCACGCCGATGGCGCCGGTCGCCACGATCGCCAGGGCCCACGAGATTGCCCCCACTGACGCGGCCGCGCCGGCGAGCACCAGCGCGATGAAGGCGGTGATGATGGGCGGCGCGCGCCGCTCCGCGCCGATGATGACCGTCCACTCCCACAGGAGGATGATACCGGCTGCCGCCGCCAAGACGGAGAAGGCGGCCCCGCCGAGCCAGGTGAGAATCAGCGTCAGCGGCCCGAGCACGAGCGCTGACAAGAAGCGTTGCCTGAGGTTCGACGACACCTGCGCCGACGCAGGGCGACCGCCCTCGCCCTCGGTCATGGCACGGCTTTCTTTGGCAGGCCGCCGTAACGGCGTTCGCGCGCGGCATAGGCCGCCAACGCCTCGTCGAACCGGGCCTCGTCAAAGTCGGGCCAGTTCACAGGCGAAAAGAAGAACTCGGTATAAGCAGCTTGCCAGAGAAGGAAATTTGAAAGCCTCAGCTCACCACTTGTGCGAATGATGAGGTCCGGATCAGGAAGGCCTGCCGTGTCTAGCGCACCGTCGATCGTGGCAGCGTCGATCTGGTCCGGATCGAGTTCCCCGCGCGCAACTGCGCCTGCGATTTTGTGCATGGCGCGGGTCAACTCGTCGCGCGCGCCGTAATTAAAGGCAATGACCAGCGTCATTCCCGTATTGTTGCGCGTGACGGCCTCGGCCTCGTCGATCAGCGCGCGGATCCCGGCGGCAAGATCGTCGCGGGCCCCGATGACACGGATATGAATGTTGGCATCATGCAGCTCGGCGAGGTCGCGCTGAACGAAACGGTGCAGCAGTCCCATCAGGAAATCGACCTCGTGACTCGGACGGCTCCAGTTCTCCGAGGAAAAGCTGTAGAGCGTGAGCACCTCGATGCCGCGCTTTACCGCATAGCGAACGGCTCCGCGCAACGCCGCGAGCCCCTGGCGATGACCTTCCGTTCTCGGCAGGCCCCGCTGCTTGGCCCAGCGGCCGTTGCCGTCCATTATAATGGCGACGTGCCGGACCGCCGCCGTGCCGTCGTCACCGTCGCTGGCACAGGGCACGTCTCGCTCCACGCTCGCCGCCATTGCAAATTCCCCCATGAAGAGCCGCGCCGGTGGAACGACGGGTCCCGAGCCCGTCAGACCTGCGAGATCTCCTGTTCTTTCTTGGCGAGCATGGCATCGATTTCCGAGATCATTTCGTCCGTCAGCTTTTGCACGCGATCCGACGCCGTGTGGGCGTCGTCCTGGCTCATCTCGCCGTCCTTTTCCAGCTTCTTGATCGCGTCCATGCCGTCGCGGCGGACATGGCGGACGGCAACACGCGCCTGCTCGGCATATCGATGGGCGACCTTGATCAGTTCCTGGCGCCGCTCGGCATTCAGCTCCGGGATCGGCAGGCGCAGGTTCTGTCCGTCGACGACAGGGTTGAGGCCGAGGTTGGCCTCACGGATCGCCCGGTCGACGGCGCTGACCATGGAACGGTCCCAGACCTGGACGTTGATCATGCGCGGCTCGGGAACGCTGATGGTCGCGACCTGATTGAGCGGCATCGGCGAGCCATAGGCTTCGACCGTGACCGCGTCGAGCATCGTCGAGGAGGCGCGCCCGGTCCGCAGACCCGCCAATTCGGTCTTCAGCACGCCGATGGCGCCCTGCATACGCCGTTGCAGATCGTTGAAATCGACAGTGTCGGGCATGACTTCCTCTCTTTTTTTCGTCGGTCGCCGCACGTGTCGGGACGCGCCGCGATCGCGGTCGGCCGACGACCGGTTCGACGGACCGCCAATCCGGGATGTCTCAATCCTGGATGATCGTATAGCGACCGTTGCCGTTCATCACGTCGACAAGCGCGCCGGGCGTGCGAATGGAGAACACGATTACCGGAATCCCGTTGTCGCGGGCAAGCGCTATCGCCGTGGCGTCCATGACTTTAAGGCCGCGCTCGAGCACCTGCTGCGGGGTCAAGCTGTCGTAGCGCTGCGCATCGGGAACGATCTTGGGGTCCGCGGAATAGACCCCGTCGACACTGGTGCCCTTCAGGAAGGCGTCGCAGCGCATCTCCGCGGCGCGCAGGGCGGCGCCGCTGTCGGTGGTGAAGAACGGGTTGCCGGTGCCGCCGGCAAAGACGATGACGTCGCCGTCTTCCATGTAGCGGTCGGCGCCGCGCTGGGTGAAGGTCTCGCAGATCGACGGGACCGGCACGGCCGACAGCACGCGCGCCGGTACGGAGAGCCGGCGCAGGGCGTCGGCGAGGGTCAGGCTGTTCATGATGGTGGCGAGCATGCCCATGTGGTCGCCCGTCACCCGGTTGCCGCCCTTTGCAGCGACCGCGACCCCGCGGAAGATGTTGCCGCCACCGACGACAACCCCGACCTGCGCGCCGAGGCTCACCGCCTCGGCAATTTCCGTGGCAACGCGACCAACGGTTTCCGGATCGATGCCGAACTCCTGCTGGCCCATCAGCGCTTCGCCGGAGAGTTTGACGAGAACCCGGCGCCATCGCAGCTTGCTGGTCATGGTGTCACTCCCTGTCGGAGAGTTGTGGCTGACGGGCCCGTTCTCTATCCCGGCCGCTTGGTGCCGGCGAATCCCCGATGACACATGGAGGGGCAGGCAGATGGGCGTTGCCGGCAACGTCCGGCCCAGGGTAAAGACCGCCTCCACCTTGAAGAGATCAAGTCGAAAGGCGGTGTTTTCCACACGCAATCGCGCCGGACATCGTGTTCAGTCGCGCGAACGAACCACGCTCACATACAACAAGGGCGCCGGAACGATCCGGCGCCCTCTGGCTATTCAGTGGCCGGTCGCCGCGGCGACCTCCGCGGCAAAGTCCGTCTCGTCCTTTTCTATACCCTCGCCGAGGGCGAAGCGGACGAAGCCGGTGAGCTTTACGGCGGTGCCGAGCTCCTTGCCGGCCGCCTCGACCGCCTGCTCGACGGTCTTGTCCGGGTCGAGCACGAACGCCTGCTTCAGGAGGGTGACCTCCTCGTAGAACTTGCGCAGCCGGCCCTCGACCATCTTTTCGATGATGTTCTCCGGCTTGCCGGATTCGCGGGCCTGCTCCGCGAAGATGGTGCGCTCGCGCTCGATCACCGCCGGGTCGAGGTCGTCGACGCTGAGCGCCAGCGGGCTGGTCGCGGCAATGTGCATGGCGATCTTCCGGCCGAGTTCGTTAAGCTTTGCCTTCTCGGCGGACGATTGGATGCCGACCAGAACGCCGATCTTGCCAAGGCCGTCGGCGACGGAACTGTGCACGTAGGTGGCCACCACACCTTCGGGGACGGCGATCACCGCCGAACGGCGCAGGGTCATGTTCTCGCCGATGGTGGCGATGGCGTCCTTGACGGCTTCATCGACCGTCTTGCCCGAACCGGGGAACGCTGCCGCCGCCACCGCCTCGACGGCGCCGTCGGTCGAAAGCGCCGCCTGGGCAGCGCCGCGCACCAGGGCCTGGAAGCCGTCGTTGCGGGCGACGAAGTCGGTCTCGGAGTTGAGCTCGATCACGGCAGCGCGCAGATCGGCGGATGCCACGCCGACCAGGCCCTCGGCCGCGACGCGGCCGGCCTTCTTTGCCGCTTTGGCAAGCCCCTTGGTCCGCAGCCAATCGATCGCAGCTTCCATGTCACCGGAGGTCTCGGTCAGCGCGGTCTTGCAGTCCATCATGCCCGCGCCGGTCTTCTCGCGGAGCTCCTTCACCATCGCTGCGGAAATGCTCATAGATCGCCTCATATGGATTGCTGTTGCGGCACACCGGTCTAGCCGATGCGCCGCTTCGGAAATATGACGGTTTCGAGTCGGCGCTTGGCGGGCGGCGCTTCACCGCCCGCCTGCTTGCCTGATCAGCTGGCGGACGCGGCGTCCGCCTGCTCGGACTCGGCCGGGGCGCCCTCATCGGCAAGAGCCGGCTCGATCGGAGCCTCTTCGGCCTCGCCGATATCGAGGCCCATGCTGCCCTGGGCGCGCGATATTCCGTCGATGGCGGCGCGGGCGATCAGGTCGCAGTAGAGCGTCAGCGCGCGCCCGGCGTCGTCATTGCCCGGGACAACATAGTTGATGCCGTCCGGATCGCTGTTTGAGTCGACGATCGCGGCGACCGGGATGCCGAGGCGGCGCGCTTCCTGAATGGCGATCGCCTCACGGTTGGTGTCGATCACGAAGATCAGGTCGGGCAGACCGCCCATGTCCTTGATGCCGCCAAGGTTGCGCTCGAGCTTCTCGCGCTCGCGGTCAAGGAACAGACGCTCCTTCTTGGTCAGGCCGCTGGCATCGCCGGAGAGCGTCTCCTCGATACGGCGCAGGCGCTGGATCGACTGGGAGATGGTCTTCCAGTTGGTGAGCATGCCGCCGAGCCAGCGGGCGTTGACGTAGTATTGCGCCGAGCGGCGGGCGGCATCGGCCACGGCGTCCTGAGCCTGACGCTTGGTGCCGACGATCAGCACGCGGCCACCGGCGGCGACCGTGTCAGAGACAGCCTTCAGCGCCTGGTGCAGCATCGGCACGGTCTGGGCGAGGTCCAGAATGTGAATGTTGTTGCGCACGCCGAAGATGTACGGGGCCATCTTCGGGTTCCAACGGTGCTTCTGGTGACCGAAGTGGACGCCGGCCTCGAGCAGCTGACGCATGGTGAATTCAGGCAGGGCCATGGCCTTGCAAACTCCTGTTTTTCCGGTTTAGCCTCCGCAGGGAGAACGGCCTTGTGCCGTCCCGAACACCGGATGGGCTTCGTCTTGCGGCGAAACCCGCCCCTGCGTGTGGAATGCGCGCCTTATAAGCGGCGTCGGGCGTCAATTCAAGCCCGGCGGCGAAGGGTTTGCGCTGATACCAGCCCGCAATCCGGAACGCGTATCCCCTCCTCTCAGACAGCGCGCAGGCGTTCACATCGGTCTCGCCCTCGCCTTCTCCTGTTGGGTGCGGCTTGCAGCTCCCGCGGTCTGCGGTTCCGGGCGGACAAAATCGGGAATCCTGAAGCGGCGGCGGTAGTCGCCCGGCGAGATGCCGGTCAACCGGCGGAACAGGCGCCGGAAAGAGGCGGCATCCTCGTAGCCGACCGCGCGGCCGATCGCATCGACGGGTGCGGAATCGGTCTCCAGCATCTGCTTCGCCTCCTCGATGCGGAGCGCCTGGACATAGGCAAGCGGCGAATAGCCTGTACCCGCCTTGAACCGGCGATCGAAGGTGCGCTTCGGCAGCCTGGACATGCGCGCCGCCTCCGCCACGGCGTCCGCGCGTTCGTAGTTCTGCGCAAGCCAAGTCTGGCATTTCAGGACGACCGCGTCGCCATGAATGACGTTGACGGCCATGGAGGCATAGGGAAGCTGGCCATCGCGGTGCCACTGGTAGAGGAAGAACCGGGAGATACGGATCGCCTCCTCGCCGCCGCCGTAGCGGGCGATGAGCAGCAGCGCGAGATCCTGCCACGATGAGGCGCCGCCGCAGGAGATGATGTTGTGACCGTCGCCGGTCTGCACCAGGATCCGGTCCTCATGCAGGCGGACGTCAGGAAATTCCTGACGGAAGACCGGGACATGGCTCCAGTGCGTCGTCGCCTCGCGGCCCGAAAGCAGCCCGGCCGCAGCCAGGACCAGCGAACCGCCGCAGGCTGAGCAGATCAGCGCGCCGTCGCGATGCATCCTCGCGATCCAGTCGATGAGGCGCCGGTCGAGGGCGCGCAGTTCCTCCGGCGTCAGCACGATCGGGTTCGGTACGAACACGATGTCTGTCTGCTCAATGTCGTCGATCGAGTCCTGCGGGATGATGGTGACGCCGGTGATGAGCTCGAGCGGCCCGTGCTCTGCAGCGACGATGCGCGGCGTGAACAGCGGTTTCGCGACAATGCCCGGGTCAAGCAGCTGCTCTCTGGGTGAAGGCTTGAGAAACCGCCCGGCTGCCCAGAGCGTGTCGAAGACGCCGTAAATGATCGAGGGATCGCACTCCCGGAAGACGACGATGCTGACGTGTTTCGGCACCGGTTGGCCCCCCTCGTGGCTCATTTCGCACGGTTCCGGCCATTCTGCCTCTCACACGCCGGTCATTCCAGGTCTATCTCCAGCGCCCGACGTGCCGTGGGCACGATGATTGACAGGACAAGCATGATGAATCTGGACATGACCAAACTCGAGCCCCTGCTCGGGACGATCATCAACGAAATGGGGGCGGCGGTGAATGCCTCGCTGGTGCTGACCGGCGAACGGCTCGGGCTGTGGCGGGCGCTCGCCGAGGGCGGTCCGCTCAGCTCGCAGGAACTTGCCGTCGCGACCAGGACGCGGGAGCGCTACGTCCGCGAATGGCTCGCCTCCCAGACCTCTTCGGGCTTCGTGACCTACGACGCCGACACCGACCGCTACTTCCTGACGCCGGAACAGGCCGCGGTCTTTGCCGACGAGGACAGCCCCGTCGCCATGACCGGCGGCTTCCACTCGTTGGCCGCGGTCTATGACTCCCGGCCGAAGCTGGAGGCGGCATTCCGCAACGGTCACGGCATTCGCTGGGGCGATCACTGCAATTGCTTGTTCTGCGGCGTGGAGCGGTTCTACCGCCCCGGCTACAAGGCCAACCTGGTCGCAGAGTGGCTGCCGGCGCTCGACGGTGTCGTCGACAAGCTCAAGCGCGGGGCAAAGGTCGCCGACGTCGGCTGCGGCCACGGTGCTTCGACCATCCTCATGGCAGAGGCCTTCCCCAACTCGCAGTTCATCGGCATCGATTTCCATGAGCCGTCGGTGATACAGGCGCGGGCAAAAGCCAACGGCCTGCCCAACGTCCGGTTTGAGATCGGCCGCGCGCAGGACTTCGCCGGAGCCGACTTCGACCTCGTTGCCATGTTCGACTCGCTTCACGATATGGGCGACCCGGTCGGCGCCGCGGCACACGCCCGCGAGGTGCTCAAGCCGGACGGCACGCTGATGCTGGTCGAGCCGATGGCCGGCGACAGCCTCTCCGACAACCTCAATCCGATTGGGCGGGCCTATTATGCCTTTTCGACCACGATCTGCGTGCCGACCTCACTCAGCCAGGAAGTCGGTGCCGGCCTCGGCGCGCAGGCCGGGGAAAAACGGATCGGCGACGTTGTGCGGCAGGGCGGCTTCACCCGTTACCGCCGCGCCGCCGAGACGCCGTTCAACCTGATCCTCGAAGCGCGGCCTTGATCCTTTGGCAAGGTGGCGACGACGGCAGTCGTCGCCACTTTCATCGTGATCCTCCCGCGACATGACGGGCGGTGGGATTAGTCCCACGACGCCAGATCCGTGTTCGCTATGATGAGCTTCGTCTTTCTGATCGCGGCGGCCACCGGGTGAATTCAGGCCGCCGCAGAGGTTGGATCCTGCCTCACGCGGCGATGCCTTCGGACTGTCGCCAGGCTCGCTCTCCCTTCACGCCATCTGCACGTCCACGACCCCGGGGATTGCCTTCAGCGCCCCGGCGAGTTGCGGGGACAGGCGGTAGCCGCCGGCCAGCTTGACCTCGACCTCGCGTTCGCCGCGGCCGCCGAGGACAACGATGCTGACATCGCCGTCGCCGCGTTGGGTCAGATGCCGGGACAGGCTCTGGGCCGGCGCACCGTCGCGGACGAACACGGTCAGCGTCTTCTGCACCCTGGCCGCGGCCTCGTCGAGCGGATCGACCGACTGGATGCGCACGCTGACCTCCTCGTCGCGCATGTCGGCATTGACGATCAGGACAACGGAGCGGCCGGGCTCGAGCTTGTCGCGGAATTGGTGCAGAGCTTCGGAGAACAGCAGCGCCTCGAACTGGCCGGTCGGGTCCGACAGGCGCACGATGCCCATGCGGCCGCCGGAACGGGTCTTGCGTTCCTGGCGGCTCACCACCGTGGCGGCGAGCCGCCCGGCCGAGGCGCCGCGCTTGACCGCGGCGGCGAACTCCGCCCAGGGCTGCACCCTGAGGCGTGACAGCAGCGACTTGTACTCGTCGAGAGGGTGAGCGGAGAGATAAAAGCCGATCGCCGCCTGCTCGCGCTGCAGCCGCTCCTCCGGCCGCCACGGGGCGACATCGGGCAAGGGCACGTCCTCGCCGTGCCCTTCGACGCTGAAGAACGCCCCCTGTCCGATTTCTGCGTCCTCTTCGGTGCGCTGCGCCACGCCCATGATGCGGTCGAGGCCTTCGAGCAGGCGGGCGCGGTTGCTTTCCAGCTCGTCGAAGGCGCCGGCGGCGATCAGGCTTTCGGCGGTGCGCTTGTTGAGTTGCCTCGGGCTGATGCGGCGGGCGAAATCGCCAATATCGGTGAAGGGTCGGTTGCTGCGGGCGGCGACCAGATGCTCGACGGCCTGCTCGCCGACGCCCTTGATTGCACCGAGCGCGTAAAGGATGCGGCCATCCTCGACATCGAAATGCACGCCGGAGCGGTTGATCGACGGCGGCACCACCTCGATCCCCATCCGCCGCGCCTCCTGGACGAAGTCGTTGAGCTTGTCGGTGTTGCCGAGATCGAGCGTCATCGACGCGGCCATGAACTCGACGGGGTGGTTCGCCTTGAGCCACGCGGTCTGGTAGGAGACCAGTGCATAGGCCGCGGCGTGCGACTTGTTGAAACCGTAGTTGGCGAACTTGGCGACGAGGTCGAAGATCGTCCCGGCCTGGGCCTTGTCGACCCCGCGCTCGACCGCACCTTCGACGAACCGGGCGCGCTGCACCTCCATCTCGGACGCGATCTTCTTGCCCATGGCGCGGCGCAGCAGGTCGGCTTCGCCGAGCGAGTAGCCC
>CAYXAA010000012.1:7700-106986 GCA_964462985.1 uncultured Hyphomicrobiales bacterium | reverse complement strand
TGCGTCCTGAAATGCTTCGGAATCAATTTTGACAATCAATGCGGCGCCTTGAAGGAGGGCCGAACCACCTGCCTAACCGGCAGGCAGCAGCCGGAACTCTGATGTATCTCATAGCCAGCCCTCGTTCATTACGCAATGCGCTGTGACACGTCGCCAGAGCCTGCCGAGAAACGGCGACCTGCAGCCGTATCTCCTTGACCGGGGCGAAATCGGACCTGGAAAGGCGTGGTTGGTTGCAAAGAGCGGGTACGCCCTGCCACCGCATGCGGTCGGCAATGCCGGAGCCTGCTGCTTGTCGAGCGGTAGGATCGCTCAGGCAGGGCTCTGGTCGCTTCGGTGGCGGGCTGCAGCCATAATTCGATAGGCTGCAGTTGATTTTGATGCTAGGCCACTACCGCCCTGGTGGCCGGAACTGGTCGGTGCGCGGCCATGGGCGTCTGCCGGGGTGTACGCAACGCGATCGACGGCCGAACGGCGAGCGCACGCTTGGCAGTCGCCGCCGGAGCGCCTGTCGGTCTCGGTGACAGCTTGCGGAAATTGGGCAATTGATGGCGAGAATCTGTGTTGTGGGCGCCGGCTTCAGCGGTGCCGTCGTCGCCCGGGAACTGGCGGAGAAAGGGCTAAAGTGCCTGGTCGTCGATGAGCGGCCACATGTCGCCGGAAACTGCCATACCGAGACGGATCCGCAGACCGGCGTCATGGTTCACAAGTATGGGCCGCACATCTTTCACACCGCCGACGAGACTGTCTGGCGCTATATCAAGCGGTTCGGCGAGATGATGCCGTACATCAACCGCGTTAAGGCAACCGTGCGCGGTCGCGTCTATTCGCTGCCCATTAACCTGCACACCATCAACCAGTTCTTCGGCCGGGCCATGAATCCGGACGAAGCGCGCGCGTTCATGGCTGCCGAGGCGCGAAGCGATATCGCCGACCCGCAGAACTTCGAGGAACAGGCACTCAAGCTGGTCGGCGACCGGATTTACCGGGCCTTTTTCGCCGGCTATACGAAAAAGCAATGGGGGGTCGATCCGCGTCGCCTTCCAGCATCGATCCTGAAGCGGCTGCCGCTGCGGTTCGACTACAACGACAGTTATTTCGATCATCCGTATCAGGCCATCCCGCGGGACGGCTACACGGCCGTCGTCCAGCGGATCCTGCGCCACGATAACATCGAATTGCGCCTGAATTGCCCCTATGAGGCTCTGGAGGAGCGATTCGAGCATGTGTTCTATTCCGGACCGCTCGACCGCTACTTCAACCATGACCTTGGCCGGCTGGGTTACCGCACGCTGGACTTCGAACCGGTCCGGGCCGTGGGGGATTTCCAGGGTACGGCGGTGATGAACTACCCGGACGAGGACGTCCCCTTCACCCGGATTTCAGAGCACAAGTACTTCGCGCCATGGAACGTGGGGCAATTCCATGAAACCATCGCCTTTCGCGAGTACAGCCGCAGCTGCGGCCCTGCCGATACACCTTACTATCCGATCCGTCTGCTCGACGAGATGAAGCTGCTCAAGGCCTACGAGGCGCGTGCGAGCAAGGAGCGGGGGGTCTCCTTCATCGGCCGGCTTGGAACCTACCAGTATCTCGACATGGACGTGACGATTGCCGGCGCACTGGAGTGCGCTCGCAAATTCCTTGCCGGCCAGCTTGCCGGGACGGCGCCATGATCGGCCCGGGAGCCTGCCTCCTGCCGCCGCGCCGCGTCTGGCCGGACGTTAAGGTGTCGGTGCTCATGCCCGTATACAACGTCGAGCGCTTTTTGCCCCAAGCCCTGGACAGCATTCTCGGCCAGACCCACCGCAACTTCGACGTCGTTCTGATCAACGACGGATCAACCGATGGGACCGCAGCGATCTGCCGGCACTACGCCGAGCAGGACAGCCGGATCCTGTTGTTCGATCATGCCGAGAACCGCGGCTTGGTCTGGTGCCTCAACTTCGGCCTCGATCATTGCGATGGGACTTATGTCGCCCGCGCCGATGGCGACGATTGGTATTTCCCGGGGCGGTTCCAGGACCAGATCGCGGCCATGGAGGAGGGCGGCCTCATCGCCACGTCGGGCGCCTATATCGTGATCGACGACGACGGGACGCTCCTCAGGCTGCAGACGGTGCACAACCGGCGCCCCGATCTGGATCACATTCCGGTCAGGGAGCGGTACCTGCCGCACCCCTTTCTCATGGTCCGCCGCGATGCGATCGGGCAGGTCGGGGGCTACCGTCATGTGGTGCATTCAGAGGACACCGATCTTTACTATCGGCTTTCGGAGCTCGGCGAGATCCGCAATCTTCCGGCTGTCCTCGGACATTATCGCATCCATCCCACGAGCATCTCCGGCGCGAGCGTGGCCAATGGCAGGGTTCAGGCGGTGTCTTCACAGCTTGCGGCGCTCTCAGCCAAGCTGCGCGCAGCCGGCACGTCGGACATCGAGAACTGGGAGGAGATCGCGGCGACCGTAACCCGGGAGCGCGATGACTTCCAAAGCATGATGGCGGCGCTTCGGCCGAAACTCCCCCCGCTTCGTGAGGCCGATGCATGTCTTTTCGAGGCCCAGTGCGCGGCGAAGTTCCTGCAGCAGGAAGCCTGGCGGCCCTATGTGATGACACCCAAGGATGCACGTCACGTGCGCGCGGTGGTGCGGCAATCGCTCCGGTTGCCCAGCGTCCAGCGCAACCGGATGCTACGCGTCTGGGGAAAAACGCTGTGGCGGAAGCTGCGCGGCGGGGATGGCGCCGCCGTGCTAGGGTTGCTAGACCCCCGGCTGCTCGTGTTGGCCCTCGTCGCCCACGCCGCAACGGCCCCGAGAATCGGAACGGCGAGGAGAGAAGTGCCAGAAGTTCTTTCTTGAGGTTCGCTATCGTTCTGCCGGCGAAGGGCTTTCCGTGCGGTCAAAAGTAAATCGCACGGTTTGATACTTGAGAGTGGCAAGATGTACCTGGAACTATAATTGTCATAGATCGGCGAAATAGGGCTTCAATCACCTGTCGCGCTCTAATTGGACCGTTCGGAAATGCCCCGGTACTCTCTCATATCCGCTTGCGTCACCGAATGAGCCGGTTCATCGGTGCCGCTTGGGTGGTAGTGCTTGACGTGCGCCACTCCGACAGGTTGTGTCTTGCAGTCGACAAACGCATGGCCATGCCATCGCTACCTCGCCGGAAGGAGGCTTCCAATGCACCCCAGTTCGATCTGGCACATGAGGGATTGTGCGCAACGCTACCTAAAGACCCGCACCGGGACGGTTCTGGAAGTCGGATCCGCGTCAGCCAACGCAACGACACCTCCCTTCCGCGAGCTTTTCGAGAATATGGCTTGGCGCTACGAGGGGCTGGACCTTGTAAAGCGCTTCAACGTTGACATCGTGGCGACCGACCCTTTCCTCTGGCCGATGGCCGACGCATCCTACGATGCCGTCATCAGTGGCCAGATGCTGGAACACAATTCAATGTTCTGGCTGTCCTTTCTGGAGATGGCGCGTGTTCTCAAGCCTGGTGGATTCATGATCCACATCGCCCCATCGCGAGGTCATGAGCACAGGGCTCCTACAGATTGTTGGCGCTTTTACCGCGACGGCATGCATGCCATCGCCACATGGGCAGGGTTGGAATGCATCGAGGCGACAACCGATTGGTCCAAGGCTGATCTGGAGAAAATGGCCGAGATTGCGCCACGGCGCCATGCCGCAATTCTCAACCAGGGAAAGTTTGCCGAGAGCAAATGGGGAGATACCGTCGGTGTCTTCAGAAAGCCCCAGAATTGGCATCCTTCCGCGGCACTAAGATACATGTCCGCCCTGTCACGAAAAATCGAACAGAAAACTCCGTCAGCCAGCTAGGACTAAAAGCTTCCTATGCCAAACAAGTTCGTCATCTACGCATATCCGCGCACCGGCTCGTATCATCTGGTGAGCCTGTTGAATTCGGCCCCCGACATTCAATGCCACGGAGAGGTGTTCAAGCGCGGACGAATAGAACTGAGTGACTGGCACCGGGACAGGATGCCGGATTTGACGCCAGAGAAACGGGATGCCGATCCAGTCTTGTTCATTCAGACCTTGCGACGGTTGAACTCAAGTCAACACTTCGGGTTCAAGATGTTTCAGGAGCACACCCGCCATGTTCCGCACTTGCGATGGGTGCTTCGCTCGGACCAGTGGAAGAAGATCATCCTTGTTCGGGATCCGATCGAGGTCTACGCCTCGCTCCTAAGAGCACAGAGAACAGGAATTTGGCTCATTACCAACGGTACAAAAAACATCGATGATAGTCGCCTGCAAGAACCGGTACGATTTACACCAGAGACATGGGATAGTCATGTTGCTGCCTACGGCCATTTCTTTCGGAGATGCACTGAAGTCGTAAACGCGATCACGGTGGTCTACGGCCATTACACCGAGTTGGGGGAGATGCAGCGAATTCTCGACTTCATCGGATCGGAAGCGAAAGCATCTGATTTGTCTGCCGATACGCGTAAGCAATACACTAGAGCCGTCAGTGAGGGGTTTGAGAACTGGTCCGAATTCCAGGCGTATCTTGACGTTGTTCCGGCGCCGAAACTTCCGATTTAGGCTTTTATATTCCTGCTCAGAGAATAAAATGAGAAGACTTGTCATTCACGCCGGTATTCATCGAACGGGAACAACGACTCTGCAGCGAACGCTTGCGGGTAATCGGAGTGTTCTCGCCGAATCAGGATATTGGTATCCGGCGAAAAGGGATAATCATCGAGGAATGGTCTTTGCTATCAAACGGGGGGGAAATGTATGGCCAAGACCTTCTTGATCACATCACGAGAGGGTGTGGTGATGCACACACCATTATCGTTTCAGGTGAGGATTTTTGCACCCTGACCGATCTTTCATTCCTAGAGTTTTTAAAGAAGAATTTTGAGATTGAGATATATTTCTTTTTGCGACGCCAAGACGATTGGCTTATGTCGTGGTATAACCAGAATGTTCGTTGGCCGCACGATGAGAAAAAATATAAGTTATCGCCAAGGGAGTTTCTCAATACAATCTCGGAGTATTTTTGGCTTTACTATGACGATTTAGGGCTTCGCTGGTGTGAATATCTGGATATCCAGAACGTTCATTTCTGTCTCATGAAGGGTAACACCGCGGAAGCATTTTTGCGCGCTGTGCTCCCCGATGTGGCTATCGAGCCACGGCGGCGCGACAACGACTCCATTTCTCCGGCCGCACTGGAGATCCTACGCAATCTGGACTTGATGCCGCTGCGTCCGGGCCTCCGCATGCGCTTGATCGACGCGGCGGCGCGCACGGCGGACGAGAGCCATCACAAAAAGTACATTTACAGCGTTCACCAGCGCCAGGCGATCTTGGAAAGATTTGCGGAGTCTAACCGGCGCGCCGCACAGCTTTTCTTCGGTCGTGACGAACTGTTCGACATGGCTCTGCCGGAGGATGATACCGACCTCTTTCAAGGTATGAGCTAAGGCGAGCTTGCCACGCACTTGGCCCGGATGGTGATGGAGATCGTCCAGACGCCCTCCTGACCGCCGGGACCTGATAGCGTGAACTTGGGCCGGCGCTACCGCCTAACCCCTGTTCTCGCACAGGTCCGGCCGTCGTGAGATCGCGTTGCCCGCGCAGCAGGCAAAGGTGGTCGTGCCGGCCGATAAGGCATCGCGTATCGCAATCTCGGCCTTAGGGCTGGGCTCTTGCCCGCGAAGGCACCCACAGAAAGCATCCGTCAGGACCTCGAGTTCGGCCTTGTGGGGTTCGCAGGCTACCCTTGCGGCGCAGATCTTCGATGCGGCCGCCTCGAGGAGGAGGCACGATGACCCATCCGATGACGCGCTTGCAGGCGCCAAGACGAAGCCGAGGAGCGTCATCGACACGATCAGGAACAGCCGTCGGGGCTGGATGCGTTGGGACGCGGCCTGAATTGCCGCCGCGGCGCGCTTAAAACCTTGCACCGGCATCCTGCGCTGTCTGCGAAAGTGTTGTCTAGGCACTATCACGGATGGTCTTTCCTGGCTCGGCAATGTTTGCTCTCCTACGGCACGGGCTCAATTCAGGCAGAAACAAACGAAAAAGCAAGACATTATAAAGGGTCGCCCGAAATACTCCCCGTGCGAAGACGTTCAGGCCGGTTCGAACGCCGGCCTGCGTGTCTGCAATTTCTGACAGGGTTCTAACGGGGGCTGTAGGGATGGGAACTGACGCAAGGTCACTGCTGGTGAGCGGTGCGACCGGCTGGCACGACGGCAGTCAAACGATCACGTATTCGTTTTTGACGACAACGATGCCGTCTTACTACTCCCAGGTCGATACCAATTTCGACGGCGTCGCAGATGCCTGGCTGGTTTCGGCATACAATGATCCGGACTTCTATCTGCCGATGACGTCGGGTTTCGCGATGAACGGGGCTGAGCGAGCCCTAGCCGAACTGGCCATTGCTGCCTGGAACGAGGTCGCAAACATCAACCTCGAACCAGGCACGATCTCGGGCGGCTTCGGCGATCTCGTTTTCGGCTCCGGCGCCTTCAATTCCACGGGCTTGTACGGCTTCGTCGCTGACTTCCCGGGAGTGCTTGGAAGGCCCGATCACCATGGCGACCTGTGGGTCAACACCACCAATCCGGACCAGATCGTCAACGAGCTTGGACATACCAGTTGGAACACATTCCTGCATGAGCTCGGTCATGCCCTTGGCCTGCATCATCCGAACGAAGATCCGAACAATTTCGCGGGAGATCCGACCAACAACAACCAGTACACCGTCATGTCGTACGTCCCGCATCCGAGTGAGGCGGGCCAGTTCTACTACAATCAGGACTGGCCACTCACGCCGATGATCTACGACATTCAGGCCCTGCAGATCCTCTATGGTGCCAATACGACCACGCGCCCGGGAAACACCAGCTATTTCGGCGAAGGTGATACCTATGCCCTGGATGATGGCGGGCTCATTGAAGGATCGGGCCGAACGGCAATCCTGACGGTATGGGACGCGGGCGGCAGAGACACCTTCGATTTCTCCAACCAGACCGGCGACCTCAATATCAGCCTGGTGCCGGGAACGTTCTCCACCGTCGGCGCCAGCGAAAACAACATCGCCGTCATGACGGAGGTGACCGTCGACGGCCGGGTGATCAACTACATCGAGAACGTGATCGGAGGCTCCGGCAACGACATCATTGTCGGCAATAACGCCGGCAACTTTATCAGTGGCAACAACGGCAACGATCATATCTCGGGATTTGCAGGCTTCGACTCCCTCTACGGTGGCGCCGGCAATGACACGATCTTCGGGGGAGGTGGCGCCGACGAACTCGGTGGAGGCGCCGGCGACGACGTTCTTTACGGTGGTGCATGGCATGACACGCTGTTCGGCGGCGCAGGGGCCGACGAACTCTACGGCGGTGACGGCAGAGACGTCGCTTGGGGTGGGGTCGGAGCGGATTTCATCTCCGGAGGCGCCGGAAATGACACCATAGGCGGCGGTGCCGGCAATGACACGCTCAACGGCGGTGCAGGATCGGACCTGATCTACGGCTCAAGCGATGACGGCGTCGATGTCCTCAACGGAGGAGCCGGCAATGACACCCTCTTCGGCGGTGGTGGCAACGACACGCTGATCGGCGGCGGCGGCAACGATCAGCTCTTCGGCGGTAGTGGCGACGATCTGCTGGTGTTTGAAGCCGGCTTCGAGACAAGCTTTGTCGGCGGCTTCGATCGCAATGGCGACGACACCATCGATCTGACGGCGTTCGGCCTCTCGGGTTTCGAGGCCTTGTCGATCAGCCAGAGCGGATCGGACGTCTCGATCGATACTGGCTCTGGAACGATCGTGCTCTGGAACACATCGCTTGCCGACGTGACGGCCGACGATTTCCTGTTCTGACCAGGTCCCTCCAATACGCCCAGCTGGACGCCCATGGTGATCCGGCTGGGCGCTGCTGCCGGACCGGCGACACCGCCCTATCGGGAGGTGACGTCACCTTTGGCTGGGCGATCACCCCGCACTAGTAAGAATGGCTTGTCGCAAGAACTTGACGATAAGCATCTTCATCAAACTGGGCGCCGACAAATTTCGCCAAGTCTGCCGCATGACTCGGATCGCTCACGAAGTCCTCATACTGGACATGGAAGACATTTCGGGCCGCCGCAAATCGGCTTTCCCTGAGGCGTCTGTCCATTCCGTGGATGATGGCATGTGAGTGTGGTGTATCGCGCCACCATTTGCTTTTGGCCGTATCGCTGATGCGGCGATGGTTGAAGATGAACTTGACGTCGACGAACGTCTCTTCCAGCCATGCGAGAAAATCGTCAAGATCTGGAATGTCCTTTCGTTGTATCCGAATTTCCTTGAATCCGAGCACGCGGCTGTCCGGCCCAGGCTGGAGAATGGAGTCGGTGAACAGAATTCGCAACTTACGCCGAAGCTCCGAAGCATCAATCAGATCAACGCCGTACCATGGATGTGTGGGCTGATCGGATGTCTTGGCCCGCTGCCGTGTCATGTTCTCGGCAGCTCGATGAAAGCGATAAAGGTGCGCAAGAGCCATGTAGTTCTCGCCGCGAATGCAGAAGCCTGGAAGGCGATTAAGAAAGCCCATTAGGAGCGTTGAGCCAGAGCGGCCGTAGGTAAACACGAAGACATACCTATAGGTCTTTTTACTCATGGCCCTGCCTTGCATTGCGGATATTTTTTGAAATTGCCGTAAAGCGTAAGTCTAGCTTGGACTCATCGCACGAGAGCCAAAAGAATCGGTCGGACTTGCGATCGCACACGCCTGGACCTCATGGCAAGGAGATTGACGGGCTTCAGGTTGGCCGATCCGGGCAGCGACAACGCGAAAGCGGGCCGAAACCGGTTAACGTTGTGCCGCGCGCCGATTACGTCATCGAGATGCTTGCCTCTCAACCGTCCCGAAGACCGTCTTGCCAGCATTGAAGACTACGCAATCGTCGGCTGTTCATGAGCCAATCTTTCCAGATAAGCGTCATTCAGGGCGCAGATTTCACCATAGACGGTTCTGAAACGATCACTGTTGCCGATGTCGCTGATAACAACGCGGTCGAAGTCCGAAGCTTTCGAAATGTACTTCTCGCGGATGCCCCGGAACGTCGACGTCGTCCGATCTGCCGTGTATCCGAGCTGGGACAGCGCGCGGCCGACAGCATAATCCTCCAGAATGTGCTGGAGTTTGTCCTCTTGGAGGGCGACCATTTCAGATGCGGCTTTCCGGCTCAGGAGATATCCGCCCTGTCCGTCATACCAGGTTTGACTATCCTCGATCTCGAACAGGAGATCACTCAGTTGGCTGTTGCTTGTGGCGCCGGTGTGCCAGTCGACATAGGATAGACGACCAATGCTTACGTCGGTGCCGATATAGTCAAATGACGTGTAGTCGAATTCAAGAAACTTCTGAACGTTGCACACGCAATCATCATCGATCTTGAAGATGTATTCAGGATCGAAGAGCCGAATGGATGAACGAACGGCCTCAAGGACCTTCCCCGGCAGATACTCATAGGAATCCGGCACCGGCACAAAAAGCTGGTCGCCGATAAGGGTTGCCTGTTCGATTGTCGGGTCGCCTTCCACGAAGACGTATTCGAAGTTGGCCCGAACCACGTCTTTTGCCCAGGTGTCCCGGATCAGCTGCTGCTTGCTCCTGTATTTTTTGCAGGAGATGACCAGAAAAAGCACGGCCGGCTTGCTCTTCGCCACGGTGGGGCTGGTTCCGCTGGGACGCCTGAGTCGAACCGACGCATTCGCCCGGAAGCTGTCGTCGACCATATCGGCAACATTGAGAGACCAGTCGCCGCTCAGGCAGTCCGACCGTATTGGGGTGCGCAACACACGTCGCCGAACGAGCTCTTCCTTGGCCAGGGAAGCGCCTGACGCAGAATTTTGGAAGCAGGCTTCGGGTGAAAATGACATGGCCAGAAGGTCGCCCGGCTTGCCATTGTGGTCGGAGACCAGAACAAACTGATCCTGGCGGGTCCGCAGCCGATGATCCTTTATGATTCTACGCACCGGAAAATGCAGGCCCTTGTCCAATCCGATGAAGACGATGTTCTTGTAGCGCGCAGCCCCGCAGACGACGTTCAGGAAAAGACTTCCATTCGTTCTGGAAAGGTGGCCTGAGGCACCGTAGAGGTGCTCGGCAACGACATAGCGAAGTCCAAAGAACCGGCTTTGCAGCTGCCGAACCTTTCCCAGGTCGAAGACTTTCGTGTCGTACACGGCAAGCAGCACTTCATCGAAGTCCTTTGCCGAGGCCTGCAGAAACCGCTCGAGAAGATCGTATTCGCCATCGCAGAGCACGAGGCCGGTCACGCCGACCGCCCTGGACGCGATATTGCCTGGTTGAACCCGCTGGTTCGAGGCCGGCGGCGTTCCCAGCTGCGACAAGAATGGCCACCTCTGCGCAAGCCGCATCGTGGGAAGATCTGAACTTCCCAGGGTGATATGTCGAAAGTCGCTGAACAGATGAAAGACTTCGCCGATCAGGGGCCGGTCGCTCGGAAAATCATAAGTATTGTCGCCCAACTTTATCTGAAAAGATGATTCCAGAAAAACAATGGACCCCGAAAAAGCCGGTTCGTTATATTCGAATTCATGATGTATTTCCGTTCCCCATTGCTGATCAATATAGCGGTTCAGAGAAATTTTATTATCAGGATAGCGAAAGTCAATATGAAGTAATATATCGTCAGAATGGATGGGGACAATATTAATATTAAGGGGAGAGTACGATTCCGGTATCAAAAAGGAGAATGGGAATTCGAATCCAATCCCTGGAATTACTTTTATATTGTCCATTCCGATTTACCCCCAGTTACCGGTGTTCTTTCCGACCGTGGGCGTGATCTTCGTCGCCTCTCCGATTTTGAGAACCCGATGATGCTTATTCTGTTGGATCTGGTCCCTACAACGAATTGCACCCCGGCGCCAGCGTCTTCGCACAGCAGCAAGCGACAGACGCGCACGGTGCGCCTCGGGGCGCCGTCTCGGCAGGGTCGGTTTGGCGTTCGTCTCATCAAGGTGTTGGCGCAGAATGCGCCCCGATCACCAGGATCCGCATCCGGACTCGGTTTCCCGCAGGGAACCGCGCGCCGGATGCTTCGGGTCTGTTCGCTTGTCCGATCCCGCAAGGTCGCGGCGCAAGAGATCGATGATTTGCAGTGCCGATCGGCGAACGCCGGCGGCCTCCGACAAAATGTGGTAGCAGCCATACTCAATCAGCGCGGCATGGGCCAGCTGGGCCGGAGTGGCGCGCGTGCGCCGCTCCGGGGCGGTCCGATCGTCCATCGTCACGCCCCAGCCGGCGTAGAACGGCATCCCGAACGTGCGGACCGGCCTGTCCCATAACACGGCCTCGAATCCCATCTGCGAGGTGACCGTGTAGACGGCGGCCGCATGTTCGATCAGGCCGACCGGGTGGACCGGCTCGGCGATCAGGCGGACGCGCGGCGACAGCTTTCCGATCTCCGGCCCGAAGTGGCCCGGTCGACGCCCTGCAAGCACGTCCGGATGGGTCTTTACGATGATCTCGCGGCCCGGATTCTCGCTGATCGCGGCGCTCAGCATTACCTCAAACGACCTCTCGTTGGCGCCGCCATGGCGGATCGAATGGTCGTTGCGGGTTTGGTCGACCACGAGGACATAGTCGTCGGGCAACTCACCGGTGTAATCCGGCTGGAAGTTGTATTTCGACACGCCCGCCTGGCGCCACGCGGTAATGACCTGATGCGCCTCGGCCTCCTCGGCCGGTGTCAGGCTGCGGGGGATCAGGCGCTCCAGCCGGGAAGGGCGGCTGCAGTCGTAGTAGATGCCGATGTCGTCGACGACGATCGACAGCGGCGGGTCGAGGTGGCCGAGCCGGCGCGAGCGCAAGAAACCATCCTCCAGCAGCCAGACCGGGCTGCCGGTAGCCTCCGCAATGCGCCGGGCCCTCAGGCCGCTCTCCTTCAGCCCCCAGCCGATCCGGATCGCGCCGCGGCGGCGCAGGCCGGCGACGTCGCGGTGCAACCGGGCACCGAGAAAGCCCTCGATCAGGGCACGCTGTCGCCACAGGCCGCCGTCCCGCCAGGTCACCGCAAATGAACGGCCGTCATGATCGGGCAGACCCATCGCCCCCTCAGGAAATCGGCGCGGACAAGGCCCCGGTGGTTCTCTTGTCGTTCCGGGCGAAGGCAAAGCGATCCATCCGCTCGAGGTCGTTCGATCCTGACCCTTGAAGCAAGACCGATCGGGCGCCTGTCGATACGAACTCGTCCTGGCCGCGCGAGCGTGGCAGCCAGCTTGCGCGCGCGCCCCTCACGATCGGTCGCGGATGTTGTAATAGGTCATGACGCCGACCAGCCACAGGCCGAGCAGGCCGAGGAAGACCGCGAGCGACGACAGGTACCGGTGCGGATACTGCGCCTCCTCGGAGAGGGTGGGGGCCAGGAAAACGGCGAGATAGGTTTTCTTTTCCTCCGCTTCGGCACGCGCCTTTTCGAGGCTCGCAAGCGCAGCGGTGTAAAGTCGCTCTGCGAATTCACGCTCCAGCTCCAGTCCTTCGTAGCTCGCGATGCGGTTGGAGATGGTGCGATCGGTGAGCGAGGACGCGGTTGCGTTGTTCTGTCCTTCGCCGAGGCGCCGCCGTTCGGCAGCGATCTGTTCACGAAGGCTGGCGATCTGCCGCTTGAGGATGACAACCTTTGGCGACTGCGCGTCGAGGTACTCGCTGACGGTCTTCAGCTCGGCCTCGTTTTTGGTCAGCTGCTGTTCAAGCGTGGCAATCAGCTCCAGCGTGATCTTTGCGTTCTCGACCGGATTGATCTCCTGGGTGGTCTCCCGGTACTCGAGCAGCTGCTTGCGGAACATCTTGAGCCGGGCCTCGGCCCGAGCAACCTCCTCCTTGGCGAATCGGATGGTTTCACGCTGCGCCGTCTCCGACAGGCGATTGACCAGCCTGTCGCTGTTCTCGACGATGGCCTCGGCGATCGCCTTGGCATCTTCCGGCGTGAAGGCCTTGACCTGGACGAACAGGTTGCCGGAGGTCGAGTCGTACGTGACGTCGACCATGCTGTTCCAGTAGTCGAGCCGGTCCTCGATCGGCAGATCCTCGCCCATCCGGAACAACCAGTCGGCGTGGGAGACGTTGAAGATCCGCTCGAGGTCCACGGTTTTCGAGACATCCTCGATGATCGCTTGGCTCTGCAGATAGTCGTTGATGATGTAGCTGTCGGAGGCGTTGGTGGCGCCGCCGCCCTGGATCACCATTCCGAGCAGTTCGGTGGCGCCGGTGCTCTCCACGCTGCGCACGGCAAAGGCGGTGCGGCTGTGAAACTGGTCGGCCGCGATGAACACCATGTAGACCGTCGCAAGAAGCGATGGCAGCAGGACACCGAGGACGAAGGTGATCCCCATCAGCCGGTGGCGCTTGCGGGCCTTGCGGCCGGCGGCATCGACAAGGGCCGGGCTGCGCGTCAGTTGCGTCGGATCGAGACCGGCGTCGCGCAGCCGCGTGGAAATGGCGTTGCCGGCCACGACGGCAAGCTTCTTCGGCCCCTTGCCTGCTGCTCGCTTCGGGCGGGCGGGCGCCTTCGGCTGTTCGCCCTCCTGCGCGGCCGGAAGACTGTTCACTTTCGGCGTCTGTTTGTCCTGCGCTGTCATCGCCTCGTCTTCCGCAGTCAAGCCTTCATGTTGAAGTCATGTAGTTCAATTGCTTCGGAAATGTCATCGAAATATCGCAAGGTGCCATTCTCAAGAACGATGCCAGCCTGGCAAAACTTGCGCAAGGTTGCATTGGAATGCGACACCATGATGATGTCGGAATCGTGCAGCTTCTCATGAAAAACCTGCTGGCATTTGCGCTTGAAATTCGCATCGCCAACGGCCGTGATCTCGTCGATCAGATAATAGTCGAAGTGGATCCCCATGCTGACGCCGAAGGCGAGCCGAGCTCTCATGCCCGAGGAGTAGGTCTTGACGGGCATGCGGAATGCTGGGCCGAGTTCGGCAAAGTCCTCAACGTACTCGACCAGCGCTTCGGTGTCATGGCCATAGATTCGGGCCACAAAACGAACGTTCTGCTCACCGGTGAGCGCGCCGTGAAAGCTGCCTTGAAAGCCGAGGGGCCACGACACGTAGGCGTCGCGGATGATCCTGCCCCGGTCAGGACGCATGATGCCGGCAATGATTCTGAGAAGCGTCGATTTGCCGGCGCCGTTCCGGCCAAGCAGCCCAATGCTCCGCCCGCGAGGAATTGTGAAGGAAACGTCCTTCACGACATAATTCGTGCGCCCTTTGTGGGTGAAGCTTTTTGTGACGTTTTCGAGAAAAATCATTCGTTCTCCCGAAGTTGCGCACTGTAGATCCGGATCAGAAACAGTCCGATCACGACGGAACTGAATGCCAGGATGATAAGCCAGGGCCGGTCGATGTATTCACCGCGGTAGGTTGTATAGAATCCCTGGCGGAACCAGCCGACCACGTGAACCAGTGGATTCCACAGCAGGAAGTCCTGGTAGGGATGTGGTATGGATTCAGGCAAGAAAAAGATTCCGGAGACTATGAACAAAGGGCGATTCACAATCTGGAATATCTGTTCGTAAGTATTGCTGAAGTGAAACAGGACAACGTTGATCATGCCAACGCCAATGCCGAGGGCGATTGCAACCGCGCTTGCTGCCAGCAACGGGGCAAAGTTGACGGTCGGGAACGGTGAAACCATCAGCGCCAGGACGGAGAAGATGACGATGGCCACGACAAACTGGGTGACGATCTGCAGGGTGGCACGGGCAAGAATGGTGTCATAGGGCGAAACGCTGGGGTAGTTGAGGAGCGCGCGGTTGACGCGCACGGACAGGCTGACCTGATCGGTGAGCGACCGGTAGAACCAGAAGGCGACATAGCCGGTAGCGTAGAAGAGGGGGAAACTTCGCCCCAGCGGCGGCGTGCGTGCAATCGCCGAGAACACCATCGACATCAGGGTGATGAACGCCACCGGATCGATGATCGCCCAGAGGTATCCGCCGACCTTCGACCCATAACGTGTCGTCATCTCACGGATGACAAGGGCGCTGGTGACGCGGACGTGCGTTCTGACGGCGGCAAGCATGACGAAGAGCGAAACGTCCGTTTTGTCACGGGCGGCTGCCCGAGTGTCCCGGCCTTTTACCGACGATGCACCATCTGCTTCAAGGGGTGACGGTCAAATGCGCCGTGATTGGGGCGATATCCTATCCTGCGCGAACCAGAGCATATTTCGCCGCCCGAAGAATCGACAGGTGCCTGTCTGCGGCTTCGAAGACTTTGCGGGTGCTCGGAGCGGAGTTTGCTGTGACCGGCGCTGCCTCCCGCGGTTGATGGTGTGGACTGCGTTGACGGCTTGGCCCGACAGGGCTCGTCGATGACTGTGCGGACATTCGGGGTCGTTTAGGCCGTTCAAGCGACAGCGTCTGAGACAGCGTCTCGGCAAGCGTGATTCCACCCGATCGCAAACCGCGCTAAGAACGGTGAGCGCGGTGTTTCGGACGGCCGGATGCGCACAAGACGAGACGACAGGGGGAGCCCGCCAGCATGATTATCCCAGCAATACTGTCGGGTGGCTCGGGCTCCAGGCTGTGGCCGTTGTCACGCCAGCTCTATCCCAAGCAGTTCCTGAAGCTCTTCGACGGCGACAGCTTGTTCCAGCGCACGCTGCAGCGCTTCGACAGTCCCAAATTCTCGCCGCCGGTGATCATCGCCAACGAGGAGCATCGCTTTCTGGTTGGCGAGCAGGCCGTCGAGGAGGGCGTCGTCCCGCGAGCCATCGTGCTGGAGCCGTTCGGGCGCAACACCGCCGCCCCGGCGGCGATTGCAGCGCTGCTGGCGGAGCGAGAGTCGCCCCAGGCGCTGGTCCTACTGACGCCCTCGGATCACCTGATTACCGATAAGGCGGCCTTTCTCGCCGCCGTCGAGGCGGCGGTGCCTGCGGCCGAGGCGGGCAGGATCGTCACCTTCGGCATTACGCCGAGCGAACCGAATACCGGCTACGGCTACATCCGCCTTGCGGCCGGGGAGGGACCGGTGCGTGACGTGGCGGCCTTCGTCGAAAAGCCGGATCTTGAGCGCGCGCGGGCCTTTCTGGCGTCGGGGGATCACGTCTGGAATGCCGGCCTTTTCTTGTTTTCCGCCGCCACCATGCGCGAGGCGTTCCGGCGACATTCGCCTGAGGTGCTGGCTCATGCCGCCGCGGCGCTCGACCGGGCCCGGGCCGACCTCGACTTCCTGCGCCTCGACGCCGAAGCGTTCGCGGCGGTCGAGAGCATTTCGGTCGATTACGCCATCATGGAACGGGCAGAGGCCGTGGCGTGTGTCCCCATGGATCCGGGCTGGAACGACCTTGGTGCCTGGCCGGCGGTCTGGGAGAGCTTCGAGAAGACCGAAGACGGCAACAGCGCTCTCGGCGAGGCGCTGTTCGTCGGCGCCCGCGACAATCTGGTCGTGACCGACGACGCCCTGGTCTCGGTCGTCGGGCTCGATGACATCATGGTGGTCTCAACCAAGGACGCGGTGCTGGTGACGGCCAAGGACAAGGCCCAGGACGTCAAGAAGGTGGTCGAGGCGCTGGAACGGGAAGGACGTCGGGAGGTTCGCCGGCACCGGCGCATCTACCGTCCCTGGGGCTGGCACGAGGAGATCGCCGTGGGCGGGCGCTACCAGGTGCAGGAGATCGAGATCAAGCCCGGCGCCAGCATGTCGCTGCAGAGCCACGTCCATCGCGCGGAGCATTGGGTGGTGGTATCCGGGACCGTTGAGGTCCAGATCGACGGGACCACGCGGCTTCTCACCGAGAACCAGTCGGCCTATGTTCCCATTGGCGCACGCCACCGCCTCGCCAATCCGGGCCGCATTCCGACCCGGCTGATCGAAGTCCAGTCCGGTGCCTATATCGGCGAGGATGACATCGTCCGCCACGACACTGACACGAAGCCGACGTAGAGGCAGACGCGGTGGCGTCGTGTCACGAACTCTTTCACGCTGTTCTCTTTCAGGATTTGCGCATGTTTCCCACGCCCGAAGCTTCGCTCTCTCCCAACACCTATGCCTACGAATCGAAGCCGATGGTCAAGGCCACGGGCTTTCGCGAATATGATGCGCGCTGGCTGTTCGAGAAGGAAATCAACCTGATGGGCATGCAGGCCCTCGGGATGGGGATCGGCACACTGATCCACGAACGCGGCGTCAGGCCCGATATCGTCGTCGGCCATGATTTCCGCGGCTATTCGGCCTCGATCAAGATGGCGCTCGTTACCGGGCTCATGGCGGCCGGAGTGCGGGTCCACGATATCGGGCTTGCGCTGTCGCCGATGGCCTATTTCGCCCAGTTCGCGCTTGACGTGCCCGCCGTTGCCATGGTCACCGCCTCGCACAACGACAACGGCTGGACAGGCGTCAAGATGGGCATCGAGCGGCCGCTCACCTTCGGGCCGGACGAGATGGGGCGCTTGAAAGACATCGTGCTGTCGGCAGCCTTCAAGCTGAAGGACGGCGGCGGCTACCGCTTCGTCGAGAACTTCCCCGAGACCTATATCAAGGATCTGACCGACCGGCCAAAGCTGAAGCGTCCGATCAAGGTGGTCGCCGCCTGCGGCAACGGCACGGCGGGAGCGTTTGCGCCGAGGATCCTGTCGGCGCTCGGCGCCGAGGTGGTGCCGCTCGACTGCGAGCTCGACCACACCTTCCCACGCTACAATCCCAATCCCGAGGACATGAAGATGCTCCATGCGCTGCGCGATGCGGTGCTGGAGAGCGGTGCGGAGGTCGGCCTCGGCTTCGACGGCGACGGCGACCGTTGCGGTGTGGTCGACAACGAGGGCGAGGAGATCTTCGCCGACAAGGTCGGCGTCATGCTGGCACGCGACCTCTCGGCGCTGCATCCCGGCTGCCGCTTCGTCGTCGACGTCAAGTCGACCGGTCTGTTTGCCACCGATCCTGTCCTCATCGAGAACCGCGCGACCACCGATTACTGGAAGACCGGACACTCCTACATCAAGCGCAGGGTCAACGAGCTTGACGCCATTGTCGGCTTCGAGAAGTCGGGCCACTATTTCTTCAATCGGCCGATCGGCCGCGGCTACGACGACGGGCTGGTCTCGGCGATCGCCATCCTCGACATGCTCGACCGCAACCCGGACAAGACCATGGCCGATCTGCGGCGGGCGCTGCCCAAAACCTGGGGGTCGCCGACCATGTCGCCGCATTGCGACGACGAGGTGAAGTACGGCGTAATCGACAAGGTCGTCGCCCGGTTCCAGGAGATGAAGGACAAGGGCGAGAAGGTCGCCGGCCACGCCATCGTCGATCTTGTCACCGTAAACGGCGTGCGCGTTGTTTCCGACGACGGCACCTGGGGTCTGGTCCGGGCTTCGTCGAACAAGCCGGAACTCGTCGTCGTCGTCGAAAGTCCGGTGTCGGAGGCGCGGCTCAAGGAGATGTTCCACGCCGTCGACGCCGTGCTGCGCGAGAACCCGGAAGTCGGTGCCTACAACCAGACGCTCTGAGGCCTTGCGATGGGGGGTGGGACAGGCGCGGAAGTGGCCGTAATGGCCGCCACGGAGCGTTTGAAGGCGTGGCTGCTGGACGCGGCCGCGCCGCTCTGGGCCGCGGCCGGAGCAGATCCTGCAGGCGGCTTTCGCGAGCGCATCGATCTTGCCAGCGGCAAGGGGACAGAAGAGCCGCGGCGCACCCGCGTCCAGCCGCGGCAGATCTACGCCTTCATTGCGGCGGGCCGGCTCGGCTGGGATGGCGACTGGCGTGGGCTGGCGGGCCGCGGGCTCGACTGGTATCTCCAGCACTATTTCCTCGGCGATGGCACGGCCGGCTCGCTGGTGGCCGCCGACGGGACAATGCTCGACCCGGGCTTCGATCTCTACAACCAGGCCTTCGCCCTGTTCGCCCTCGCGGCGGCTGCGGACGCCTTGCCGCAGCGGCGTCCATCGCTGGAGCAGCGGGCCAATGCGCTGCTGCAGCAACTGCGCGCGACGCTTTCCCATCCGGAAGCAGGGTTCGAGGAAGCAAGCCCGCGCAGGCTGCCGCTCTGCTCGAATCCGCACATGCACCTGTTCGAGGCAGCACTCGCCTGGGAGGACATCGCGGACGTGGGCACCTGGAGCGCACTTGCGGACGAGATTGCCGGGCTCGCACTTCGCCGCTTCATCGATCCTGTGAGCGGCGGGCTACGCGAATTCTTCGACGGCAACTGGCGGCCGATGCCTGGCGACCGTGGCCGGGTGATGGAGCCGGGGCATCAGTTCGAATGGGCCTGGCTGCTTGCCCGCTGGGGCGTCCGCCGCGGCCGTGCCGACGCGGTCGTCGCCGCACGGCGGCTGTTCTTCATCGGCGAGACCCATGGTGTCTGCCCGGACCGCAAGGTTGCGGTGATGGCGCTCAATGACGACTTCGCGCTGCGCGATCCGCTGGCGCGGCTGTGGGGCCAGACAGAGTGGATCAAGGCGGCCATCGCACTCGCAAATGTGTCGGTCGCGGTAGAGCGCGAGCACTACCTCGCCTCCACAGTGGCCGCGGTCGAGGCACTGGAAAAGTTCCTGGCCGTCCCGATCGCCGGCTTGTGGCACGACAAGATGGAGTCCGACGGCCGTTTCGTCGACGAGCCGGCGCCGGCGAGCTCGTTCTACCACATCGTTTGCGCGATCGCGGAGCTTGACGCTTTTGCCCGGGCTTGCGATCTGAGAGGCCAAGCTACGAAGTGAGGCCCCCGGCAGGGCGAATAAGCGCAGACGGTCGCAGGATAGGGATCTTGGTGTCGCATAGTCTGGATCGGTTGACCGAACGCCTCGCCGCCCGCACGGCCCGCATCGGCATCGTCGGCCTCGGCTATGTCGGGCTGCCGCTTGCCGAGCGTTTCAGCACCGTCGGCTTCGCCGTCACCGGCTTCGACGTCGACCGCACGAAGATCGATGCGCTGAACGCGAAGAACGGCTTCACCAAGTACCTCGCCAACCAGGCGGTCGAGGTCCGGTTTGCGAGCCCCTTCCAGGCAACCGACAACTACGCACTTGCGGCCGAATGCGATGCCCTGATCCTGTGCGTGCCGACGCCGCTCGGCAAGTATCAGAATCCGGATCTCAGCTTCATCCTCGACGCCGCGCACAGGATAAGGCCGCATCTCAGGCCCGGCCATGTCGTCTCGCTGGAAAGCACGACCTATCCGGGCACCACCGATGGCGACCTGCTGCCGGTGCTTGCCGAGAGCGGGCTTACCGTCGGAGAGGACTTTTTCCTGGTCTATTCGCCCGAGCGCGAGGACCCGGGCAACGCCCGCTTCGATATCCGCTCGATTCCCAAGGTGGTGAGCGGCCACACGCCGGCCTGCCTGGCCGCTGCGGAGGCGCTGTACGGGCCTGCGGTTGACACGCTGGTGCCGGTCAGCTCGACCCGGGTTGCAGAGATGACCAAGCTGCTGGAGAATATCCACCGCTCGGTCAACATCGGCCTCGTCAACGAGATGAAGATGGTTGCCGACCGCATGGGCATCGACATCTTCGAGGTCGTCAAGGCCGCCGCCACCAAGCCGTTCGGCTTCACCGCCTTCTATCCCGGCCCCGGCGTCGGCGGCCACTGCATCCCGGTCGACCCGTTCTACCTCACCTGGAAGGCACGGGAATACGGCGTCCACACCCGCTTCATCGAGCTTGCCGGGGAGGTCAACCGCGCCATGCCCGACTATGTCGTGGAGAAGCTCACGGCGGCTCTCAACGACCGCGGCAAGGCACTGAAGGGGGCAAAGGTCCTCGTTCTCGGTGTGTCCTTCAAGAAGAACATCGACGACCGGCGCGAGTCGCCTTCGGTCCATGTGCTCGAGCGCATCGTCGCCCGCGGCGCGGACGCAGCTTATGCCGACCCCTTCGTGTCCGAACTCGTGCCCGGCCATGGCACTACGCTGTCGCTGCGTTCGGTCACGGCCGACGCCGCGACGATTGCCGCGCAGGATGCCGTCGTGATCGCGACGGACCACGACGCGTTCGATTACGCAATGATCGGCGAGAGGGCACGCCTGATCGTCGACACCCGCGGCCGCTATCCGGCTTCCCAGGAGCGCGTCACCCGGGCCTAGGGTGTCGCAATGGCAGCCGGCCTGCTCTCGATCGAGCGTGTCGCGCTGAGGGCTCCCACCGTTGGCCGACGCCATCGGGCATCCTGCGTCCGGTCACTCCGCCCTTTTGCTGCCCGTCCCGCCACTTTATCGCATGGCCCGATCTCGTTTTTGCATTTCGGCTGCGGGCACCGCTCGCCTTAGCATTCGCCTTCGGTAGCAACGCTCCCGGTTGCTGCAGCGGCGCCGGGCGCCGGCGGGGTGGCCGATGTTCAACTTTGCGCTCAATGCCGTGCCGAAGATCCTGTGCGGACCCGGGCGGGTCCAGGATCTCGGACGGCTGGTGGCAGACCTCACGCTCGGCGAGGCGAGTGTCCTGCTCGTGGCCGATCCAGGGCTTGCCCGTTTCGGTATAACCGCTCGTCTCGACGGCGTGCTGAAGGACGCCGGTCACCGCGTGGTTGCCTTCGAAGATATCAGGAGCGACCCGAAGGAGGCGCAGGTTCGGGCCGCCGTGCATTTTGCCCGCGACAAGTCGGTCGAGGTCGTTGTTTGCCTCGGCGGCGGCTCGGCGCTCGATGCCGGCAAGCTGATCGCTGCGCTGGTCGGCGCAAGGGACGATGTCACCGACTATCGGCTTGCCGCCAAGCCGCTGCCGGTCGCCCGCCTGCCGCTGATCTGCATTCCGACCACCGCCGGCACCGGGTCGGAGGCGACTGCGGTCTCGATCCTTTCGGCCGACGACGGCGCCAAATACTGGTACTGGTCCGGCGCCCTGAAGCCCGATGCCGTCGTGCTCGATCCCGAGCTTACGCTGGACCTGCCGCCGCTCATCACGGCTGCCTGCGGCATCGACGCGCTGGTCCATGCCATGGAGGCGGCAACCAATGTCAACGCCTTCGAGGCCAACAACCGCGTCTGCCTGGACGCCATCCGGCTTTGCGGCGAGCACCTGCCGGTGGCGGTCGAATCGCCCGATGACCTCGATGCGCGTGCCGGTATGCTGCTTGCCGCGACCTACGCCGGCATCGGCATCGACAACGCCGGCACGGGGCTCGCTCACAACATCGCCCATGCGCTCGGCAGCCTCGTACCGATTCACCACGGCCGCGCCGTGGCAATCGCGATGGCCGCGACGCTCGCCTGGTCGATGGAGGGTGAGGAGAAGGTCTATCGCGAGCCGGCGCGCGCCCTCGGCTGCTCCCTCGGCGAGTTGCCAATGGCCTTCTCGGCTTTCGTCAAGCGTCTCGGCATCGACGTCCGGCTTGGTGATGATCTCGGGCTGACGCCGCAGCGCCTCGCCGCCCAGATGGCGCGCCCGGAGAACGCTGCCATGCGCAACGCCAGCCGTCGTCCCGTAACCGACGCGGATCTGATCATGCTGGCCGAGCGGGTGCTCGCGCTGCGGTGAGGGCGCACACTCTCAGCCGTCATCCCTCAACACTCGGACCATCCCCCGTGAAGATCACCGCCATTGAAATCACGCATCACCGCCTGCCGCTCGATCCGCCGTTCCGCGCGAGCTGGGACACCAGGCCGCGGACCCATTTCGATGCGACGATCGTGCGCATCAAGACGGACGAAGGCGTGGAGGGCATCGGCTCGGGCGACCTCTGCCTCGGCTTTTCCGGCCACGAGGCGCTGTTCGTCGGCGAGGATCCGCTGCGGATCGAGCGGCATCACCGCGTGCTCTCCAATCTCGACTTCCACTACGGCCGGCCCTGGCCGATCGACCTCGCGCTGTGGGACCTCGCCGGCAAGATTGCCGGGCTGCCGGTCTGGAAGCTCGTCGGCGGCCTGTCCGACCGGGTGCGCGCGTATGCGTCCTCCGGCACGCTGCGGGCGCCGGAGGAGATGGCCGACGCCGCCGAGCGTTACCTTGACCAGGGCTTTGCGGCGATGAAGGTCCGCTTTCATCGCGGCGATTGGCGCGACGACATTCGCGCGCTGGAGGCGGTTCGCGCCCGGGTCGGCGACCGGCTGACGCTGATGGTCGACTGCAATCAGGGTTGGCGCATGCCCTGGGACACGGCTGCTCCGTGGCAGCTCAAGGATGCGCTTGCCGTGGCGCGAGAGCTCGAGCGCCTTGACGTCTTCTGGATGGAGGAGCCGCTGCACCGCGCCGACCGGGCCGGCATGCGCGCCTTGCGCGAAGCGGTCGAAATCCGCATCGCCGGCGGCGAGATGACCCGTTCGCTCGCAGAGTTCCGGGACCTCATCTGCGAGGGTGCTCTCGACGTGCTCCAGCCCGATGCCGCTCTGGTCGGCGGAATCACCGGGCTGCGCCGGGTCGCGGTGATGGCAGCCGAGCACGGGATCGCGTTTACGCCGCATACCTGGACCAACGGCCTCGGCGTCGTCGCCAATGCGCATCTGGCCGCTGGCGTTACCGACGCGCCGTTCCTGGAATACCCGTTCGATCCGCCGGAATGGCCGCTGGCCGCGCGCGACTTCATGCTGGCCGAACCGTTCGCCGCAGATGCGAGCGGCATGCTGGTGCTGTCCGATGTTCCCGGTTTCGGCCTCACCCTTGACGAGGAGCGGCTCGCCGCCACCCGGATCGGGTGATCGGGGCGGCGCTGACCTGCGCGATCAAATCAGGGTCGACTTGGCGTGGTCCCATTCGCGCGATGGCATTTCGAAACCATCGAGGCTGTGCTCCGGTCAGCTTGAGCCGGTCCGGAAGGCAGACATCCAGCCGAGACCCTCGTCGGTTGCCGCACGCGGCCGGTACTCTGCACCGAAATGACCCTTATAGCCGGCCGCACGCAGTGCCGGCAGCAGCCAGCCGTAATCGACTTCGCCGTGGTCCGGCTCGCCGCGGTCGGGCACGGCGGCGAACTGAACGTGCCCGATCAGCTCCAGCCACCGCTCGGCCTGGCGCAGCAGGTCGCCGCGCATGATCTGCATGTGATAGCAGTCGTACATGATGCGGATGCCGGTGCCGCCGCAATCGGCGATGATGCCGACGGCGGTCTCGCAATCGGTCAGGAAATAGCCCGGAACGTCGCGCGTGTTGATCGGCTCCAGCAGCAGTGTCACACCGTAGGGTGCCGCAAGGTCGCGAAACCGGCGCAGGTTGGCGACATAGGTGCGTCGCGCCGCCTCTCCCTCCGCCGTGCCGGCCATGACGTGAATATTGGCGGCGCCGATCGCCCGGGCATAGGTGAGCGCCTGGGTGAAGACGGCAAGCGCCTCATCCTCTCGACCGGGGAGGGCCGCCAGCCCGAACTCCCCCTTCGTCACGTCGCCGCGCACTGTGTTGAGTCCGAGCACCGGCAGACCGGTTTCCTTCAGGGCGGTGGCAAGCTCGGCCGCCGGCACCTCGTAGGGCCAGTGCAGCTCGACCGCATCGAACCCTGCGACGGCGGCCGCACGCACCGCCTCCGGCAGCGGACGGTCGGTCCACAGGAAACCAAGATTGGCCGAAAGCGGCAGAGTCGTCTTCGTGGTCATCGCGCCTGTCAGTCCCATTCTTCCACGCCGAAATGATCGACGACCGAGCGGATCTCGCTCTCGCTCAGCAGGCGCGGGTTCATTCCGCGCAGCAGCAGGGCGAGACGGGCGGTCTCCTCCAGCTCCTCCATGGCATAAACCGCTGCCTCGAGGTCCTTGGCCGCCACCACCGGACCGTGATTGGCCAGCAGCACCGCGCTGCGGCGGCCGGCAAGTCCGCGGATCGCCTCGCCCATGGCCGCGTCACCTGGACGGAAGAAGGGCAGCAGTTTCACCTTGCCGAGCCGCATGATCGAATAGGGCGTGAGCGGCGGCAGCACGTTATCCGGGTCGATCTCAGGCAGCATTGAGAGTGCCACCGAATGGGTCGAATGCAGATGGACGATGGCACCTGCCTTCGCCCCCCGCGTCTCGTAGAAGGCCGAATGCAGCGGCATTTCCTTGGTCGGCGGATCGCCGTCGACATGCCGGCCCGCCGCATCGAAGCGGGACAGGCGGTCGGGGTCGAGCCGGCCGAGCGAAGTGCCGGTCGGCGTGACCAGCAGCCCGCCGTCCGGCAGGCGCAAGGAGATGTTGCCCGATGCACCGCCCGTCAGGCCGCGGTCGAACAGCGAGCGGGCGAGCGTGCAAAGCAGCTCGCGCAGCCGTGTCGCTTCGCTCACACCCTGCCTCCTTCGCTGCCGGCAAGAACCGCAAGTGCCCGCTCGAAGAAATCCTCGCCGCCGAAATTGCCGGATTTCAGCGCCAGCGCCAGCGCGGCGCCCTCGACCCGCAAGGCCGGCACGCCCGGATCGATCTCCGGACCGATGCGCAGCGCCTCGCAGCCCAGCCCGCGCACCACCGCGCCCGACGTCTCGCCGCCGGCCGAGACGATGCGGCGGATGCCGGAGCGTGCAAGTTCGCCGGCAAGCTCGGCAAACAAAGTCTCGATGGCAGTGGCGAGCCGCTCCGTCCCGTGAGCTACCTGGGCCCGTCTGACCTCCTCCGGATCCGCAGAGGAAAAGATGATGGGGGCAGCGTCGAGGTTAGCTAGCACGAAGTCGCGCAGGCTCGCAGCGGTGGTCTCGCCGGACATCACTGCGTCGGCGGTTATCTCCCGCGCGGGATGGCCCGCCCGGTAGCGCGCCACCTGTGCGCGCGTCGCGCGCGAGCATGAGCCCGACAGCACGACACCCGGACCTGCGACCCCTTGGAAGCCGTCGTTCGTCCCCGACAGCAGGCCGGCACGGCGAAAATTCTCCGGCAAGCCGAGAGCGACCCCGGAGCCGCCGGTGACAAGCGCCAGCCCGGCGGCAGCCGCTCCGATGGCATGGAGATCCGCGTCGGAAATCGCATCGATCACCACCGGCCCGGCCCCGGCCGCGCATTCCCGCGCGAGGCCCTCAGCAATCGCTGCTGTGCCCTGTGCAACGATCGCATGTGGGAGATGGCCGACCTTGCGCGCTGTCTGCAGCGAAAGCCAGCGGCGGATGTCGGGATCGGTCATCGGCGTCAGCGGATGGTCCTGCATCCCGGACTCGCTGAGCAGCCGGTCACCGACAAATAGATGACCCTGGTAGAGCGTGCGCCCGGTTCCCGGAAAGGCCGGACAGACGATGGCGGTTTGCGCCCCGAGCCGCTCCATCAGGGCATCGATGACCGGGCCGATATTGCCCTTGGGCGTGGAGTCGAACGTCGAGCAGTACTTGAAGAAGATCTGCCGGCAACCTTGGGCCAGCAGCCAGTCGAGCGCAGCCAGCGACTGCTCGACCGCCTCGGCAGCGGGGACGCTGCGGGTCTTCAGCGCGACGACGCCGGCCTCGACACCAGGGGCAGCGGGGGCTTGCGGAATGCCGCAGTACTGCGTGACTGCCATGCCGCCCTTGACGAGCGTGTTGGCGAGATCGGAGGAGCCGGTGAAATCGTCGCCGATGCACCCGAGAAGCATGCTCACGTCCTTTCGGCCAGTGACCCCTCATCCGACGGAGTCGCAACGCCCGGCAGGGCGATGCTGCCTTCGCGAGCATAGATCTTGGCGACCGCAACGTCGCCCTCCCGTCCGAGCCCGGCGTCATGGGCAGCGCGGAAGCGGGCGAGCGCCGTCTCGGCCAACGGCACGGAGAGGCCGCCCGCCCTCGCGGCCTCGGTGACGATGCCGAGATCCTTGACAAAGATGTCGACGGCCGAATGGGAGCGATAATCGCCGGCGGCGATGAATGGGCCGCGGTTCTCGAACATCCAGGACGTGCCGGCGCAGCGGGAGATCACGTCCAGCATACGCCCCGCCTCGATGCCCTGACCGATGCCGAAGGTCAGGGCCTCGGCGGTGGCCGCGATATGGACGCCGGCAAGAAGCTGGTTGACCACCTTCATCGCCGAGCCCGGGCCGGCGCGGTCGCCGAGCTCGAACACAGTTTCGGCCATGGCGTTGAGCGCGGGACCCGCGGCGGCAAAGGCCTCCGGTCGGCCCGAGGCCATGATCGACAGCCGTCCCTCGGCGGCGCGCGCGGCTCCCCCGGAGATCGGCGCATCGAGATAGAGCACACCGCTCTCCGCCAGCCTTGCCTCGAAGCGGACCGCGTGCTCGGGGGCGAAGGTGGCGCAGGAGATGACGACCGTGCCGGGGCGCAGGATCCCTGCAATCCCGTCCTCGCCGAACAGCACCTCCTCCGTCTGGGCGACGTTGACGACGACGAGCACGACGGCCGCCGCCTGCTTCACCGCCGCGTCTCGCGCGGAGCGATCCGCCGCGATCCGCCCGCCTTGCGACTCGAAGGCGGCCATGGCAGCAGGCTCCCGGTCGACGCCGACGACCGGAAGGCCGGCCCGCAGCAGGGAGCCCGCCATGCCAAGGCCCATGGCGCCGAGCCCGATGAGAACGATAGGACCTGATCGAGTGGTCATGATGCGGCTCCTGCATGATCCTCGAGATAGGCGGTGATGATCGCCTCGATCGAAGCGTCTCCCGTGAAGCCGAGGTCGAGGGCGCGGCGGGTGTCGAACGCCTTCGGCCATGTCGAGATGATTGCCTCGATGGTGGGATCTGGCTCGTGGCGGATGAGAGCGACCGCCTTGTCGCCGGCGACCTTGCGCAGCGCCTCGATCTGCTCGCCGACGGTCACCGAGATGCCCGGCAGGGTGATGTTGCGCCGTCCGTCCATGGCGGCGGTGTCGACCTCGCCGGCGTGGACCAGATTGGCAATGGCCGCGCGCGGGCTTGCAAGCCAGTGGCGCACGTCTGCACCCACCGGCAGCACGGCTTCCTTGCCGGCGAGCGGCTCGCGCAGGATCGAGGAAAAGAAGCTCGAGGCTGCAGCGTTCGGCCTGCCGGGGCGGATGACGATGGTCGGCAGGCGCAGTCCGATGCCGTCGAAGATGCCGCGGCGGCTGTAGTCAGCGAGCAGCAGCTCGCCGATCGCCTTCTGGGTGCCGTAGCTCGACAGCGGAGTCAGGACGTAATCATCGCTGATCACATCTGGTAGGGGGGTGCCGAACACCGCAAGCGAGGAGGTGAACACCACGCGCGGGCAATAGCCCGATCGGTCGTGCTCGGCGCGGATCGCCTCGAACAGATGGCGGGTGCCGTCGAGATTGACCCGGTAGCCCTTGTCGAAGTCCCGTTCTGCCTCACCCGAGACGATGGCGGCCAGATGGTAGATGACGTTCGGGCGGGTGGCGATGAGGCACTCCGCCTCGCCGGGCACGCTGAGATCGCCCGTCTTCACGTCGATCGGAAGCTCGCCCTCTGGCACCGGTGCCGACATCACGTCGTAGAGGGTCATGCGGCCCAGGGCCGAGCCGGCGAGAGCTCCCCGCGCGACGAGAGCCTTCGCGAGCCCCTGGCCCAGCATGCCGCCACCGCCGATGATGAGACTGGTCGTCATCGTCATTTCGTCCTCAGGAGGGCCGGGGTTGCGGCGCTGTCAGATGCAGCGACCGCCGTCGACTTCCAGCAGCACGCCGGTGATGAACTCGGCCTCGTCCGAGGCGAGGAAGCCACAGGCTTTCGCGATGTCGATCGGCAGGGACAGGCGGCCGAGCGGAATGCCGGCAATGACCTTGGCCCGTGTCTCCGGCGTGTCCTCGCCCGGCAGGAACTGGTCGGTAAGGCCCGTCTCGCCCATCACCGGGTTGACGCCACAGACACGAATTTTGCGGTCGGCAAGTTCGATGGCCATCGAACGCGTAATGGCGATCACCGCACCCTTGGTGCCGTTGTACCAGGTGAGTCCGGGGCGCGGGCGCACGCCGGCGGTCGAGGCGATGTTGATGATGACGCCGCCGCCGTTCTTCTCCAGCACCGGCACCGCGTGGATCGCCGCGTGGTAGATCGACTTGACATTGACTGCGAAGACCCGGTCGAAGGTTGCCTCGTCGACCTGCAGCATCGACTGGTTCTTGTGGGTGGTGCCGGCATTGTTGACCAGGATGTCGACCTTGCCGAACGCGTCGAGCGCGGTCCGGACCATCGCCTTCACCGAGTCGCCGTCGGTCACGTCGGTGGTGCAGGCGACGGCCGCCGCGCCGATGTCGGCGGCAACCTTCTTCGCTGCGTCGCCGCGGATGTCGGCAACGACAACCTTCGCACCCTGTTCGGCGAAATAGTGAGCGATGCCCTCGCCATAGCCGCCGCCGGCGCCGGTGACGATGGCCACCTTGTCCTTCAGTTTCATTGCAGTCTCCCGAAAATCGGCAGCGCCTTCGCTACCGGTAGAACAGCTCGACCAGGCCGAGCGAGATGAACGGCACGTAGGTCACCAGCAGCACGCAGCCCATCACCACCAGAACCATCGGCACCAGGGCTGGAATGATGCGCTGAATGGAGATCCTCGCCACGCCGCAGGCGGCGAAGAGATTGACCCCGACCGGTGGCGTGAACATGCCGAGCGCCAGGTTGACCACGATGATCAGGCCGAAATGTACGGGGTCGACGCCATAGCCGACCGCGATCGGCGCGAGCAGCGGCGCCAGCACGAGGATGGCGGCCGAGGTTTCGACGAACATTCCGACGAGGAAAAGGAAAACGTTGACCGCCAGGAGGAAGCTGACACGGTCGGTGAACACCTGCTGCACCCATTCGGCGATGATCGCCGGCAGGCCGGAGCGGGTGACGAGGAAGGAGAACAGGCCGGCTCCGCCGATGATCACCATGATCACCGTGCTTGAGATCGCCGAACTGCGCAGCGCCTGGTAGATCGAGGCGAACGTCAGCGACCGGTAGACGAACAGGCCGATGACGAGCGCATAGACCACGGCAATGGAGGAGGCTTCGGTTGGCGTGAAGATGCCGCCGTAAATGCCTCCCAGCACGATCATGGGCATCACCAGCGCCCAGAAGGAATGAACAAGGGCGCTGAGGAGGGGCTTGCGGCCCTCGCCGTCCATTTTGCCGTAGCCTTTCACTCGGCACAGGATGATCAGGTAGATGAACAGTGCGGCGGCCACGAGAATCCCCGGACCGATGCCGGCGAGGAACAGCTGGCCGATGGAGGTTTCCGTCGCCACACCATAAAGGATGAGCGGGATCGACGGCGGAATGAGGACGCCGAGCTCGGCCGAGGAGGCCTGGATGGCCGCCGCGGTGCCCACCGGATAACCGTGCTTCACCATCGCCGGAATGAGGATGACACCGATCGCGAAGGTTGTCGCCACGGACGATCCGGAGACGGAGGCAAAGATCATGCAGGTGACGACACAGGTGCAGGCAAGACCGCCCTGAATGCCGCCCACCATCGATTTGGCCAGCTCCACCAGCCGTTCGGAAATCCCGGCGGCTGCCATCAGGTTGCCGGACAGAATGAAAAGCGGGACGGCGAGAAGGGGAAAGGAATCGAGGCTCGCGAAGATTCGCTGCACGGCAAGCAGCAGGGGCACAGTCGAGAAGAAGTGGATGCCGAAGGCGCTGGCAAGCACCAGCGAGACACCGATCGGCACGGCAGCGGCAAAGAGGATAAGCAGCGAGAAGGCCAGGGCCGCGTTCATACCTGGCCCTCCACGCCCTTCAGCGCATCGACGCTTTCGTCATCTTTCCCGGTGAGGCTGAGGATGGTGCGGGCAACGACGCCGGGGACCGCGAGCGCTGCCCCGACCGGCAGCGCCGCATAGACCCAGGCAATGCTGATGTCGAGGCCTGCCAGGCTCTGCCGCTGCACGCGCAGCGCCATGGCCGTGCCATACCAGATCAGCAGTGCCAGGAAAGTGAGCGAGGCGATGGCAATGACGATGGTGAGGAACCGGCGTAGGGGCTTCGGCCCGATATCCATTAGGAAATCGACCGCAATCATCGCCCCCTGACGGAAGGCGGCGGCAAGCCCGAGAAATATCATCCACATCATGGTCGAGCGCGCCGCCACTTCTGACCAGGCGGAGGGGTGACCGAGAACGAAACGGGTGACGACCTGGTAGAAGGTGAGGGCAACGATCACCGCCAGGGCGACCACAGACAACTCGAGAGCGACCCGGGTCACCCGGCGCTCGGCGGCGAAGAACCATTGCATGATCGCACTCCTGCCGGGGTGACCGCGTTCGGCCACCCCGGAGACGTCGGTTGGGCAGAGCCCCCGTGGAGCCTTACTGCTGGGCCGCCTGGATGCGCTTCAGCATCTCGTCGCCATACTTGGCCGTGAAGGTTTCGTAGGCCGGAGCGACGGCTTTCTGGAACGCGGCCTGGTCGACCTTTTCCACCACTTCCATGCCATTTTCGCGCAGCAGGGCGACGCCGTTCGCATCATCTTCCTCGACCTTGGCCCGGGTCGCTTCCACCGCGATCTTGGCCGCTTCCTGGAACCAGCCCTTCTCCTCGTCCGACAGGCTGTCCCACAGGCTCGGCGAAGCGAGGATGATGGCCGGCGAATAGACGTGGCCGGTCAGGGTCAGGTTGTTCTGGACTTCCCAGAACTTGGAGGCGGTGATGACCGGGATCGGGTTCTCCTGCCCGTCGATCACGTTCTGCTGCAGGGCCGCAAAGACTTCCGGAAAGGCCATTGGCGTCGGCGAGGCGCCGGCGGCCCGGAAGGCTTCCATGTGCACCGAGTTCTCCATCGTGCGGATCTTCAGGCCCTCAAGGTCTTCGGGCTTGGTGATCGGGCGGCTGGAGTTGGTGATGTGGCGAAATCCGTTCTCCGACCAGGCCAGGGCGACAAGATTGTTCTCGCTGACCTTCGCGAGCAGTTCCTGGCCGATCTCGCCGTCGAGGACGGCGCGGGCCGAGGCGTAGTCCTTGAACAGGAACGGCAGGTCGAGCACCAGCGCCTCGGGCACGAAATTGCCGAGCGGACCGGTCGAGGAGATCACCAGCTCGACCGAGCCGATCTGCAGGCCCTCGATCAGGTCGCGCTCGCCGCCCAGTGCACCTGCGGCCTGCTCGCGGATCTCGTACTTGCCGCCGCTGAGCTCAGAGAGCTTCTTGCCGAAGGCCTGGACGCCCAGGCTATAGTGGGAATTCTGCGCCGTGGTGTGGGCGAAATTGAGAACGGTCTGCGCAAGAGCGGTACCGCTCATCGCCACCGAAACGGCGACGGCGGACACGATCGACAGACTGCGGAATCGGAACATCGGTATCCTCCCTGGTGTCTCCTGCACCGGACGCGAAGTGTGGCGATGATCGCCAATCCAGTCAACACGTTTTACAACTTTACTGTAACTGGTATGATGATCATCATCAAGGTGCCCAAAGGTTCAAACCGGGCATTTGTGGCAGGTGTCGGCGGGTGCCGCCCACTGCATTGTCCGGTCGCAGGTTTGGACAAAAGGTCGAGGACATGGACAAGGTCGCATCGACATCGCGGTCGGCTGAATTTGCCTTCGCCGACCTCCAGCAGAGCAAGGCCGAACGGCTGGCTGACCGGGTCTATGAAAATCTGTTTCATGCCATTGTGACCGGCATGATCGCCGCTGGCACCAAGCTGCCTTCGGAAAACGTGCTGGCCGGGGAGTTCGATGTCTCGCGACCCGTCCTGCGCGAGGCGCTCGACAAGCTGCGCGAGGACGGGCTGATCTCCTCGGTCCGTGGTTCGGGCAACTATGTGCAGAATGCCCTCGGCGCGAGCGGCCAGCGGGCCAGCGGGGACGACGACGACCGCGAGGCGCTCGAGCGCATCGGCGATCTCCTGAATGGGATCGAGCTGCGCCTGATCCTTGAGCCGCAGGCCGCATATCTTGCAGCGAAACGGCGTGGGCCAGCCGACATCGAGCGGCTGCGCGGGGCGCTCGATCGCTTCGCCGAGGCAATGCACACCAATGCGATCATGCATTACCACGACTATGCGTTCCACGAGGCCGTTGCGATCGCAACCTGCAATCCGCGCATTGTCGAAACATTGAAATCGCTCGAGTACGACGTCACCCGCTCGGTGACGCTGATGCGATTCCTGGTGAAGTTCCAGCCGCTCGTGCGCGCCGAGGCGGTGCAGGCCGAGCATGAGGAGATCTTCCGCCACATCGAGGCGGGGGCGGCGACCAAGGCCAAGCGGGCTATGCGCAATCATATCGAGCATGCCCGCACCCGAATGATGAACAGCCGCCCGGGCTTCTGATCCCACGCGCTTCTGCCGGTGGCCCGGGAAGGCGGGCGGAAACCGTCGGCCCCGCCTGCGCCTCCTGCAAGGCCCGGTTTAGCCGTGCTTGAGCACCACGGTCTTGACCGTGGTGAAGCTGATCATGCCTTCGAATGCCTTCTCGCGGCCATAGCCCGAACGCTTCATGCCGCCGAAGGGCAGTTCAATGCCGCCGCCGGCACCGTAATTGTTGACGAAGACCTGACCCGCCTCAATCGCGTGAGCACAGCGAAGCTGCCGGCCGCCATCCTGCGTCCAGACCGCTGCAGTCAGCCCGTATGGCGTGCCGTTGGCGAGCCGGATCGCCTCGGCCTCGTCCTCGAAGGGGAAGGCCGCGAGCACAGGGCCGAACACTTCTTCGCAGGCGAGGCGGCTGCCCGGCGCCGCACCGTCGAGCAGCATCGGCGGAAAGTAGAAGCCGCCCTTGGGCGCATCCGGCTTGACCGTGCCCTGTGCCACCACCCGCGCGCCATCGGCGATTGCGGCTTCGACCATTTCGTTCACCCGCCGCAGCTGGCGCGCGCTGACGATGGGGCCGCAGTCCGGGTCGTCGATGCCCGGGCCGACCTTCAGTGCCGAAAACCGTTCGGCGAGCCGGCGCATCACCTCGTCGTAGATCGGCCGTTCGATCAGGACGCGGCTGCCGGCGGCGCAGGTTTGGCCGGCATTCTGCACGATGGCGTTAACGACAACGGGAAGCGCCGCATCGAGATCGGCATCGGCGAAGAGGATCTGCGGCGACTTGCCGCCAAGCTCGAGCGTCACCGGGACATGGTTGTCGGCCGCGGCCTTGGCCACCGCCGTACCCGTCACCGGCGAGCCGGTGAAGGAGATATGGTTGATGCCGGGATGGCCGGCGAGCGCCGCGCCCGCCTCGATCCCGACGCCGCAGACGATGTTAAGCGCTCCGGCCGGGAGGCCCGCCTCGAGCGCCAGTTCCCCGAGCCGAAGCGGCGTCAGGCATGCGTCCTCGGCAGGCTTGACGACACAGGCGTTTCCGGCGGCGAGCGCTCCGCCCACCGAGCGGCCGAAGATCTGCGAGGGATAGTTCCACGGGATGATGTGGCCCGTCACCCCATGCGGCACCCGCAGGGCGAGCACCGTCGTCCCCTTGGTGTAGGGGATGGTCTCGCCGTGATGCTTGTCGGCGGCCGCCCCGTAATACTCGAAATAGCGGGCGGTGGCGGCGATATCGTTGCGCGCCTGGGTGATCGGCTTGCCGGTATCGAGGCACTCCAGCTCCGCGAGTTCTTCGGCGTGGTCGAGAATGAGGGCGGAGAGCCGCATGAGGATGCGGCCGCGCTCAACGGCGCTTTTTGCGCCCCATACCCCCTCGTAGGCGGCGCGTGCCGCCTTGACTGCCCTGTCGATCTCGGCGGCGCCGCCGCGCGGCAGGCGGGCGAACACCCGGCCGTCCGCCGGATCGATGACGTCGATGCCGTCTTTCTCGGCACGATCGACGATCTTGCCGTCGATGATGTGGCCGAAGGTGGTGATGGATGTCCTGTCGAGCATCGCTTTGCTCCTCGAATGTCTGGACCGGATGGTATCGGCCGCGGGGGCCGGTTGTCGAAATGTCAGCCGATCGCTTCGGCAATGGCCTTGCCGGCCTCGATTGTGCTGGCGCTGCCGCCGAGATCGCGGGTGCGCGGGCCGCCGTCCGAGAGCACGGTCTCGATCGCCGCTTCGATCGCGCGGGCGGCCTCGAGCTCGCCGAGATGCTCAAGCATCATGGCGCCGGCCCAGATCTGGCCGATCGGATTGGCGATACCCTGCCCGGCGATGTCCGGCGCGGACCCGTGCACCGGCTCGAACATGGATGGATTGCTGCGGGTCGGATCGATGTTGCCGGACGGCGCGATCCCGATGCTGCCGGCAACCGCCGGACCGAGATCGGAGAGGATGTCGCCGAAGAGATTCGAGCCGACCACCACGTCGAACCAGTCCGGATGGTTGACGAAATGCGCCGTCAGGATGTCGATGTGGAACTTGTTCGCCTCGACGTCTGGATAATCGGCAGCGACCGCGGCAAAGCGGTCGTCCCAATAGGGCATGGCAATCTTGATGCCGTTCGACTTGGTGGCCAGCGACACCTTGTTGCGGCGGGTGCGGGCCAGTTCGAAGGCATAGCGCAGGATCCGGTCGGTGGCTCTGCGGGAGAACACCGATTCCTGGATCACCAGTTCGTCCGGGGTGCCCTGATAGAGGATGCCGCCGGCGGACGAATATTCGCCTTCCGAGTTCTCGCGGACGATGACGAAGTCGATGTCCTTGCCGCCGCGGCCGGTGAGGGGAGAGGTGATGCCCTTGAGCAGGCGCGCCGGACGCAGGGCGACATACAGGTTGAGTTCGCGGCGCAGGCGCAAGATCAGGTCCCAGGTGGAGATGTGGTCCGGCACGTTTGGCCAGCCCACGGCGCCGAGGAAGATCGCGTCGGCGCCGCGAACCTGCTCGACACCGTCTTCCGGCATCATCCTGCCGTGGCGGGTATAGTGGTCGCAGCTCCAGTCGTACTCCGTCCAGTTCACGGAGAAGCCAAAGCGGCGTGCCGCCGTCTCCACCACCCGCTGGCCCTCCGGAACGACCTCCTTCCCGATGCCGTCGCCGGCAATCGTAGCAATATCGTAAGTTTTGCCCATGAAGCTGCTCCAGAGCCAAGGCGAGCTTTCCTGGCGACCTTGCGGGAAAGCGATGGATGAGTCAATTCAGTTTACAACTATGGGGCCCTGTCAAACACCCTCGGGGTGCTGATAGAGCAGGTCGCTGCGGTCGAGATGGATGCCCATCGCGTCGGCCGCCGCCTCCTCGTCGCCGGTGGCGAGCCGATCGACGATCACAGTGTGCTCGGCAAGCGTCTTGGTCTCGGCACCCGACCACAGCAGCAGGTCGGCGTGATAGTTGAACAGCCAGCTCAGCATGGCGTCGCTGACGGCGGCGAAGATGGGATTTCCCGACAGCGACGCGATCTTGCGGTGGAAAGCGATGTCGGCGGCTATGAAGGCCTCCGCGTTGCCCAGCGCCTCCCGCTGGCGCTCGATGAGCCGGCGCAGCTCGGAGATGTCGGCACCGGTGGCCTTGGCCGCGGCGAGCCGCACCATGCCGATCTCGAAGAAGCGCCTGGCCTGCTTCAGATGCTCGAGATTGTCCGGCGAGGCCGACAGCATCAGCCGCGCCACCGCGTCGATCTGCCGGATCACGGTATCGGCGGTCAGGGCGCTGACGCGGGCACGCTCGCCGTGGGAGATGCTGATCAGGCCCATCGTGTCGAGGGATTGCAGGGCCTCGCGTACTGCCGGCCGGCCGACGCCGAAGCGCTCCATCAGGTCGCGCTCGGAGGGCATCAGCTCGCCGGGCTGCACCTCGCGCCGGGTGATCATCTCCAGAAGCCGCTCGAGCACCTGGTCTGACAGCTTCCGCCGGACGATCTTGTCGCCTTCGTCCGTTCCCGCAACGTGCCTTCGCATACCGTCCCTCGCCCTGGCCGAGATCTTCCCTATAACAACCACCGGGCGCGGCTGCCCATACCCGGCCGTACCGGGCCCGGCCCGTCAGGTGATTGCGCGAATGCTTTCGGCGATTTCCTGCGGATCGAACACGCCGCGCCAGTCGTCGCGCATCAGGCGCGGCTTGCCGTTGGCGATCGCCTTGTTGCAGGCGTCCGAGAAGGCACCCTCGATCTCGCCCATGACGACGGCACCGAGAATGTTGAGGTGGCCAAGCAGAAAGTCGCGGGCGGCGACCGGATCGACGCCGCGGGCGACCACTTCCTCCATCGCCTCCTTCATGACCACGAGCAGGGTGGCGCAGACCGTCTCCGACAGGCCCGGCTCGAGCAGCGCCATCTGCTCGACCGTCACCCGGTGCGAGCGCAGGATCGGCCGGTAGATGGTGCGGGCGATCTCCTCGCCGACCGCATAATGCTCCTCCGGGCCCTGCATCAGCGCGCTGACGATCGACTGCCTGGCGGCGACGCCGCCGAAGAAGTCGCGCTTGGCGGCCATGTCGGTCTCGTCGTTGAAGATCGGCGGATGGCAGGGGTGGGAGACGAAATAGGTGACATCCGGCCGCTTCGGCAGGTGGCCCGCGAAGGGTGCGGCCGCATCGAGCGCCATCACCAGCGTGCCCGGAGCGAGCTTTGGTACGACCTCGCCGGCGATGGTTCGGATCGCGGTGTCCGGCACGGCAAGGATCACCGCACTGGCGCCGGCAAGGGCGCTGTCGAGGTCAACGCATTCGATGCCGAGCGTCTCGCGCAGCCGGGCGCGGCCGGCCTCGCCGATCTCTACATGTGCCACCTCGTAGCGCGAGTCCTTGAGGTTGGTGGCAAGGCGCACCCCCATCTTCCCGCCGGCGCCGAGCAAAGCAATCTTCATGAGTTTTCTCCTGTTTGCCCGGATCAAAGCGGGCAAGTATCAGGTTGTCAACTGGTATGATGAGATGATGTTCTGCTGTGCCTGATCCGCCGGGTCGAACGCGTTGCGGCCCTTGGCTTAGGCGCTGCCGCGCCCGCCGGTCCACCCGGTGCCCCGCATCCATCGTGTCACATTTCAGTGCAGCTCCTTCCGTTCTGACGGCTTCGCACCTCATGGCGGGCAGTGCCGCGCCGACGAAAACAGCTTTCCCTAGCGGCTTCTGCGGGCTTAGGCTTCGCACCAACAATCGAATCTGAGCCTCGGTCATGCCCCAGACGATCGACCGTCGTCGCCTGCCGCTCAACTCGCTGCGCGCGTTCGAGGCGGCGGCGCGTCACATGAGCTTCACGCGCGCCGCAGACAGCCTCGGCGTCACCCAGAGTGCGATCAGCCGCCATGTTCTCAATCTCGAGGAGGTGGTCGGCACGCAGCTGTTTGACCGGCGGGGTTCGGCCCTTGCGCTTACCAAGGCGGGGCGGGACCTGCTCGACAACCTGACTCCGTCGTTCGACCGGCTGCAGAAGAGCCTCAACGCCATTCTCGGTCACGACCGCGGCGGCATGCTGCGCATCGCCCTGCCGATCTCCTTCGCCCACCAGTTTGCGACCCCGATCATCGAGGCCTGCCGTGTCGAAAGCCGGGTCCGCATCGAGATCGAGACCCTGCGCGATCTGATCGACCTCGACCAGAGCGAACACGATGTTGCGGTGGTGTTCTCGCGCCCCCGCGTCACCGATGTGGTGATGGACCTGCTCTGGATGGAGGAACTGACCCTCTTGTGCCGGCCGGACGCGATCATCCGCGGCGCCGATGGCACAGTTGATCTCGCCGCCATGGTCGAGACCGGACCGATATTGCACATCCGCAATGCCGGCGGACGCCATTACGCCTGGCAGTTCTTCCAGCGCGAGGCCGGGCTTGGAACCGACGTTTCGGAGGGAGTGGTGTTCGATACCGCTCAGCTTGCGTCGGAATTCGCCCAGTCCGAAGGTGGCCTGCTGGTCGCCGACCGCCGACTGCTCAAGCGTGCGCTCGATGCCGGCCAGCTCGTGGCGCCGGTTGCGATCACGACCGAGTCGGGTTTCGGCTATTTCATGCTGTTCCGACCCGAGGACATGCAGCGCGAGGCGGTCCAGCATTTCCGGGCGCTGATGCTGCAACGCTTTGGCGCCGGGGCAGCCGGGGGCGGCGCGCGCGCACCATAGCTTTCATCTCGGCTGGGGGGCGAAGGAGGGAAGGAGGGAATGTCATGTCGATCGACTATCGGGTGATGACCCGTGACGACCTTGACATCGCCATCGCCTGGGCCGCGGGCGAGGGCTGGAACCCCGGCCTCGACGACGCCGATGCCTTCTTCGCCGCCGATCCCGGCGGCCACCATATCGCACGTGAGGATGGCGAACCGGTCGCCGTCATCTCCGCGGTGCGCTACGGCACCGGCTTCGGTTTCGTCGGCTTCTACATCACCCGCCCGGAACGGCGCGGGGAGGGAATCGGTCACGGCCTGTGGCAGCACGCCCTTGCCACACTGGGAGATCGCACCGTTGGCCTCGACGGCGTCGTCGACCAGCAGCACAACTACCGCAAGTCGGGCTTTGCGCTGGCCCATCGCAACATCCGCATGAGCGGCATCGCCGCCGGTGGTTCCGCACTCGACCCGCGTCTTGCCATGATCGGCCGTGGCATCTTTCCGTCGATTCGCGACTACGATCGCCGGTTCTTTCCCGAGGAGCGCGATGCTTTCCTCGCCGCCTGGCTCGGCCCGAGCGAGACCCGGCGGGGCCTTGCACTCATCGAGGACGGCGCTGTCCGCGGCTATGGTGTGCTTCGGGCCTGCGAGGGCAGCTTCAAGATCGGGCCTCTCTTTGCCGAAACGGCCGAAGAGGCGGAGGTGCTCTTCACCGCGCTGTCCGCCCAGGTTGCCGGGCAGGAGATCATGCTCGACGTTCCCGAGCCCAACGCCGCCGCCCTGGCCCTTGCCGAGAATCACGGGCTGTCGCCGGTGTTCGAGACCGCGCGCATGTACAAGGGGCCGGCGCCCGACCTGCCGCTCGAATGCACCTTCGGCATCACCACCTTCGAGCTGGGATAGGCCGCAGATGCTGCTGGACAAGGACCCGTTCCATGCCTTCCTGCCCTATCCTGCGGTGGAGGTCGCCTCGGCGCCGGAAGGCCCACTTGCGGGCCTCAGGCTTGCGGTCAAGGATCTCTATGACGTTGCCGGCTACCGCACCGGCTGCGGCAATCCGCTGAAATTGGCCGCAAGTCCGGTGGCGGAGCATCACGCCGCCGCGGTGGCGGCGCTGCTGTCTGCTGGCGCCCGCTTCGTCGGCAAGACCCACACCGACGAACTCGCGTGGTCGCTCTACGGCGTCAATGCCCACTTCGGCACGCCAATCAACCCGGCCGCGCCCGAGCATATCCCGGGCGGCTCGTCCTCCGGCTCCGCCGCCGCCGTCGCCGGCGGCCTGGCCGAGATCGGCCTCGGCACCGATACCGGCGGTTCGGTCCGGGCGCCGGCTTCGTTTTGCGGGCTGTGGGGCCTGCGTCCGACCCATGGCCGCATTCCTCTTGACGGCTGCATGCCGTTGGCCCCGGGTTTCGACACCGGCGGCTTTTTCACCCGTGACGGCGCTACCTTCGAGACGGTCGCCGCCGTCCTGCTCGGCAACGATGCCGCCAGCGGTCCGGCCGCGCCGCGCTTCCTGGTGCCGGAGGACATGGTCGAGGGCGTGCTTTCGCCCGGACGCCGCCTGATCGACGAGGCGCTGCGCCACCTTGAGTGCAGAAACGGGCTCCTGCCGCGCATCTCCGTGTATGACGGCCGCCGCGAACTGCTCTATGCCGCGTTCCGCGACCTGCAGTCGGCCGAGATCCTCAGCATCCACGGCGGCTGGTTCAAGGCGGCAAGGCCGCCACTCGGCTCCGGCATCGCCGAGCGCTTCGCCTATGCGACGACAGTGACCGAGCCGCAGCAGGAGGCGGCGCGTGCCCTCAGGGCCGCCTTCACCGCCGCCCTGGACCACAAGCTCGGCGCCGACGGCGTCCTGATCGCCCCGGTCGTCCACGACGCCCCGTTCCGTATCGACGCACCCCAGGCGGTCTACGACAGCTACCGCCACGACGCCATGAAGCTCCTCTGCGTCGCCGGACACACCGGCCTTCCGCAGGTCGTCTTTCCGCTGGGCCGGGCGGGACCGGCGCCGTTCGGCCTGTCCCTGATCGGACCACGGGGCAGAGACCGGTGGCTCGTCAGGCTTGCGGCGGCCGTTGCGGAGCAGGTGGCATAGAAGCGACGCTACAGCGGCGTCAGCGGCAGGGCGTCCCGTTCACATCCTCAGCGCCGTGTTCTCCGGATCGAACGGGCTCTCGGCGATCACCGTGGCCTTGTGCAGCTTGCCGAGGATCTTGATCTCGAGTGCCGTGCCGATCGCGGCGGCCTCGGGTCGGACCATGGCGAGGGCGAGGCTCTTGGCGACGCGCCAGCCGTAGGCGCCGTGGGTGGCGCGGCCGACAAGGGTGCCACCCTGGTAGACCGCCTCGTTGCCGCGGGCATCGGCGTCGGTGACGTCGTGAACCTCGAGCGTGACGAAGGTCCAGCGGTCGCCGCGGGCCCGGGCGGCGAGCAGGCCCTCCTTGCCGAGGAAATCGCCCTTGTTCGGCTTCACGAAGCGGTCGAGGCCGGATTCATAGGCCGTGTACTCGATCGACAGCTCGCGCGGGATCAGGCGGTAGCTTTTTTCCACCGCCATTGCCGTCATGGCGCGGATGCCGAACGGCTTGATGCCGAAGCCCTGGCCGGCGTCCATCACCCGGTCGAAGATCACGTTCTGCATCTCGATCGGATGATGCAGCTCCCAGCCGAGTTCGCCGACGAAGTTGACCCGCAACGCGTGGGCCGTGGCCGGGCCGATCGAGATCTTCTGGCCCGACAGCCAGGGGAAGGATGCATTGTCGAGCCTGGTGCGGGTGAGCTTCGACAGCACCTGCCGGCTCTTCGGCCCAGCCAGCACCAGCACACCCCAGCTGGTGGTGATCGGCACCATGCGCACGCTGCCGTCGGAAGGCAGCAGCTTCCTGAGCACGTCGTGGTCGTGGGCCTCGTAGGCACCGGCCGAAACCAGGTAGAAGCCATCCGGCTGCCGGTAGACCGTGAATTCCGACCGCACGCCGCCGTTCTTCGTGAGCAGATGGCAAAGCGCGATGCGTCCGATCTTCTTCGGCAGGCTGTTGGCGAAGATCGAGTCGAGCCAGGCCTCGGCACCCGGGCCGCTCACCCAGCACTTGGCGAAGGCCGACATGTCGAGCAGGCCGACATTCTCGTGGGTGTTCCTCACCTCGTTGCCAACGTGCTCGAAATAGTTCGAGCGCCGGAACGACCACTTCTCCACAACGCGGCCGTCCTCGAGCGCCGGTGCGTGGTTGTGGTTGAGCAGGATGTCATCGCCAAGGCCGAGCTCGTGCTTCGGCACCTCATAGCCCGCCGGGGCGAACCAGTTCGGCCGCTCCCAGCCGTAGACCGAGCCGAACACGGCGCCGAGGGCCTTCATCCGGTCGTAGCACGGCGCCGTCTTCAGCGGCCGTGCCGCGGCGCGCTCCTCGTCGGGGTAGTGCAGGGTGAAGACATTGGCGTAGGCCTCCTCGTTCTTCTCCAGGAGGTACCCCTCCGTTGCATAGGGGCCGAACCGGCGAGGGTCGACGCCCATCATGTCGATCGACGGTTCGCCCTCGACGATCCACTCGGCGAGCTGCCAGCCGGCACCGCCCGCGGCGGTGACACCGAAGGAATGGCCTTCGTTGAGCCAGAAGTTTTTCAGACCGGGCGCCGGGCCGACGATCGGAGAGCCGTCCGGTGTGTAGGCGATGGCGCCGTTGTAGACCTTCTTGATGCCGACCTCGGCGAAGGCGGGCACCCGGGCGATCGCCGTCTCGATATGCGGCATCAAGCGGTCGAGGTCCTCCTGAAACAGCTCGTATTCGCTGTCGTCGCTCGGGCCGTCGACATAGCAGCACGGCGCCCCCTTTTCATAGGGGCCGAGCAGCAGACCGCCGTTCTCCTCGCGCATGTACCAGGACGAATCGCTTTCGCGCAGCACGCCCATTTCCGGCAGGCCGGCGTTGCGGCGCTTGACGATCTCCGGATGCGGCTCGGTGACGATGTACTGGTGCTCGACCGGGATCACCGGCACCTCGAGCCCGACCATGGCGCCGGTCCTGCGGGCAAAGTTGCCACTGGCAGAGACGACGTGCTCGCAGGCGATGTCGCCCTTGTCGGTCGACACCACCCAGCTGTCGTCGGGCTGCCGGGTGATCGCGGTCACGGTGGTATGGCGGTAGATCTCGGCGCCGCCGGCGCGCGCGCCCTTTGCGAGCGCCTGGGTCAGGTCGGCGGGCTGGATATAGCCGTCGTCGGGATGCTGGATCGCGCCGATGATGCCGTCGGTCTCGCACAGCGGCCAGATCTCCTTGACCTGCTCCGGCGTCAGCACATTGACCTTGACGCCGATCGTTTCGGCGACGCCGGCGTAGTACATGTATTCGTCCCAGCGGTCCTTCGTCCGTGCAAGCCGGATGTTGGACACCTTGGCAAAGCCGACGTGCTGGCCGGTCTCTTCCTCGAGCCGCCCGTAGAGGGCGACGGAGTATTTGTGGAGCTGGCCGACGGAGTAGCTGAGGTTGAACAGGGGCAGCAGGCCGGCAGCGTGCCATGTCGAGCCGGAGGTGAGTTCCTTGCGCTCGACCAGAACGACGTCCGACCAGCCCTTCTTCACCAGGTGATAAAGCGTCGATACACCGACGACGCCGCCGCCGATCACCACAACCCGCGCCTTCGACTTCATGCCTGCGGCTCCTGCTCAAGCATCCGGCCGATCCTGTCCTGCCGGACGACAATCCTGAAATTCGCGACCAGCCTAGGCACCGCCAGACCGTTCCGACCATGGGGGCGCGACAGGAATTGTCGTCATCGCGCCATGTCGGGACCCATGTCCGCGCGTCCGAGCGTCTCGACACCCCGCCCACCGAACCGACGCTCCCTGCGCCTACGACCGCAATCAGGAAACGTCGGAACGCCGATCGGTTCAAGGCGTTAGGGCACTCTGCCCATCTGGCGGTGCGCCGGCCGCTTGAGCGTCATGACGGATTCAGCAAAGCCGGCGACGCTTTCGGGCCGCTTACGGCCCAGCATCGGGAGCAGAGTGAGCGCGCGATCCGGCGGAACGACAAGGACCAGACGATGACGGCAGAAGCGACACAGACGGCGCGGCGCGGGCGGGCGGCTCGGCGCGAACGGCGCAGCGGCGAAAGTGGCGGGATCGGAGTCCCCTATATCCGCCGCAACATCCCGGTCCTCGACCTGCTGTCCGACGAGGGACTCTCGATCGTCGAGGCCAATGCCGACACGATCCTGCAGGAGATCGGCATCGAGTTTCGTGACGACCCGGAGGTACTCCAGATCTGGCGGGACGCCGGCGCCACGGTCACGGGCGAGCGCGTCCGTTTCGACAAGGGGATGCTGCGCGAGATCGTCAAGACCGCCCCGTCCGAGTTCACCCAGGTCGCGCGCAATCCGGAGCGAAGCGTCGTCATCGGCGGCGACAACTTGGTGCTCGCGCCGGTCTACGGCCCGCCCTTCGTCACCGATCTCGATCGGGGCCGCCGCTACGGCACCATCGAGGACTTCCGCAATTTCGTGAAGCTCGCCTACCAGTCGCCGTATCTGCACCACTCGGGCGGAACGGTGTGCGAGCCCGTCGACCTGCCGGTCAACAAGCGGCATTTCGACATGGTCTACTCGCACATCAAGTATTCCGATAAGCCGTTCATGGGTTCGGTCACCGCGCCGGAGCGGGCCGAGGATTCGGTGCGTATGGCCGAAATCGTGTTCGGCAAGGACTTTGTCGACCAGAACTGCGTCATGATCCAGCTCATCAACGCCAATTCACCGTTGGTGTTCGATGCCACGATGCTCGGCGCGCTCAAGGTCTATGCCCGTGCCAACCAGGCCTGCATCGTCTCGCCCTTCATTCTCGCCGGCGCCATGAGTCCGGTGACGGTCGCCGGCACGCTGTCGCAGGTGCTGGCCGAGGCGCTCGCCGGCTGCGCCCTGACCCAGCTTTGCCGTCCCGGTGCGCCGGTGGTATTCGGCGCCTTCGTCTCCTCGATCTCGATGCAGTCGGGTGCGCCGACCTTCGGCTCGCCGGAGGGCACTCTGCTCCTCAATGGCGCCGGCAAGCTGGCGCGCCGGCTCGGCCTACCGTTCCGCTCCGGCGGCTCCTTCACCTCGTCGAAGCTTCCGGACGCGCAGTCGGCGCAGGAGTCCGCGCAGACCATACTGGCAACATTGCTGTCAGGGGTGAACTTCTGCCTGCATGCCGCCGGCTGGCTCGAGGGCGGCCTGTGCTCGTCATATGAGAAATTTGTGATGGATGCCGACCAGCTAGGCATGATGCACGTGCTCGCCAGGGGCATCGACCTGTCGGAAGAGGCGCAGGCGATGGACGCCCTGCGGGAGATCGGCCCGGGCGGCCATTTCCTCGGCGCCTCGCACACGCAGCGCAATTTCGAAAGTGCCTTCTTCCGTTCGCAGATCGCCGACAACAATTCTTACGAGCAATGGCTCTCGGACGGCTCGCTGGACGCTGCGCAGCGCGCCAACATGCGTTGGAAGCGTGCACTGCAGTCCTACGAGGCGCCGCCGCTCGATCCGGGGATCGACGAGGCCCTCGTCGCCTTCATGGCGCAGCGCAAGTCGGAGTTCCCCGACAGCAACGTGTGATGGCGGGGGGCCGGCGCCGGACAAACCGCCCTCGCGAGAGGGATGGGCGTAAATGGGATCACTCAGGTCTCGGCTCCTTTGGCCGTCATGCCCGAACAGGTCGGGAATGACGGCCGAAGGTGGGGCGAAACTTCGCCGTCCTAGCGATCGTTGATCTTACGAATTCGTCTCGCCTTACGTTCCCGCCTCGGTGGTTGCCGCCAGCTTCGTGCCGACGGCCGTCAGCAGCAGCGTGTGCGCGCGGTCGACAATTTCATCGAGCGACGGCGTGCGGGCGAAGGTCGCCCTGGCCTCGGCGAGCAGCTCCTCGCGGCTCGGCAGGTGCGGCAGATGCAGGCTCGCCATCACCTCTGCGGTGCGGTCGCGGGCCCGCGACAGGCTGAATTGCAGGGCAGCGAGATCCGGGGCATGCAGCGTTGCCGAGATCGCCTGCGCGATCCGCTCCGGGCTGAACCGCGCCGCCAGATCTTCGGCGGCGCGGTTGACGACGCGTGATCCGAGCCGCTGCTCGTTGCGTAGCACGGCCTCCGGTGGCGTCTTCAGGTCCCAGACGATGCCAAGATGGGACAGGCCCTTCAGGATGTAATAGGTTGGGTCGATCTCCCACCACCTGAAGCCCTGGCGCACACTGCTTTGGTAGGCGTGGTGGTTGTTGTGCCAGCCTTCGCCCATCGTGATCAGCGCCAGCAGCCAGTTGTTCCGGCTGTCGTCGCCGGTGACATAGCGCTTGCGGCCGCGGACATGGGCGAGCGAGTTGATGCAGAACGTGCCGTGGTAGACGAGGACCGTGCTCCAGAAGAAACCCACCACCAGTCCGGGCCAGCCGGCAATGGCAAGGCAGAGCAGGGCCAGCACGGTGGCCGGAACGAGCTCGTAGCGGTGCAGCCACATCAATTCCGGGTAGCGGGCGAAATCGGCAATCTTGACGAGGTCCGTCGTGGCATGGCGGCGCGCGAAGATCCAGCCGAGATGGCTGTAGAAGAAGCCGGTGTGGCGCGGCGAATGAATGTCCGCCTCGGTGTCGGAGTGGAGGTGATGGTGCCGGTGCTTCGACGCCCACCACAGCACGCTCTTTTGTGCCGTACTCTGGGCAAGGCAGGCCAGCACGAACTGAAACGCCCGGCTGGTCTGGTAGGAGCGATGCGAAAAATAGCGGTGGTAGCCGGCACCGATCGCAAAGATTCGGATCCAGTAGAGCGCCACGCAAAGAACGAGCGCCTCCCAGGTGACGCCGGTCCAGATTGCCGCGAAACAGGCGAGGTGGACCAGGACAAACGGCACTGCCGATGGATAGACGATATCCTCGTGCGCGTCGTCTTCGCGGGTCTCTGGGGCCATTGCAGTTCCTTCCAAAATGTCTCGCCGGTTTGCTGCCGACTTCTTTGTGGTTTCGCGCCGATTCGGCTGTGCCTGCAAGCGGTACAGCAAGCGCTGTCCGTTATTCTAGGGCAGGACAGCTCTTCGACGAAGCAATCCAATGGGTGTGTGGACGGTTCCCGCTGCCACCCTCGGCCGTGCGCGCCGTTGGGCGCATCGCGCAATCCGGGCCGAGAGGCCATGTCGCGGATTAGCGCAGACATGCGCCAGACCAAGGGTCGATAAGGCCGCTGGACACGGCCTGAACCGCGGGCTTTGCCCGTGACGCTCGGGCGCAAGGCCACGTCATCGCATTCGGTCAATCTCTTTGGACGACACTCCCATATTGGCGTACATCTAGAACAGGCCTTCGATCTGCCCAGTCGGATCAAGCCGTATGTGGTTCGCCGAGGGAACCTTCGGCAGTCCCGGCATCGTCATGATCTCTCCGCAGATGGCAACGACGAAGCCGGCGCCGGCGGCGAGGCGGACCTCGCGGATCGGCACGATGTGGCCGGTCGGCGCTCCGCGCAGGTTCGGATCGGTCGAGAACGAATACTGCGTCTTGGCCATGCAGATCGGCAGGTGACCGAACCCGTCCGCGGTCCATTTGCGCAGCTGATCGCGGATCGACTGATCGGCCGCCGCATCATCGGCGCGATAGATCCGCCGGCAGATCGTCCTGATCTTGTCGAACAGCGGCATGTCATCGTCGTAGAGCGGCGCGAACTGTGCCCCGCCGCTCTCCACGATCCGCACCACCTCCTGGGCAAGCTGCTCGCAGCCGGCCGACCCATCCGCCCAGTGACGACAGACGATCGCCTCGACGCCGTGCTCGGCGGCATAGGTCCTGATGAGGTCGAGCTCCGCATCAGTGTCGCTTGTGAAGTGGTTGATCGCCACCACGACCGGCACGCCGAACTGCTTCACGTTGTCGATGTGCCGGCCGAGATTTGCGCAGCCCCTCTTCAACGCGCTCAGGTTTTCGGTGTCGAGCTGATCCTTGCCGAGACCGCCGTTCATCTTGAGTGCCCGGACGGTGGCCACGATCACCGCGGCCGAGGGGTGAAGCCCGGCCTTGCGGCACTTGATGTCGAAGAACTTTTCCGCGCCGAGATCGGCGCCGAAACCGGCTTCCGTCACGACATAGTCGGCCAGCTTCAGCGCCGTTTTGGTCGCCATCACCGAATTGCAGCCGTGGGCGATGTTGGCGAAGGGACCGCCGTGGATGAAGGCCGGATTGTTCTCGAGCGTCTGTACCAGATTGGGCTGCATTGCATCCTTGAGCAGCACCGTCATGGCGCCGTCGGCTTCAAGGTCCCGCGCCGTGACCGGCGTTCTGTCGCGGCGGTAGCCGATGATGATCGCACCGAGCCGGCGCTGAAGGTCGGCGGGATCAGCCGCGAGGCACAGGATTGCCATCACTTCGGATGCGACGGTGATGTCGAAGCCGGCCTCCCGCGGCAGGCCGTTCGCGACGCCGCCGAGGCCGGTGACTATGTGGCGCAGCGAACGGTCATTCATGTCCATCACCCGGCGCCAGGTGACACGGCGCGGGTCGATGTCGAGTGCGTTGCCCCAGTAGATGTGGTTGTCGATCAGGGTCGACAGCAGGTTGTGGGCAGATGTGATGGCGTGGAAGTCGCCGGTGAAATGGAGGTTGATATCCTCCATGGGAACGACCTGGGCGTAGCCGCCGCCGGCCGCGCCGCCTTTCATGCCGAAGCAGGGGCCGAGCGAAGGCTCGCGCAGGCAGATCGCCGCCTTCTTGCCGATACGGTTGAGTCCGTCGCCGAGGCCAACGGTCGTTGTCGTCTTGCCTTCACCCGCCGGGGTCGGGCTGATCGCGGTAACAAGGATCAGCTTGCCGTCGGGCCGGGTTTCGAGGTCGCGTATGAAATCAGCGCGGACCTTGGCTTTGGTGGAACCGTAGGGCTCCAGAGCCGTGTCCGGAATTCCCAGTTTTGCACCGATCTCGGCGATCGGACGCAGCTTCGCTGCCCGTGCAATATCAATGTCGCTCGCCATGTCGTCTCCTCCCGGCCCCGCCCTTGTCGCTGGTTGTGGACCGTTTCTGCCCTTCGCGGCAATTTACACGCTGACGGCATTCGCAAAATAGAAAAGGCGCGGACGCCCGCGCCTTGGGCCTGCGACAGTACCCGAGATCGTCAACAGGACTGTCCGGTCTTCGTGCGAAACGAAACGCAAGCCTGCCGATGTTTCCGGCGGCGATCGGCCGCCGGAAGCGCGCTGCAGCAGCGAATCGTCGGGCCGTTCGGACGCGGGTCCTGCCGGCTCACCCGTTCACGGCCTGTCCGAGGTTGCCGCGGTCGTCGCGTTCCGTCCGCAGGTTTTCGGCAATCAGGAAGGCGAGTTCGATGGCCTGCTCCGCGTTGAGGCGGGGATCGCAGTGGGTGTGATAGCGGTCGGCAAGGTCATCGGCGGTGAGCGCGCGGGCGCCGCCCGTGCACTCCGTCACGTTGCGGCCGGTCATCTCGACGTGGATGCCGCCGGCATGCGTGCCCTCGGCACGGTGGACCGCGAAGAATGCGCCCACTTCCTTCAGAATTCGCTCGAATGGGCGCGTCTTGTAGCCGCCTGCCGTGATCGTGTTGCCATGCATCGGGTCGCAGGACCACACCACCGACTTGCCCTCGCGCTCGACCGCGCGGATCAGCCCGGGAAGGCTTTCAAATACCTTGTCGGCGCCGAAGCGACAGATCAGCGTCAGCCGGCCGGGGTCATTGTCCGGGTTCAGAATATCGGTAAGGCGGAGCAGTTCGTCCGGCTTCAGCGACGGCCCGCACTTCAGTCCGATCGGGTTCTTGATGCCGCGGAAGAACTCGACATGGGCGTGGTCCGGCTGGCGGGTGCGGTCACCGATCCAGATCATATGGCCGGAGGTGGCATACCAGTCGCCGGAGGTCGAATCCACCCGGGTCAGCGCCTGCTCGTAGCCGAGCAGCAGCGCTTCGTGGCTGGTGAAGAAATCGGTCGACTGCAGCTGCGGCGCCGAGTCGGGGTCGATGCCGCAGGCCCGCATGAAGGCCAGGGCCTCGGAGATCCGGTCTGCCAATGCCTGATAGCGATGGTTCTGCGGGCTGTCCTTGACGAAGCCGAGCATCCACTGGTGGACATGATCGAGATTGGCGAAACCGCCTTGGGCGAAGGCGCGCAACAGGTTCAGGGTCGCGGCCGACTGGCGGTAGGCCATCACCTGGCGTTGCGGATCCGGAATGCGGCTTTCGGGGGTGAAGGCAATGTCGTTGACGATGTCGCCGCGGTAGCTCGGCAGCTCGACATCACCCTGCTTCTCGACCGGCGACGAACGCGGCTTGGCGAACTGGCCGGCGATGCGTCCGACCTTCACCACCGGCTGCGCGCCGGCATAGGTCAGCACCACCGCCATCTGCAGGAAGACGCGGAAGAAGTCGCGAATATGATCGGCGTGATGCTCGGCGAAGCTTTCGGCGCAGTCGCCGCCCTGCAGCAGAAACCCTCGTCCTGCTGCCACCTCTGCCAGCTTCGCCTTAAGCTGGCGCGCCTCACCGGCGAAGACCAGGGGCGGAAACGTTGCAAGCCGACGTTCGACATCGGCCAGGGCCTCGGGATCGGGATAGTCCGGCACCTGCACGATCGGCTTCGACCGCCAAGTATCCGGTGCCCACTTCTCCGCCATGTCACGCACTCCCGAACCAGTACCGCAGCAAGTCTTCATGCGGTTTCAAAACGGCCGCCAGCCTTGGACCGCCTGCGACACCCGCTTCTTGCAGGAGTCTGCAGAGCATCGGCACGGGCCGCCACGTCCACAGTCCGGCATCATCGTCGGCCCTCAGGCCGTACACCGAAACGGCGGCGGCCGGCGTCAGACGGCGGCCACCTTCGATACGTTCGCGGGGTTATACACATCTCTCCGCCGGGTGACTATAGGGGATGGCACGCCCTGCGCCGGCCGATCTCCGGCTGTCGGGTGCAGCGGTCTAGCCGCGCAGAAAGCGAAGCGAGCGTTCGGCAAGAAGGTCGTCGATCAACTCTCGGACGAACGGGTCGAGAGTGACGGCACGCACGTACCGCGGGCTGTCGCGATCCGCCAGCACGGGGACATGCCAGCCGTCGGTCGTGGCGAGGAAATGCCGCACGCCCGCCTCGCCCCACAGGGCGTGAAAGCCGTCGAGCACGCAATCGAGATAGCTTTGCAGGATAGGATGATCGTCGTCGCCCCAGCCGTAGTGCTCGGTCTTGGCCCGGTAGAGAAACGCCGGCTCCGGCGACAGGTCCGGCCCGGCCATCTGCAGGTCGGGAGTCAACCCGTTCACCCGGTCGTAGCGCCGTTCGCGCCGGTCGAGGTCGGTCAACCGCTCGATCGGGTGGCCGATCAGGACGCCCTGGATCGCACTGCCAGCTTCCGGCCGGACGGTCAAGGCGCATGCACCGCCCGCAATCCCGGTGCGTCCCCGAACGCGCCATTCGCGGACCCAGCCGCGGAGCTGGCACGGCACGATGTCAGCGTCCGGATCGAGCGTCTTGGCATTGACGAGCGAGCCATAGCCGAAACAGCGGACCCGCATGCTTCCTCCAGGTTGCGGTCGTCCGGGCCGCCCCGGCCTTTGATTGCGATCGGCCGTCTTCACATCCAGACCGATCGTTTCCGTCACACCGTCAGGCGCTCGCTCGGCTCGCGCATGGTCACCAGTTCTTCGGCCGCTGTCGGGTGAACGGCCATGGTGGCATCGAAATCGGCCTTTGTGGCTCCCATCTTCAGGGCAATGCCGACAAGCTGCGCCATCTCGCCGGCATCGGCTCCCAGAATATGGACGCCGAGAACCTTGTCGGTATCGGCGTCGACCAGAAGCTTCATCAGCATCTTCTCGTCACGTCCCGATAGCGTATGCTTCATCGGCCGGAACGTCGAACGATAGACATCAACCCGCTTTGCCGCCTCCAGCGCCTGTTCTTCTGTCAGACCGACAGTCCCGATCTCGGGCTGCGAGAACACGGCCGTCGGGATCAGGGCGTGGTCGGCCGCCCACTCCTTGCCGCCAAACACCGTGTCGGCAAACGCATGCCCCTCGCGGATCGCGACCGGCGTCAGATTGACCCGGTTTGTGACGTCGCCCACGGCATAGATATGGTCCACACTGGTTCTCGAGAAGGTGTCGACCACGATGGCGCCGGCGTCGTCGGTCGCGACACCGACCGTCTCCAGTCCGAGTCCTGCGGTGTTCGGCCGCCGGCCGATCGCAAACAGGATCTGGTCGGCCTCGAGCACGGTTCCGCTGCGGGTGAGGCCCGTGAGCCCCTGATCGGTCTTCTCGATCGAATGGAAGACATCGCCGCAGATGACGCGAATGCCCTTCTTCTCCATTTCCTCGTGAAGGGTTCTGCGCAGGTCCGGATCAAAGCCGCGCAGGATTTCCGAGCCGCGGTAGATCAACGTGGTGTCGGCGCCCAGGCCGTTGAAGATGCCGGCGAACTCCACCGCGATATAGCCGCCGCCGGCGACCACGATCCGACTGGGAAAATCTGTCAGGTGGAACGCCTCGTTCGAGGTGATGACGTGTTCGCCGCCGCGAAGGGTCGGGTCGACGTTCGGTGTGGCGCCGGTCGCGATGAGGATGACCTTTGCCGTAACACGGCGGTCAGTTGACAGCATCCGGACCGTGTGTGGACCCTCGATCACCGCCCGGGTGTCGTGGAGCTCCACGCCCGCCCGCTCCAGATTGCGGCGATAGATGCCTTCCAGCCGGGCGATCTCGCGGTCCTTGGCGTGGATCAGCGTCTGCCAATCGAACGAGCGCTCGCCGACCGTCCAGCCGAACCCGGCAGCATCTTCGAACTCATCGGAAAACTTCGAGGCGTAGACGAGCAGCTTTTTCGGAACGCAGCCCCTGATCACGCAGGTGCCGCCATAGCGGTATTCCTCGGCGATGCCGACGCGCGCGCCGTATCCCGCGGCGATACGGGCCGCCCGCACCCCGCCCGAACCGCCGCCGATCACGAACAGATCGTAGTCGAACTCCGCCATGGCGCTCCCCAAATCAGCAGACCTTCAATCGGTCCCGGGCGAAGGCGCGAGGCGACCGCGCAGGGGCGGTCGGTGGACATGCTTGCGTCAGTCCCGGGCGAATGCCGCAAGTCACGGCATCATTCGATGACGCCGCGTTTCCTCAGTTCGGCTCCGACCTCCCTGATCATCAGCTCCGACATGGTGTCGGTCCACAGCTTGGCAGCGCCGAGCGACAGTGCGGTGAGCTCCGGGCCGAACTCTGCCAGCTTCTTGCCGACGGGCGACCTGTAGAACGCGGTAATCTCCCTGAGATCTTCCTCGGTCAACCGGCGCGCCCAGACTTCGAAGACGGCCTTGTTCAGCTCCTGGCGCTTTTCGACCATCTTGAGGGCGACCTCGTTGACCACTTCCTCGATCACGGCCGTGGCGGCCGGATCGTTGCGGATGAAGATGGTGCGGGTCTGCTCCGCAAGGTTCGGCAGGATGTCGTCGAAGGCCGACAGCGCGCGGGCGGCCACCACCGCATCCCGCGCGGCGTCGAGATGCGACTGCGGCACGTTCTGGGCCGCCGAAAGCCCCGGCTGCAGCGAGATCGCCACAAGGGCCGCGGCACCCAGGGCAGAGCGAATTTTGTTTAAGCGGGTCATAAACTTCTCCCTCGAACTTGCTGTTCTGGCGATGGGACGATCGGTGGTGGGGTCCTAGGATGTCCGGCGTGCGGCTTCCAGCCGGACGACGCCGCCTTCTCCGGCGATATAGGCGGCGTCGGCGATGCCGATGAAAAGCCCGTGATCGACGACCCCCGGAATGGCGAGCAGTGCCGACGCGAGCTTTGCTGGATCGTCGATCTCTCCCAGCTTGGCGTCCAGAATATGGTGCTGACCGTCCGTCAGATACGGCGAGTCCACACCGCCGCGGATCGACAGTTCGGCGTCATAGCCCTGCGCTTCCAGGGTCCGCGCGATGGCCTTTCGCGTCGCGCCGAGGCCGAAGGGGACCACTTCAATCGGCAGGGGGAACGCCCCGACCCGATCGACGCGCTTGCTGGCGTCGGCAATCACCACCATGCGCTTCGATGCGGTGGCGACGATCTTCTCGCGCAGGAGCGCCCCGCCGCCGCCCTTGATCAGGGTCAGAGCGCCGTCCAACTCGTCGGCACCGTCGATCGTCAGGTCCAGTTCCGGCAACTCGTCAAGCGTGGCCAGCCGTATGCCGTGCTCGCCGGCGAGCGCAGCCGTGCGCTCGGAGGTCGGCACTCCCACGACGTCGAGGCCGCCGCGGACGCGTTCTCCGAGCAGCCGGACGAGGTGTTCGGCCGTCGATCCGGTGCCGAGGCCGAGCCGCATGCCGTGCACGACCTCCTCCAGTGCGGCCGCCGCGGCCAACTGCTTCAGCCGATCACTCATCCAGCGTCGAACCTCCGATATGGCCGTCCGCAAGCGAGGCCAATTCGAGCGCGGTGTATCATGGGATCCGGCCGAGGCAAAGCGCGGGCGCGCTCTTGGTGGCTTCAACTTCGATTAACGCATTGTTCAAAAATAGAAAGCGATATTGCCGTAGGGATTCAGCAAGAGAATTGCATCAAAGGCAACGGCCATGACCATGTTCAATCGTCTTCGGGTGCTCAAGAAAAATAATCAAGACACCGATGCCGTTGAGGATGCATCTGCAACTCCAGATGCATCAGCGCCTGAGGCTCCCGAACGCGACACCGGACGGGCCGAACAATTTTCTCATACTTTCGATCTGATCGAATCCGATCTTCGCGCTGCAGCAAAAATGATCTCCGGCGGTGCCGAAGAACTGGCCGGCCGGATCGAGGATCAGCTGCAGCGGCTCGGAGAAATCCGCTCCGATACGCAATTGCTGCGGACGGAATCCGAGACGGCGACTGCGAACGCGCGCGAACTCGCCGATGCGATCGAGCACCTCGTCACCGCGAGCAGCCAGATTGACGAGCAGGTCAAGCAGTCCAGCCAGCTGGCGGACGAAGCGCGCACGGTTGCCGATTCCGCCAGCACCGGCATCCAGGACCTCAAGGGTGCGATCGACGCGATTGCCAGCGTCGTGCGCCTGATCTCGGACGTCGCCAAGCAGACCAATCTTCTTGCGCTCAATGCCACGATCGAGGCGGCGAGGGCAGGGGAAGCGGGCCGCGGCTTCTCGGTTGTTGCCAACGAGGTCAAGTCGCTGTCGGTGGAAACGCAGAAGGCGACGGACGAGATCATCGCCAATATTGCGCGGCTGCAGCAGTCGGCGGAAGGTAGCATCCAGGCCGTAGACCGGATCATTCAGGTGATCGGCGACATTCGGCCGAGCTTCTCGGCCGTCGCCGATGCCGTGCAGCAGCAGGTCTCCACCACGAACGAGATCAACGCCGCTGCCCGCCAGACCGCCGACTTCGTGCGCGCGGTATCCGGTAAGGTGGATGCCATCGCCGCCGCGGCCGATCTTGTCGAGGAATCGGGTGCGGCCGCGCGCAAGGCCAGCGACGTCATGAGCACCAAAGGGGCGGCGCTGAACCAGCGCTTCACCATGATGATCCGGCAAAGCACGCTTGGCGACCGCCGGCAGCACGACCGCTACCCCGTCGAGCGCGCCGGCAGCCTCGCGATCAAGGGCCAGACCTTGAAGGTCAGAACCCGCGACCTCTCTCTCGGAGGTGTGCTGCTGAAGCCGGAGGACGACGATGTCGACATCATGCCGCCCGCCACCGGCGTCCTCGATCTCGCCGGCGTCTGCCAGCTGTCGGTCCGTCTGGTCGGCCGGTCCGAGAATGGGCTGCACTGCGCCTTCGACAGGCTCGATGAAACCGCAAGCGAGGCCGTCGCCGGCTTGATCGCGCGGCTTGAGCGCGAAACGGAGCATTACATCGGAGTCGCCCGGGACGGCGCGGCCCGCATCGTCGCGGCAATGCAGGATGCGGTGGCGCGACGCCGCCTGACGCTCGATGACCTGTTCGACACCGACTACCGGCCGATTCCCGAAACGGACCCACAGCAGTTCGAGACCCGCGCGCTTGGTGTGCTGGAAGAGATCCTGCCACCGATCCAGGAGGACATCCTGCAGAAGTCGCCGGCGATGGTGTTTTGCGCCGCTGTCGATCGCAATGGCTATCTGCCGGTGCACAACCTGATTTATTCCAAGCCGCAAAAGCCCGGCGACCCGGCCTGGAACGCGGCCAACTGCCGCAACAAGCGGGTCTTCGACGACCGCGCCGGCCTTTGCGCCGCGCGCAACACCAGGCCGTTCCTGCTGCAGACCTATCCGCGCAACATGGGCAACGGCACGGTGGTGTGGATGCGCGAAACCGACGCGCCAATCTTCATCGATGGCCGCCATTGGGGCGGATTTCGTACCGCCTACAGGTTCTGATGTTTCCATCCGACACTTTCGTGATGCCGGTCGCCGGGCTATATCCAGCCGGCGGCAAAGCCATTGGAGCAGGATGTGACGGCACCGGTTATTGTTTTCGATCTCGACGGCACCCTTGTTGAAACGGTGGGTGACCTTGCGGCCACGCTGAACACCGTCCTGGTCGAGGCCGGCTACAATCCGATCGAGCCCGAGCGGGTACGCAACATGGTCGGCCATGGCGCAAGGGTTCTGCTGCGCCGGGGCCTGGCGGCGAACGGCGTCGAGGCGTCCGACGCGATGATCGAACCGTTGTTCGAGCGGTTTCTCGTGCATTATTCGGCCAACATCGCCGTACACAGCCGGCCGTTTCCCGGGATGATCCAGGCGGTCGAGCGTTTTCGCGCCGCTGGCTGGCGCTCCGCCGTCTGCACCAATAAGCTGGAACGGCTGGCCCGGCCTCTACTCGACACCCTGGAGCTCACACCGCTGTTCGACGCCATTGTTGGCGGCGACACGTTTGCGCGCCCCAAGCCGGATGCCATGCCCGTCCTTGGCGCCATCGAGCGTGCCGGGGGTAGCCGGAGGGGATCGGTGATGGTGGGCGACTCCCGGACCGATATCGATGCTGCGCGCGCAGCCGGAATCCCCGTCATCGCCGTCACCTTCGGCTACACGGATCTGCCGGTGACGGCCTACGCGCCCGACCGCGTGATCGATCATTTCGATGAGCTTTGGACGACCGTGGAGAGCCTGACAGCGGACCTGCCGGCTGCTTGACAGGGTATCTCCCCTCGCCTTATATGCGCCCACTCTCAGCCGCCCGTTGCGCGCTGTGGGCGATTAGCTCAGCGGGAGAGCGTTCCGTTCACACCGGAAAGGTCACTGGTTCAATCCCAGTATCGCCCACCATCTAACCTCTTGAAATTATATAGAGCAATGAACCGGTACCCCTGGGGCCGGCAAACCGCTGTTGGTGTCTGCTGCCCCGCTTTATGGGCCGGGGCAGGAAGCGTCCGTTTCTGGATATTTCGTGTCGTCTAACCGACACCCGCGCCGGTACGCGGCTATATCGTCGGCATCGCCTTGAGCGAATGCGTTCGGGGTTCCACTCGTCTTTACACCTCCTTCCCCCGGCGGGGCGGTTGCTGATGTGGCGCTCGCATGATCATGCTCGGTTCAGCCTGTAAAACCAGAAATTTCCGGCTGAAGAAGCACAGCATTCGTTTTTTACATCGGATAATAACTTATCCTGATGAACGCCTGCCTCGGCGGAGCGAATAATACGGGCGCCGGGCGGCGCGTTTATATTTGACAGAACGCGGCGCGCCATCCAAAATCAAGGCCAGATAAAACAAAAGCCTTCCAGGATGCAGTATAAGGGTCAAAAACAATGGCCAATTTCGTCCAGGATGTCGAAAGACAACGCGTCGCTCTCGTGCTGCTCGATCAGTTTTCGCTGATCGCGTTTTCATCGACGATTGAGCCGCTGAGGCTCGCGAATCGGCTTCTGGGCACGAATTTCTACGAATGGAAAACCTATTCGATCGACGGAGAGCCGGTTACGGCAAGCAACGGCTGCCGCATCTCCGTCGACGATTCAGTGAGCGGCCTCGACGACGCCGACATTACTTTGATCTGCTCCGGAATTGACGTCGAACGCGTGCCGCTCGACAAGGAACTCGGCACAAAGCTTCGCAAGTTGAACGCGCGTGGCCGCACGTATGGCGCGGTCTGCACCGGGGCCTACGTGCTGGCGCGATTCAATCTGCTGGAGGGCCGGCGCTGTACCATCCACTGGGAGAACATCCGCTCGTTCCGTGAGGAGTTCCCCGGCATCGAGGTCTCGGCCGATATCTTCGCGATCGATCGCAACTGCATCACCTGCGCCGGCGGCATGGCGGCGCTCGACATGATGCTCAGGGTGATCGCGATCCGCCACGGAGCCTATCTCGCCCACGAAATCGCGGAGGTTGCGCTTTACCAGAACATGCGCTCGGGCGAATCGGCCCAGCGACACGATCTCGAGACTCGGACCGGGATCTCCAACACCAAGATTCTGGACGCGATCCGCATCATGGACCTGCATATCGAGGATCCGTTGTCGTGCCAGCAGCTGGCGATGACGGTCAACCTCAGCCCGCGGCAGCTCGAGCGCCTGTTTCGGCGCCACTTCAACTGCACGCCGGGGCAGTACTACCTCAAGCTCCGGCTCGAGACCGCGCGCGACCTGTTGAGGCGCACCAACCGCGCCGTTCTCGACGTTGCGATTGCCTGCGGCTTCGCCTCCACGTCGCATTTCACCAAATGCTACCGCGAACGCTATGGCGTCACGCCGACAGAGGAGCGGCAGTCCTATTTCTGGGCGCAAGGCAGCCGGCGATCCAAGACGCCGCGGCTTCAGATTGCGACGCAATAGACGGCCGGCTCCACGGCCAACAGCCCCTGAAGGTGCGGACATTGCCTCGGATCGCCGGCAAGGCTGCCTTTGCTCGCGGTCGTCATTCCGTTGAACAAAATAGCGCTGACCGCGCCGACGCAGACAGCAGGGTTGCGCAGGTGGAGGACAGGGCGCGTCGACGCTTGGCCGCGCCGTTCGTGATCGCACCGTTCACCGAACGGATCCTCGTAAGGCCGGCACGTCGGACCTAGATTGACTGGACGTGCGAAATCGTTCAGCGAAAGGTCCGGCCATGGTTCCGGCTCTCTTTATCTCCCACGGCGCCCCCGATCTCGTTCTGCACGACACGCCGGAACGTGCCTTTCTGTCGGGCCTCGGCCGTGAACTGCCGCGCCCACGCGCAATCATTTCCGTGTCGGCGCACTTCGAGACCCGGCATCCGACCGTCGTGGCCGATCCGTCTCCTGGGATGATCTACGACTTCCGCGGCTTTCCGGACGCGCTTTACTCGATGGTCTATCCGGCACCCGGAGAGCCAGAGCTCGCCGTCCGCGTGGCGGAGCGGCTTGGAGCGGCCGGCTTTGCCGCGGAACGCCAGGTGCAGCGTGGCTACGACCACGGCACCTGGGTGCCGCTGTCCCTGATCTACCCCGCGGCCGACGTGCCCGTGGTCCAGCTCTCGATCCAGCCGCACGAAGGCCCCGAATATCACTGGCGTCTTGGCGCTGCGCTGCGACCGTTTCTCAGCGAGGACGTGCTCGTCATGGCCAGCGGATCGTTGACGCACAACCTGCGGGCGGCGTTCGAGGGCGGTGGTCTGGCGCCACACGATGCACCGATGGCGGCATGGGCCGATGCTTTCGGCAACTGGGTCGCCGACAAGGTGCGGGCCGCCGCGACGGAGGATCTGCTCGGCTACCGCGACCGGGCTCCTTATGCGGTCGAGAATCACCCCACGGACGAACACCTGCTGCCGCTGTTCGTGGCAATGGGGGCCGCGAATGACGACTGGCGCGGCGAGGTGCTCTTCACCGGCGGAGCCTACCGTGTGCTTCGCATGGATGCCTTCGCATTCGAGCCTGTCTGAGCCCGAGCCTATTCATCCCTTGGTCCGCAGCGTCGCCGGCAACGGGGCGTGCCCCGACCCGAGTTCGCAGATCTGAAATCAACCGCCGATTGAATCTGCTTGACCCGTGACGGGAGGATCTGCATCCAGGTGTCGCAGCGTAACGTTGTGATTCGCCGATCCGCCTTGCTCGGTCGGACGTATGCTCCAGGGGGAGGGGCATGAGGCAGTGCTCGTTGGATCTTTCAGCCCTGTCGGTCCTGGTCATCGACGACAGCGACCATATGCGGTCGATCCTGAAAAGCATCCTGCTGGCATTCAGGATTCGTAGAGTCTTCGAGGCGCGGGACGGTGCTGATGGGCTCTACATGGCCACAGCCTGGCGGCCGGACATTATTCTGTGCGACTGGCTGATGCGGCCGCTGAACGGCGGCGAGTTCATCACCATCCTCAGGTCCGATCAGGATCCGGCGATCGCGGCTACACCGGCTGTCCTCGTTAGCGCCTACACCAGCAAGGCCGTGATCCTGAAGGCGATCCAGCTCGGATTTCATGAAGTCCTCGCCAAGCCGGTGGCGCCGGTCGCGCTCTATCAGCGCCTCGAGCGTTTGGTGCGGGACGATCGCCCGTTTTCCGGACGCGCTCCGGACTGCGGCTTCCGCCCCGGCGCGAGACAGGGATCCGCGACCGGCAGGCGCTCAGTTCTCGGAGGCGGGACAAAGCGGTAGCATTCCTGTGAACGCCGCCGGACGACAGCCACCACCCCGCTGATTGCGCCGGCTGCTGCGCCGCGATAAACCGCTGTCATGGACGCGACCTCACCGCTTCAGCTCGGCGACCGGCTCAGGCTCGCCGTCGGCCAGCTCAATCCGACGCTCGGCGACATCGCCGGCAACCTCGAACTTGCGCGCGCCGCCCGGCGGCGGGCGGCGGAGCAGGGGGCCGACCTCCTGCTGCTTTCGGAACTCTTCCTGTCGGGCTATCCGCCGGAGGACCTGGTGCTGAAGCCGGCCTTCGTCTCCGCATGCCGGGCGGCGCTCGACGCCCTCGTCGCCGACACCAAAGACGGCGGCCCCGGGCTGATCGTCGGGCTGCCGTGGCGCGAGGGCGACGGGCTGCACAATGCCGTTGCGGTCGTGGATCAGGGCCGCATCGAAGGAGTGCGCTTCAAGGTCGACCTGCCGAACTACGGCGAGTTCGACGAGAAGCGGGTGTTCCAGCCGGGCCCGTTGCCCGGCCCGGTCGGCTTTCGCGGTGTCCGTCTCGGCATCCCGATCTGCGAGGACGCCTGGACCGACGAGGTCTGCGAGTGCCTGGGCGAAACCGGGGCCGAGATCCTGCTCGTGCCCAACGGCTCACCCTATTATGCGACCAAAGCCGACGTGCGGCTCCAGGTCATGGTGCTCCGCGTCGTCGAGACCGGACTGCCGATCGTCTATTGCAATCAGCTGGGCGGTCAGGATGAGCTGGTGTTCGACGGCGGCTCCTTCGCGCTGCAGGCTGACCGGAGCCTCGCCTTCCAGATGCCGCAGTTTGAGGAGGCGGTTGCCGTCAGCGACTGGCAACGCGACAGCGAAGGCAACTGGCGCTGCGTCGAGGGGCCGCGGGCGGCATTGCCGAGTGTCGAAGAGGCCAACTGGTGCGCCTGCGTCCTCGGCCTGCGCGACTATGTCAACAAGAACCGGTTTCCCGGTGTCGTGCTTGGTCTGTCCGGCGGAATCGACAGCGCCGTGGTCGCAGCGATGGCGGTGGATGCACTGGGTCCGGAGCGGGTGCATGGCGTGATGCTGCCCTACCGGTATACTTCGGAGGAAAGCATAAGAGACGCAAAGGCTTGCGCCGATGCGCTCAAGCTTCGCTACGACACGGTGCCCATCGCCGCGGCCGTTGAGGGATTCACGGCGGCGTTGGAGCCGCTGTTTGCGGGGAGCGAGACGGGCGTCACCGAGGAAAACCTGCAGTCGCGGGCGCGGGGCGTGATCCTGATGGCGATCTCCAACAAGTTCGGCTCCATGGTCGTCACCACCGGCAACAAGTCGGAGATGTCGGTCGGCTACGCCACGCTCTACGGCGACATGAACGGCGGTTTCAACCCGATCAAGGATCTTTACAAGACCCAGGTCTATCATCTCGCCGCCTGGCGCAACACCAACCGGCCCCTCGGCGTCAAGGGACCGGAAGGCATCGTGATTCCGGAAAATATCCTGGTGAAGGTTCCGTCAGCGGAGCTGCGCGAGAACCAGACCGACCAGGATTCGCTGCCTCCCTACGATGTGCTCGACGACATTCTCGAATGCCTGGTGGAGCGTGAGATGTCGGTTGCGGAAATCGAGGCGCGCGGGCATAACCGTGAACTGATCCACCGCGTCGAGCACCTGCTTTACGTGGCGGAATACAAACGCCGCCAGTCGGCGCCGGGTGTAAAGATCACGCGGAAGAATTTCGGCCGCGACCGGCGCTACCCCATCACCAACCGGTTCCGCGACCGTAGTTGACATTCCCGCGGCCTCCGGCACGTTCACCTTGGAAACGCGCGTTTCCGGGGGGCTTGGCACGTGTCCGGGTGCCGTCGGTGATTGTTCGCCTAGGTCGGACCCAGCCCAGGTCGGTCAGTTCATGTCGTTCTTGCGCTTCCTTGCGGACAATGCGCGCTGGCTCGCGGTCGGTCTGCTGCTGATGTTCTTCTCGAGCTTCGGGCAGACCTATTTCATCTCGCTGTTCGCGGGGGATATCCGCGCGACCTTCAACCTTTCCCACGGCGACTTCGGCGGGCTCTACATGTTCGCGACTCTGCTGTCTGCGGCAACGCTGACGGTGGTGGGCAAGGTCGTCGACGACCATGCGGTGGCGACAGTGGTCACCGCGGTGGTGCTCGGCCTCGCTATCTGTTGCGTCGGCATGGCGATGACCGGCTCGGTCTGGATGCTGTTCGTCGTGATCTTCGGGCTGAGGCTGTTCGGGCAGGGCATGATGTCGCACACCGCGATGACGGCGATGGGACGCTGGTATTCGGCGCAGCGCGGCAGGGCGGTGTCGATCTCCGCGCTTGGCCTGCAGGTCGGCGAGGCGACTCTGCCGCTGCTGTTCGTCACCTTGATCGCCTGGGCCGGATGGCGCAGCGGCTGGTGGGTCGGAGCCGGCATCCTCGTCGTTCTCGCGCTGCCGCTGCTGCTGTGGCTGCTCCAGATCGAGCGCACGCCCCGGGCAAAGGCCGTGACCGGGGCACAGGAGATCGGCCGGCAGTGGTCGCGGCGCGAGGTTCTGGCCGATCCGGCGTTTTGGGTGATGTCGCTTGGCACCCTGGCTCCGGCCTTCATCGGCACGACGATCTATTTTCACCAGGTCTATCTCGTCGAATTGCGCGGCTGGACCAGGGAGTTGTTCGCGGCCGCCTTCATCGCCAGTTCATCGATGACACTGGTGTTTGCGCTGCTGACCGGATGGGCGATTGACCGGTTCTCTGCGCTGAAGATCCTGCCGTTCTTCTTGTTGCCGCTCACCACCGCATGCCTGGTATTGGCAAGCATCACCGAGCCGGCGGCCGTTTTCGTCTTCATGGCGCTGCTTGGCGTCAGCAACGGCGTCTCCTCGACCCTGTTCGGCGCGCTGTGGCCGGAGGTCTACGGCACGCGCCATCTCGGTGCGGTGCGTTCGATCGTGGTGGCGATGATGGTGCTGGCTTCGGCACTCGGGCCGGGCGTGACCGGCTGGCTGATCGACCGCGGGGTATCCTACGATGCGCAGATCGTCACGATGGCGCTCTACTGCCTTGTCGTCTCGGGCCTGATGGGGTTTGTCTCGATCCGGGTCTCACGGCGCATGGCTGTCGCCGCCGCCTGATCCGATGGCAGAACGGGCGCCGCTTGCCGGGGCGAGGGGCTTGGTTTAGGGGTTCGGGCCATGACCGTTACCGTCCGCTTCGCCCCGTCCCCGACGGGCTATCTTCACATCGGCAACGCCCGTCCGGCCCTGATCAACTGGCTGTTCAAGCTCAAGCACGACGGCCGCTTCATCCTGCGCTACGACGACACCGATCGGGAGCGCTCGACTGCGGAATTCGCCGACGCGATTGCCGAGGATCTCACCTGGCTGGGCTTGCGGCCCGATCTCACCGTCCGTCAGTCGGACCGTATTGCGCTCTACGATGCCGCGACCGAACGGCTGAAGGCGGCCGGGCTGCTCTACGCCTGTTACGAGACGCCCGACGAACTCGACCGCCGCCGCGCCCGCGCCCGGGCGCTCGGCCGGCCGCCGGTCTACGACCGCACCGGTCTGCAGCTGACTGAGGCGCAGAAGGCGACCTTCGAGGCTGAAGGCCGCAAGCCGTACTGGCGCTTCCTGCTGCCCAACCACGACGGCAATCCGTTCGCGACCCGACGCAGCGATGTTGGCTGGGACGACCTGTGTCGCGGTCCCCAGACTGTTGACCTGGCTTCGCTGTCCGACCCGGTTCTGATCCGCGAGGACGGCAGCTATCTCTATACCCTGACGTCGATCGTCGATGACATCGCGCTGGGCGTCACCCACGTTATCCGCGGCGAGGATCATGTCGCGAACACCGGCGTTCAGATCGCGATCTTCCGGGCTCTGGGTGCGGAACCGCCCATCTTTGCCCACCACAACCTTCTGACGACGCTGGACGGCGAAGGGCTGTCCAAGCGCTCGGGGGCGCTGTCGCTGCGAAGCCTGCGCGCCGAGGGTTTCGAGCCGATGGCGGTCGCCTCACTTGCCGTGCTCACCGGGACCAGCCATGCGGTCGAACCCAAGGCGACGCTGGAGGAACTGGCGGCAATGCTCGACCTTGCGGACGTGTCGAGATCCTCGGCCAAGTTCGATCCGGCCGAGTTGAAGCCGCTCAACGCCCGGCTCGTGCACGCCTTGCCGTACGAAGCCGTCGCCGCGCGGCTGGCGGAATTTGACATCGGCGGCGGCGAGGCGTTCTGGCTGGCGGTGCGGGAAAACTGCCAGACGGTGGCGGAAGCGGCGCACTGGTGGCAGGTGGTCGCTGGTCCCGTCGTTCCGGTCCGCAATGAGGAGGACGCGGGCTATCTGGCCGAGGCGCTGGCGCTGCTGCCGGAAGAGCCTTGGGATCAGGGAACCTGGGCGGCCTGGACCGGCGCGCTCAAGGAGCGGACCGGTCGGAAGGGGCGAGCGCTGTTCCTGCCGCTGCGCCGCGCGCTGACCGGCCTCGACCATGGCCCGGACATGAAGGCGCTGCTGCCGCTCATTGGGCGACGAAATAGCGTGGACCGACTATCCTGACCGGGCGCTTATCGCCGTCCGTCGTGGGGGCGGGCAAGGCTGTCTGCGGTTGCGGCACGGCGGCCGGCTTTGGTTCGGCCGCGGGCAGGGTCGGCGCGGCCGCCTCGGTGGCGTAGCCGAGTCGGACATTCATCTCCGTGTCCGGATCGGCGCCGATCGGAGGCTCGGTTGGTACCGGTGCGAGGCTCGTGCGCAGGCTGGTGATGTCGAGCCCCGGCGTGAGGGTCTCGGCGCGCAGATAGCCGGTCGCCTCGTCATCGCCACTGCGGATCAGGCTCGCCATGGTCCGGCGCTCCCCCGGATCGCCCTGACATGTGCAGGCGTCGACATATTTCGTCTTGAACAGGAAGGCGTTTTCGGACTGAGCGTAGGGTACGCCCTCTAGAGACACCATGTCGTCGACCGTCTCGCCCGGATTGCGGTGGACGTAGAGCCTCGTCTCCGCGGCCGGACACATTGAGCGACAGATCGCCTCGTCGCGCGAAAAGCCCTGCTTGGAAGTCGAAAAGCTGACCGGAAAGAAGAAGCCGTCGCAGCTGCGCACGCAGAGCGTCCGGTATGAACCGCTCCCGAATCGTGAAGCCATCGGCGCTTCCTCGCTGCCGGCATAGACCGCTCGGGAACGGCTGCCCTGGACCTGCGATGCGGCGGCGGCCCGGCGAGCCTGGATGGCCGCCGGGGCGGCAGGCGCCTGGGGTGCCGGATGGTGAGCGCCGAACAGCGCGAAAAGCCCGGTCCCCGCGGCCGGTTGGATCGGGCGGCCGGAAGACGATGCGGTGATCGTCCCGGCGCGATTGTTTGTGCCGCTGTCCGGGCGGCTCCCAGCCATGCGGCTGCCGCAGCCATTGGCGGCGAATGCTTTCTCGAGCCGCCGCCGCTGTGCGGCCGCGCCGCCACCGCTGCGGTCGCGCTGCCGCTCGATCTTGGCGAGATTGGCGCGCATGCTGGCGATCTTCTTGGTCAGGGCGCCGCAGGAGGGCTGGGCGCTGGCACCACCGCAGCCGAGATAGCGTGCATCGCGCTCGGCAAGAGCCAGGGCCTGGCGCTGTCGCGCCGCCGCTTCGCTCCATTTGCCAGCCGGGGCGAGCCGGGCCAGTTCGGCCTGAATGTGGGAACAGGTCGAGGCGAAGGCGCTCGTGGCGAATCCGACCGCGAGCCAGCCGCTGCAAAACGCGGCCAGCACCAGGCGATGTCTCGTCTGGGCGAGCGACATGTCGGAACGCCGTCCCCTTTCCGGTGCCGCGGTTGATCCGCGTACGCGCACATACCCCGAAAGACTATCGCGCGAACAGCGCGCGGCGACAATCGGCGCTTGGTCTGTTGGTGAATCGTGGGCTAAGGGGGCGGGTCGTCAGACGCAGCGGCCGGGGATCAGCCGCCGCGTCCGCGATTGGAATGAGCGCTGTTACGCTGCGGCAGCCGCCTTGGCCGCTGCCTTCACTTCTGCCGGGTCGGCCCAGAGCTCGAAGCCGACGGCGAGGCGGTTCCAGCCGTTGATGACATTGATCATCAAGGTGAGCTTGACCTGTTCCTCTTCCGTAAACTGCTCCTTCAGGGCCTCATAGGCGCTTGTATGCGCATGGCCTTCGGAAAGCCGGGTCAGGGCCTCCGTCCAGGCCAGTGCCGCGCGTTCGCGCTCGGTGTAGCACGGGGCCTCGCGCCAGGCCGGCAGCAGGTTGATGCGCTGTTCGGTTTCGCCGTTCTCGCGGGCGAACACCGTATGCAGGTTCAGGCAGTTGGCGCAGCCGTTGATCTGGGAGGCGCGGATCTCGATCAGCGAGACGAGCGTCGTTTCAAGGCTGTCTGCGATCTTGCGCGACGCGCGGTGCCATTCCCGCATCACGGCAGGGGCGGCGGCAAAGGGATCAAGTCTTGCAGTCATGGTATGTCTCCAGCGGTTGTTACCGATACCTAGACGAGGCAGCACAGGCCGCTGTGACATCTTCCCGGATTTTTTCGCCACGCCTGTCGCCAGCCGAACCAGAGACCCGCGGGGCCAACGGGCGGCCCTTCCACGTGAGATCATTCCGTCTTGCTCGGCCTGCAGGCGAGCCGCGAGGCAGGAAGGCTGAGGCACGAACGGCTTCCGCATCGGTGAGGAGGCGGAAGCCGTTTCTGGAGCCGCGGCGCACGAGGCGGCAGCCGGGAAGGCGGCGACGGTCAGTTGAAGATGGTCACCTTGCCCCACCACTTGTAGAGGCTGAGTTCCAGGGCAGCGCCCGCAAGCGGGATGTCGAACACGTTGACCTGCGGCTTCTTGGCATTCGTGTCGACCCCGAGGGCGTCGCGGGAGGCCTTGGCGAGCGCGGCGATTTGCTCCCACTCCGATGGCGACAGCTTGGACGCTCCCTTCAGCACCTGCCCGATCTTGCCACCGTCATTGACCACCTTGGCCAACTTTGCGACCGCCGGGATCTTGCTGGCGCCTTTGACGGCATCGCCCCATCGTCCGCCAAGACTCACCGAAAAGTCCCAGCCGTCGAACTTCACACCGCGAAAGTCGCGCTTGTGAGGACTGCCATAGGCCATGATGAACACGACGTTTCCGCTGCCGCCCAGCCCTGGGCCCAGGGTCCAGATGCGCGCCTCGACATGGACCTGGTCCTTGTAGTCGTCGACCGAGAACAGGTAACCCTCCATTGACTGGGTCCCGCCCAGAAAAAGCATTCCACCGAACTTGGCGCCGATTCCGAAGTACATCTTCGGTGGCGCCACCTTGCGCATTGTCGGCGGACGCTTCACGGCCGGCGGCGGCTCGGGCAGACTCACGACGCCCTGGTGCAGCTTGATCAGGACGGCCCGGTAATAGCCGTCGTTGTCATTGGCGGGTCCGCCTGAAACGCTCTCGCCGTAGCTTGCGGTAAGGATGAACGGCAGGCTCGTCTGGATTTCCTCTTCCAGAAACGTCTTTACCGCCTCCGCACGGGCCTGGCCGAGGCGATCGTTGAACCCGGATGCGCCGAGCCGGCTTGCAAGACCTCCGATTTCGATGACGCAATCGCCTCCATCGCGGATGAGCGGCACGATGTTTCGCCGCAGCCACTCCTTATGCGCCGGCAGCAGCGACGAACCGCCGGTTGCGAAATTGCACAACCGCGCGCTCGGAGAGTCCGGCGTCGATTGCCAATGGCTGTTTTCAATGTCTTTTGCCACGAGTAACCTCTTGTCGTCAGTGATCAATCAACTTCCTGGAGCGCATCAGGCGCCAGGACGGCTGAAATCGGAGGGAACATGGGGAGCCGGCTGCGAGGCGTGAGTGACGGTTGTCACAGGTGTGGCGGCTTCCAGCGCGCCGTCGTTCGCGTCAACGGCACGCGGACGCGGAATTCGGACCGGCGTGTGCCGCTGCGTGCACCCAAGTCGCCGGCCGACTTGTCGGGCTGACCCGTTGGGGGCACAGAAGATGCTGAGAACCGGTTCCTTGCTGGCGGTGATGACCGCTGCCGTACTGACGTCGCCTGCCTTCGCCGCGGAGCAGCGGTTCGTTTCGATCGGCACCGGCGGCGTCACCGGGGTGTATTATCCCGCCGGCGGCGCGATCTGCCGGCTCGTCAACCGCGACCGCAAGGACCACGGCGTGCGCTGCTCGGTCGAGCCCACAGGCGGGTCGGTCGACAACATTGAGGCGATTGCCGAAGCCAGGTTCGAGTTCGGGGTCACGCAATCGGATGTCCAGGCCTTTGCCTATCTGGGCCAAGCGCAATGGGAGGGCAGGGCGTTCGATACGCTGAGAACCGTGTTCGCGCTGCATCCGGAGCCTGTGACCATGCTGGCGCGCCCGGACTCGGGCATTCACGGCCTTGAGGACATCAAGGGCCGGACGGTCAACATCGGCAATCCCGGTTCCGGCCAGTTCGCAACCTGGGAGATCATGGAGGCGGAGGGGCTGGTTGACCGTAAGGACCTGGCCAAGGCGACGATGCTGCGCTCCGCCGAGGTCGGACCGGCACTCTGCAGCGGCAAGATTGACAGCTATTTCTGGCTCGTGGGGCATCCGTCCGAGCAGACGCAGGAGACCATCGCAAGCTGCGATGCCGTTTTGGTCGGCCTCAAGGGCGCGGAGATCGACGCGCTCGTTGCCAAGGTGCCGTACTACCGCAAGGCCGTCATCCCGGCCGGCATGTACAACAACGACATCGACGTGGAGACCTTCGGAACCGGCGCGGTGCTGGTGACCTCGGCGGACGTGCCGGAAGACGTGGTCTATACGATGGTGAAGGCGGTGTTTGAAAACTTCGACGCCTTCCGGGAGATGCACCCGGTCCTTGCCAACCTGCGTGAGGACGAGATGGTGCGGGCATCGCTTGCGGCGCCGCTGCATCCAGGAGCAATGCGCTATTACCGGGAGCGGGGGTGGAGGTAGCGCCGTCCTCGAGGGAGGGCGCACCCCACCATCGGACGGAATCTATCCGGCGGCGAGTTTGAGCAGGGCGATCCCGGCCAGCACCAGGGCGACGCCGCCGATCTGGAGCAGGCTCACCGTCTCGCCGAACAGCAGGGCTCCCATGGCGATGGTGCCGACCGCGCCGATCCCGGTCCACACCGAATAGGCGATCCCCATCGGCACCACCATCAAGCTGCGGCCGAGCAGAAAGACGAAGAGGCCGAGCAGGACCAGAGAGACGAGGCTCCAGCCGGGTCGGGTGTAGCCCTCTGCATATTTCATCGACACCGCCCAGCCGACGTCGAGCAGTCCGGCGGTGACGAGAGCGATCCAAGCGAGATTGGTACTCATCGCCGCCTCATGCCGCCAGCCGAAGCAGATGGGCGCCGCGCGCCGCCAGGAAGGCTCGCAGCCGGTCGCCGTAGTCCGGTGCGACCGCGGCACGCACGCTCGGCCGCTCGGCGAGCGCCGCCCGCCAGCGGCGGACCTTCGGCGTCTGCGAAAGCACACCCGTGTCGGCGATCTCGTCGAAGATGTCGAAATAGCGGAAGACCGGGGCGAACACGGCGTCGACCAGGCTGAAGCGGTCGCCGTCGAAATAGGGACCGCCGGCCAGAACAGCCTCGACCGAGGCGAACTTCGCCGCGATCGCCTTTCGCGCGGCCTCATGCGCCGCGGCGTCCGTAGCCGTCTCCAGGCGCCAGATGTCGGCGAGGATCGCCGAGCCGAACTCCATCCAGGCACGGTGCCGCGCCCGATCAAGCGCGCCTTCCGGATGCAGCTTCGGGCCGCCCTGGGCTTCTTCGATGAACTCGCAGATCACCGAGCTTTCGAACAGCACGACCTCGCGGCCGTCGTCGCCGCGCACGCGCAGCAGAGGGACGCGGCCGAGCGGCGAGATCTCGCGGAACCACCCGGGACGGTTATTCAGGTCGATGGTCACCCGTTGGAACGGGACGGACTTTTCGATCAGCGCAATCGCGGCCCGCTGCACATAGGGGCAAAGATGGTGGCTGACCAGAACGAGCTCGGACATGTTGGTGCTCCTTGCGGCGATGGAACGGTGCCGCCGCTCACGAGACCCCGGCAGGGGATCTTGCGGCCGGCGGCGCCGGATGTCGTGCCGCAAAGGTGGCTCGTGTCTCGGCGCAAGGAAAATTGTCTTTTCGCCAATTGTGTTTGCACTTCTGCAAGGCAGACCGGTGATATGCTGCCGCCATGGAGGACTGGAACGACCTGCGCTTCGTGTTGGCGATCGCCCGCGCGGGCAGCTTGACGGCCGCTGCGAAGACACTCGGTATCGATCATTCGACAGCGTTCCGGCGTCTCAATGCCCTCGAGGCCCGGCTCGGCGTCCGGCTGTTCGAGCGCCTCCCCGGCGGCGCCTATCTGCCAACGCCGAGCGGCGAGCGTATGGCCGGAGCAGGGGAGCGGATGGAGGAGGAGGCGCTGGCGGTCGCGCGCGACCTCGAGGGCAAGGACCTCCGGCTCACCGGGCGGCTTCGGGTAACATCCTCCGAAACCCTTGCCTATCGGCTCCTGACCCGGCAGATCGCCGCCTTTCGGGCGCTTCACCCGGGGATCACGGTCGAATTGACGATCGACAACCGGGTTCTCAACCTGTCGCGGCGGGAAGCCGATGTGGCGCTCCGCCCGGTTCGGCCGAGGGAAAGCGACCTGTGGGGCCGGAAGCTTGCGGATGTGGCCTGGGCGGTCTACGCGGCGCGGTCCTGCTTCGCAACGGGGCAGACCCTCCCGTCAGGTCCGGATGACCTGCGTGCCTGTGCCCTCATCGGCTGGGACGAGGCGGCAACCGGCATCGCCGCCGCGGCATGGCTGGCACGGATTGCGCCGAACCAGGCGTTCGCCTTCCGCACCAACAGCCTGGTCAACCAGCTGGTTGCAGCCAGGGCCGGAGCCGGGGCCGCCCTGCTGCCGTGCTATCTCGGCGATCCCGAGCCGGATCTGGTGCGCCTGCTGCCGCAGCCGATCGAGGAGATTGCCGGCGAGCTGTGGATCGTCACGCACGCCGACCTCAGGCGGACCGCCCGGATCCGCGCCTTCTTCGACACCGTGGGCAACACGCTGGCAGCCGAGCGCGCGCTGTTCGAGGGTCGAAGCAAGACGCTGGAACGGGACAGAGGTTCAGAAGAGTGTCAGGACGGTCATTGACGCCGCACGGCCAGAGTGACGCCCTTAAGATACCACTTGAGGAAAGTCTCGCATCTCTTTGGAGGGAAAGTCGTAAAGTCGCCCGCTGTCCGTGCAGTCTGGCGCCAGGAGGTCGAGCAGCGCCGGGACGATTGCGGCTGGTTCGGGCAGTGAGGCGGGATCCTCGCCGGGCATCGCCTTGGCCCGCATTGCGGTCCGCATCGGACCGGGGTTGACGAGGTTGACCCTAATCGGCGTCTGCCGTGTCTCGGCGGCATAGGTGCGCACGAGAGCTTCGAGTGCGGCCTTGGAGATCGAATAGGGGCCCCAGTAGGCCTTGCACTTGTGGGCGGCGCCGGAGGACAGGAACAGCGCCCGGCCGGCATCGGACTGGCGCAGCAGCGGATCGAGAGAGCGGATCAGGCGCCAGTTGGCGGTGACATTGACGGCCATGACCTCGTCGAACACCTTGGGCTCGACATGGCCGAGCGGCGACAGTGTACCGAGCACGCCGGCGTTGCCGACCAGCATGTCGAGCTTCTTCCAGCGCTCGAAGATCGCTGCGCCGAGCCGGTCGAGCGCCTCGAAGTCCCTCAGGTCCAGGGGGACCAGGGTGGCAGTGCCGCCGGCGGCCTTGATGTCGTCGTCGAGTTCTTCGAGCCCGCCGACCGTGCGCGCCACGGCGACGACATGCGCGCCGGCCGCTCCCAGTGCCTTGGCGAGCTGATAGCCGATGCCGCGCGAGGCTCCAGTGACGACGGCGACCCGCCCGTCGAACCGCTTCTCCATCCGCTCGTCCCCTGTCACGTGATCATCCGACCTCAGCGAGCCGGGTAGCCTTCAGAACGTCCTTCGGTCCGGAGAAGTCCGTGAGCGCCGTCGGATAGTCGCCACTGAAGCAGGCGTCGCAGAACTGCGGCTGCCGGTCGTTGCGGCCATCTTCTCCGACGGCGCGATAAAGGCCGTCCATGGTGAGGAACGCCAGGCTGTCGACCTTGATGTAGCTCGCCATTTCTTCGACCGACATGCGCGAGGCCAAAAGCTTGGCCTTTTCGGGCGTGTCGACGCCGTAGAAACAGGAATTGGTGGTCGGCGGGCTGGCGATGCGCATGTGCACCTCGCGAGCGCCGGCGTCGCGGACCATCTGCACGATCTTGAGCGACGTCGTGCCGCGAACGATGGAATCGTCAACGAGAATGACGCGCTTGCCGTCGAGCGTCGCCCGGTTGGCGTTGTGCTTGAGCTTGACGCCCATGTGGCGGATGGAATCGGTCGGCTGGATGAAGGTGCGCCCGACGTAGTGGTTGCGGATGATGCCGAGTTCGAACGGCAGGCCGGCTGCCTGGGCGAAGCCGATCGCGGCCGGCGTCCCGGAATCGGGCACGGGCACCACGACGTCGGCCTCGGCCGGTGCCTCGCGGGCGAGTTCGGCGCCGATCCGCTTGCGCACGTCGTAAACGTTAATGCCGTTGACGTTGGAATCGGGTCTGGCGAAGTAGATGTATTCGAAAATGCAGAACCGCGGATGGTTGCGCCGCTCGAACGGGCGCAGGCTTTCAAGGCCGTCGGTCGAGATCACCACCATCTCGCCGGGCTCGATGTCGCGCACGAAGCGGGCACCGATGATGTCGAGCGCACAGGTCTCGGAGGCAAGCACATAGGCGCCGTCGAGATCGCCGAGAATGAGCGGGCGGACGCCGAGCGGGTCGCGCGCACCGATCATCTTCTTTTCCGACAGACCGACAATGGCATAGGCGCCCTCGACCTGCTGCAGCGCATCGATCAGCCGCTCGACCAGGCGCTTGTGGCTGCTCATGGCGATCAGGTGCAGGATGGTCTCGCTGTCGGATGTCGACTGAAAGATCGAGCCGCGCTGTTGCAGGGCGCGCTGCAGGGTGAAGGCATTGGTCAGGTTGCCGTTGTGGGCAAGCGCAAAGCCGCCGCCGGCGAAATCGGCGTAGAGCGGCTGAACGTTGCGCAGGCCGGAGCCACCGGTGGTCGAGTAGCGGGTGTGACCAATGGCGCGGTTGCCCGACAGCCGGTCGATCACCGCCTGCTTGGTGAAATTGTCGCCAACGAGGCCGATGTGGCGTTCGGTGTGGAACTGGTCGCCGTCGAAGGTGGCGATGCCGGCTGCTTCCTGACCCCGGTGCTGCAGGGCGTGCAGGCCAAGGGTTGTCAGCGCGGCGGCATCCTGGTGGCCGAAAATGCCGAAGACGCCGCATTCCTCGCGCAGGTGGTCGCCGTCGAGATCGTCGAAGGGATCTGTCGTCAGCAGGGTATCGGTGGACATCGTGCCTCTCTTGACCAGCCTGAGCTCCCGGATGAGGTCACCCGGGTGCAGGACGCTGGTCGGTTCCATGTCATGCCGCTCATGCAGCAAGGCGCCGCGCGCCGGCCGCTCCTATGGGTTTATCTCTGCTCGAGCGGCGCATTGCCTGCCGCAGCGTCGGGTGTCAATTGCTGGCCCCGTCGCCGGAAGTCGTCAGCTGGTCAAGGCTCTGCCGCTCCGACGAGGAATAGTTCGGTTCTCCGTCCTCGGTCGCGGCCGGTGCCGTCTCGGATTGGCCGGCCCGCTCGCGGATGCGCTCCAGAATGGCCTTTTCCGGATCGTCGGGCAGTGCGGCGACCAGCTGGCTGCCGACCGAGTCGAGCAGCGCCTTCGATTTCGCCTGGGCGATCCACTGCGGCTGTTGCTCGGTCGAGACGAACCAGTTGAAGAACAGCATGGCCACGACCACGAGCAGGAAGCCCCGCAGCGCGCCGAACACGAAGCCGAGCGTCCGGTCGAGCACGCCGATGCGGCTGTCGAGCACGAAATCCGAGATCCGCATCGTGATATAGGAGACCACCAGAAGAGTTACCAGGAAAACGCCGGCAACCGCGATGCCGAGGGCGACATATTCCTGGGAAACATACTGTTTTACGAAAGGCAGCACCTGGCCATACAGCATGTAGGCGGCAATGGCAGCGATCACCCAGGAGGCGATCGACAGCACCTCGCGCACGAAGCCGCGGATCATGGCGAGAACCGCGGAGAGCAGCATGATGACGAGGAGGATTCCGTCGAGAAGCGTGATCGGCATTGCTCGGCACAGTCCTTAAGTCACCGCCGCAGGCAGCGGATCTGTCCGCGGTCCTGGGCCATCCCGGTCCAACTTGCCGCGTGGACCAACCGCGGCGTGATCGGACTCGGGCCATCGGCGCGATCGACCACAGGAAAGTTGCCTTGTTCCAGTCCTCGGCGCATCCGGCATCCGAAGGCGTATCTCAGGCTTCCGCACCGGCATCTTATCCCGTTTTGGCGGCAATGCGCGCGACAAGATCGGACAGCTCTGACAGCCCGGTCACCGTCGGTCCGCCCGAGCCGCTGTCGCGCAGGTTGGCCTGCGGGGCAAATGCCTTCGCGAAGCCGAGTTTCTGCGCTTCCTTTAGTCGGGCAGGTGCCTGCGACACCGGTCTGATGGCCCCGGACAGGCTGACCTCGCCGAAATAGACGCTATCGTGCGGAAGGGCAACCCCGCTCAGGGAGGAGACCAGAGCCGCCGCCACGGCCAGATCGGCGCCGGGTTCGGAGATGCGCAGGCCGCCGGCGACGTTGAGGTAAACGTCATGCTGGGCAAAACGCACGCCGCAGCGGGCCTCGAGCACCGCGAGGATCATCGACAGCCTGGCGCCGTCCCAGCCGATCACCGCGCGCCGCGGCGTGCCGAGCGAGGAGGACGCGACCAGCGCCTGGACCTCGATCAGCAACGGCCGGGTGCCCTCCAGCCCGGCGAAGACCGCTGCGCCGGGAGCGGCGGCGTTGCGCTCGCCGAGAAACAGCGCGGAGGGATTGGCGACCTGCTTCAGGCCGTTGTCGGTCATCTCGAAGACGCCGATTTCGTCGGTCGCGCCGAAGCGGTTCTTGACCGAGCGCAGGATCCGGTACTGGTGGCCGCCGTCGCCCTCGAAATAGAGCACGGCGTCGACCATGTGCTCGACGACGCGCGGCCCGGCGATCTGGCCGTCCTTGGTGACGTGACCGACGAGTACGACCGTGGCACCGCTCATCTTGGCATAGCGCACCAGCGCCTGCGCCGAGGCGCGCACCTGGGTCACCGTCCCCGGCGGGCTTTCGATAGCCTCCGTCCACAGCGTCTGGATCGAATCGATGATGACGAGCGCCGGCGGCGCGCCCGCCTTCAGCGTGGCGAGGATGTCTTCGACGCTGGTCTCGGCGGCGAGCCCGACGGCAGCGTCGGTGAGGCCGAGCCGTTCGGCGCGCAGCCGGACCTGGTCAACCGCCTCCTCGCCGGAGATGTAGACCGCCTTGTGGCCGAGCCGCGCGATTTGGGCCGCGGCCTGAATCAGCAACGTCGACTTGCCGATGCCCGGATCGCCGCCAACGAGCAGTGCCGAGCCGCGGACGAAGCCGCCCCCGGTAACCCGGTCGAGCTCCTCGACCCTGGTTACGATACGCGGCGCCTCCTTGGCTTCACCGGCGAGGCCCACCAGCGGGATCACGCGGCCCTTGCCGGCGCGCGCAGTCGCCGGCGAGGCCCCGATGCCGCCGGTCTGTTCCTCGACAATGGTGTTCCATTCACCGCAGGATTCGCAGCGTCCGGCCCAGCGCGAGGTGGTGGCACCGCAGGCCTGGCAGATGAAGGCGGACGGGCGCCGCGCCATCAGTCACCGGTCCCGTCGGCGGGCAGACCGATGTAGTGGCGGTCGAGCCGCGGACTGAGCTGCGTCAGCAGTTCGTAGCCGATGGTGCCGGCGGCTTCGGCCACCGCGTCAACCGGGACGGTGTCGCCAATCAGCTCGACCAGCGCACCGCGATGGGCGACGTCCTCGCCGAGGTCGCCGACGTCGAGCGCGATCAGGTCCATCGAGACGCGGCCGGCGATCGGCAGCCGGTGTCCCGCGAGCGCAGCGAAGCCGCCGGGGGCACCGTCGGAGGAGCCGGCCTGGCGCAGGTAGCCGTCGGCATAGCCGGCAGCAATCACGGCAATCCGCATCGGCCGTTCTGCGGTGAAGGCGGCGCCGTAGCCGATCGTCTCGCCGGGGGCGACGCTGCGCATCTGCAGGATGCGGGTCTCGACCGTGACAACGGTTCTCAGCGGCGTGCCCGGGCCGGCACTGCCGCCGTAAAGAGCGATGCCGGGGCGAACGAGATCGAAATGATAGTCGGGACCGAGCAGGACCCCGGCAGAGTTCGCGAGTGAGGCCGCGGCATTTGGAAACAGCGTGCGAACACGGCCGAAGCGCTCGAGCTGCAGCGCGCTCAGCGGGTGCTCAGGCGTGTCGGCGCAGGCGAGATGGGAGATGACCAGTGTGGGCGAGAACGCGGGATGGGCGCGGGCGACGGCCTCCGCCTCGTTGGCGGTGAGGCCAAGCCTGTTCATGCCGGTGTCGACATGGAGGGCGGCTTCGAACGCTTCACCGCGCGCCCGGCAGAAAGCAAGCCATTCCTCGACTTCGGGCGGGGCGTTCAGCACGGGCACGAGCCGGTGGTTGACGTAGTCGCCGGCAGCCCCCGGATAAAGGCCGTTCAGCACGTGGATATGGGCGGTCGGCTGCGCGCTTCGCAGCCGCAGCCCTTCCTCGGGCGTGGCGACGAAGAAGTCACGGCATCCGGCCGCGGCAAGGGCGGCAGCCGCCGGTTTAAGCCCGATACCGTAGGCGTTGGCCTTGACCGCCGCGCCACAAACGCAGGTCGCCGCAAGCCGTCCCTTGAGGTCGCGCCAGTTGGCGACGAGCGCGTTCAGGTCGATCGTGATCCGGCCGCTGGACCTTGGGTCGAGGCCGCCTGGAATATCCGTCACATCCGTCTCCGGCCGATTCGATGGCGAGGGCATTCTAATACGCGTGGAGGGCGGCGTCAGGGCACGGGAAGCAGCTTATTCGGCTGCCCCTTCCCCCCTGCGGTGGGGGCATCCGGCCGAGGCGAATGCCAGGGCTTCGCCCTCACTCCAGCCGATCCGGATACCGGTCCGGGTCGGCCAAGTTGGAGAACCGGGTGAACTCGCCCTGGAAGTGCAGGTTCACGGTGCCGGTTGGACCGTGGCGCTGCTTGGCGATGATGACCTCGGCCTTGCCCTTCACCCGTTCCAGTTTGTCCTGCCAGGCGATGAACTCGGGCGAATCCTGGTCCGGCATCGTCTTCGACAGGTAGTATTCCTCGCGGAACACGAACATGACGACATCGGCGTCCTGCTCGATCGAGCCGGATTCGCGCAGGTCCGACAGGATCGGGCGCTTGTCGTCGCGCGATTCGACCTGGCGGGAGAGCTGGGACAGAGCGATGATCGGGACGTTGAGCTCCTTGGCGAGCGCCTTCAGGCCAGTGGTGATCTCGGTGATCTCTTGGACGCGGTTGCCGCTGGTCTTGGTCGATCCGGTAAGGAGCTGGATATAGTCGACGATCAACACGTCGAGGCCGCGCTGGCGCTTCAGCCGGCGGGCGCGGGCCACGAGCTGACCGATCGAGATGCCGCCGGTCTGGTCGACGTGGAGCGGCACGGCCTGCATCGTCTGCGATGCGGCGACCAGCTTCTCGAACTCCAGTTCGTTGATGTCACCGCGGCGGATCTTGGAGGACGATATCTCGGTCTGCTCCGAGATGATGCGGGTGGCGAGCTGCTCGGCCGACATTTCCAGCGAGAAGAATCCGACCACACCGCCGTTGACGGTCTTCAACGTGCCGTCCGGCTGTTCCTCGGCCTGATAGGCCTCGGCAATGTTGTAAGCGATGTTGGTGGCCAGCGACGTCTTGCCCATGGCCGGCCGCCCGGCCAGCACGATCAGGTCGGACGGCTGCAGACCGCCCATCAGGTCGTCAAGGTCGCGCAGGCCCGTGGAAATGCCGGACAGCCGTCCCTCGCGCTGGTAGGCGGCGTGGGCCATTTCGATGGTCTGGACCAGGGCGTCGCCGAACGAGATGAAGCCGGCTTCGCTGCGGCCCCTCTCGGCGAGTTCGAACAGCCGGCGCTCCGCGTCGTCGATCTGCTGCAGCGGTGGCATATCGATCGGCGCGTCATAGGCGATGTTGACCATGTCCTCGCCGATTCGGATCAGGTTGCGGCGGATGGCAAGGTCATAGATCGCGCGGCCGTAATCCTCGGCGTTGATGATTGAGGCGGCGTCGGCAGCGAGCCGGAGCAGGTATTGCGCGGCGGTGAGATCGGCGATGCGGTGCTCGGGCGGGAAGAAGGTCTTCAGCGTGATCGGGGAGGCGATCTTGCCGGCCCGGATCAGTTGCCCCGTCTTTTCGTAGATCTCGCGGTGCGGCTCGACGAAGAAGTGCACCGGCTCCAAAAAATCGGAGACGCGGTAGTAGGTCTCGTTGTTGATGAGGATCGCACCGAGGAGCTGACGCTCCGCTTCGGCATTATGCGGCGCAATCCGCACCGGCTCGTTCGCCGCCGCGATCGGTTGCAAGCTGCCTTTCATGATCGATTCCTGCGCCATGCCTCCTCTCGTACCCCGCAGGAGGCGGCAGGGAAAGCGGTGAATGCGCGTCGTCGACTGGAACGGCGTGGCACAAAAAGAACGGGGAAATTCCGCCGATTCTATTGACCTGTGGCGCTTTTGCCAAAGCCGGGTCAAAACAGGACGGAAGGCGCAACACGAATAGCCGGCTAAGCAACGCCCGCAGGGAGTATCGCCGGTGGGCGAGGGCTCCCGGGCGCCAGGATTATTCGCCGGCCATGCGATAGCCTATGCGGCTCGATTCGCGCTCCGCTAAGCTTCTCTCTTGCTCGCCGATATAGTCCCGGGTCAGGGGCACCGCTTCCTGGCGCCGTGCAAACTGGATCTGGAAGACCACCATGCCCTGATAGCGGAACGCGGTCTCCGAGGCGGCGAGATAGAACTCCCACATCCGGCAGAAGCGTTCGTCGTAGAGCTTCAGAGCCTCATCGCGCCGGGCGAGGAAGTTGTGTCGCCAGGCGCGCAAGGTCTCGGCATAATGCAGGCGCAGAACCTCGATGTCGGTCACGACCAGCCCGTTGCGTTCAATCGCCGGCATCACCTCCGACAGCGACGGGATGTAACCGCCCGGGAAGATGTACTTGTCGATCCAGGGATTGGTGCTTCCCGGCGTGTCGCTGCGGCCGATGAAGTGCAGCACGGCGACGCCGTTGTCGTCGAGCAGTCGGCGGCAGGTCTTGAAGAACTCGTCGAAATGACCAACGCCGACGTGTTCGAACATGCCCACGGAGACGATCCGGTCGAAGCGGTCGACGAGATCGCGGTAGTCCTTCAGGTGAAACTGGACCCGGTCCTCGAGCCCGCGCGATCGGGCGCGTTCGTTCGACACGCCGTGCTGCTCGGTTGACAAGGTGACGCCGGTCACGTCGGCGTCGCACAACTCGGCAAGATAGAGCCCGAGCCCGCCCCAGCCGGACCCGATGTCGAGCACGCGCATGCCCGGATCGACCAGAAGCTTTGCTGCCAGATGGCGCTTCTTGGCGAGCTGTGCCTCGGCAAGGCTCGTCTCCGGAGTCGGAAAATAGGCGCAGGAGTACTGCAGGTCCGGGTCGAGAAAGAGCCGGTAAAGCGTGCCGTTGAGGTCGTAGTGATGCGCAACGTTGCGGCGGGCGCGGTCGCGGGAATTGCGTTGGCGCAGCCGCCGCAGCCCGAACCGCAGCCGGCTGAGGAACACCGCCCAGGGCCCGGGGGTTGCCTCCTCGCGGAGCATGTTCTGCAGGACGACCTCGAGGAAGTCGTAGATCGATCCGTCCAGAAGCTCGAACCGGCCGTCCATGAAGGCTTCGCCGAGCTCGAGTTCGGGATCGAGGATCACCGCCTGCTCCGTCTTGGCGTCGGCAAAACGCACCGTAAGGGCTGGTCCCGAGCCGTCGCCGAAACGCTGCTCGGCTCCACCTGAATCGATCACCGTCAAATTGCCCTGGTGGAAGATCCGGGTCAGGAACGCCTGGAGCAGTCGGTTCATCGCAGTCTCCTGGTCCGACGGTTGTCCTCAATGACAATCCGGCACCGGGCAATGCCGGCGCGGATCAGAATTAGGGCAACACCTTATCGGGGCAAGAGAACTACGGATCGGCTGTGGCCGCCGCGAATCGATTTTCAACCCCGGATCGGCATGGCTGGGCCGAAGCATATCGAGGTGACGGCGAATTCATCAAGGGGTGTGACCCGGACAGAAGCGGCTGAACGGAAAACGAAAACGGCGCCCAAAAGGGGGCGCCGTCCAATCCGTCGATGATTTTCGGGAGAAAAGGGTCAGGCCTTCTCGGCCGCATCGTCCTCGGCCTCGGCCTCCGTCTCCACCTCTTCGCCGGCTTCCGTCTCTTCGTCTTCGTCCTCGGTCTCGAACTCGAATCGGTCGAGATCGCGGGCGGTCAGATCCTCTCCGCGGGCCTGGCGTTCCGCCTCGTCCGGGGAGCGGGCGACGTTCATGGTGACGTTTACCTCGACCTCGGGATGCAGGACGATCACGACTGGATTGAGGCCGATCGTCTTGATCGGTCGTTCGAGACGGACCTGGTTGCGGGTGATCGAGAAGCCGTTCTCGGTCAGGACTTCCGCGATATCGCGGGTCGACACGGAACCGTAGAGCTGGCCGGTCTCGCCGGCGGAGCGGATCACGACGAACGACTCGCCGTCGAGCTTGGCGGCGACGGTCTCGGCTTCGCTCTTGCGCTCCAGGTTGCGGGCCTCGAGCTGCGCGCGCTCGGTCTCGAAGCGCTTCAGGTTGGCCTTGGTCGCTCGGAGCGCCTTGCCCTGCGGAAGCAGATAGTTGCGCGCGAAGCCGTCGCGCACCCGCACCACCTCGCCCATCTGGCCGAGCTTGGCGACGCGCTCCAGAAGAATGATTTCCATGAGAGTCTCCAGTTCCGTCTGTCCCGCGGCCCACACCCGATGGCGTCAGCTGCGGTTAGAGGCCGGTCGCGTTCCCGCCGGCCTCAACCGGGATGCCCGGATATCGCCGGGCACCGACGGGCGGCAAGGCCCGTCGATTTCAGCCCTACTTGATGACGAAGGGCAGCAGGCCGAGAAACCGCGCGCGCTTGATGGCGCGGGCCAGTTCGCGCTGCTTCTTGGCCGAAACCGCCGTGATGCGGCTCGGCACGATCTTGCCGCGCTCCGAGATGTAGCGCTGCAGCAGGCGAATGTCCTTGTAGTCAATCGCCGGCGCGCCGGCGCCGGAGAACGGACAAGTCTTGCGCCGACGGAAGAAGGGTCGGCGGGTCGGCATTTGAGCGATATCGACCATCAGTTCATCCCTCCGTCGGAGTCACGGCGCGGACCGCGATCGCGGCCGCCGCCCGGGCGGTCGTCGCGACGGCGCCGGTCGTCGCGGTCGCGCTTCTGCATCATCGCGGACGGATCCTCGTCATGCGCGTCAACGCGCAGCGTCATGAAGCGCAGGATGTCCTCGTTGAGGCGCATCTGCCGCTCCATTTCGGCAATCGCCGCCGGCTCGGCGGTGATGTTCATCAGCGTGTAGTGTGCCTTGCGGTTCTTGTTGATCCGGTAGGCGAGGGAGCGCAGGCCCCAGTTCTCCACCTTGCCGACGCTGCCACCGTTTTCGGTGACAACACCCTTGAAATGCTCGACCAGCTGCTCGACCTGCTGCGGCGAGACATCCTGGCGCGCAAGGAACACGTGCTCATAAAGAGGCATGTGATTGTGCCCTTCTCGACGTTAAACACACGGACCTCGGCGCTAAGCCTCTTCGAGCCTTCGGGAAAGGCGTAACGAAGCAACTTCGAGAGCGGAGACACCGGAAGGCGGATGCGTGCTGGCGATCCTGCCGTCCCTGGGGACGGCCTTCCGTTCAGCCCCCGGCCGGAAGTCCGAACGAAGCGCGGCTTATACAGGATCACGGGTAAAACTCAAGCGCGTCGGTAGGCCGAGCGCGGGAAAACATCATGGATTGCGCGTCAAGGCCTTGACATCAAGGGCTTTGGCCGTGTCATTCCGCCGACAACCAACACGGGCGGCGGCAGTGCGGCCACCCGGACGAGGGAGTATTTCATCATGAGTACGGCATTCGTCTTCCCGGGGCAGGGCAGCCAGACCGTCGGCATGGGCCGGGATCTTGCGGACGCCTTCGCAGAGGCGCGCGCCGTATTCGACGAGGTCGATGACGCGCTCGGCGAGAAGCTCTCGACCATCATGTGGGACGGACCCGAGGATACGCTGACATTGACGGCGAACGCCCAGCCGGCGCTGATGGCCGTCAGCCTTGCCGCGATGCGGGTGCTGCAGGCCCGGGGTGTCGACCTCAAGGCGTCGGTTGCCTATGTCGCCGGCCACTCGCTCGGCGAATATTCCGCCCTGGCGGCCGCCGGCAGCCTCAGCGTTGCCGATGCAGCACGGCTGCTCCGGATCCGCGGCAAGGCGATGCAGCAGGCGGTGCCCGTTGGCCAGGGTGCGATGGCGGCGTTGCTCGGCCTCGATTTTGCCGCCGCCGACGCCGTCGCAAAGGAGGCGGCCGAGGGCGAAGTGTGCCAGGCGGCCAACGACAACGCACCGGGCCAGGTCGTGATTTCCGGTCACGCGACTGCGGTCGCCCGCGCAATCGAGATCGCCAAGGCCAGGGGTGCGCGGCGCTGCGTGCTGCTGCCGGTGAGCGCGCCGTTCCATTGTGCGCTGATGGCTCCGGCGGCGGACGCCATGGCGGCAGCCCTCGCGGAGGTGGAGATCAGGGCGCCTGCCGTGCCGCTGGTCGCAAACGTTCTGGCGGCGCCGATCAGCGAACCGGACGAAATCCGCCGCCGCCTGGTCGAGCAGGTCACGGGCACCGTGCGCTGGAGCGAGTCGGTGAGCTGGCTGTTTCAGGCCGGGGTGACCAGATTTTGCGAGATTGGCGCCGGCAAGGTGCTCTCCGGCATGATCAAGCGTATAGCCAAGGATGCCGAAACGCTGGCCGTCGGCGGTCCGGCGGACATCGAGGCTCTCCTCGAGCGGCTGGGGCGGTCTTGACCGAGCAGCCGCCGTCGTAGCTGATTCCTGCGGACGGCTTTTAGCCGTCCGCGCTGATTCCACCGCACGCCTCGCCGTCGCTGGCTCGGCGCCATCATCCGGAAGGGGGAGGAAATGTTCGACCTGACTGGGAAGACCGCGCTGGTGACCGGCGCCACCGGCGGAATAGGTGAAGCGATCGCCCGGGCCTTGCATGCACGCGGCGCCACGGTCGCGCTTTCCGGAACCCGGGTGGAGCGCATTGAGGTTCTGGCCACCGATCTCTCCGAACGCGTCCACGTCCTGCCCGCCGATCTCGGTGACCGGGCCGCCGTTGACGGTCTGGTGCCGGCCGCCGAGGACGCGATGGGCTCACTCGATATCCTGGTCAACAACGCCGGCATCACCCGTGACAATATCTTCATGCGTATGAAGGACGACGAGTGGGACCAGGTGATCGAGGTCAATCTCACCGCGGGCTTCCGCCTGGCGCGCGCTGCGGTTAAGGGCATGATGAAGCGCCGATTCGGCCGCATCATCGGCATCACCTCGGTCGTCGGCGTCACCGGTAATCCGGGTCAGGCCAATTACGCGGCGGCCAAGGCCGGCATGATCGGCATGACCAAGGCGATCGCCCGCGAGGTCGCGAGCCGCAACATCACGGCGAATGCGATCGCGCCCGGATTCATCGAAACCGCGATGACCGACGCGCTCAACGACAAGCAGCGCGAGACGATTCTGGAATCCGTTCCGGCCGGTCGTCTCGGTACGGCGAACGAAATCGCCGCCGCCGCCGTTTATCTTGCCAGCGACGAGGCCGCCTATGTCACGGGCCAGACCTTGCATGTCAATGGCGGTATGGCCATGATTTAATTACCGAAAATAGGTCTTGGCATCGGGCTCTCATGGGCTCCGGCGGCAGGTGTCGCGGCGGCTGGTCAAGGCCTGGAAAGTGTGTTACCTAGCCGCCGGCCAGTTGACGCATTCACGGTTGATTTACACTCGGAAGCGGGTGGTTTTTCAAAACAAAGAAGGCGCTTTGCTCTGGTGCCGGCTCTACGAGTGCCTATGATCAAGATCGGGGCAGGCTCGGATGGCTGGATCAATGAATGCCGTGAAGAACTATCGGGGAAGTTAAATATGAGCGATATCGCTGATCGGGTGAAGAAGATCGTGGTCGAGCACCTCGGTGTCGACGCCGATAAGGTCACCGCGAATGCCAGTTTCATCGACGATCTCGGCGCAGACAGCCTGGACACGGTCGAACTGGTCATGGCGTTCGAAGAGGAGTTCGGCGTCGAGATCCCGGATGACGCGGCCGAGACGATCTTGACGGTTGGCGATGCCGTCAGCTTCCTCGAGAAGAACGCCGGCTGAAAATTTAATGACGCAGGCGAACCGACGGCTCGGTCCGCCTCGTCCTGATGCGGGATGGTGATGAGGCGGGTTGTCGTAACTGGTGTTGGAATGGTGTCGCCGCTCGGCTGCGGTGCCGAGGTCACCTGGAGCAGGATCCTTGAGGGCCAAAGCGGGGCGCGTCGCATCACCGATTTCGAGGTCGATGATCTCGCCTGTCAGATCGCCTGCCAGATTCCGCGCGGCGATGGCTCCGACGGAACGTTCAATCCCGATGATTGGATGGATCCGAAGGAACAGCGCAAGGTCGACGACTTCATCGTCTTTGCGATGGCAGCGGCCGACCAGGCGCTGAACGACGCCGACTGGCATCCCAAGAGCTACGAGGATCAGGCCCGCTCAGGGGTTCTGATCGGGTCGGGCATCGGTGGCCTTCAGGGCATCGAGACCGCCGCCATTACATTGCGGGAAAAAGGGCCGCGGCGTATCAGCCCGTTCTTCATTCCCGGCCGGCTGATCAATCTGGCCGGCGGCTATGTCTCGATCCGGCACGGTCTCAAGGGTCCCAACCACGCGGTCGTTACCGCCTGCTCGACGGGCGCGCATGCGATAGGCGATGCATCGCGGCTGATTGCGCTCGGCGATGCCGACGTGATGATCGCCGGCGGCACGGAATCGCCGATCTGCCGGCTTGCTGTCGCCGGTTTCGCCGCCTGCCGCGCACTTTCCACCGGTTTCAATGATGCGCCGGAAAGAGCTTCGCGCCCCTATGATCGCGACCGCGACGGTTTCGTGATGGGCGAGGGCGCCGGCATCGTGGTTCTGGAGGAATACGAGCACGCCAAGGCCCGCGGTGCCAGGATCTACGGCGAGATCGTTGGCTACGGCCTGTCGGGCGATGCCTACCACATCACCGCGCCGTCCGCGGAAGGCGATGGCGCCTACCGGTGCATGGAAGCCGCGTTGAAGCGGGCCGGGGTGATTCCCTCCGACATCGACTACATCAACGCCCACGGCACCTCGACCCCGCTTGGTGACGAGATCGAACTCGGTGCCGTCCAGCGCCTTGCGGGCAATGCCGCCTCTGGCCTCACCATGTCCTCGACCAAGTCGTCGACCGGGCATCTGCTGGGCGCTGCCGGCGCGGTCGAGGCGATCTTCTCCCTGCTAGCGATGCGCGACGGCATGGCGCCGCCGACCATCAATCTCGAAAATCCGTCGGTCGACACGGAGATCGATCTCGTGCCGAACAAGCCGAAGGCAATGGAGATCAACGTGGCGCTCTCCAATTCGTTCGGTTTCGGCGGAACCAACGCCTCGCTCGTGTTCCGCAAGGTTGCGGTTTAACCAGCGGGCCAGACGTGTCCGTGGTTCGGCCATAGTCGTGATCCACATCGGATTGCGGCAAATTCGTTCAAATTGACCGGATCGCGTAGATGACCGAAACCGAAAATCAGCACGAAGAACGCCCGCAGGAGGGTGTCGCGTCGGGGGCTCGGATCAACCCGAAGAGCCCGCGCGAGGCGATCCAGCCCGACCAGGCACCGGAGCCGCCGGCGCGCTCCCGTCATGCCCGGCATCCGCTCGTCGTCGCCATCAACTTCTTCCTGACGGTCGCCGTTCTCGCCGTGATCGCGGCCGGAGGCCTGCTGTACTGGGGCAAGCTCCAGTTCGATAGTCCCGGCCCGCTGGCCGAGACGAAGAACGTGATCATCCCCTCCGGCTCGGGGCTGTCCGGCATCGCATCGGTGCTCGAGGCCAACGGGGTCATTTCCCAGGACTGGGTGTTCGAGGCCGGTGTGCGCATCTACAAGAATGCGCCGAAGCTCAAGGCCGGTGAATACGCCTTCGCGCCTGGAATCTCGATGCGCGAGGTCATGGACGATCTCGTCGAGGGCAAGGCGGTCTATCACACCGTCTCTATTCCCGAAGGCTGGACCAGCGCCCAGGTGGTCGAGCGTCTCAACAACGACCCGGTGCTGATCGGCTCGATATCTCAGATCCCGCCGGAAGGCTCGTTGCTGCCCGATACCTATCGCTTCACCCGCGGCACCACCCGTCAGCAGATCATCGACCAGATGATGGCGGCGCAGGCCAAGCTCCTGGAGGAGATCTGGGAGCGCCGGGCGGAAAACATTCCCGTCAGCACGCCGGAAGAGCTGGTGATCCTGGCCTCGATCGTCGAGAAGGAGACCGGCCGTGCCGACGAGCGCCCACGCGTTGCCGGCGTCTTCGCCAACCGGCTGGAGCGCGGCATGCGCCTGCAGTCGGACCCGACGATCCTTTATGGTCTATTCGGCGGCACCGCCTGGAAGCAGGACCGCTCGGCGATCACCCGATCCCAGCTCGAGGCGCAAAACCCCTACAACACCTACCAGATCGACGGGCTGCCGCCCGGGCCGATCGGTAATCCGGGTCGTGCGGCCATGGAGGCCGTCGCCAGTCCCTCGCGCACCAACGATCTTTATTTCGTTGCCGACGGAACTGGTGGGCACGTCTTCGCCGAGACGCTGGAGCAGCATCAGCGCAACGTCGCAAGATGGCGCGAGGTCGAGCGCGAGATGCGCCGGAAGCAGGCGGAGGATGCGGCCGAACCCGGCGCGAATCCGGCGGGCGCGCCGGCGGAGCCCGGAACGGAGCCGGAGGTCCCCGGCGCAAAGCCCGCTCCCGGGCAGTAGAGCCGGGACCGCGGCGCGTCAGGGCCATCGGGCGGCGAGGTCTGAAAGGACCGCGTGCGTTCCGCCGGATGCGGCACCGCTCCCGGCTTGGAGCCGATCGCAAAGCGTGCTTCTTGCCAGCCACAAGGCCGCCGAACCGGCAGGCCGCTCCGGAAGGAACGCGATGATGGCTTTGACGAGCATGACCGGTTTCGCCAGGGTCGATGGTGCGCAGGGAGCGGTGCGCTGGACCTGGGAACTGCGCTCGGTGAACGGCAAGGGGCTGGATCTTCGGCTGCGCCTGCCTGCAGGCTTTGAAGAGATCGAGCCGAGCATACGCGAGACGGCGTCCCGCCTGCTCAAGCGCGGCAACGTCACGGTTGGTCTGAGCAGCCAGCGCGAGCAGGGCGGGGCGGTCCTGCAGATCAACGAGGCCGCGCTGGAGGCCGTGTTGGAGGCCATCCAGCTTCTGCAGCGTCGGATTCCCAATGCCGCACCGCCCTCGCTGGACGGCATTCTTGCCCACAAGGGCGTGCTGGAGCTGCGCGAGCCGGAGGAGGATGAGGCCGAGCGGGCCGCGCTGCTTGAAGCCCTGAAGCGGACCTTCGAGCAGGCCTGCACCGCGCTGGTCGCCATGCGCCGGCGCGAAGGAGCAGCGCTGGAGCGGGTTCTGACCGAGCATCTCGACAGGATCGCCGAACTCGTCCGCGCCGCCGAGGACCTGCCAAGCCGCAGGCCTGAGGCGATCGCGGCCAGGCTCAGGACGCAGGTCGAGGCGCTGCTGGAGACCAGCAGTCAGCTCGATGCCGTGCGCCTGCATCAGGAGGCGGCGCTCCTTGCCACCAAGGTCGACATTCGCGAGGAGCTTGACCGCCTGACCGCCCACATCGCGGCGGCGCGTGAGCTGCTGAAGGATGGCAACGCCGTCGGCCGCCGCCTGGACTTCCTGGCGCAGGAGTTCAATCGCGAGGCCAACACGCTGTGCTCGAAGTCCAACGACCACGGCCAGACTGCGATCGGCCTCGAGCTCAAGGCGCGAATCGATCAGATGCGCGAGCAGATCCAGAACGTGGAGTAGGTCATGGCCAACATGCCAGGGGGGACGATCGTAACGGCCGAGGATGCGCAGGCCAGCCGCCGCGGGCTGATGCTGGTGCTGTCGTCGCCGTCGGGCGCCGGAAAGTCGACGATCGCCAGGCAACTGCTCGATCAGGAAACCGACATCACGCTGTCGATCTCGGTCACGACACGGCCGCGGCGGACGAGCGAGATCGACGGCGTGCACTATCACTTCATCTCGCCGGCGCGGTTCGATCAGATGCGCGAGCGCGACGAACTGCTCGAGTGGGCGGAAGTGCACGGGAACTTCTACGGCACACCGCGCGAGCCGGTCGAGCAGGCGCTCGCGAACGGCAAGGACGTGCTGTTCGACATCGACATCCAGGGCACGTTCCAGCTCTACGACAAGGTCCGCCCCGATGTGGTCTCGATCTTCATCCTGCCGCCATCGATCGCCGAGATGAAATCGCGCCTGCACCGGCGCGCCGAGGACACGGATGACGTCATCCTGCGCCGCCTGCAGACTGCCGTCGGCGAGATGCGGCACTGGGACAAGTACGACTATGTCATCGTCAACGACGACCTCGCCCGCGCCTTCGAGGGCGCCCGCGCGATCCTGCGCGCCGAGCGGCTCCGCCGCGAACGCTCGCCGGCGATCGCGCCGTTCATCCAAGGCATGGTGGCAGACCTGCAGGCAGAGCTTGCAGGGAAGGTGGACTAAGGGCCTCCGCGCATTCGCAATGCACGTCGCAGGCGATTCGCCTCAGCTTGCGGTGGAACCCCGCCGTCACCGGCCAATGCGGCCGTCTCCTGGAATGTCCCGGAAGCACTGAGGCCAGCGGCCGGCAGCATGGCGACGAACGAGCGGGCAGGAGCGCCGCACGAAGTCGTCTCCGGGCCATTTCCGGCCAAATCTGAACGAAGGGAAAGCGCCGGTTGACGCCGGCTGGAAGTGGCACGCCCAACGGGACTCGAACCCGTGTTTCCGCCGTGAAAGGGCTTATTTTTCTGGCGCCATTCGCCCGCGATTGTTCGAGAAAAGATAGTGATATCAGTTATCTCATTCGCCTTCGTTCGCTGCTGTACAGAGAGATTTATTCGACGTATATTCGACGTACTCGGACGCTCAACGCGTCGAATTCCCCGTCGGACGAAAGGCGGCGCCATGTCGAAGACCCTGAACGAGGCGGCGATCACCACGCGGAACGCGCGGTCGAAGCTGCCTGCCGGATTGCATTTCAAGGGCATCGACCCCGAGGTGCATCTCGGATATCGCAAGGGCAAGCGGGGCGGCGTTTGGCTGGTCCGCTGGCGCAATCGGGGACCGGGCGCGAACTATCTGCAAGCGCCTCTCGGCACTGCCGACGATGAGATCAAGGAAGGCACGCTCGACTTCAATGCCGCCGTCCGGGCGGCGCGCCAACGCGTCGAGCAGGCCCGTGCGGAGGCGAAGGCCGCGGCCGAGGGGCCGCCGCTTACCGTGCGTCTTGCCGTCGAAGCCTACATCGCAGAACGCGACGCGCGCGATAGCCGCCGTAAGGGCCGCCCTGTGCGCTCCGATGCCGGCCAACGGCTGAGGCGCTATGTGCTCGGCCAGGACAAGCGCGGCAGGCAGGATGCCATTTCTGCGGCTCCGTTGGCCGACGTGGCTATGCGCATCCTCAAGGAGTCGGATCTCCTAGCGTGGCGCGCAGGCTTGCCGGAGACGATGAAGGCCACGACCAAGCAGCGCCTCATCAACGATCTGAAAGCGGCGCTCAACACCGCCTATGCGGCGCACAGGGACCGGCTGGACCCGACAGTGCCGGCCGTCATCAAGCACGGCCTCAAGGCCGGGAACGGGCACGACGAGGACGAGGCAGCGCCGCTCGCCCGCGACAATCAGATCCTCTCCGATGCGCAGGTCGGTCGTCTGATCCAGGCGGCGCAGGAGATCGACGCCGAACAGGAATGGGATGGTGACCTCTGTCGCCTTGTCGTCGTTCTGGCGGCCACGGGCGCCCGCTTCAGTCAGATTGTTCGCATGAAGGTCGGTGACGTGCAGCGGGCGCAAGGGCGCCTGATGGTGCCCGTCTCCCGAAAGGGCAGAGGTGGCAAGAGCGGCAGCATTCCGGTTCCGGTCGGCAAGGACGTGCTCGATGCACTGCAGCCGGCAGCAACCGGCCGCGCGAAGGACGCGCCGCTGTTGGAACGCTGGCGCCATAAGCAAGCGGCGGGCGAAGTCGGGAAATGGGAAAAGGCAGGCCGCGGTCCTTGGCAGAGCCCGAGCGAGCTGGTGCGGCCGTGGAGCGCAATCCGCGAACGCGCCGAAATGCTCGAGGTGATCCCCTATGCCTTGCGGCATTCGTCCATCGTGCGAGGCATCCGGGCAAACCTTCCGATCCGCCTTGTTGCCGCATTGCACGACACGTCAACGCCGATGATCGAGCGCCATTACGGTCGCTGGATCGCGGACGGGCTGGAGGAGTTGGCGGCGCGCGCTGTTGTGCCGCTGGTACCTCAGGAGGGAGCGGCGAAAGTGGTGCGGCTTGGGTGATTAGCGCACACCAGCTCCGCAGGGATAGGACGGCCATCCGACAAGCCGGCGCGCACCACCGGTTTCCCTGCGGTCCAGGGGGTGCGATCGTGAGGTGCGCGATTGGCTGCGGAACTTCTGCCCGGAAACATTACCCTGAAGACGGTGTTCTATCGATACTATGAACGCCGGTTCGGCGAACGCTACGTTTGGCCGTTCGATCTGCCACCGTCTGAGACGGCGGAGCAACACGCCGAACAGGTTCAAAAGATCAACTCTCGCGACGCCCAAGCCTGTCAAGAACTGATGCGGGCCTTTCTCGATCGAGAACTGACGGCGGTCGTGTATCGGCCGTGCGGTGCAGGCGATGGTATCGCTGAACTCGATCGGGATGGGTGGTCTGACGAAAGTTCCATCGGTCTATTTGTGGGCGGCCCCATTCGAGAGGATGAGATATGGCCTACAGCACTGGGTCTTACGCCTACGGTGAGCGAGTCTGCCTTTGAAGAGTGGCTAGATGACAAGTTCGGGGCTGAGGAGGCGAGCCGTCCGAAAGGCCGTAGAGCCCAGTACGATTGGCAGTCCTTCAGCGTGGAGGCTCAGCGCAAACTCGCCGAGGAAGGTGCTATCAATCCTGCGATCGATCCAAATTGGAATCAGGCGGCCTTGGAGCACCACATGGCCGACTGGTGCTTGCGTGCCTGGGGCAAGTGTCCGGGGGAGTCGACAATTCGGATGAAGCTAAGACCTCTCTTAGACCAGAAAGGCCAAGAATAGGCTAGCTGGCCTTTCTGGCCTAATCGGCCGACATTGGAACGTGAACCGTCGAGTATCCGCATGCACCGACATGAGTATCGGTGTGCAAAATGCGGAGACCCCCACCATGGAACAAATCGCAGTCAGCATCCCCGAGGCCGCAAAGCTCATCGGCATCGGCCGGACTTCCCTCTACAAACTGTTCGATGAAGGTGTGATCACGCCGCGCAAGAGCGGACGGCGCACGCTTATTCTCGTCGAAGACCTGAGGCGCTACGCCCAGTCGCTTCCCGGCAGGGAGGCCGCTTGATCCGTCATGGCCTACAACGTGAAACCGCCGGTGCTGGCGACACCGGCGGCTCGGGAAATGTGTTCTGCTTGGCAACTGAACGATTTCCAAAATAGCCAAATCCTCACGTCGTCACAAGCCCTCGCCGCCGCGCTCGTCGCCCGGCGCTACGGCCTGCTCCCCCACATGGCCCGGCTCGTCGTCGAGTTCTCCGGCATCGGAGGGCGGTCATGACTAAGACGATCAAGAACGTCCGTCAGAAGAAGTGGCGCGACCGAAACCCGCACGCGGTGTGGGCACACGTCGCGCTCAAGTCTGCGATCCGCCGCGGCCTCGTCGAGCCTCAACCATGCTCCGTCTGCGGCGAGCCAAAGGCCGAAGCGCATCACGCGGATTATACCCGGCCGATGCTGGTCGAGTGGCTCTGCCGGCGCTGTCACAAGGCCGAGCACCGGCGTCTGACATCGAAGGCCGTCCGATGACCGTGTGTTGCCATGTCTCATCCGCGACGATCGAGGAAGCCGCGCGCTGGTGGATCGCCTCCTCGACCAAGCGATCAACGCCGGCCGTCCGCGAGCTTCGGGCTCGCTTCGGGCTGACACCCGCCGAGGTCTGCGAGACGCTCGCGCTGGTCGGGGAAATTCGGCGGAATTCGGGGGGGCGTGCCCGATGACCACCGAACACGCCATCCAGAAGGCGATTGTCGAGTTCCTCGACCTCGTCCTGCCGTCGTCGATCCGGGCCGTAGCGGTAGCAAACAACCCACGCAGCCGATCCGCCGGCGGCCGCGAGAAAGCCCGTGGCATGCGGCGAGGATTTCCCGACCTGGTGCTCGTCGGCGGCTTTCACGCGCTTTTCGAAGTCAAGCGACGCGGCTCCTACCTCCGGCCGGAGCAACGTGCCTGGCGCGAGTGGGCGCTGGCAGCGGGGGTTCCACATGCCACCGTCCGCGGCGTCGATGACGTGCGCGAGGCTCTGGCGGACTGGGGTGTCCCGACTAGAGAGGTGCAATCGTGAAGCACGACAAGCGACTGCTTCGCCTTATCGTCACGGAGTGCGTCCGCGCCAAACGCGCGGCCCTCGGTTCTGTTCTCGGTCTGACTGAGGAGCAGGAGATCGACGGCACGCTGGAATTGATCCGTGCGGGACTGGTTGTCGTCAAGTGCGACGGCGATCCGACCGACGTCGATGCAGAGTTCACGTACTGGATCGAGCCCGTCACCGCGCCTCGCCGCGAACGACGCCGGCTTGCGAGAGAAGCCCGCAGGGCGGGAGGCTGCATTGAGCAAGAGCAAAATTAAGCGCCTCCGCAGAGGGAAGATGATCCAGGGCAAGTTTGTGGCGTTGCCCGAGTGGATCATGCGGACACTCGCCTGGAAATCGCTCACCCCGACCGCGCGGTGCATCTGGATTGAAGTTGCTCGGCGCTGGAAGGGGCCGGGCACCAACAACGGCGACATCATCCTGTCCGTTCGCGAAATAGCCGAGCTTCTGAATATCGGAAAGAGCACCGCAGCGCGGGCGATCGCGGAGCTTGTGGAGAAGGGCTTCCTCCGCATCACGCAGGAAGCCGGCTTCGAGTGGCGGGACGGCCGCAGGCAACGCCGCGCCCAACGGTATGCGTTGACGCATGAGCCGGCCGGAGGGGCGCTGGCAGCAACGAAGGACTTCCTGAAATGGCAACCCGCAGCCGCATAAAATTGGCCTTGCAACTGCAAAGGTTGTCCCATTTCAGGTACAGTAAGAGAGTGTCCCGTCTCAGGTACAGTTACCGAGCGCAATTTTTGCGCCACCTGTACTGTCCCATCTCAGGTACAGTTACAAACCGGCAAAAGGTTGTCCCACCAGTGGGACAGTCTGTAGATCTGCCATGCCGAAGGGAGCCACCACAGAGGCGCCGATGGTGTCACGTGCAGCAACCCCGTAGCTCAAGCGGAAGAGCGGTTCGCATTGCGTTCAAGGATGCAGGTTCGAGGCCGGCCGGGGTAGCCACCGCAGCGCCATGGGGCCGTCGCCCGTCTCGTGTCTCCGAGCACTCGATCTATCTCGCTGGCGAACAGCAACGTTGCAGGCCAGACCTCGCCGATTGCGTCATTGCCGGCGAAAGTCGATCGGTCCTGCTCTCTGCTCCCTCGCAGCCCTGGGCTTTGTCGAGATCACAGTGCGAGGCAGAGCAGGCAACGCGGATTGGCGTCTCCTATGGGGCGTTTCTGGAGAATTACGCGCGTGGGACTGTGCCGGGCGATCGGCGCCCGGTCTGAGGGCTTGCACCCGCCGGTCAATCTCGCCCCTTCTCTCCCGCGGATGCCACTAATCTCCCCGGCGGCCGAACCGGCGGCCGAAGCCAACCCGGACAAATTGTCCGACTTTTTCCGCCCCGTTCGATTTGACGCAGCTTTCGTCTCTTCGCCTTAGAAAGGCGGGAACACGGATGCAAGCGAATGGTCATGAATAAGCAAAATCAGTGCTTTATATTCTTCATTGTGTTATAGGTCGAATAACGGACGAATATCAGCGCGCGAGGAACCCACGAAATGGCATCCGAAGCGATTGAGGAACGACCGGGGAGTGACACCGCCCCGACGCGCACCCGACAGGGCAAGATCCGCCTGCGCACGCTTGACGATCTCGACGGCCGCACGGCGGCCTTTCACCGGTTCAAGGCCCTGATCGCCGGGTACACTGCAGACCTTGGCGGCAACGTCTCCACCGCCCAGGAATCGATCGTCCGGCGGGCGGTGGCGATTCAGGTCTGGTGCGAGGATGCGGAAGCGGGCTTCGCCTCGACCGGCGATTTCGACATTCAGGCGTTCAACACCAGCACCAACACCCTGCGCCGCCTTCTCGCCGATCTCCGCCTGGAGCGCCGCGCCTCCCAAGGAGGGGCGCACTGATGTCGATCGAGCCGAAGAAGACCGGGCGTCCGACGATCTACTCCGACGAGCTGGTGCTGGAATTCTGCTGTCGTATCGCCGGTGGCCGTTCAGTGGACTCGGTCACCTCCGATGCGGACATGCCGTCGAGCGCGACCGTGTACAGCTGGGCGATCACGAACCCCTCTTTCCGCGCCTCCCTGGCGTTTGCCCGCGACGAGCGCCTTGAAACTTACGCTTCGCAGATGCGCGCGCTCGCCAACCGCGTTCTCGAAGACCTGGACATCGAACCGCAGAGGGTAAATTCCGCGGTGAACGCGCTCGACAAGGCGGCGCGACTCCAGGCGCCAAAGACGCGGCATGAGATCACCGGCAGGGATGGTGGTCCGCTGCAGTCTCTTGTCGACCACCGGTCTATCAGCGAGATGTCCGACGAGGAGCTTGCGCGGGAGGTCGAGGCGCTGTTGGCCGGCGTGGCGCCGGGCGAGCTGCGGGCGCGCCATGCCCGCAAATAGTCACGATAGCGACGGCCCGAGCGTTGGTGGCGCGAGCGGCTTCGGGGATCTCGGCTTTGGTGGGATCAGCGATGGAGGCTTTGGAGACTCCAGCGGCGGGGCCGGCGCCGGCATGGGTGGTGGCGGGTTTGGCATCGACACCGGATCGAGCGGCGGGGCTGGTGCGGGCTTCGGTGGTGGCGGGTCGGTCTCTGGCGGCGCAAGCGCGGGCGTTGGTCGTGGCGGTGGTGGCGACGGCCCGAGCTTTGGCGGTGCCAGCGGCTTCGGCGATCTCGGATTTGGTGGGATCAGCGGTGGTGCGAGCGCCGGCTTTGGCGGCGGTGGAACGGGCGGCGAGGGGTTCGGCGGCGACAGCGGAAGCATCGGCGCCGGCATGGGCGGCGGCCGAAGTGGATTGGGCGGCCAGGGCGGCAGCGGCGAGGGCAGAAGCGCCGGCTTCGGCGGCGCCAGCGGCTTCGGGGATCTTGGCTTTGGCGGGATCAGCAGCGGCGGGTTTGGTGCAGCCATCGGGCCATCGGCATCTTCTCCGGCCGGCGGGGCGCTTGCCGCTTCCGGGTTTGCTCCCGGCACCGGTGGGCGCGTCGGTCTCGGCACAGCCGTGTCGGCGCGGGCAGCTGAAGACATGAGCATGTCGCGCTATACCGCGATGGAGAGTCTTCTCAGCACGATCATGAGTGCAGAGGCGCAGAGGAGAGCCAATCCGGCGACAGGCGCATACGACCCCTATAATGGATTGGTCGGCGCCAGGGCTGGGAGGAGGACGCCGAGTCATACCAATCTCACAGACATGACGATCACCCAAGTCATGGACTATCAGAGGGGCATGAGGGCGAGGGGGCACCTGTCGACGGCTGTCGGTGCGTACCAGTTCACCAATTCAACGCTGCGGGAGTTCGTGGCGAAACTGGGGATTGATCCAGACACCACGAGATTCACCCGGTCGGTGCAGGACCGCCTTGCGGTCAGCCTGATCGACGACGCCGCCAGGCGAGCGACCCGCAATGGCGCGGTGGATGCCACACGGTTCGGCAACAACCTCGCCGGCAGATGGGCGGGACTCGCCAATTCGACCGGTCGCAGTGCCCACCACGGCGTTAACGGGAACAGCGCTTCGGTCGGATGGGACACCGTCAGGGACCGCGCTCAGACCTACGCAGACACTTTCACCGGAGGTTCTAGGCCGACCATAGACGGTGCGGCCGTCACCAGCCGAGGGTCCACGCCGACGCCTGATGCAAAACCTTCACAGGTGCAGCAGGGGGCAACCCCGCAAGGCAGCGGCGTCACGCCGGTTTCCCCCACGCCTGCCAACGTGGTTCCCCCCACGCTCGTATCGCCGGTCGATGTCAACCCGACGTTCGCGATCCGCGTCACACCGGACGAGCCCGATACGCGGCCGATGATCGACGAGGACGTGCCTGCGGCAACCACGGTGCCGGCAACAGCCGTCACGCCAAACCAGCCCGCTCAGGTCACGCCAAACCGGTCAGCGCCGGCAGCAGGCGCGCCCTTGGACCAGTCCGTCACCGACGAGGCGGCGCGAACGAGGGCCGGCAAGCCCGAAGAGGAAAGATCCAACAAGCCTTCGTCTCTCGCCGGCAAGATCGCAGCGGGTATTCTCGACGTCGGCATGGGCATGCTGCCCGGACCGATCGGCCTTGGAACCGGGATCGCGAATGCGGGGCTTGCGCTGACCGGACGAGCCACACTCGGGGATAGGATCGTGACCGGGTTCCGCGACAGCGAGCCGGGCACGCCGCCCGAGCATACCGGCGAAGGAAGCGGTAATCGTTTCGCTGACACGTACCTGCGCGGGTTTCGGCGGGGACCGCCGGTCGAACTGACGCCGGGGCCGGAGCCAGATCCGGAGCCCGATCCCGGTGTCAATAGGGGCACTCAAAACAGGTTCGGGTTCCCGACGCCGGAAGAGAGATTTGGGCGCGATCGGAGCAGCCGGTTCGCAGAACTGTATCTGCGGGCAGGGCGTTAAGGCGTCGCCTGCGCATGTAGCGCGGCGTCAACTGGTGCACCAAGGGGCCAGCTCATCTTGCCGTCGCCGAAGCCGGCGTCGAGACCTCCCCCAAGGGTCTGCGATCGCCGCATCCCTCTACGAAATCATCGTCGACCGCATAGCAGACGAGCTTGCCGTGGTCTTCCTCGGGCAGGATGGAACCGTCAGGGCGCCAGACGGCGCGCTTATCGTCGGTGAGATCTCGCGGCGTACCTTCGGGGCTGAAGGCGCCGCGCCAGCCGTTGGCGTATCCCCACTGCGAGCCGTGCGCACTGCCGCAGACATAGTCAAGGGTCGTCTCCTCGCAATCACCGTCAAAGCAGACGAGGATGCGCGGCGCCGGACTGAACATCGATCCATCGGTGTAATTCGCGCATCCAGCCCATGAGGCGCCAGCGGTGAGCATAAGAGCGGCGGCATAAACCAGAAGTCGGAGCATTCTCCAGCCTCCCCAAAAGTGACGTAACGTTAATATCGGTGCTCAGGCCGCGCGCTGCAACGTGAAGGAAACGTGAACATGGCTATGGAAGACGTCGCCGCCAGTGCTGACGCCACCGCGGCGCCCGTAGACGCCGGGCCGGGCATGGATGGCGCTGCAGGGAAACCCGCCAGCCCGGAAGAGCAGGCGATGTATGACAAGCTCGTCGCCAATGCCTTCAACGTCATCTACGACCAGAAGACCCTCCCGATTATCCTGCGGGCGCTGCAGCAGGATGACCCGATCCAGGCATTGGCGCAGCCCGCCGTCGTGGTCATCAGCCGCGTGCTGACATCGGCGGACCAGAACAAGACGAAGTTCAGCGGCAACGTGATCCTGCACGCGGCCAAGGAGATCGTCGAGGATCTGGCCGAGCTGTCCAGGGAGGCCGGCATCCACGATTACACCAATGACATGGACGCTCTCGAAGGGGCGTTCTTCCGGGTGATGGATGAAATCCGGGTGATGGCGCAGCATAACGGCAGTCTCAGCCCGGAGGCGGCGCAGCAGGATCTCCAGAGGCTGCAGGAGATGGACGAGAGCGGCGAACTGGAGCGCCTGTTCATGAGTCTTGCGGAGAAGGACGAGCAGGGCTCTTCCGATCAGATGGACGAGAGCGCGCCGCCGCCGCGCCGCGGTCTTATGGCGGCGGCACAGCAGCAGGAAGGGAGGGTGTAATGCCGGGCCTTTTCGGATATCTCGCTGCCGGTGCGGCCGAAGGCGTCGGCAAATCCATGGTCGAGCAGGCCAAGGCCAAGCGCGAGGCGGCGCTGGAGGAACTGCGCCACAGGCGCTTGCTGGAGCGCGACGAGGCCAGCCGCGCGTTCGAGCGTGGGGAAAACGAGAAGAACCGCGCGGCGCTGGCCGAGCGCGACGCCGAGATGATCACGCTTGAAGACGGCACCACTGGCCTGCGCAAGGGCAGCAAGGTGGAAACGCTGACCGGTCCTGACGGCAAGCCGGTCAAGGCGATCACAACCCAAAACACCGATCCCTCCGAGGTCAAGACGGCCGAATGGCTGGTGCGCAATGGCGTCGCGGCCGACGCCAAGGAGGCGTGGGACAAGGTGCGCTCGGCCCGCACCAGCGCGGACAGCCGCGCGAAACTCATCATCGATGCCTACAAGGCGATGAAGGAAGACCCCGCCGACCAGCGGCCGGACTCGGTCAAACGAGCCGAGGCCGAGCAGATGGTGGACTCCATGATTTCGGGCGGAGGAGGCGGGAAGAAGACGTCGAGCGACATGGCGGCGGAAGCGAGCAGCAAGTCGCCGAGCGACAAGGGTTTCCGCCGGCCGGATGGTGTCACTGATGCGCAGGTTCTTTCGGAAGCCCGTCAGGCAATCAAGCGCGGCGCCGACAAGGCCAAGGTCTCTGAACGGCTCAGGAGCATGGGCATTGATCCGGCGGCACTCTGATGCTTTTTGACGATCTGATCCCAGCCGGACCGGCTTCCAGCGCGGAGCCAAAGGGCGATCGCGCCGGACCAGGCGCTACCGGTCTGTTCGATGACATGGTGCAGAAAGACGGCGCGGCATCCGCAGGCCTGTTCGACGACCTCGTGCCCGAAGGCGCGACGATGGGGCAGGCGTTCGGTCGCGGCGTTGATCTCATGCAAGGCATGCT
>CAYXAA010000012.1:0-7600 GCA_964462985.1 uncultured Hyphomicrobiales bacterium | reverse complement strand
GCGCGACGATGGGGCAGGCGTTCGGTCGCGGCGTTGATCTCATGCAAGGCATGCTCTATGGCGGCGTGGAAGCGGTCGGCGAGGCTGTCGGCTCCGAAAGCGTCGCGGGATGGGGGCGCGCAGGCCGGGAGCGCAACGTCGAGGAAGCCGCGCAATATCCGCAGCGGAAATCAGTGTTTGACGTCGGTTCCGTCGGCGATGCAGCCGACTACGGCGCGGATCTGGTGGCAGAGCAGGCGCCCATGATGGCCCCGCCGCTGGCCGGCGCTGCAGTCGGTGCCGCAGCGGGCGGCCTGATGGCGGGCCCTCCTGGTGCGGTCGTCGGCGGCATCCTGGGAGCTGCCGCGCCGAGCTTCGTCATGGGGACAGGCGAGGTGCAGGGCGCCATCAAGGAGAAAGACCCGGATGCGGTGGCGCCGGGCTATGCGTTGACCGGCGGCGCGGCAATCGCCGCCCTCGATACGGTCCTCCCCGGCAAGATCGGCTCCAGGATTGCGCGGTCCTTCGGCATCGGCCCGGCCGAGCTTGTCGCTGAGCACGTCGTCAAGCGGATCGCGACCGAAGGCGGCAAGGCCATGGCGACGGAGGGCGTCACCGAGGCCGTACAGGAAGTGATCGCCGAGGCAACCGCTGCGCAAGCGACCGGCCAGGCGCTTGATGAAAACTGGTGGAAGAATGCGGTCGAGGCTGGCGTTGCTGGCGCCATCATCGGCGGCGGTGTTGGCGGCGCGACCGCCGCCCTGCCGCAGGGCAAGGCGACACCCGCCCCGTCGCAGGGCGAGACGGTAGGCGAGACGCCAGCCGTCGATCTTGATCCCGATCCCGAACGCCTCGACAGTCCGTATGTCACGCCGGAAGACCGCGCTTCTCCGATCCCGACGGCCGACATTGACGACGGCAAGAAGATCGTCGCCGACGTGCTTGGCGAGACCCCGGCCGGGGAACCTGCGGCCGCGCCGGAGGCCGGCGCGCCGCAGATCGACATTCCGGCTCCCGTGCGCGCTGTTTTGCGCAAGGCCGGGAATACGGACGAAGACATCGACATCATGTCGACCGCCGAGCGCCGGGCCGAATTGTTCGCGGCGTTCGAGGCCGGGGTTGTTCCGACGCCGGAGGAAATCGACGCCGCCGGAACCTACGCGGCGCCGCAAGCGCAAGCGCCTGCACAGCCGGGCGGCCTCACGAAGGAAGGCGTCTTCGGCCCTCGCGTCGGGGCGAGTGCGGACCTGAGCCGGGTTGGGGAAATCAGTGGCGACGCCATCATCGGTTTCGACGATCAAAACGGACGTGTCCGCTTGATCGACGGCACCGAGATCCCTGTCACCAATGGCGGCGGAGTGATTTGGGGCCCGGGCCGTTCCATGATCGACCCGGCCGCGGTGAAGGAGTTCAAGAACGCCTCCGGTACGCAGTGGGTGCCGGTAAAGCATGCGCAGCCGGCAGCACCGCAGGGAACCGCAGGAACAGGCGTTCAGCCTTCACCGGCAGCACCGCAGCCCGCGGCCGCGCCGCGCCCGGACCTTGAGCCGCTACGGCGCGTTCTCGGGCGTCCGATCGATGACGAATGGGTATCCTTCTCGCCCGAGTCCGGCACGCTCGCCGTTCCCCGCTCCGAAATGCCGCAGATCAGGACGATCCACCGCGGCGCGATGGTGAATTTCCTCAACGCGCGCGGCGTGGCGCACCGGGAGCAGGACATCCCGGCGCGCGATCTCAAGCCGACGCAGGGCGAGTTCAGCCGCAAGAAGGTGCGCAAGGCGCAGGAGTTCGAGGGCAGCGACCGCAAGATCCTCGTCTCAAGCGACGGCTATGTCCTGGACGGTCATCATCAGTGGATGGCGAAACTCGCGGACAACGGCGACGTCGGCGCCATCGTGCTCGACGCGCCGATCCGCGATCTCATTTCGCTCACCCGCGAGTTCCCGTCCTCGACCTTTGCGAAGGGCGCAGAGGCGGGAGCCGTCGAGGCCGGCGCGGCCGGCAGGCCGCAGGCCGTTCTGCCCCAAGCCGCCCCGACCGGCACCGAGACCGTCGATCTCGCCCCCCGGCCGACGCTGGTTCGCCAGAGGCGAGCGCCTGCCGGTAAGGGCATCATCGGGTTCATTAGATCACTGGGCGGCTTGAAGCCTGACGCCGAGCTTGACGTCATGGAATTGCGCCGCGCTCGACCCGGAACAATCTCGAAAAAGGGCCTCGATCTGGACTCCATGCGCGAAGCCGCGGCCGAAGCAGGCTATTTCGATCATCTCTATGGCACGCCGGAGCGCGCCATGCAGATGTCGACGCCGCGCGACCTGCTCGATTTGATCGACGGCGAACTTCGTGGCGACGTCGCACTTGATGCGCAGGACCGCGCAGAGGCCGACCCGCTCGCCATGACGCCGGCACAGCAGTCGGAGCAGGAAGAGGCGTTGTCCGCGGCGCGCGAACAGATCGACGAGATCCTGGACGAGTATCAATTCCAGATCCCCGATGACATCAGGGCCAGAGCCGAGTTATACATTGCCACGGGTGAGGAGACTGATCCGGAACTTGCTATCGAGCGCGCCGCGATCATGCTCGAAAATGATGAGCGCGGCACAAATGCTGTGGTCGAACCTCTCGACATACCGGGATGGATGGACGATGAAATTCAGCAGTCAGGAACATCTCCAGCGCGCCCGGGAACTGGACCAGGCCGCGGAGAAGCAGACCGAACCGGCGAAGGCGGAAAAACTGCGACAACTGGCGCACAACAGAAGGGCGCTCGCGCGGATGGCACAGAAAGCCGAGACCAGGAAGACGCCCGGCTAACCCGCGCCGAAATCGAAGCGCTCGTTGAGCAATACCTGCCGGCAGGCTGGACCGTCGATCTGAACCCGGACGAGTCCCGCGTCTGGCTGCGCCAGCCCGGCTGGAAGAAGATCAAGAACAAGCCGCTGAGTTCCGGCATACTCAACGACCGCAAGGAAATCCTCGATACTTTGAAGGGCATGCGGAAGACCATGGGCGGGCAGGCGAAGCGCCTCGACGAGCGCTGGTCGGGAGCCGTTCAGGACGCAATTTCCGATGTTCGCCAGCAGATCGAGGAGTTTGTAGAAAAATGCCGAACAAGACATTCATGCTGTTCGACGGTCGCCCGAACCTGTTCTACGAGAACCCGGAGCAGGGACTGGAGGCGTGGAAGGCGTATCGGAAGGAGATCAAGGCGCTCCCGGATACGATCCTCAACAAGGCGGCCGAGGTGGAGAACGCCGACCAGGAAGTCGCTTACTGGCTGAACCGGCTTCTCCGTTCCAAATAGCCGCCCGCGTCGCGCACCGCGCACCGAGCCTGCCGCCCGCGCCAGTCTTGGGCCGGATGAAGACGGCGGCGGGGGCGGCGATAATGATGGGCCGAACCGGGGCAGCCAGAACAGGTCCGGTTTCTGACGCCGGCAGTGAAGTATGGTCGCAATCGTTCGAGCCGGGCGGCTTAATCGCGGCCTAGCAGGGTGCTGCCAGTACCAGAGAAAGAAAACAAATCGCCACTGCCGCCGAAGCCTGCACTTGCTGCGTCCTCGACGAAATCCTCGCCACCCGCGTCGATGAGCGGCTTGGTGGTGCCGACGTTCGCGGGGACGCGGTCGCCGCAGCCTTCGACGAAATCCTCGTCGACCGCGTAGCAGACGAACTTGTAGCGGTCTTCTTCGTAGACATGGGAATGGTTGGGGCGAATGAGATAATCCTTGCCGGTCTCGACGTTATACCCACCGCGCCACCCGTTGGAGTAGCCAAATTGAGTGCCGTCCCTATTGCCACAGACATAGGCAAGGGTCGTCGTTTCACAATCACCGTCGAAACAGGTGATGACACGCGGCGCCGGAGAAAGCGTACCATCGTTGTAAGTCGCGCAACCAGCCCATGCCGGTGCGGCAACGGCGATAGCAAAGGCGACGGCGATCAGTCGGGTTTGCAAGGGTGCCATTCGACCTCCACTTTATGCCAGCACCATCCGTTTGCGATGAGTTGGTCGCCAAGAGCTTCAAGGATGACGCAGTAGCGGTCGTTCTCTGAAGGTGAAATGCCGATGCCATCAAGCTCCGCTTGACGGCACGCCGGCCGTACATCGTCATACACTGCCGCGACCTTCTGGCCGTCGAAATCGGCCCAAGCCGCACCGGTTCCAAGGGCAAGGGCGGCCGCGATAAAGGACAGTCGAAGCATCGGAAGTTCTCCTGCGATGGTGTATGTCTCCCCCTGCGCCTCGAGGTCGTCGAGGATATCCTTCACCGTTCGCCCTGCTCCTCCTCAAGAGCGATATCCACCAGCATCCTGATGGCTTCCGACCGGCTCGGGATACGCGGCTGCTTCCTGCGCCATTCCTCGATGCGCTCGATCCATGTCGTCGGCGCGACGATCTGAACGCGTGCTGTTTCGGTTCCGTCTTCCAGCTTCGGCGGCACTGCGGTCTCTTCGATTCGACGGTCTGCGAGTTCCATATCATCCTCTTGTCGTCGTCACCATGTTGTGTAAGATATGTAAGTTGCACATTATACGCAAGACAACATGGAGGAGATGCAATGAACGCGCAGAATATTGACCGCCGCCGGCTTCTGGTCGGCCTCGCCGCCGCTTCTACAGCCGCAGCCGCGCCGGCCGTGGCAACCGCCGCGACGCTGAATGAGAACTCCGAACTGCTGCGGCTTGCCGACGTGCTGGTCGAACGTGAGGGGAAATATCTCGCAGCACGCGAGGCAGCGCGGGCGATTTATGCCGAGTGGAATCCGCGCCTGCCGCGCTGTCCTGATGAAATTTCGGGCTGGGGCAGAGAATCTGTACGCGACCTTGCGGGAGGCGCGGTCAGGAACGGTGAGGATCCGCTACGCCGCCAAACGGCTGATGATCTTGAATGGCTTTCGAGCCAAGAGAGGTTGGAGAAAAACCTCCGCAGGAAGAAAAGCCCCAAGTCCATCGCAGAAGTGAAGCGCTGGCATGCCCGCATTTGCCACGCTTACAAACTCGCCAAGGCATACGAGGTTGAGCACGAGCGTGTCGTACAGGCGTCCGGATACAGGGAGGCCGTCGAGCGCAAGTCGCAGGCATTGCAGGCACTGGGCGAGGTCGTGGTCGAGATCATGAAGCAGCCCGATGGCACCATGTCCGACGTGATGGTGAAGGCGCATGCGCTGGCCGCGTGGGGCAAGGTCGACTATGTGGGGCGGCTGAGGGAGTTGACGATCTGCGGTGACGATCAGCATTGGGGTTCGATGCTGGCCGCATCCATCATGCGTCTGTCAGCGGATCATGCCAAGGCCGCTTCATGACCACCGCCCTCATCCTCACCCTCATTCTCTCAGCCGGCACTATAGGCTTCCTGCTCGGTGACCGGCGGGCGATGAATCAGCTCTACAGCGAGATCGACCGGCGCAATGCGGCGATGCATGACTTCATCCGCGAGATCGTGCGCGGCGGGCATGATCCGTTCGACGCCGAGGCCGTCGAGGACCGACCGGCGACGCACTGACAACTGCTCTATCCAAGCAGCAGGCGCCCGCCTCGGAGACGGTGGCGGGCTTTTCTGTTCGAATTGCGCAAATGGCGCGTGCTTTGCAGCCGCGCGGCGATTATGCTCGCAGTTCGTGGTGGCGCACTTCGTCTTCGATCAGATTGACGACATCATCGATCTGTTCTTCCTCGAAGACGCGATTTTCAAACGGCACCTGACGGAGAATTTCCACCGCATTCTTGTAGGCTGGGACCAACGAAGCGCTCTGTGGGCGCCCGACGATAAAGTGCACCTGCACATCTTCTGTCGCGCCCACCTTGACCGCAGACAAGTGGCCGAGCCAGCGGCGTGCCTTATCCTTGATGTTGTCTGCGTCGGAGAGATCGAACGATAGCGGCTCGTAAACATGCCAGCGGCCGTTCTTCCACGCATGGCGGAACTCGACGGCATCAGTGCTACCCTGAATGCGCTTGGGCTCAAGTTCGACCGTGACGCCTTGTTGCTTCAGCTTCGCCTCGACCGGCCGCCAGACATCTTCGTCGGATCTCCGCCGCTCAGACGGACGATCATAGCGGGCCACCAGACGCTGATAGAGTTGGTCAAAAGTCTTCTGCGGATCAGCAGTTAGGCCCGCCCCAACGGGCGACCATTGTAAAGAACTGTCGTCAAGCGGGAGCGCGATGCGCGCATAATCTCTGGCGGTTCTGTCAGCCTTAAATAAGCCGTCCGTCTTTAGCGTGCGCTCAACCCCTCTCATTCCACGCTCAATAGCCTGGATCGCGCGCTTATAAGAGTTGCTGTCAAGGTCGGGGAAGACGTTCTTGATACGTCCGAAGGTTTTGCGTGCCCTTGTCAGGATCAACGGCCTGCTGGGCACGACCATGACCACGCCCACATTCACGAATTCCCCAGTCAGGATGTCGTGGATGTAGCGTAGAACGACGTAGCTGTAAGGCTCCTTCGTTGTCATGACAGCACCCTCACTAACTCCTCGATGCAGGCATCAATGTTGTCGCGGGCGTCCGCAATCAACTTCAAGGCAGCATCAACGTCGGTGCGCGCGGCTGCCCACTCCGGCGGTATGGCCCCTTCATACGCCTGTAGGCGCTCGTCCGACAAGGCAGCCCAACGAGATTTGATCGGACCGATGTCTACTGGCGTCCCCTTTAATTCTTGTACGAAAATGTGTCTCCTAGGTGTCTCAAAATCCCGCATCCCTCCCATAACCCATGGAGCCTGCCAACCCAGGATCAGCCTGTGCATGAAGGCTAGTTCGTGATCGATGATCCGCAGGGCATCGCCCAAGACGAGGCAGTTCGGGTTGTCCGTTCGTCGGTCGGGATTCTGAATGATCGCATCGAACAGCAGAATGCCCAATGCGGTAGGCCGCATCGCGTCGGACAGGCGCTGACCGGTCGCCCACACGGAGAACCCTGGAGTGCGGGTTGAGCCGAAAGCGACGGGGCAACTTCGGCGCAACTTGTCAGCGATCTGGTCCTCAGCCACGACCGAAATGATCTCGGCCGGGATTTCGACGAGCCACGGTCTGGGCACGGGCAAACCCAGGTCGGCGGCAAGGCACGCAGCAATTGCTTCGCGGGCGAGATTCACAACTGCCTGATCGCAGCCTGCCGACAGTTTGGCGAAGACCTCGAACTCCTCTTCGTCGACTGCCTCACAGGCTGCGAGAATTGGCCCCGTCCGGCCTTGGGCCGCCTCTCGGTCGATCCTGGTGAGGACAGCACGCGGTATCATGCGGCTTCGTCCTTTCCCTGGAACGCATCTTCTACAGCGCTCACGATCCCCCCACACGGCGCCGCTACATCCTCTAGTGCCCTAAAATTTCTTGCTAAAGGCGCAGAATACCGGTTCGCACCCAGAGGTCCAGGTCCGAAGTGCAGCCACGTGGAGTGTGCTGAGTCTCTTCATTGGTCGCCCCTCTCAGTCGAGTTGCATCGATACTGACAGGAAGCCCTTAACAATCAACGGAACGAGTCGCCCCGTTCACTGGCAGTCGCCAGCGTTTATTCGTCTGATATTCGATGCCTTAGGGAGGCCGCCGCTTAAGTTTTTGATTTAAATGGCACGCCCAACGGGACTCGAACCCGTGTTTCCGCCGTGAAAGGGCGGCGTC
>CAYXAA010000011.1:97835-115641 GCA_964462985.1 uncultured Hyphomicrobiales bacterium | reverse complement strand
CTCGATCTTCGCCTTCTCGGCGGCCTCCTTGAGTCGCTGCAAGGCGAGCTTGTCGTTCTTCAGATCGACGCCCTGTTCCTTCTTGAACTCCGCCGCAAGATAGTCGACCAGCCGCATGTCGAAGTCCTCGCCGCCGAGGAATGTGTCGCCGTTGGTCGACTTCACCTCGAACACGCCGTCACCGATCTCGAGGATCGAGATGTCGAACGTGCCGCCACCAAGGTCGTAGACGGCAATGGTCTTGCCATCGTTTCTGTCCAGCCCGTAGGCGAGCGCGGCCGCGGTCGGCTCGTTGATGATGCGCAGCACCTCGAGACCGGCAATCTTGCCCGCGTCCTTGGTGGCCTGACGCTGGGCGTCGTTGAAGTACGCGGGAACCGTGATGACCGCCTGGGTCACCGTCTCGCCGAGATAGGCTTCGGCGGTTTCCTTCATCTTCTGCAGGATGAAGGCGGAAATCTGCGAGGGCGAGTAGCTGGTGTCGCCGGCCTTCACCCAGGCATCGCCGTTGTCGGCGCGCACGATCTCGTATGGCACGAGACCCTTGTCCTTGGCGACTGTCGGATCGTCATAGCGCCGGCCGATCAGGCGCTTGACGGCGAACAGGGTGTTGGTCGGATTGGTGACGGCCTGACGCTTCGCCGGCTGGCCCACCAGCCGTTCGCCATCGTCAGTGAAAGCGACCATGGACGGGGTCGTCCGAGCACCCTCGGAATTCTCGATAACCTTGGATTCTTTGCCGTCCATGACGGCGACGCACGAATTGGTCGTGCCGAGGTCGATACCAATGACCTTTGCCATATTGCCCTCTCTTTCCAGCAGACCGGTCGGACCCGTTACGGCATCGGGCCGGCCCCCAATTCACGTTTCAATGCGCATGGCGACACGTCCTGCCGGAGGACCTGCCACTGAAGGCAGCCGAGTTGCTCCGGCACCGAGAGAAACCAGCTTCGGACCTTCGCTTATCACTAGAAAGTCCCGCTGATCTCGCAACGCGCCGCACGACGCGGAACGTGTCCGGTATATAAGAGGGGGGGCTGCGCGCCGCAAGTCGGGTCGGACATGCCCGGTCCGTCGCTCCTGCCCACTTACCCCGTCCGGGCCGCCGCGTCCATGCCGTTCCCATCGGCCAGAACCAATTCCGCCGCGGATTGCCGGTCGGCGGCGGCAAATGATACCGGCGGATAGAGCTCCGACAGCAGCACCGAGCGGCCGTTGGCCTGGACGACACGCACATGATGACGGCGCAGTTGCCGTGGCTCATCGACGCCGCAGGAATGGGCGATCATCTCGACCTCGTGGCGGATGTTGCGGCAGTAGTTGGCGACCTTGACCGCCTTGTCGGCCGGATCGAGGCCGGATTGCAGATGCGGGTTGTGAGTCGTGATGCCGGTCGGACAGGTATTCTTGTTGCAGCGCAGGGCCTGAATGCAGCCGAGAGCGAACATGTAGCCGCGCGCCGAGACGACGAAATCGGCACCTGCGGCCAATGCCATTGCCACCTGCGACGGATTGACGAGCTTGCCGGAGGCGATGACCCGCACACGCTCGCGCAAGCCATTGCGACCGAGAATGTCGACGACGCCGGGCAGGGCTTCGCGGATGGTCAGTCCGACATTGTCCATCAAGGGCATCGGAGCGGCACCCGAACCGCCATCTCCAGAATCGATAGTGATGAAGTCCGGCGCCGATTCCGGACCCCGGCGTGCAATCTCAAAGCAAAGCTCCTCGATCCATTCGAAGCCGCCGATGACGGTTTTGAAACCGGTCGGCAACCCCGTCAGCTCCCGCACTTCTTCGATGAAGTCGAGCAATTGTCCGACCGATCCGATCTCGGGATGACGGTTCGGAGAGATTGACGGCAGGCCGGCGGGAATACCACGGACGGATGCGATCTCCGCGGTGACCTTCTCGCCAGGCAGGATGCCGCCCTTGCCCGGCTTTGCTCCCTGGGCGAGCTTGATTTCGACCATCTTAACCTCAGGCCGGTCGGCGATCGCGCGCAACTTGTCGGGGTCAAGCCTGCCGTCGGCACTGCGGACGCCGTATTTGGCCGTACCGATCTGAAACACAATGTCGCAACCACCCTCCAGATGATAGGGCGACAGCCCGCCTTCCCCGGTGTTCATCCAGCAGCCGGCCAGCTTGGCGCCGCGCGACAGGGCCCGTACGGCCGGCGCCGATAGGGCGCCGAAGCTCATGCCCGAGATATTGTGGAACGAAGGCGCCAGATAGGGTCGGCGGGCATAGGGCCCGATTTCCATCGGCTGGGTCTCGGCGCGGTCGGTTTCCAGCGGAGGAAAGGGTGCATTGACGAAGATCGCCGTTCCAGACGGCGTCAGGTTCTTGGTCGAGCCGAAGGCGATGGTATTGTCCGTCCCGTCCGAAGCACGATAACACCAGTTTCGCTCGGCGCGGTTGAACGGCATTTCCTCGCGGTCCATGGCGAAGAAGTACTGGCGGAAGAATTCGCCAAGTTCGATGAAAAGGTGGCGGAAGCGACCGACTACGGGAAAGTTGTGCCGAATGGCGTCGGCGTGCTGACGCTTGTCGACTACGTAGAGGATGACGAGGGCGACGATCCCAACCAGGATCAGCATGACGAAAAGGCTCGCCAGCAGATTCAGAACCGCGGCCACCGAAGCCGGCAGAATGGACATGGTCTCCCCCTCAAAAGTGCCGTTCAAACACGGCGACACGGAACCACAATGACTCCTAATTTCATCCTGCGCCAAGACCGGCATGCGGCAAAGGTGACCTCATGACCGGTTTTTCGCCGCCCGAGGGCTTCCGTTATCTACCTGGCCATCTCGACCGTTCCGCCCAGGAAAATCTCGTCGCCGCGATAAGCGATGTCGTGGTGCAGGCACCGTTATTCCTGCCGGTGATGCCGAGGACCGGCCGACCGTTTTCGGTGCGGATGTCGAACTGCGGATCGCTCGGCTGGGTCTCAGACATTGCCGGCTATCGCTACCAACGGCTGCATCCGGAGACCGGGCAGCCGTGGCCGCCCATCCCACCGTCGCTCATCGAACTCTGGGAGCAGCTGACACCGGCAGCGCCGGCTCCGGAAGCTTGCCTGATCAACTTTTACGAAAGCGGCGCTAAGATGGGGCTGCACCAGGATCGCGACGAGCAGGACTTTGCGGCTCCGGTCGTGTCAATTTCACTTGGCGACACGGCAGTGTTCCGGATCGGCGGCACGGCCCGGAAAGGGCCGACACGATCGTTGCGCCTTGCTTCCGGCGACGTCGTCGTGCTCGGCGGCCCGGCGCGGCTGGCCTATCACGGCATTGACCGGATCCTTTTCGGCTCGTCAACGCTGATTGCGGGCGGCGGGAGGATCAACTTGACATTGAGGCGCGTGAACCCTGCGACCTGACCGCCGGTGCGGAATGCCACGGCATTTATTGCATGTTTCAACTCTTGCCGAATGTGACGCCGATGGCCGCTCCCATGGCGATACCTACCGCAACGCCGATCGCGACGTTGTCCATGGCTGTGCCCATGACAGCACCGACCCCGATGCCGATGGCCATCCAGAAACCCATAAAGCAACCTCCAGCCTTGCCGCGCCCGCGCTCTTGGCGGGGCCGGCAAGGTCGACGATATCGCAGCCAGCGGGAACCTTAAGCGAAGGCTCGTGGGCTACCGTCCATAGGCTGTCCTCGGAGGCGGCAAGGCAGCGATCTCCTGCCACGTCATCGGCACGACGAGCTTGTCACTGTCCGGGACGACCCTCTCGATCGGAATTGCCCGGCTTTCCGTGAAAAAGCCCCAAAAGCCCCCGGTCTCTGCGTTGACTTCACGCACAATGCCCTGTTCGTCGCGGAACAAACCGGCGACTTTTCCGATCTCCTGACCATCGCCATCGATAACCGGCAAGCCGATCCACAGGGTTTCGGCCTCCCGCGGAACGATCCTGCCGTCGGCTGTGGTCGGCCCCGCTTCCGACGGGTTTTCGAACACTTCCGAAGACGCAGAACTGTTCTGCTCTGTCTGTGCCGGTTGCTGCGTCAACGGTGGCGTCGCCTGCTGGGCAAAAGCTGCAATCGGTGCGGCAGCGAGCAGCCCAAACCAGACTCCAATAGCCAACTTCACAGATCGAGGCATCGGCTCTCTCCCTCTTCCGCGAATTCAGTTACGGACACGCGCCGCATCGTTCTGCATTCAGTAACGACCTCTGAAGGCAGAAGGTTGCTCCCCGGCGCGCTCGACTGGCCGGACACTGGCAGGAGGAAACTGGGTCGCCTTACTTGGCCAAAAAAGGCCCGCCAAGAAATGATCACTCGCCTGTCGCGTTTCGGCCACGAGGCCTGCACAATCAAGTCAAAGTCTTCAGGCGATCCGATGTCGCCCCGCTACAGGAACAGGCCGGCGGCGATCAGCGCGGCGATCACCCAAAGTGCCACGCGGCCGGACCGCGAATGGCGCGCCTCGGCACGGCCGATGGCCTCAGCGGTCTCGGCGTCGAAGCGCAGGCCCGTTACCGCCATCGCCTCCAACTCACCCGACAGCCGCCCGATGCGGTCGGCAAAGATCGGCAGGTCCGCCGCGATTCGGCCAAGGGAAGCGAGCCCACCTGCGGCGTCCTGGAGCCGTCCGACGGGCCCGAGATTACGCTCGATCCAGCCGCGAATCACCGGCTCGGCCGTCCGCCACATATCGAGATGGGGGTCGAGGGTACGAGCCACCCCTTCGACCACCACCATGGTCTTCTGCAGAAGTATGAGCTGAGTCTGCGTATGCATGTTGAAGAGTTCCGTCACCTCCAGGAGCTGAGCGAGCAGTCTGGCCATGGAGATCTCGGAGGCGTCGTGGCCGTGGATCGGTTCGCCGATCGCACGGATCGCCTGAGCGAACAGATCAACGTCCTGGTCGCGCGGAACGTATCCAGCCTCGAAATGGACGGCAGCGACCCGGCGGTAGTCGCGGGCGATGAAACCGTAGAGGATCTCGGCGAGAAAACGGCGCTCGGCCCGGCTCAGGCGCCCGGTAATGCCGAAGTCGACGGCGACCAGCGTGCCGTCCGGCTCGACGAACATGTTTCCCTGGTGCATGTCCGCGTGAAAGAAGCCGTCGCGCACGGCATGGCGCAGGAAGGACTGGATGACATTGGCGCCCAGCGCCACCAGGTCGTGACCGTCGGCGACGAGGCCCTCGATGTCGGACAATTTGCGCCCTTCCACCCACTCGAGCGTAAGGACCGACTTCGCCGTGCGCAGCCAATCGACGCCGGGAACCCGAAAGCCGGGGTCGTCGGCAGTGTTTTCCGCCATCTCGGAGATTGCGGCAGCCTCCAGGCGGAAATCCATCTCCAGCGTCACGGAGCGGGCGAGCGTGTCGACCACCGCCACTGGCCTCAACCGACGCGATGGTGGATGGAAGCGCTCGATCAGCCTGGCCGCAACATAGAAGCTGGTAAGATCGCGGTGGAAACGGCGGGCCACGCCCGGGCGAATCACCTTGACCGCCACCTTGCGCAGCGCGCCGTCGCGCTCGCGCACCGTCGCCGCATGAACCTGCGCAATCGACGCGGCGGCAACCGGCTCCCCGAAGCTTTCGAACAGTTCGTCGAGCGGCCGACCGAGCTGCTCGGCGACGGCGCGCTCAGCTTCGGCTTGGGGGAAGGGCGGCAGTCGGTCCTGCAGGGAGGCGAGGTCGCTCGCCATGTCGTGACCGACCACGTCGGCGCGGGTTGCAAGGAACTGACCGAGCTTGACGTAGGACGGCCCGAGTTTGTTCAGCGCCTCCGATAGCCGGGTGCCCGCGGCAACATTCCTCACGCCGCGGCGCTCCAGCAGTCGGGCGGTCCAGAGCGCGAAACGCACTGCCGGCGGCAGATCCGGAAGATCGAACACGCCGAATACGCCTTCCCGGGCCATCACGAACCCAGCTCTGGCCAAGCGGAATAGGGATGCGATCATACCGCTAGAACTTCCAACCGCCGTGGAGACAGGCAATGCCGCCGGAGAAGTTGCGCCAGGTCACCCGCTCGAAGCCGGCCTGGCGGATCATCTCGGCGAACCGCTCCTGATGCGGAAACCGGCGGATCGACTCGACCAGATAGCGGTAGGGATCGGCGTCGCCTGCCACCACCCGTCCGATCGTAGGGATGACATCGAAAGAGAAGCGATCGTAGACGCTGTCGAGAAGCGGCACGTCGACCTGGGAGAACTCCAGGCACAGGAAGCGGCCGCCGCGTTTCAGCACGCGCCGAGCCTCGGCGAGTGCAAGGTCGATCCGCGGGACGTTGCGAATACCAAAGGCAATTGTGTAGGCGTCAAAGGAATGATCGGGAAACGGCAGACTCTCCGCATTGCCTTCGACGAAGCGGATCAACCCCGATCGACCTGCTGCATCAGCCCGGTCGCGCCCCACGGAAAGCATCGAACCGTTGATGTCGCACACCGTGACCTCGGCGTGGTTTCCGGAGCGTTCGACAATCCGTTGGGCGATGTCCCCCGTTCCGCCAGCGACATCGACGACGCGAAAAGGCCGCTTGCCGTTCCGCGGTGGCGCCAACACGGAGACCATCGCGTCCTTCCACAGCCGATGCAGCCCGCCCGACATCAGATCGTTCATAAGATCATAGCGGCTCGCCACCTTGTGGAACACGTCGTCGACGAGCGGCTGCTTCTCGCCTTCGGCGACCTCGCGATAACCAAAGCTGGTCGCCATGTGGCCGCCCTTCGCGCGCCCCTGCGCGCCTGCCGAAGCATTGCCAACCATCGCCGTCCTCCTTTTCGCGGCGGACCATAGTATATGCAACCAGACTGCGCCATCGTGCCAATCGGTTGCAGCCGTTGCATTCATTCAAAGCCGAGGCCCTCCGTTCATGCCCGAACTTCCCGAGGTCGAAACCGTGCGTCGCGGCCTTGCGCCGGTGTTCGAAGGCGCCAGGATACTCAACGTTGATCAGCGCCGCGGCGATTTGCGCTTTCCGTTTCCCGAGCGCTTTGCCTCCCGGCTCGTGGGAAGAACAATCACAGGCCTCGGACGGCGCGCCAAATACCTGCTGACGGATCTTGACGACGGAACCGTACTGGTCATGCATCTCGGCATGTCAGGATCCTTCCGCATCGAAACAGCGGCAGAGAGTGGAACGCCGGGAGAGTTTTACCGTGACCGGTCCAAGGACCCGCGTCACGACCACGTGGTATTTCAGCTCGGCGACTCGGCCGGAACGGTGCGGAGCAATGTTGTTTACAATGACCCGCGGCGCTTCGGGTTCATGACGCTGGTGCCGCGCGATGCACTCGACCGCCATCCGCTCTTCGCCCATCTCGGGATCGATCCCACGGGTAATGCCCTCAATGGCCCAATCCTCCGAACCTTGTTCGCCGGCAAGGTGACGTCTCTCAAGGCCGCACTGCTCGATCAACGTCTGATTGCCGGTCTCGGCAACATTTATGTCTGCGAGGCGCTGCATCGTGCGGGTCTGTCGCCATTTCGCGCGGCAGGCACGCTCGCCGAAAACGCGTGGCAGGACGGTATGGCGGCCGACCGGCTCGCAGCGGCGATCCACGCCGTGGTTGCCGAGGCGATCGCGGCTGGGGGTTCGTCGCTGCGCGACCATCGCCAAGCGGACGGCACGCTCGGCTATTTCCAGCACAGCTTTTCGGTCTACGATCGTGCGGGGCGTGTGTGCCCCAGCCCGGGTTGCGGTGGCACAATCGAGCGGCGGATGCAGAACGGCCGCTCCACCTTCTACTGTGGCACATGTCAGATCTAACGGCCGCGCGGTTGCGGTCGCCGGCACCTTCAGATACCCCTAATGCTCGCCGTCCTCGTGCGGGGAGGCACGCCCTCATACCTAGGAAGCAGTCGACGTCGCCGCCTTCATGCGATCCGATCACCGAACCGAGCCCGCCGGCTTGGTTTCGCGGGCGCACAACGGCACGGCCAAGTCCGCGGCGGCAGGACCCGCCGGCGACAAGGGGAGGTTCCATGGCCTACGACAATATTCTCGTGGAGAAGCGCGGCAAGGTGGGGCTCGTCACGCTCAACCGACCGCAGGCCCTCAACGCTCTCAATTCCGCCCTGATCGAAGAGCTGAACGACGCGCTCGCCAAGTTCGAGGCGGACGATAAGATTGGCTGCATCATCATTACCGGCTCCGAAAAAGCCTTTGCCGCCGGAGCAGATATCAAGGAGATGAGCGGGCTGACCTACATGGAAGCCTACCGCTCCGATTTCATCACCTCCTGGGATCAGGTTTCGCGAGTGCGCAAGCCGGTGATTGCCGCGGTGGCTGGGTACGCGCTCGGCGGGGGCTGCGAGCTCGCAATGATGTGCGATTTCATCCTAGCGGCAGAAAACGCCAAGTTCGGCCAGCCGGAGATCACGCTCGGCGTCATGCCCGGCGCCGGCGGTACCCAGCGCCTGACCCGCTTCGTCGGAAAGGCGAAGGCGATGGAAATGTGCCTGACCGGACGGATGATGGACGCCGCAGAAGCCGAGCGAGCCGGTCTGGTCAGCCGGATTGTTCCGACGGGCGAGTTGCTCGAGGAGGCGCTCAAGGTTGCCGAGAGGATTGCCGAGTTCTCGCTGCCGGCGCTTATGATCACCAAGGAGAGCGTTAACCGCGCCTACGAGACCACGCTCGCAGAAGGCGTACGGTTCGAGCGACGCCTGTTTCACTCGATGTTCTCGACCCAGGATCAGAAGGAAGGCATGGCCGCCTTCATCGAGAAGCGAACACCACAATTCCGCAATCGCTAGACGAAACGGCGCGGCGGCCACTTGGGCGGCCGGTTTTTGCGTTGACGCCGATAAGCGCCCTCACTATAAGCATCGCTTGATCGGTGGTGGCCTTGGCCGCCACCGTATTCGTTTGACCGGGGCGGCTAGTGGCAGCCTCGATCGCGAGCCGGACATTTCGTCCCACTCTTGAGATCAGGACTAACCATGGCCAATACTCTTTCGGCCAAGAAGGCGGTGCGCAAGATCGCCCGCCGTACGGCCATCAACAAGGCCCGTCGCAGCCGCGTGCGCACTTTCCTGCGCAAGGTGGAGGAGGCGATCGCCTCCGGCGATCAGGCGACCGCCAACGAGGCCCTTAAGGCGGCCCAGCCGGAGATCATGCGGGCGGTGACCAAGGGCGTCTTCCATCGCAACACAGCGTCGCGGAAAGTTTCCCGTCTCAATGCGCGGATCAAGTCGCTCGGCGCCTGAGCACCCCGATTCTGGGGGATAAGAAAGCCCGGTCCTAGGCCGGGCTTTTTTGTTTGCCGCCGAACGCACCCATTGCGTATCCGGCTAAGTGGCGCCCGCTCCGGAGCCAAGATTCGAGACCCTAAACTCTGGCAGAGTTTCATCTTCTTCTTCAATGGCTTACAGGTATGTGCCCGTTATCAGCCGGCCGAAGATTGGATTTGGCGCATGTCAAGACAAGGGGCGCAAAAAATTTTTTTGGTGTGCGCTGAGATCTCGATAAACGGGTGGCGAAGCACGAAATTCATTGAGTCAAAATGCCTTCCGCGAACCTCGATGAGAGGCTTCTCGAAGGCTGCCGTAGCGGCTCCCGCGATGCGTTTACCATTCTAAAACCATCGGCTGTTGCGAGCTTCAGACCGGCTGTGTATGGTCAATCCGTCGGGCGGTCGTTCGGCCTAATCGAACAAGAAAAGTATAGAAGCCTTTGGAAGAGCAATGGTTAGTTATTGCTTGGATTCTCAGCAACTAATCGGAGCAACATCCTTTGCGCCACCCTGTGGCAAGGGGATGTATCTTCCGAAGCAATGCTTCAGTACCAATAATCGTTAGTTGTCTTTCACAAGAATTGTCCAACACTGGACTCACCTCCTCTGGGGTGAGAAGGGGGTAGCGTGTCTTTGTCGTCGGAACTGGGGTATGCGGGGGACGTCTCATGTGTGGAGGCCTTTGCGGCATTGGAGGCCGACCCGGCCTCTTGCCTGGTCGATGTGCGTACGCGCGCCGAGTGGACATTCGTTGGGGTGCCCGAGCTCGGGCCGGGCGCTCGGGCTCCACTCTTCGTCGAATGGCAGAGCCTGCCGCCAGCGCCGCCGGTTGTCGGATTCGTCGACACATTGTCGCGGGCACTGACCGAGGCAGGGCTTGACCATGACAGTGCAATCTATTTTTTGTGCCGCTCCGGCGGCCGTAGCCGGTCGGCAGCGATCGCACTGACCGAGGTAGGGTACCGTCGCTGCTATAATGTGGTGGACGGCTTCGAGGGTCCGCTAGACGGTGCCAAGCACCGCGGGACGGTCGGTGGCTGGAAGGCTTCCGGACTGCCCTGGGCCCAGACCTAGCCCAGTTACCGGGCAGATCGACAAAGTCGCACGTGGCGGGTTTAGCCCGGCGCGGCGGAGTTTCAGTGCGCCCGTTTCGGCGCGCCAGGGCCGGACGGCCCGATCCATAAGTGGCCGTACCGTGGCGGATCGTATGGTCGAGATAAAAAACATGGAGGCGATCACAATGAACGTTCAGGAAGTTCCGGGGCCGGAGCAATGGGCCAGAGTGAAAAAGCGTCTCCAGGCCGAACTCGGGGAGGACGTGTTCACCAGCTGGTTCGCGCGCGTGGATCTGGAAGGGCATGAAGAAGGAACCGTCCGCCTGTCGGTCCCGACCCGCTTCCTGAAGCAATGGATCCAATCGCACTATCGCGAGCGTCTAATGGGCCTTTGGCGCCGGGAATGCGATGACGTGCGCCGCATTGAGCTGACCGTCCGAGGCGCCGCGCGCCCTCGTAGCGCACCGGTGCCCCACAAGTCCTCCCCTGCCAAGATCGCCGCAGAGACGCTCAATCAGCGACCGATCACCGTAACCGACGCCGCAGTGCCGCGGCCCGCGTCGGCTCCGAGCCGCAAGCCGGACGTGGAAAACATGGCCAGGGACGTTCTGGAAGGTGCGGCCCTCGACCCGAAGTACACTTTCGCCTCCTTCGTCGAAGGCGAATCCAACCAGCTGGCCCTTGCCGCGGCGCGGCAAGTCGCAGCCGGCGGACCGGTGGCGTTCAATCCCCTTTATCTCCACGCCTCGGTCGGCCTCGGCAAGACCCATCTCATGCAGGCCGTCGCGGCTGAAGCACGGGCGGCGGGCCGGCGGGTGCTTTACCTCACGGCCGAGCATTTCATGTATCGTTTCGTCGCGGCGCTAAAGGCCCAATCCACCCTGTCCTTCAAGGACACGTTGCGCGGCATCGACCTGCTCCTGATCGACGACATGCAGTTCCTGCACGGCAAGCAGATTCAGCAAGAGTTTTGCCACACGCTGAACACGCTGATCGATGGCGCGCGGCAGGTTATCGTTGCCGCCGACCGGCCGCCGTTCGAGCTCGAGACTCTGGATGACCGGGTGCGCTCGCGGCTCGCTGGCGGGCTCGTCGTCGCCATTGGCGATCCGGACTACGCACTGCGCCGCGCCATCCTTGCCAACCGGATCGCGAATGCCCGCAAGGCCTATCCGAATTTCTCGATTCCCGATTCTGTGCTCGACTACGTCGCCCGTAACGTCACCGCTTCAGGGCGCGACCTGGAAGGAGCGCTCAACCGGTTGATTGCGCACAACCAACTCACCGACCAGCCGGTGACCCAGGAAATGGCCGAAGCGACGTTGCGCGACCTGATCCGCAACGCGGAACCGCGCCGGGTCAAGATCGAGGACATCCAGCGCATCGTTTCCAAGCACTACAATGTGACGAAGGCCGATCTTCTGTCGGCGCGGCGCACGCGCACGATCGTCCGGCCACGACAGATCGCGATGTATCTGGCCAAGGTGATGACCCCGCGCTCGCTGCCCGAGATCGGCCGCCGCTTCGGCAACCGCGACCACACGACGGTTCTGCACGCGGTGCGCAAGATTGAAGAACTTGCCAAGTCAGACAGCATGCTGGCCCAGGAGATCGAACTGCTTAAGCGCATGCTCGACGTCTGAGCTCGTTACGGCCTCCCGCCACACCGTCGTGGCGGGAGGCATTTCACGGCAGCCTTGCATTTTCAATCCGTTGCGGGCAGTGTCTTCGCCCGCTCCGGATCTCCTTTCAGGGGCGAAACTCGCACCAAGGACAGAGTGCATTCGGGGATTGCCCGCTTGGCGGAGCTGCTGATCCGCCCAGCACATGGCAGCCCCCGCGGACCCTGTACCCGGCAGCGACCGATCGAATGCTCGCAATTACGGACGACGCCATGAAAGTGACTCTCGAGCGGACGGACCTCCTGAAGTCCCTGACCCATGTCCATCGTGTCGTCGAACGGCGAAACACCATTCCCATCCTGTCAAACGTGCTGTTGCGCACCGATAGCGGACAGCTGTTCCTGAAGGCGACCGATCTTGACCTTGAGGTATCCGAAAAGGTCACGGCGATGGTTGAACGCCCCGGTGCAACTACGGTTCCGGCGCATATGATCTACGACATCGTGCGCAAGCTTCCGGAGGGTGCGCAGGTGGTGCTGGAGACCTCAAGCGACAACGCGACCCTGGAGATCCGCGCTGGCCGTTCGCGCTTCGCGCTGCAGATGCTGCCGGAATCGGATTTTCCGGATTTGACAGCCGGCGAGTTCAGCCACCGCTTTACGGTTCGGGCGGGTGAGATCCGCAAGCTGATCGATTGTACCCAGTTCGCCATTTCGACCGAGGAGACGCGCTACTATCTCAACGGCATCTACTTCCATACGGTAAGCAACGAGCACGGCGACCGATTCCGTGGCGTCGCAACGGATGGCCATCGACTCGCCCAGGCCGAGATTCCCGCACCATCCGGGGCGATGGGCATGCCGGGGGTAATCGTCCCACGCAAGACCGTCGGCGAAATCCAGAAGCTGCTTGAAGAGCCCGACGCGGAGGTCGCTGTCGAGATATCCGAAACCAAGATTCGCCTCACTACGGGGCCTGTCGTGCTGACCTCCAAATTGATCGACGGGACCTTTCCCGATTATGGCCGCGTCATTCCTCAAGCCAACGACAAGGAGATGCAGGTCGACCGCGACGAGTTCAAGGAGGCCGTCGACCGCGTTTCCACCATCTCTTCGGAGCGCGGCCGCGCGGTTAAGCTCGCCATTTCGGACGGACGGATGGTGCTGACAGTGGTCAACCCGGATTCCGGTAGCGCTACGGAGGAACTCGCCGTCGTCTACGAGTCCGAGCCGCTGGAGATCGGATTCAACTCGCGCTACCTGCTCGACATCGCCGCGCAGCTTAAGCATGAGACGGCGGTATTCAAGTTCGCCGACCCGGGTGCGCCGACGCTCATCAAGGACGACGGCACCGACGATTCGCTCTATGTCCTGATGCCGATGCGGGTCTGACGCCGCAAACCTCCGCTGCTCGGGACACAGTACAGCATAGGGGTTGCGCCCGATGGCCGAACCGTCGTCCGTGGCGCTTCGCCGTCTCGGCCTGACAGACTTCCGCAACTACGCCGCCGCCACGTGTACCGTAGACGGGCGGCTCGTCGCCTTTGTCGGCGAAAACGGTGCGGGCAAGACCAATCTGCTTGAGGCGATTTCGCTCACGACCGCAGGACGCGGGCTGCGCCGGGCACCATTTGCAGAGCTGGTGCGGCGCGGCGCAACGGGAGGTTGGACCGTCTCAGCCATTATAGATGGGCCGGCGGGCGAGACCCGGATCGGCACTGGCTACGAGGCGGGCGACGCCGGCCGGCGAGTCAGGATCGACGGGGTCGATGCCCGCTCCTCGGAAGCGCTGCTCGACTATATCAGAATCCTATGGCTGCTGCCGGCGATGGATACGCTGCTCACGGGGCCGGCCGGCGACCGGCGGCGTTTCCTCGACCGACTGGTGCTGTCGATCGATCCCCGGCACGGCAGCCGCGTGGCGGATCTCGACAAGGCGCTGCGATCGCGCAACCGGTTGCTGGAGGAAGGCGGGAGCCCGGCCTATCTCGACGCTGTCGAGGCGCAGGTCGCCGAACTTGGTGTTGCCGTCGCGCTCGCTCGACGCGAAACGGTGGCGCTTCTCGCCGACCGTCTGGCCACTCAGGCACACCTCGGACTGCCGTTTCCACGGGCCGGGATTGAGCTTGAAGGTGGTTTCAACGCCGAGGGAGCCGCTTCCGACCTGGAGGACAGGCTGAGAAGAAGCCTTCGAGACGGGCGGGCGCGAGACCGGGCGGCCGGCCGTACCCTGGAAGGCCCGCACCGCACCGACCTGGCTGTCACACATCTTGGGAAGGCAATGCCGGCCGCCATGGCCTCGACCGGCGAGCAGAAGGCGCTGCTGATCGGCCTTGTGCTTGGCCATGCCGAACTGACGGCGACCACCACGGGCATGACCCCGGTGCTGCTGCTGGACGAGGTCGCCGCTCATCTCGATGCTGGCCGGCGCGCCGCCCTCTTCGCCCGGCTCGACGAACTCCGGCTGCAAGCGTTCATGACGGGTACCGACCGCGCCCTGTTCGAGGCCTTGCCAACGGATGCGGCAGTTTTTCAGGTGGAACACGGGGCCGTCCATCGGCTATGAAGGACGGCTTTCCGGAGTTTGTGATGGACACCGCCAGCCTGATGCTGTTCGCCGCCGCGCTGTTCGTCGCGGCCATGCTGCCGGGGCCAGGCATCGTGGCGTTGGTCGCCCGCGTACTCGCCCACGGCACCACAGGCGCGGTCGCCTTCGGCCTCGGCTTCCTGATCGGCGACCTCGTCTGGCTGGCCTGCGCCGTGACAGGTCTCGCAGCTGTCGCGGCCCTGTTCTCCGAGGTCTTCCTCATTGTCAAGTATGTCGGCGCTGCCTATCTGACCTATCTGGCGGCCAAGATGTGGCGCGCAGGCACCCAGCTCTCGCCGACATCAGGTCACGGCGATGGGCAGAGCGCGCTGCGGCTGATGACTGCCGGCCTGACGCTGACACTCGGAAATCCCAAGGTCATGGTGTTCTATCTGGCGCTCCTGCCCAACCTGATCGCCATCGACCGGATCACGACGACGGATTTCGTGCTCCTTGCGCTGACGACCGCGAGCGTCCTCGGCACCGTGCTTGCCGGGTATATCCTGCTCGCCGATCGTGCACGGCGCCTGTTTCGGTCGGCTCGGGCGGTGCGTCGGCTCAACCGCGGCGCAAGTGTCGCCATCACTGGGGCAGCGGCGGCTATCGTGGTGCGATGAAACGGCGCAGTGCTGGGAAAGCCTGCGAAATCTGAGGTTGGCCGTCGCTCGGGTGCGGCCCCATGGAAGGCGCAGTTGAACGCCTGACCCGACGCCGTATAACGATCCTTTGACAAGATACCCGAAGGGCCAAGTGATTCGGATGAGCGACACCCCCACTGCCGACAACATCCCGGAACCCGACGCGTACGGCGCCGACTCGATCAAGGTTTTGAAAGGCCTTGATGCCGTGCGCAAGCGGCCAGGCATGTACATCGGAGATACCGACGACGGCTCCGGCCTGCACCACATGGTGTATGAGGCGGTCGATAACGCGATCGACGAGGCGCTTGCTGGACATGCCGATCTCGTCACGGTGTCGCTCAATCCCGATGGTTCCTGCACCGTGAAGGACAACGGTCGCGGCATCCCGACCGACGTACACCCGACCGAGGGCGTGTCGGCGGCCGAGGTCATCATGACCCAGCTCCACGCCGGCGGAAAGTTCGATCAGAATTCCTATAAGGTGTCAGGCGGCCTGCACGGCGTCGGCATTTCGGTTGTGAACGCGCTGTCGACTTGGCTTAAGCTCAAGATCCGTCGCGACGGCAAGATCCACGAGATGCGCTTCAACGACGGCGAGCCTGAGGCACCACTCGCCGTCACCGGCACCTATGAACCGCACAAGCAGCCGGGGACGTATGAAGGCCGAAGCGGCACCGAACTCACCTTCCTGCCGTCGCCCGAAACCTTCACGATGGTCGAGTTCGACTACAACACGCTGGAGCACCGGCTGCGCGAGCTTGCCTTCCTCAACTCTGGCGTCCGCATCGTGCTGACCGACCTGCGGGGTGTCGAGGAACGACGCGAGGAGCTCTTCTACGAGGGCGGCCTTGAGGCATTCGTGCGGTTTCTCGATCGCGCCAAGCATCCGCTGATCTCCAAACCCATCACCATGCGGGCCGAGCGAGACGGCATCACCGTCGAAGTGGCAATGTGGTGGAACGACAGCTATCACGAGCAGGTGCTGGCCTTCACCAACAACATCCCGCAGCGCGACGGTGGCACCCATCTTGCCGGCTTCCGCGGCGCTCTGACCCGGCAGATCACCAGCTATGCCGACAGTTCGGGCCTTCTGAAGAAGGAGAAGGTGTCGCTGACCGGTGACGATTGCCGCGAAGGGTTGACCTGCGTGCTGTCCGTCAAGGTGCCTGACCCCAAGTTCTCGTCGCAGACCAAGGATAAGCTGGTTTCCTCCGAGGTGCGTCCTGTTGTCGAGGCGATCGTCAACGAGGGACTTGCCAATTGGCTGGAAGAGAACCCGTCACTGGCCAAGACCGTGGTCTCAAAGGTCGTGGAGGCGGCAAGCGCTCGCGAGGCGGCCCGTAAGGCGCGGGAACTGACGCGGCGCAAGGGTGCGCTCGATGTCGCCTCTTTGCCCGGCAAGCTCGCCGACTGCCAGGAGCGCGACCCGGCCAAGGCAGAGCTCTTCCTGGTCGAGGGTGACTCGGCCGGTGGCTCTGCCAAGCAGGGACGTCATCGCGAATATCAGGCCGTGCTACCGCTGCGAGGCAAGATCCTCAACGTTGAGCGCGCCCGATTCGACAAAATGCTGTCGTCGAATGAAATCGGCACACTGATCACGGCTTTGGGGACCGGTATCGGAGTCGACGAATTCAACGTCGACAAGCTGCGCTACCACAAGATCATCATCATGACGGACGCCGACGTCGACGGTGCCCACATCCGGACTTTGTTGCTGACCTTCTTCTTCCGGCAGATGCCCGAACTGGTCGAGCGCGGTCACATCTATATTGCCCAACCCCCGCTTTACAAGGTCAAGCGCGGCCAGTCGGAACAATATCTGAAGGACCAGAAGGCGCTGGAAGATTATCTTATCGCCAGCGGCCTGGAAGACACCACGCTGACGCTCGCCTCGGGCGAAGTCCGTGCCGGCGCGGACCTGCGCCAGGTCGCAGAACGGGCACGTCACATCGCGGGCATCCTCGATGGACTGCATTCACGCTACGACCGCGATGTTGTCGAGCAGGCGGCAATCGCAGGCGCGCTCAATGCCGACGTGCTGCACGACCGGGAAAAAGCCGAGCAGGCGGCCGCCTATATTGCCCGCCGGCTCGACATCCTGGCTGACGAGTTCGAGCGCGGATGGACCGGCGAAGCTCGTGACGATGGCTCGCTGGTGTTTGAGCGTACGGTCCGCGGCGTCAAGGAAGTGGCGACGATCGATGCCGCCCTGCTCGGATCGGCGGATGCACGTAAGCTGGATGCCCAGGCGCCGCACCTGCAAGAGGTTTACGGCAAGGCGGCCACCTTGAAACGAAAGGATGTCGTCAGCGCCATCCGCGGTCCGCGAGCGCTGCTCGAGACGATCTACGCCGTCGGCCGCAAGGGCATTTCGCTGCAGCGCTACAAGGGCCTCGGCGAGATGAACCCTGAGCAGCTGTGGGAGACGACGCTTGATCCGGCCGCGCGCTCCCTGCTTCAGGTCAAGATCAAGGAGGCGGACGACGCCGATGACATCTTCACCAAGTTGATGGGCGACGAGGTCGAACCGCGCCGCGATTTCATTCAGGAGAACGCGCTGTCGGTCGCGAACCTGGACGTGTAGACCGGGCGCGGCCGCAGTTGGCCTACAACATCTCGCGACCCGGACGGAGCACAATCCGGAGAACCCGGGCCAGGAGCAAAGCTCCGCCGGTCTCAGCGCCCCTTGGGCTCCCGGG
>CAYXAA010000011.1:45803-97735 GCA_964462985.1 uncultured Hyphomicrobiales bacterium | reverse complement strand
GAACCCGGGCCAGGAGCAAAGCTCCGCCGGTCTCAGCGCCCCTTGGGCTCCCGGGTCGCGCCGCGCCGTCTGACGGTAGTTGGTGGGAGTTGACCAGAACCGCCTGCCGGGGCGGCGCCTGCCGCGGTCAGGCGATGCCCATTGCCTCCAGTGCCGTCATGACTCCGCGCAGCTCTGCAAGCCCCCGTAACCGGCCGATCAGCGAATAGCCGGGATGAGCCTTTCGGTGGAAGTCGTCGGCGAGAAGGTGGCCGTGGTCGGGGCGCATCGGAATGACGTGGTCGGGGCGGCCCACGTCGCGGCGGCGCTTTTCCTCGCTGAGCAAAACTCTGATCAGGGCGACCATGTCCGTGTCGCCGCCGAGATGGTCCGCCTCCTGGAACGAACCATCCGGCTCCTTTGCGACATTCCGCAGATGGGCGAAGTGGATCTTCTCGGCAAAGCGGCGAGCGATCTCCGGCACGTCATTGTGGGGATGGGCACCCAGGGAGCCGGCGCACAAGGTCAGGCCGTTGGCCGGACTATCGACACTGTTCAAGATCCAGGCGATATCGTCTGCCGTGGATACGATGCGCGGCAGACCGAACAGGGGACGTGGCGGGTCATCCGGATGGACGCAAAGACGCACACCGAGGTCCTCGGCAGTCGGGACCACCTCCTCGAGAAAGCGCCTGTAATTTGCCCTGAGCGTCTCGGCCGTTACATCGGACCAGCGCGCCAGAACATCCTTCAGTCCGGCGACGTCATAGCGGTCATAAGCCCCTGGCAGGCCTGCCATGATGTTTGCCATCAGCCTTAAACGATCATCCTCGCTGGAGGCGTCGTACCAGGCCTTGGCGCGGGCAAGCACCTCGGGCGCGATGCCCTCGGTTGCACCGGGGCGCTCAAGCATGAAGACGTCGACCGCGGCGTAGTGCATCATCTCGAAGCGCAACGCGCCGCCGCCGCCCGGCAGGGGCGCTGCGAGTTCCGTGCGCGTCCAGTCAAGCACCGGCATGAAATTGTAGCAAATGGCTTCAAGACCCGCGGCGGCGAGATTGGCGAGCGATTGACGGTAGTTGGCAAACAGCGTCGATAGATCGCCCTCGCCGCGCTTGATGTCCTCATGGACAGGTAGGCTCTCGACAACTCGCCAGGAGAGGCCGAGCGAAGGATCGGCCATAACCTCGGCCTTGCGCTTCTCGATCTCCTCGAAACTCCACACCGCACCGTAAGGCACGTGGTGGAGCGCCGTGACGATGCCCCGAGCCCCGGCCTGGCGCGCCTCTTCCAGACGGACGGCGTCCTCCGGACCGAACCAGCGCCAACACTGCTCCATTGTGAGCCCCTATGTCTGAGCCGACTTGAGATCCAAGGCGGCAGCCGCACCTCTGGCACCCTCGGAAAGCAGTGCCTCATAAGCAGCCGTGACGGATGAGAGGAATGGCTCTGAGTCCTTCAGGTCCGAGCCAAAAATTGAGTCGAAGGCGAGCACCGCGCGAACCTTGTTCGCCGGATCAGTGCCCGCAGCCTCCAACGCGGCTGCCAGTGCACCGGCGAGAGGATCGCGAACATCGATTACGGCGCCCTTTTCGTCGATGCCGCCGACGTAGCGGATCCAGGCGGCAACGGCGAGCGCCAAGCGGTCAATCCGTCCGCCGGCAGAGAGCCGCGCCCGCACGGTGCCGAGCAGGCGCTGCGGCAGCTTCTGTGAGCCGTCCATCGCGATCTGCCAGGTGCGGTGCCGGATCGCCGGATTGCGGTAGCGCTCGAGCAGCGCATCGGCATAGGCGGAAAGATCGGTTCCGGGGGGCGGCGGCACGGCGGGAATGATCTCCTCGCGCCACAGCCGGTCGACGAAACGCGCGAAGACCGGGTCGGAGACGGTGTCGACGATGGTCTCGTGGCCGGCGAGATAGCCGAGATAGGCCAGCGCCGAATGTGTGCCGTTCAGCATCCGGAGCTTCATCAGCTCGAACGGAGTCACGTCCTCGACGAGTTCGACACCGACGGCACCGAAATCAGGGCGAATACCGTCGACGAACCGGTCCTCGATCACGAACTGGCAGAACGGCTCGTGAATCACCGGCGCCTCGTCACGCAGGCCGGTCAGGGCGGCAACGCGGCCGATGTCCTCCGCCGTTGTCGCCGGCACGATGCGATCCACCATGGTCGCGGGGAAGGTCGCCTCGGCAGCGATCCAGGCGGCGAGATCGGGATCCCGCAGACTGGCGAACTCGCCGACAAGGCCGGCGACGACACGGCCGTTGTGGGGGAGATTGTCGCAGCACAGCACGGTGAAGGGGCGCAAGCCCCGCGCCCGGCGCCGTGCCAGCGCCTCGACCAGGAAACCGACTGCCGAGGCGGGGCGAGCCGGATCACTGAGATCGTGACGTATGTCGGCGTGATCGCGGTCGAGCCTGCCGGTCGCAGGATCGTGGCAGTAACCCTTCTCCGTCACGGTCAGAGTGACGATACGGATGGACGAGTTGGCCATTGCCTCGACCAGTCGGTCCGGATCCTCAGGAGCAACCAGCACGTCGAGAACCGAGCCAACGACACGGGCAACATCACCGCCGGGTCCGCGCTCCAGCGCGGTATAAAGCCCGTTCTGAGGGCTCAGGCGATCCCGCTGGTCCGGCCGTTTCAGACTGGCGCCAATGATGCCCCAGTCACCACCCTCACGGGCGATGGCGTCTTCGACGTAGAGCGCGCCAAAGGCGCGGAAGAAGGCGCCAAGGCCGAGATGAACGATGCCGGACTTCAGCTGGCGGCGGTCGTAGCCCGGTCGGGCGATGGTCGTCGGCAGGCGGTCGACCGTGGCGGCCGACAAACGTTCCAAGGTCGGATCAACGGGCAAGCCAGCCTCCGTCCACCGGGATAATAGCACCGTGCATATAGCGGGCGGCACGCGAGGCGAGGAACACAGCGGCTGCGCCGATGTCGGACGGCTCGCCCCAGCGTCCGGCCGGGATCCGCTTCAGGATGTCGGAATAGCGCTCCTCGTCGGCCCGCAGTGCGGCCGTATTGTTAGTGGCAATGTAGCCGGGCGCGATGGCATTCACGTTGATGCCGCGCGCTGCCCACTCGTTGGCCAGCAGGCGCGTCAGTCCGGCGAGGCCGCTCTTCGACGCGGTATAGGAAGCGACGCGTATGCCACCCTGGAACGACAGCACCGAAGCGACATTGATGATCGCGCCGTTCGCTTCGGCGGCAACAAGGCGGCGTCCGAAGGCCTGGGACAGGAAGAAGACGGACTTCAGGTTTGTGTCCATCACCTGATCCCAGTCTTCCTCGCTGAAGTCCAGTGCATCCGTCCGGCGGATGATGCCGGCATTATTGACCAGAATGTCGATCCGGCCGTGGTCGTCGCTGGCCGCCTCGAAGGCGGCGACCGCCCCACTCTGGGAGGACAGATCAACGCGGCATTCGTAAGCCGTCGCGCCGGCGGTCGCAAGCAGGCCCAGCGTCTCGTCCATAGCCGAACGCCCGGCGCAGACGACTTCAGCGCCGGCCTTGGCCAACGACAGGGCGATGGCCTGACCAATGCCGGTGTTGGCGCCAGTGACGAAGGCACGTCGACCGGATAGATCGAAAAGGCCGGTCATCTGAGGTCCTCCATCGCCACCGGCTCGACGTCGCGGTAGTCGACATTCTCGCCGGCCATCGCCCAGATGAAGGTGTAGGATGCCGTACCGGCGCCGCAATGGATCGACCATCCGGGCGAGAGGATCGCCTGCTCGTTCTTCACCACGAGATGGCGGGTTTCGGACGGCTCGCCCATGAAGTGAAACACGCGTTGGTCGGCCGGAAGATCGACGTAGAGGTAGGCCTCGGAACGGCGGTCGTGGACGTGTGCCGGCATGGTGTTCCAGACAGAGCCAGGCGCAAGCTTGGTCATGCCGACCACGAGCTGACAGGACTCCATGACGTCCGGATGCACGAACTGGAAGATCGAGCGCTCGTTCGAGGTGTCGCGGTTGCCGAGATCGACACGTTTGGCGTCCTCGATCTTTACCAGCCGGGTTGGCAGGCTGCGGTGCGCCGGTGCCGACAGAATATAAAAGCGCGCGCCCTGTCCCGAAAAGACCAGCGGACCACCCCCCATGCCGACGTAGAGCATGTCGCGCGGACCGAGCACGTGCCGGCCGTCCGCGGCCTTCACAGCCCCCTCCTCGCCGATATTCACAATCACCGCCTCGCGGCGGTCCAGGAAGCCGGGGGTGCCGGTTGGCTTGGCAGTGGCGAGTTCCAGGGTGCCCGAGCCGGGAACTGCGCCGCCGACGATCATGCGGTCGAGGTGGCTGTAAACGAGATTGATCTCGCCTTCGGCGAAGAGGTTCTCGATCAGAAACTCGCGGCGCAGGTCTTCGGTGCCGAACGTCCGCGCATGGCGCGGATCGATCGCCTGGCGGATCTCGATGCTGGTCATGATGCAAATCCTGGTTGGAAAAGTGGCGCCAAGCCTTCCTTATGTCCCTCAGGTCTTGAGGAAGTCGTCGCGCCGCGGCGTGAAGACATCGATCAGCGTGCCGGCTTCCAAGCACTCGCAGCCGTGCACTGAATTGGACGGGATCAGCAGCGTATCGCCCTCGGCGACCTCGCGGTCTGCGCCGTCGATCGTGAAGCGAAAGCGACCCGAGCGGACATAGGTTGCCTGCAGGTGCGGGTGGCTATGCGCGGGTCCGCAGCCGCCGGCTGGGAAGGCGACCTCCACCATCATCTGCTCGGGATTGTGCGACAGGATCCGCCGCCGCACGCCACCGCCAAGATCCACCCACGCCTGCGGGTGATCCGACGCCGTCAGTACAATGTGGGTCACGGATGGTCTCCCTGTTGACAGTCGGAGATGAACCGCTGTCCTAAAGATTCGATTGGACAGCGAAAAGCTGATGAAATCTAAAGCGCTAGAGCAACCTGCCTGGGGCTGACAAGACACATCGCGCCCTAGTGGAACAGGGACGGCAGCCAGAGCGAAACAGCCGGAATATAGGTCACCAACATCAGCACGAAGACGGCCGCACCGTAGAACGGCCATATCGTGCGCATCGCCTGCCAGATCGAAATCTTGGCGACCGCGCAGCCAACGAACAGAACGGCTCCGACGGGCGGCGTGCACAGGCCGATGCCGAGGTTGAGCACCAGCACCACGCCGAACTGCACCGGATCCATGCCGTAGGCTGTTGCCACCGGCAGGAAGATCGGTGTCGTGATGATGATCAGCGGTGACATGTCCATGAAGGTGCCGAGGAACAGCAGCAGCACGTTGATTAAAAGCAGGATTACAATCGGGTTCTCCGAAATCCCCTTCATGAACTCGATCATCGCTGTTGGAACGCGCAGATAGGCCAGCAGCCAGCCGAAGGCGGCGGCGCAGCCGATCACGAGCAGAACCATTGCGGTGGTGCGCACGGCGCCCAGCGTTGCCTCGACGAACGCCTCGAAGCTCATGCCGCGATAGACGATGATCGTCGCCAGCAGGGCGTAGACCACGGCGATGCACGAGCTTTCGGTCGCGGTAAAGACGCCGGAGCGCACGCCGCCGAAGATGATGCCGATCAGGATGATGCCGGGCACGGCGGCGACGAACATGACGGCCATTGCCTTAAAGCCGGGGAAGGGCTCGGTCGGATAGCCGCGCCGGATCGCCACGAACCAGGCGACCACCATCAGGGCCAGCGCCAGGATCAGGCCGGGTACGATACCGGCGGTGAACAGGTCCGCGATCGAGATCTTACCGCCGGCCGAGATCGAATAGATGATCATGTTGTGCGAGGGCGGGATCATCAGTGCGATGATGGCGCTGATCACAGTAATGTTCACCGAGTAGTCGGCGCCGTAGCCGCGGGCGCGCATCTGCGGAATCATCAGGCCACCGATCGCCGACGCGTCTGCCGCGGCCGAGCCCGAAACGCCTCCGAACAGGGTTGAGGCCGCAATGTTGACCTGCCCGAGGCCACCGCGGAAATGACCGACTAGCGTGCCGGCGAAGGCCACGAGCCGCTGGGCGATACCGCCGCGGACCATCAGGTCGCCTGCGTAGATGAAAAAGGGAATCGCCATCAGTGCGAAGACGCTGACCCCAGAATTGAGGCGCTGGAACACGACGAGCGGCGGCAGTCCCATATAGAGGACCGTTGCAAGCGACGCCACGCCGAGGCAGAAGGCAACCGGCGTGCCGATGAGAAGCAACGCCACGAAGGTTCCGAAGAGGACGTAGAGTTCCATCGGTCAGTCCCGATCCTCCAACCCGACCGGAAGCCCGGCGAGGCGGCGCAGGATCTTTTCGAGCGAGAACAGAACAGCCAGCCCCCCACCGGCAACGAGCGGAATGTAGTCGAAACCGCCGGGCAGGCCGAGGGAGGGCAAGGTCGAGTCCCAGGTGCCTATGGTCAATTCCAGGCCATATTTGACCATGGCAGCACCGAACCCGAGCACGACCAAATCGGCCAGCGTTCTGAGCACGATCTTCCACGTCGGCGGCAGGACATAGAGCAGGATGTCAAAGCCGAGATGATAGCTTTCGCGGATACCGATGGCGGCACCGAGAAAGATGAACCAGGCCATCAGCATGACCGAGGCCGGTTCGGTCCAGGCCGGGCTGGCATTGAGCACATATCGTCCCCAGACCTGCCAGGCGATGAAGGCTGTCATCAGGACCAAGCCTGTGCCGGCGACCCACAGGGCCAGGGTCGACAAGCCAGCGCTGATACGGGCGGCCATCTGCAAGGCGCTGCGCAAGGTCGATCTCCTCAGCGTTTCGGCAGAAGGGGTCGTCGACATGATTGAAATTCCGGCTGGATCTCCGGCGGCGAGCAAAGCCGCCGGAGGTGAAACGGACTGTCGGCGCCCGAAGCCGGACACCGGGGCGGAAGGCGCTATTCGGTCGCCTGAATGCGGGCGACGAGGTCCTTCAGCTTGTCGGAGTCGACATATTTCTCATAGACCGGCTTCATCGCCTCGACGAAGGGCGTCTTGTCGATGTCCTTGATGACCTCGACGCCGGCCGATGTTACCACGGCTTCGGATTCGGCCTCGCGCGCTTCCCACAGCTCGCGCATCTTGGCGACGCTCTCCTTGGCCGCCGCGCGGATGACTTGCTGGTCTTCCGGAGTCAGGTTGTCCCAGCTCTTCTTCGACATAACCAGGATTTCCGGCACGATCAGGTGCTGGTCGAGGGTGAAGTGCTTCGCCACTTCAAAGTGCTTGGAGGATTCGAAGCTCGGCCAGTTGTTCTCCGCACCGTCGATGACGCCGGTCTGGATCGAGGAATAAACTTCACCGTAGGGCATCGGTGTGGCATTGGCGCCAAGCGCGTTCACCATGTCGACGAAGAGGTCCGACTGCATGACCCGGAACTTCAGGCCCTTCAGATCCTCCAGCGACTTGATTGGCTTGTCCTTGTTGTAGAAGGAGCGGGCGCCTGCGTCGTAAAAGGCGAGGCCGATCAGATCGTAGGGCTCGAACGCGGCGAGGATCTCGTCACCGATCGGACCGTCCATCACCTTGTGCATGTGGTCGATCGACCGGAAGATGTAGGGCAGCGACGGTACCTTGGATTCCGGCACGAGGTTGTTGAACGGGCCAAGGCTGACGCGGTTGAGGTCGATCACGCCAAAGCGGGTCTGCTCGATCGTGTCCTTCTCTTCGCCGAGCTGAGCGGAGTGGTAAACCTCGATCTCGATGCGGCCGTTCGTGCGCTCCGTGACGAGTTCGCCCATATACTTGACCGCTTCAACCGTCGGATAACCGTCGGGATGAGTGTCGGATGACTTCAGAACGATGTCGGCCGCCTGAGCGGCCACGGCGCCGAAGGCGAGAAGGGCCGTCAGCGCGACCCCAGTGCTCAAAATGCGGATATGCTTCATTTTCTCCTCCCGGTATTGGACCTTCGGTCCATTCACAGCCGATAGGCCTGCTTCGCAAGGCGATAGGCCAGGTCTACGGCCACGTCGTGCGCCTCGTCCTCGTCGAGCCGGCCGGTAACGACCAGCGTGGCGAGATAGGCGCAGTCCACCCGCCGGGCCACATCGTGACGGGCGGGAATTGAGCAGAAGGCACGGGTGTCGTCGTTGAAGCCAACGGTGTTGTAGAAGCCTGCGGTCTCGGTGGTCAGCTCGCGGAAACGCCGCATGCCTTCGGCGCTGTCGTAGAACCACCATGCGGGGCCGAGCCGGAGCGCTGGGTAGACGCCGGCCAGCGGTGCAAGTTCGCGCGAGTAGGCAGTCTCGTCGAGCGTGAACAGGATCACGGTCAGGGTCGGCTCAAGGCCGACAGCATCGAGCAGCGGCCTCAGCGCCTTCACGTAGTCGGTCCGCATCGGGATGTCGAAGCCCTTGTCACGGCCGAAGCGCGCGAAGACTTCCGGAGAGTGGTTACGGAAGGAACCTGGATGGATCTGCAGCACGAGGCCGTCATCAAGGCTCATCCGCGCCATCTCAGTCAGCATGTGACCGCGGAAGGCATCGGCCTCCTCGGACGAGATCCTGCCGGACAGCGCCTTGTTGAACAGTCGTTCGGCATCGACACGCGACAGGTTCTCGGTACGGGCCGTCGCATGACCATGGTCCGTGGACGTTGCCCCGAAGCTCTTGAAGAAGGCGCGGCGCGCCCGGTGTGCGTCGAGATAGCCGGCGTAGGTTGCCGTGTCGAAGCCCGTAATCTCACCGAAACGCGCAACGTTGCCGGCAAAATCCTCAAACTCCGGATCAACCACGGGATCGGGCCTGTAGGTCGTAACCACACGGCCGGACCAGCCCGAGGCGCGAATGGCCGCGTGATGCGCCAGAGCGTCGAGCGGGCTTTCGGTGGTCGCGATCACCTCGATGTTGAAACGCTCAAACAGCGCGCGCGGCCGGAACGCGTCGTCGGCGAGACACTCGGCGATCCGATCGTAGTATAGATCGGCGGTATCGGCAGAAAGACGAACATCGAGGTCGAACAACGTCGCGAAGGCATGATCGAGCCACATTCGGGTCGGCGTGCCGCGGAACAGGTGATAATTCTCGGCGAATCGCCGCCAGATCCGGCGGCTGTCTGTCTCGACCGGCGTTTCATCAAGAGCGGGTATCCCGAGGTCGGTGAGCGCCACTCCCTGGCTTGCCAGCATTCGGAAAACGTAATGATCGGGGACGACGAAGAGCTGCGCCGGATCGGGAAAAGGGGCGTTTTCCGCATACCAACGAGGGTCGGTATGCCCGTGCGGGCTGACAATCGGCAAATCTTTGACAGATTGATAAAGTTGGCGCGCGATTGCCCGGGTTGCCGCGTCGACGGGGAACAGCCGATCCTCATCAATGAGACCCGGCTTGCGCGCGAATTCCATCGTCGATCTCCTCCCCGTCGCAGCTCTCTGCTGCTGTCGTTCGGCGCTCTGTCATGCGAGGACAACAGGAGCCACCGACGTGTCATCTCGCCAAAGCAGGTGACAGGTAAAACTAGTATGGTAGTATGGTACCAATGTCAATCGGGGGAGTCATGGACGCGCTTCTGACCAACGGAGGATCACCTGGGTCCGAACGCACGACGATCGCAGACCGCGTGTTCGAAGAACTTTATCAGGCGATCTTCACGCTGGAGCTCAAGCCTGGAACCAGGCTGTCCGAAGGGGAAGTGGCGCGCCGGCTCGGCGTCTCGCGCCAGCCCGTGCGGGAGGCTTTCATCCGGCTCGCACACATAGACTTCCTGCGCATTCAGCCGCAGAAGGCGACGGAGGTTTGCAAGATCTCCGAACAGGCCGTTCTCAATGCCCGCTTCGTCCGCGAAGCACTGGAGGTCGCCATCTTCCGCAAGGCGTGCCACGAGGCGCCGGCCGAGCTCATACCGGAGCTAGAGGAACTTCTGGTGCGCCAGAAGGCAGCCGTTGATCTCGAGGATAAGGAGCTGTTTCACGACCTCGACGACCTGTTCCACCGCCGCATCGCTGAGGGCACGGGCTGTGGCTTCGCCTGGACCCTCATCAATGAGAAGAAGGCGCAGATGGACCGGGTGCGCTACTTGAGCCTCAGCTTTGGCGCCCAGGTGGCCTGGGAAGAGCATTGCGATATCGTCGAAGCGCTGCGCAAGCGCGATGCGCCGCGGGCCGAGGCGGCCCTGCGGCACCATCTCTCGAAGATCGAGGGCATCATGGCTCGGATTCGCGAGGAGCATGCGCAGTACTTTCAGGAGCCTTCGCCCACATCTTGAGTGCCGGCGGGCCCCTTGCCGAAGTCTCGCGCCTGCTCGATCGGCCGAACCTCGCCCTCATGGCACCAAGCTTCTGCTCCGCGCAAGCTTGCCGGGCAATGATGCGCCGTTTCCAATCGACGGGGTTCCTATCCTGATGCCGATCGCACTTCGCGCCGCCGCCTTTCTCGCGCTGACGCTGACGGCTGGACAGGCGGCGGCCGCCGACCTGCCACGGCGGATGGTACCGCCGCCAGAACCCGCTCCGACGATCGAGCGCCCCCAAGCCGTGCCGGCCACGCCCGCACTAGCCACGGGTCGTTTGGAACTGACCTTCCGGAATACGACTTCCACGGCCGTCAATGTCAGGCTTCGCGCGCTCAATTCGTCGGCGACCTGGCCCGTTGGCGGCCGGTTTTACATCATCGATGCCATTCCCGATCAGACGATTTCCCTGTCCTGCTATACTGGAACGCCGATCTGTTACGGCGCCTGGGCTTCGGACGACAGCAGCGTGACCTGGGGGGTAGGGCTTGACGGCCGGGTAACCTGCCGCGGCTGCTGCTACACCTGCGGCGAGTCGCCGCCGGCGACAATCGTTTTCAGCCGATAGGTGCTCAGCTCGCCACCCTCTCAAAGATATCCGGGATTTCGTCGCCGTAGCGGTACGCGAACCGGGATAGCTTATCGTTGAGGGGCCTAGTCCCTGCCGGTCTCCGGGAAAGGACATTCTGGAAACGGTGGCGACCGGGTTGCTTGCATCCCGGTCACCGAACCTTCATTTATTCGGCGGCCATGATCATATAGCCAAGGTAGCGCTTGGAATCGATGAGATCGTAGCCAAGCCGCTGCTTGAGCTTCTTGCGGAGCTTCGAAATGTGGCTTTCGACTACGGCCTCATCGACGTCTTCGTTCAACAGGCCATAGATGCAATTGTAGATCTGCGTCTTCGACAGGCGGCGGCCGCGGTTGCGCATCAGGTATTCGAGGATGCGCCGCTCGCGGCGCGGCAGATGGAGGATGTCACCTCCGATTTCCGGGTCGCGTCCGTCGAAATAGACGCGCAGGTCGCCGAGTTGCACATGGTCGTCATCGCCGACTGCCCGGCGACGGATCGCTTCTACGCGGGCCATGATCTCACGAACATGCACGGGCTTGCGCACCACGTCATCGACACCGGCCGCGAACAATTCCAACGTCTGCTCGAGTGACGGCGTTTCGTTGAGCGCAAGCACCGGCGCCGACGAGTTTCGGTTGCGAATGATGCGTGGCCAGTCGTAGCGCTCCGGACCATCGCCAAGCACGAAAGCCTCGATCGCTGTCAGATCCTCATCCGCGACAGAACTCACCCAGTCACCGAATTCCCCAGGGCAGAAGCCGAGCGAGGCGATTCCTTCGCGTTCGAACCCGGAGGCGTAACCGTTGGTTACAATCTCGCGGTCGTCGACAATCACAAACATTTTCTAGGCCCCCAAAAATTACCCCGTGGAATTATCCCTATTTGGGGACATTCGCTTCGTCAATTCATGTAAGCATCTCATTTCTGGCGTATTTTGCTCGCTGGATATCCTTCGCTTAATTGGCCCAATAAAATTGCGGATTATACATATTTAGGGATATAACTCTCGAAAGATTCCATATGGCGTCAATAATTCGGTAAGATCTTCTGATCTCATCAATTAACCTTGCGGCAAGAATGATGAGCATCCTGCTCGCGTCGGCACACCGCTCGGCAGATCAGTTCAGAGACAGGCCTCAGGCGGAGCCGCCGGCACGTGGTACGAGCGCGCGCGCGAGCAAGTCGAACGGATCCTCGGTCACCCTCTCTTCCGGCGTCTGACGCAGGGCGTCATAAATTCCCGGCACCAGAGCAACCGCCTTATCGAGCATCGGGTCCACGCCAGACTGATAACCTCCCATCGCCCGAAGGTCTGCAGTATCCTCATAGCGATGGATGAGATCCTTGAGCTTCAGCACGAGTTCGCGCTGTTCGCAGGTCCAGCAGCTGCGCGCAAGGCGTGAGATCGAGCCGAGCAGATCCACAGCCGGAAATCGACCGGCGTCAGCGATTTTGCGGGCGAGCACGATATGGCCGTCGAGAATGCCGCGCACCGTATCGGCCACGGGGTCGTTGTGGTCATCACCGTCGACGAGCACGGAATAGACTGCGGTTATGGAGCCTTTGCCAACAGGTCCGGGGCCGGCCCGTTCCAGCAGTTGGGGAAGTTCCGTGAAGACGCTCGGCGTGTAGCCTCTGGCAATTGCCGGCTCCCCCGCCGCCATGGCAACCTCGCGGGCAGCATGAGCGAAACGGGTGATGGAATCGACAACCAAAAGCACCGAGCGGCCGAGGTCACGGTAGTATTCGGCAATCGCGGTAGCCGTCTTCGGCGCGAGGCGGCGCATCATCGGGCTGTCATCGCCGGTAGCAACAACGACCACCGCCTTCTCCGTATCGGCGCCGAGCACGTCTGCAATGAACTCATGGACTTCGCGGCCGCGCTCGCCCACCAGCGCCAGCACCACCACATCGAATGCAGATGCACCGGCAATCATCGCAAGAAGCGTTGACTTGCCGACACCCGAACCGGCGAAGATTCCGACGCGCTGTCCCTCGCAGAATGGAGTGAACAGATCGAGCGCCTTCACTCCCGTGCGGATCGGCCGCTCGACGCGGCCTCGGCCCAGAGCTGGCGGCGGATCCCGGTCGAGCGGAATCGCCTGCTCGCCTTGCGGCAACGGTCCGCGACTGTCGAGCGGGCGCCCCAGGGCATCAACCACGCGGCCCATCCAGGACAGATGGGGATGCAACGCGAGGCCGCCCTGCCGATACGCCCAGGCTCCGACACCGATCGGAAGCCGCCTGGCATAGGGTTTGACCAACACTTCGTCGGGTTCGATGCGGATCACCTCGCCGATGGCGTCGCCGCCGGGCGTATCGAAGCGCACGATCTCGCCGAGGCGGAGCACACTCGACAGGCCGCGCACACGACAATGGGTCGGTGCAACCTGAACGACCCGGCCACCAACGCGCACCGGCGAAATTTCGGTCCGAACCGCGGCAAAGGCGTGGTCGAGCCGATCAAGTGCGTTCATGACCAATCAGGCTGCGGTGACGATCCTGCAACACCTCGAGCACAGCGAGTGGAAGGTGGTTGCTCGGATGGGCGGCAGCCTCCGCGAGTCCAACAGGCGGGACGGCCAGCCATCCTGCGTCAGAGGCGGACCGCGACTGCGCCATGTCGCCGGCAATCTCAAGCGGACTGCGAGGATCGTCGACAACGCCGAGCGGCTCGGGACTGGACTCCGCAATTGCCGGCCGCAGCCAGCGCAGCAGATCGATCGGGGCACCTGCAACCATGTCAGGCGCCGGCGTCTCAACGGCATGCTCGGTCATTGTCGGCATCTCCGGCTTGAGGTAGCGCAAGAGATCCCGCGGAGCATCCAAGCCGCTTTCCGCAACCATGGCCGGCGTCGAAGCAGCCGCCACCTTCGCCGATGTCCCTACCTCCGCCGGCTCGGCACGCTCCGTGGCCGGCATCGACACCTCTTCGGACGCCGGGGCCCCGGTGAACAGGTCGAGCACCGGTGCCGCAAAATAGCGGACGCCGGAGCAGAGCTGATCGCCGGTCACGGCCCGGTAGGCATCGGCAACGCCCGGCAGATGCTGCAAGAGATTGATGCCATCGATGAAACGCTCAACCTTGCTGCAGGATGGCTGGACCGCTCCATAGACCCTTGAAGGGGGCACCGGCACGCGGCTTGCCGTATCGTCAGTTCCGGCCGACGTCAGAGCGGGCACCGCGCTCACGACACCTCTCCCAGTTCACGTATTGCCGTGGCCTGGCTGCGCTCGCTGGTCTCGATCAGGTTGCTTGCGCTCTCGAATGCGCGCGTGATCATGATTAGCTTCGTCATTTCCCGGACCGGATTGACGTTGGCGCCCTCGACGTAGCCCTGGCGGAGGGCAACGTCGGTGAACTCCAGGATCGGCTGGCCTGGCAGGTCTGTTACGACCGCGGAACCGACCGAACGCTCGAGCCGCGCGGCAGGATCGATGGAAAACACCGCGATGTTGCCGACCAAAAGATCGCCCTGGGTAACTGTGCCATCTGGTGCGATCTGCGGATCGCCGGCTTCCGGATCCAGCACGATGGGCGCGCCGCCAGTGCTCAAGACTGCATTGCCGGCGAGATCGCGCAGGACGCCCTGCGCGTCGATCTGCATGCGGCCATCTTTGGTGTAAGCGATGCTGTCGCCGATATCGACCCCAATCCAGGCATCGCCCTCGACGGCGATGTCGAGCGGATTTCCGGTCTCAATCACCGCGCCGGACTGCCGCGAGATGTAACGGGAACCTTCCGAAGCGAAGGCCACCGGGTCCGGCCCGGTCCGCGACACGATCTCGTGGAACTTGATTTCGTCGGCGCGATAGCCAGCGGTGTTCATGTTGGCAACGTTGGACGCGACCGTCTCGAGACGGTTGGCAAGAGCGACCTGGGCCGACAGGGCGACATAGAGAGCGGGTTGCACGGATCATGCGCCTCCAAGCTTCAGACTATTGATGCTCATGAGCAGGTCCTGGCTGACCCCCGCGGAGAGCGGGTCTGTCAGCATGACGTTGGGTGCCTCGATGACGGCCGGACCGTGCTCCAGGTCCCACAATGCGGTGAAGCGGCCGATAAACGTCTCGAGCGCGGCCGGTTGCGCCAGGGATGCGATATCGAGCTTCTCCTCCAGTATCTTGGCCTGGATGTCGATATCGGCGAGACCCATTTCCTCCGGCAGACCGAGGGCGGTGAACACGACCTTCTTCAAAGCCTGGTCAGCGAGGATGTCATAAGCGTTGTCGATCGTGCCGGCCTGACGTTGAAAGTAGAGCGCGAGGCGCACGCCCTGGTTTTCCTCGCCCTCGCTTACCTCGAGCGACTGACGAACATATTTCTCGGCAATGCCCTCCTGAGTGCGGCTGAAACTCGTTGTTGCGTTGCCGTAGCGCACGAAATTGAAGGTCTCGGCAAAGGTTCGGTAGCGCTCGTCCGCCAGCCTGTTGGCAAAGGCATTCCTGTCATCGATCCCTTCAGTCAGAACCTTCTTCATGAAGGCCTTGGCATAGATCATGTCCTCGAGGCCCAGCGCCTTCATGGCGTAGGAATAGAGTCGGTAGTCGCCGAGGAACTCGTCGATCGATTTCACCTCGCCGATGTTCGCCAGGTAGTATTCGGTCTCGCGCGCGACGTCGTGCCTCTGCGCCGTCTGATCCAGCGCCTTGGGCAGATCCGCCGACAGCATGCGGTAACGCGTATAGGTGTCGATCATGGCCCGATCTCCCGGTGGCCGATCTTCTTCTTCCCCAGAGGATCACATTCGGGACTTGCCCGAGCCTGACCACTGGGGACGGCATCGGGGCACCCACTGCAGCGACAGCCTCGCGCAAGTCACCCCGGCTAGCCTTCCTCAACCTCTTTCCACGAGCGCAGGAGCCCGGACCCGTGAGCATTGTCGTCGGCCTCGCCATTGCCTGCATCTCACTGCTCGGCGGCTTCGCCGCGCTTGGCGGCCATGTCGCCGTGCTGTGGCAGCCCTGGGAGTATCTGATCATCTGTGGCACCGGGATCGGCACATTCGTCGTTGCCAACTCGATCAAGGGATCGGTGCAGACCGCCGCCGCGCTCAGCGAGGCCGGCCGCGGAGCCGTCCCGCGCAAGGCCGACTACCTCGACGTCCTGGTGCTGCTCTATTCGCTGATGCGTGAGCTGCGTTCAAAGGGGCGCAACGAGGTAGAGACCCATATCGAGGACCCAGGCGCGTCCGAGATCTTCAACCGCTTTCCCCGGATCATCCGGAACGAAGAGCTGGTGACCTTCATCTGCGATTACTTCCGCCTAATCATCGTCGGTAATGCCCGCCCGCACGAAATCGAAGCCTTGATGGACGAAGAGCTTCACACGATCGGACGCGACTACATGAAGCCCTACGGTGCGCTGATGGCGCTTGCCGAGGCGCTGCCGGCAATCGGCATCGTCGCCGCAGTGCTCGGTGTCATCAAGGCAATGGGGGCAATCGATCAGTCTCCGGCAGTGCTCGGTTCACTGATCGGCGCCGCCCTGGTCGGCACATTCGCAGGCATCTTCTTATCCTACGGGCTGGTGTCGCCGATCGCGCACAAAATCAAGTCGGTCCGCGAGGCCCAGTTGCGAATTTTCGTCGTCGTCAAGCAGTCGCTGCTCGCATTCATGAATGGCGCGGCCCCCCAGATCGCCCTGGAATACGGCCGAAAGACCATTTCCTCCCCCGATCGGCCGACCATCGACGAGGTCGAAACCGAGACGATCCGCGGCGGCGACAGCAACGTCCACGAGCTCGCCCAGAAGGGAGCGGCCTGAGCCATGCAATCCTCCGACACGACCACCGCCGGAGAACGCGCCCGCATGACCGACCGGCTGCTTGACGCCGCCGGCCTCTCTGTCGACCGGCTGCCGATGCTGCCGGTGCTGTTCGACCGCATGTCTCGCACCTTTGCCGACACATTGCGGCAAAAATCGACCTCACCGTCCTACCTCTCGGTAAGCGACATCGACAACGAACGCATTGGCGACGTACTCGATGCCAATGAATCGAATGCGATGGTTGCGGTGTTCCATGTTCCTGAGTGGGATTCACGCATCCTGATCGGCATCGACCGCGATTTCGTCTACACAATGGTCGAAGTTCTGTTCGGCGCTGACGGCACGGAACCGCCGCTCGACGAGGAGCGACCGTTCTCCAACATCGAGACGCGGATCGCACGGTCAACCTTCATCGATGCCGCCAAGGCGCTGAAGGACTCCTTCGAGCCGATTGCCGACATCGAACTGAAGCTCGAACGTGTCGAGACGCGCATGGACTTCGCCGTCATCGGCAGGCGAAACAACCCGGCGATGGTGGCACGGCTGCTCCTCCAAGCGCTTGGGCGCGGCGGCGAGATGTTCATCATCATGCCGCACTCGGTGCTCAACCCGCTGCGCCAGAGTCTGAGCCAGGTGCTGACCGGTGAGATGTCAAGCCGCGACCGGCAATGGACCCATCATTTCCAAAGCGAGATTCAGCGCACCAAGGTGAAGCTCAACGCCATTCTCGAGGAGCGCGAGATGACGCTCGGCGAACTGACGCAACTGAAGGTGGGGCAGGTCATCGAGCTCAATGCAACCGCCAACAGCCGTGTCAAGCTCGCCTGCAAGGACGAGAACCTGTTCGACTGCACCATCGGCCAGATGGACGGCGCCTACACGGTCCGGATCGAAGACTTCATACTGAAGGAAGAGGACATCCTCGATGATATCCTATCTCATTGACGGGCTTCTTCTCATCGCGCTGCTCGTCACGAGCTTGCGGATGGTGAGCATGCACCGGGAGCTTAGGCGCGTCTCCGGTTATCACGCTGATTATCAAAGGATCTTCGATCAGACGGCGCTTGCGCTCGACGGAATCGAGGTCTCGATCCAGGAGATCAACGTCAAGGGTAGCCAGATTCTCAATGCCCTTGGTCAGAGGATTGATGAGGCACGCGAAATCATCGCCGACATCGATACAATGGTCCGAGAAGCCAAGCGTCAGCAGACGCTTCTGAAAACCGAGATCGGTACGATGGTCGCCCAGCGCGAACGCGAGCAGCGCGCTGGCGAGCGCGACCAGCGCAAGGTGCGATCGCGCGGCGCTGTACTGACGGAGCCGGCGGTCAGGCCGCAGCACGCTGATGGTTTTCCCCCCACCGTTGTCGCTCCCTTGATCGGCGCCGATCACGCAGTCGAACAGCGCATCCACCGTATCGACCAAGGCCGGCCCGGACCGTTCCGTTCCGTCTCCATGACGTACAAGGAGTCCATCTGATGACCGAGCTGCATGTTGAATCCAACGGCATTGCCGCACCGACCGATCTCGAGGCGCCCGCCGGCACCGATCCGGAGCGCAACCTCGACACCGTTCTCGGTATTCCGGTGAACATTCAGGTAGTGCTCGGCTCCGCCACCATGCTGGTTGCCAACCTGATCAAGCTCGGACGTGGGGCAGTGATCCCGCTCGACCACCGGGTTGGCGAGCCAGTCGACATCGTCGTCAACGGCCGGGTTGTCGCCCGCGGCGAGGTCGTTGTCGTCGAAGATGACAACTCCCGCTTCGGCGTATCGCTGACCGAAATCGTCAGCGCAACGCCGGCGCCGGTGCGTAGCTGAAGTCGTTCACCCGCATATCGTGCTCCGGATCGGGCCCGCTTGCGCACAGGCCCCGGTCTCCCATCGAATGACCCAAGCCGGCATGAAGGACGCGGTCGATGACCATGCAGTATTCCGCCGATAGCCTGCCCGCCGCCAAGCCGCTGCGCGGCATAGAGAAAGTCGCAGCGCTCTTGCTCGCCATGAACAAGGAGGCGGCGGCCAGATGCCTGGCCCATTTCGAGCCGGAAGAGATCCGGCTGATTACGCGCTCCGCCGCCCAGCTCGGCGCCGTCAAGTCCGAACAGCTCGATGCGCTCGCCGAGGAGTTCCTGAACCAGTTCGCCGCCGGGCACAGCCTGTACGGGTCGGCGGGCGAGGTGCAGAAGCTTCTCGACGGATTGCTGCCGGAGGAACAGATTGCAGAGATCATGGCCGATGTGCTCGGCAACTCCAACCGCTCAATCTGGGACCGGGTGGCGACGATGTCGGAGAATGTGCTCGCCAACTATCTCGCCAAGGAGCACCCGCAGACGGCGGCGCTGATCCTGTCGAAGATCCGTCCCGCAACCGTGGCGCGGATCATGAGCCAGATGCCGTCGAGCAAGCGCAACCAGATGATGCGGCGCATGCTGAACATCAAGCCGGTGGTCCATGAAGTGATGCGCGAGGTCGAAAAGACACTGCATGAAGACTTCATGCTCAACTTCTCCGGCTCGCTTGAGGCCGATACCTATGCCCGGATGGCCGACGTGCTTAACAAGATGGAGCGCGAGCACATGGAGGAAACCCTGGAGAACCTGCGCCAGGACCAGCCGAAGGCGGCCGAGATCCTGAAGGGTCTGCTGTTTACCTTCGACGATATTCTCAACCTTAGCCCGCGCGCCCGCATGGCAATCTTCGACCAGATCAACACCGACCAGATCGTGACTGCGCTCAAGGGCACGGATGCGAGCTTCCGCGAAGGCATCCTTTCGTCCCTGACCTCGCGCGCCCGGCGCATCGTCGAGCATGAGCTAGCGGCAGGCAGCCCGACTCCTCAGCGCGAAGTGCTGCAGGCGCGGCGGATGATCGCGGATCTGGCGCTTGACATGGCAAGCCGCGGCGACATCGACATCAGCACCAAATCCGAGCAGGACGCCTATTTCAACTGACGCAACCGATGGGCCATTCGACGGAAAGCTGCGGATCGCATGTCGGAAGCAGAGAACAAGGACTCGAAAACAGAGGAGCCGTCCGAGAAGAAGATCAGCGACGCAATCGAGAAAGGCAACATCCCGGTCTCACGGGAAGCTTCCTCGCTGGCGACATTCGTGGGGATCCTTCTCGTCGGCAGTTTTGCGACCGTTTCCGGAGCGCGACGACTCACCGACGACCTGTCGCGCTTCCTCGACGATCCGGGAGGATTTTCCCTTGAGAATGGCGCCGACACCCTGCTGCTGGTCCACACGCTCGGCCTCAGTGCCGCTCGCTTTGTCCTGCCGGCCATCATCATTCTGCTGGTCTCCGGCCTCACCGCAGCCTTCCTGCAAAACGCGCCGCGCATCGTTCTCGAACGTATTCGACCCAGCATCGGCCGGATCTCGCTGCGCAAAGGCTTCGGCCGCATCTTCGGTGCCCAGGGCGGTGTGGAGTTCCTCAAGGCACTGTTCAAGTTCGGCAGCATCAGTTTCGTGGCTCTGCTCATTCTCAGGTCCGAGCAGCCGAACCTGATCAACGCCATGTTCACCGATCCGAGCGCCCTGCCAGAAGTTATTCTGCGGTCAACGATGCGGCTGCTGGCGGGCGTGTGCATTGCCACCATTTTGCTTGTCACCCTCGACCTGATCTGGGCCCGGTTCCACTGGCGTCAGAATCTGCGCATGAGCCGACAGGAACAGAAGGACGAGCACAAGCAGGCAGAGGGCGACCCGCTGGTCAAGGCACGGATGCGGTCGCTCGCCCGCGATCGGGCGCGCAGCCGCATGATCGCGGCCGTGCCGAAGGCGACGCTCGTGATTGCCAACCCGACCCATTACGCCGTCGCGCTGCGCTATGTGCGGGAGGAGCAGAGCGCGCCGGTCGTCGTCGCCAAGGGCCAGGATCTCATCGCCCTCAAGATCCGGGAGATCGCTCAGGACCACTCGATCCCTGTGATCGAGGATCGCGAGCTTGCGCGGGCACTCTACAGTGCCACCGAGGTCGATCGGGCCATTCCGCCGGATTTCTATCATGCCGTTGCGGAAGTTATATTCTACATTTATCATCGCAATGGAGAACGGGTGATTTGATTCCGGTCGAGTTCGTGAGCCCAGCGCAATCTATCGCCGATCCCCATACGCGCGTACGTGAGCAGGCACTGGCCGGCAGCATCCAGGACGTGGCGGCCGAACTGCGGCTGATCGATGTCGTCCACCTGATCGGCTACCTGCAAGGTGAGAAACACGCCAATATCGCCGACTTGGTGCGCTCGTCGGCCGAGCTCTATTTCCGCAACGACACCTTGCGCTATGGCTGGGCCGGCAGCGTCGACCTGAAATGGGGCGGCGTGCCGGCGATCCATCTCGACATGGAGTTCGCAAATCGAGGCGTGTTCGTCTATTTCGACCTGCTGCTCGAGGCGACGAGCGCCGGCGTGGACCTGCGTTTCATAGAATTTGACGATCCATCAAGCGACCCAGAAGAGAACTCGCGGCGCCTGATCGAGGCCCTTCAGGACGCCCGGATCTCCGGTTTTCTCGCTGGGCCGCCGACGCGGATATAAAAATCGGGCCTCCGCCAAGCTCGAGTACCATCCAGCCGTTCTGTGGCGGTGTCTCAGTCGATCCAGGCAAGCGTCGGATCGACCGTCGTGCAATAGTACGCGGCGCTCGCACGCGCCTGCCGCACCACCAGGGGGATCAGGTCTGGGTCCGCTCCCGAGCGGTAGGTGGCGATGATCGGCATTGGGGGGAATCGCTTCGACACGCGAATTGGTTGGAGCAGGTCCTGCTTCAGCTCGCGCTGAATCGTTACCGTCGGAATTGCACCAACGCCGAAGCCGTCGATCAGCAGATTGATGATGGCAAACAGCGAATTTGAGCTGGTCAGCTTGGAGGCCAACACGCGTTCGTCCTGAAAATAGGGTGCGATCTGGCGATAGGGCGGGGTATCCTTCGGAAACGTGATAATCGGCATCTGGGCAAGATCATCGACGCTATAGATCCGGGCCGGATCGATCAGCTTGGGCGAACCCGCCCATATCATCTGAAGTGTGCAGCTGACGAAGCTGCCGAACCCGTCTCCGACGGCCGGATCGACGGCGAAGATTACGTCGTAATTGCCCTTGTTCATGCCCTGCACGAGCAGCTTGGTGCCCTCCACCGTCAACTCAATCTTCAGCGTCGGCATGCTGTCGTGGAGGGACTCGATGAGGTGCGGCATGAAGGTCGAGGCGACAGAATCGATCGCACCGATCCGCACCACATCGGGCGCGTCGGCCTGCGGGCTCTGCAGCGCCGCGCGAAGACCGCCGAGGCTGCGAAGCACACTTTGGAACACGTGCAAAGCCTTCTCGCCATGAGGCGTCAGGCGGAAACTGCCGTCGCCGCGTTCCACGAGACGACAGCCGAACTCCTCCTCCAGGGCCGCCAGCCGGCTTGATATTGCTGGCTGTGTGGCGTTCATTTCGCGGGCAGTCTGTCCGAAATGCCGATTGCGGGCGAGCGCGACGAAGGTCGCCATGTCGAGCGTGCGCATGGACGGACCCTTACCAGCATTACGCCCGTACTGTCGCGAATTTCGCTGCTCAGCGCTCATCGGTCGCTGGAATTACCAACCCGCGCGAGGGCCCCGATCCGGTCCGGCGCGATCATGAGGGAGACCTCCGCTCCGGGATCAAAACTTCGGTTGTTTCCTGCCAGGACCCTGATGCCCTGACCTTCGAGGTCGACAACATAGCGGCTGCGCGCACCGAGATAGACCCGGGTGCGCACTTGCACCGGCAGGCCGCTGCCGAGAGTTCGTGGTTCAATCGCGAGGTCCTCCTGGCGCAGCACCAACGTCGCCGGGCCGCGCGTGGACACGCTCTTGCCGACCGGAATGCGGTGCCCGCCCTGGAGAACGGCGACGGGACCCGCTGTCGTATCCTCGATCACCGCCGGAACGAGGTTAGCAGCACCGAGGAAGGTCGAGGCGTACACCGTTGCCGGGTTTGCATAAATTTCTGAGGGCGTCCCCTCCTGCTCGATGCGGCCATCGTTCAAGAGCACCACGCGGTCCGAAAGGCTCAGCGCCTCTTCCTGATCATGGGTGACGAAGAGCGTCGTCAGGCTAAGTCGCTTGTGGATCTCGATCAGTTCGACCTGCATGTCCTCGCGCAGGCGGGCATCGAGGTTCGACAAGGGCTCATCCAGAAGGAGAACCTTGGGATCGGACACGATGGCGCGGGCAAGCGCCACGCGCTGTTGCTGACCACCCGACAACTGGCGCGGCCGGCGGTCGGCCAAAGCCGTGAGTTGCACGGTCTCGAGCGCTGCCCGCACCTTCTCATGCTGCTCTTCGCGCGTGCCGATCCGCCGCATGCGCAGCGGGAAGCGCACATTCTCGAAGACCGAAAGATGGGGCAGCAGGGCGTAGGACTGGAACATCATGGCGATTTCCCGCTTCTCCGGAGGAAAAGCGGTAACATCGCGGCCGTCGATCGTGACGATGCCGGCGGTGACACCTTCCAGTCCGGCAACGATACGCAGGAGCGTGGTCTTGCCGCAGCCCGAAGCTCCGAGAAGACTGACGAACTCGCCCGAGGCGATTGCAATCGAAACACCGTGCAGCACTTCGACCTGGCCGAAGGACTTGCGGATCGAATCGAGTTGAACGTCGGCCATCTTCAGGATCTCGCGAAACGTTGCAGGCCCAGCATGCGATCGATCACCACGATCAGGAGCACGGTGATCGCGATCATCAGTGTCGAGACGGCAGCGACGGACGGATCAGGGCTGAATTCGAGCTGGCCGTAGATCTGCACCGGCAATGTCGTCAGTCCCGGCTTGCGCAGAAACAGGGCAAGCACTGCCTCGTCAAACGAGATGTTGAAGGCGAAGAAGGCGCCGGCGGCGAGTCCCGGCAGGCATTGCGGCAGCACGACGTGGACGAGGCGCTGCAGGCGCCCGGCCCCCATGGTGCGAGCGGCCTCCTCCAGGAAGGGATCGGATTCGGCAAGTACGGCTAGGGTCGTGCGCACCACATAGGGCATGGCGACCACGGTGTGGCCGATCCAGAGCGTTGCGAACGAGACCGGGCCGAACAACGCACTCCATAACATCAGCATCCCGATGGCGTAGATGATGGTCGGCAGCACCAGCGGCGAAAGAAACAGCGTCCCAAGCACTTCGGCCGCCGGCAGCTTGCGGCGGTGAATGGCCACGGCTGCAGCGCCGCCGACCAAGGTCGCCGATACCGTGACAAGGAGCGCGAGCTGGAGGCTGAGTACGACCGCGGCGATATAGGCGTCGGAAGCGAAGACCTCCCGGTACCAGTGCAGGCTGAAGCCCATCGGCGGGAAGGCGATAAACTGGCTTTCGGAGACGGAGACACCGACGACCACCACGAGCGGTCCGAGCATGAAGAGTGCTGTCATTCCGACAAAGGCGCAGGCGGCGATTCGGAGCCAGGCGGGAACAGCCTTAACCATCGCGGCGCGCCGTCAGCTGAACGTAGGGAACCAGGAGCAGCAAAATGCCAAGGAACAGGATCACAGCCTGAGCCGCGGCGAAAGGCCAGTCCAGGGTCTGTGTCACCGATTGGTAGATCGAAGCGGCGAGCACCTGGACCCGGCTGCCACCAAGCAAATTCGGCGTGACGAAAGAACTGGCCGACAGCGTGAAGACGAGCAGCGATCCGGCGACGAGACCAGGCACCGAAAGGGGCAGCACGACAGTCCGGACCGCCTGCAGGAAGCTGCAGCCCATGGTGCGCGCGGCCTCTTCCAGCCTGGTGTCGATCCGGCCGAGAACGCCGAGTACCGATAACGTCATGAACGGCAGAAGGACCTGCACCATGCCTATGACGATCGCGGCTTCGGTCTTCATCAGAGCGAAACTGCGCCCGGCCAGGCCGAGATCCCGCAAGATTTCGGGAACGAGACCGCTGCGGCTGAGCAGGACCATCCAGCCGAAGGTGCGTACCACCACGCTGGTCATCAGCGGCAGGATCACCAGAACAACCAGCCATAGCCGCAGCCGCGGGCCGACGCGGGCCATGATGTAGGCAAGTGGAAAGCCAATGGCGGCGCAGACTGCAGTGATAATCAGCGACAGGCGGACGGTACGCCACAGGATGCCCAGATAGTAGGGATCACCGAGGAAGCGGGTGAAATGGACCAACGTCGGTCCGTCGGGGCCTGACACACTCAGTACCAGCATCCGCCCGATCGGCCACAGAAAGGCCAACGCCAGGAGCAGGAGCCCGGGAACGGCGAGCAGCAGGTTTTCCGTGCGATCCGTCATTCCCGTTCTTCAGGCCCTTCTGTGGTGCAAGATGATACCCAAGCCCGGTGCAGCGGACGTAAGCCGGTCGCGAAACCGTGCACCAGCCTGCCGCTGATGAATGCTGTGACGACCATTCACCCGTTATTGGGCGATCGCCTTGTTCCAGGCCTCGACCCAGGCGGCACGCTTGGCCTCGATCATCTCCGGGTCGAAGCGAATCAGGCCCTTTACCCCTTCGGCCCCGTATGCCACGTCCGCAGCAACCTCCGGCGGCAGCTCGGCCTTGGCATTGGTCGGGGAGTAGCGCAATGCCTCGGCGAAGCATTCCTGGGCTTCCGGCGAGATCGAGGCGTCGATGAACTTGAGCGCCAGATCCTGATTGGCCCGGTTTGCCACCAGATTGACGGTGATAAAGCTCGCGGGTGTGCCTTCCGCCCCTTGCACGAACTTGGCCGGCAGACCTGCATTGCGGAGCGTGTAGGCGTAGTCCGAAGCATAGGCGGCGAGCCAGGCGTCGTTCTGGGCGAATTCCTGCTGAAGCTCCGGCGAGGTCTTCACGACGACAGCGCCGCTGTCGAGCATCTTCCGTACCGCATCAAGACCTGGCTGGATGTCGTCGAGGGTGCCACCGAGAACCTGATTCAGCATCAGGAAGCCAAGCATGCCGTAGCCATTGGAGATGTCGGTCAGGACGAGATGCTCACCGAATGCGGGATCCATCAGGTCTTTCCAGCTCGACGGTTCCTTCGGCGACGCCTCATTGTTGTAGAGCAGGCCGATCGCGGCGATCGAATAAGCCGGGCCTTCACCCTTGTGGAGGTTTGCTTTGGCGAAGTCATAAAGATCATCGGCATTTTCAAGCTTCGACACGTCGATCGGCGCGAGCAGTCCTTCTGCCGCCCCGACGATTTCCTGCCCCCCGGAGAAGTGGATCACGTCAAATTGTGGCGCCTCCTTCTGCGCGCGGAGCTGCGCAAAGGCGTCGGCCGAATAGGCGGTCGTGACCTGAACCTTGGCTCCGGTCGACTGCTCGAATGGGTCGATAACGCACTTGCGGTGCGCATCTTCATACGCGCCGCCGAAGGAGTTGATGACAAGCGTGCCCCCCTGCGCCATTGCGGCCCCTGACAGGAGAACACCGACGAGCAACACGGTCGAACCAAGATAGGATTTCATCACGACACCCCTCACTTGCGTTTTGTTGGTAGAGCATCGCCCGGAGCCTTGGAAAGCGATCGCCCCGCGTGCTCAGTTCTGTCATCAACCCGTTCCTTGCCCGCTTGGCCCGGTCTCAAGCCAGGCGACCGATCTCCACCGTCTTAATACCTTCTATGCGGATCTTGCGGCACTCGGCGGCAACAGCCTCGAGACCTTCGGTCATGCGGCCAAAATAGGTGCAGGGAATCCAGCCGGTCGGGCCGAAGGTGCGACCACCTTCGCCATAGAACATGCCGATCTCCCAGAACTCACTTGGGTCGATCTTGAAGAAGTTCTTGGGCTGGTAGAACCACAGCAGTTCGCCAACCTCCGGCAAAACGGTCTGGTTCTCCGGCGGCAGCGCGGTCGGATCGAAAGTCTGCGCGGATTCCGGCAGACCCATCATGATCTCCGGACCAGAAAACATCGCGTGGCTTGCCGGAACCTGGATCGGATCCTTCAGCGCGCCCCACAACGCCTCGCACGTTTTGGGCGCGGTCTGCCAATAAAGGTTGATAATGCCCTGCACATTGGCGTCGACGAATTTCAGAAAGAGTTTCTTGTCGCTCATGGTCACTCCAATCGCCTGTCTCTCAGTATTCGAGGAGAGCCACGCCCACTTGTCCAATTCTGTTTCAATATTCGATCGATAAATTTTATTTATCGTCCTGCCGTGGACCAACATGCGGCCCCATGGACGTGTCAACCCCGCTTCACAACAGGAAATCACACACTGAACTATGACAGATTGGGGAGATCCTGTGACGTCGCAGCATTCCGTACGAGACGCACCGAAATTCCGCGCTCGGATTTGCTGGGCCGCGATTCGTTCACTCCAACCAGCACGTCGGGGTCCGGCCGGCATTCTCCTGGGCCGCGCCCATCGACCGGCGTGTCTTGAAGCCGATCAGTCCGTCTGCACCGCCGACGTCGTGGCCGCGGCGCTGGAGGTCGACCTGCAAGTCGCGGACCCGGCCGCGGGTTGTGGTTTTCAAAGGCGCCCAGTTGCCGACAAAACCGCGTGCGCCACCATAGCGGTCGGCGAGGTGACCGACAAAGAGCGCGTAAACGTCGGATTCGTTGTAGGCCTTGAGAACATAAAAGTTTTCGGTGACGAGGAAGGCGGGGCCGTAGCGGCCGGCCGGCATCAACAGAAAGCCCGGCTGGCGTCGCTCGTGATCCGGGAACGGCCGATCGCGAACCCGGCGCACGCCTTCCTTCTCCCACTCGGTGATCGGCTGGCCCCGATCAGGCCCTTCTCGGACGCAGGACAGCGACGCCGGCACGACCACCTCATAACCCCAGTCGCGGCCAGGCACCCAGCCGTGTTCTCTCAGATAGTGTGCGATCGAGGCGAGCGTGTCGGCCGCGGAGCCCCAGATATCACGCCGACCGTCGCCATCGAAGTCGACGGCGTACTTCAGGTAACTCGACGGCAGGAACTGCGGCTGGCCCATGGCGCCGCCCCAGGAACTCTTGAGCCGGGCGCGCGGCACATCGCCAGCCTGAAGGATCTTCAGCGCCGCAATAAGCTCTCCGCGATAGAAGTCAGCCCGCTGGCCCATGAAGGCTTGTGTCGCCAGCACACGAATCGCATCATATGGAATCTTCGCCGCTCCATAACCGGATTCACGGCCCCAGATCGCCAGTATGATCCGACCGGGCACACCGTAGCGGCGCTCAATGGCGGCGAGGGTCCTCTTGTGCGACGCGCTCAGTGCCCGGCCTCTCGCGGCGAGTGCCTGGAACTGTGAGTCCCGGAAATAGCGGGCAGGGGCTCTAAACTCGGCCTGAAAGTCGACCTTGGGAACACCACCGCCCCCCGGCTTCGTCAGACCGGGCAGGGAGGTATCGAGCGTCAGCCCCTCGAGCTCGCGTTCAAGCAGCGCCGCCGAAACACCCGCCGCGCGGGCTTCGGGTATCACGATATTTTCAAGGTAGGCGCGGAACTCGGCATCGTATGGACCGGCTGCGGCTGTATCGGCAGGTGAGGCGAGGAGCAGCACCAAAACGACGCAAAGGACATGGCAAAGCGTCGACATGGCATCTCCTCTACGACAGCATCAGAAGACAGTGCGCGCCTTCAGCGCCTGGACCAGAGTCCCTTCATCCAGATAGTCAAGCTCGCCGCCGACCGGGACGCCGTGGGCGAGACGGGTCACTTTGGCGCCCAATCCAGCAAGCCGATCGGTGACATAATGCGCCGTGGTCTGGCCCTCTACCGTGGCGTTGACGGCCAGAATGACCTCCGACACGCCACCGGCGGCGACCCGGTCGACGAGGCCGGTGATGTTGAGATCCTCCGGGCCGATGCCGTCAAGCGGTGACAGCGTGCCGCCAAGCACATGATAGCGGCAATCGAGCGCAGCCGCACGCTCCAGCGCCCACAGGTCGGAGACGTCCTCGACAACCACGATCGTTGCACCGTCACGGCGCGGATCGGAACAGATCGTGCAGGGATCCTGGGTGTCGACGGTGCCGCACACCGAGCATATTCCGATCTTCTCGACAGCGATGTCCATCGCCTCGGCGAGCGGCACGAGCAGCTGTTCCTTTTTCTTGATCAGGGTCAACGCCGCACGCCGTGCGGAGCGTGGGCCGAGACCCGGCAACCGAGCGAGGAGTTGGATCAGACGCTCAATCTCGGGACCGGCGACCTTGCGAGCCGTCATGCGCGGCGGCCCCTCAGAACGGCAGCTTCATGCCGGGGGGGAGGCCAAGGCCGCCCATCAGTTCCTGGGTTTTCTGCTGCATCGCCGCCTCCACCTTACCCTTGGCGTCGTTGTGGGCAGCAACAATGAGGTCTTCGAGGATCTCGACCTCTTCCTCCTTGGCGAGCGACGGGTCGATCTTCAAGGCTTTCATTTCGCCGCGGCCGGTGAGCGTCACGGTGACCATGCCGCCTCCGGACGTGCCCGACACTTCAATCTGCGCAACCTCCTCCTGCAGGGAGCCCATTTTCTCTTGCAGCTGCTTGGCCTGCTTCATCATCTTCAAGAAGTCCATATCCATGTCTCCGTAGCATTGGCGCCAGAGCGGCCCAGGCGCCCCGACTCCGCGCACCGCAAGTCAATCTTCAGAGCGGGTCGTCTTCGTCCGTCTCACCCACCGCCTCGGCAAGCAGCGGGTCGGCGGTTTCCAGCGTTTCATCGTCCATCGCCGTCGGCAGTCGGACATCGACCACCTTGGCACCGGGAAACGCCGACAGAATCGCCGCCACCGCGGGATCCGAGCGGGCGTCACTCAGAAGCTGTGCCTGCGTCGCCTCGCGCTCTTCATGCAGAGTCGGCCGCCCTTGCGCGCTGCTCACGGTCACGATCCAGCGCATCCCGGTCCATTCGGTGAGCTTGCGCCCGAGTTGTCCGGCGAGATCCGGATCCGCCTCCGAGGTCGGCTGGAACTCAATCCGTCCCGGCTCGAACTTGACAAGACGCATCTGGCGTTCAATCGCCACCTTGAGCGGAATGTCGCGTTTCTCGGCGGCAAGCTGCGCACAATCGGCAAGCGAGACGAGAGCAACGGAGGGAGTCGTAATCGCATCCGGTCGAGTCGGTGCAGGGTTTCCGGCGGCCTGCCTTGGCCCCGAAACGACGGCCTGCAGTCGAGCCTGAGGTGCGGAATCGGTCGAGCGGCTTGTGGCCGGCGCGATGGCCGATGGACCGGGACCGGAGGCCGGCGGTGCGGTGGTCCCCTGCTGTCCAGTCGCGCTGGGCGTCGCCGCCTGCACTGCACCGCTCCGCAAAAGCCGGAGCGCCTCCTCCGGGTCGGGAAGGTCGGCGGCATAGGCAAGGCGGATCAGCACCATGTCGGCGGCAGCAAGAGGTTTCGGCGACGCCTGAACCTCGGCAATGCCCTTGAGGAGGATCTGCCACGCCCGCGACAATGCCCTGAGCGAAAGTTTTTCGGCAAAGGCACGGCCACGCAGGCGTTCGGTTTCCGTGACGGAGGCCTCATCGCCAGCACGCGGCACGATCTTGAGCCGCGTCACCAGATGGGTGAACTCGGCAAGGTCGGTCAACACCACGGCTGGATCGGCGCCAATCTCGTACTGGTTCCTCAGTTCGTCGAGCGCAGACGCAACATCACCCTTCATCACGCTCTCGAACAGGTCGATCACCCGAGCGCGGTCAGCGAGTCCCAGCATCTGCCGCACGGCCTCCGCCTCGATCCGGTCGCCGCTGTGGGCGATCGCCTGGTCGAGCAGCGACAGACTGTCACGCGCCGAGCCCTCGCCGGCGCGGGCGATCAGGGCCAGTGCGTCATCGGAGATCAAGATTTGCTCGTGATCGGCAATGCGACGCAGTAGCCCAATCAGTTTGGCGGTCTCGATCCGGCGCAGGTCGAAGCGTTGGCAGCGCGACAGCACTGTCACCGGCACCTTGCGGATCTCCGTGGTCGCGAAGATGAACTTCACGTGCTCCGGAGGCTCCTCCAGTGTCTTCAGCAGCCCGTTAAAGGCTGCCGTTGACAGCATATGGACCTCGTCGATGATATAGACCTTGTAGCGTGCCGACGCCGGGCGGTAACGGGCCGCATCGGTGATCTCGCGGATATCTGCGATGCCGGTATGAGAGGCCGCATCCATTTCGATGACGTCGACATGGCGACCTTCCATGATTGCCTGGCAATGCACACCCGGCCGGTCTAGCTTGATCGTTGGCCGGTCAATCTCGCCGGGAATCTCGTAGTTCAGGCCGCGGGCAAGGATGCGGGCGGTCGTGGTCTTGCCGACGCCGCGCACGCCGGTCAACATCCAGGCTTGAGCGATGCGGCCGGTCTCGAAGGCATTGGAAAGGGTCTGGACCATCGGCTCCTGGCCGACGAGATCAGCGAAGGTCTGCGGTCGGTACTTGCGCGCCAACACGCGATAGGCGCGCTCTTGCCGCACGCTCGCCGTCTCGGTTCCGGGCAGAGTCAACTCATCCATCGCGGACCACTTTAAAGGCAATCGCCGGAGAGTGCGCCCCCCTCCGACGCGTCCCCAGGGCATATCGACCCGCGGGACGCCTGTCCAGCAGGGCCGCAACGGATGCAATCATCCAGTGCGATTATCCGGAGAGGAGGTGGGAGGCTGGCACGGTGACCCGTACCTGGACTCGTTGGGGCTGCTTCCTTCCGGACCTGACCCGGTTGGCGAGTGGCGCGTCCACCACCAACCTCCCGCGTCCTATATGAGGGGAAGCAGGCGCTTTGGCAAGCCTGGGTCAATCCACAGCTGCGGCAGGCTGAACGAGAGGACGGTGGCATAGATATCCGGCTTCATTCACAATGCGCTGCCGCTATACTCCCGTCACGAACGGGACCGGCCGAATGATTCCTTTCGATCTCAACCCGCGCCTCGCCGGGGACAGCCATTTCGTCACCGACCTCAGGCTTTGCGCCGTGCGGCTGATGAAGGACGCCAATTATCCTTGGCTGCTTCTCATCCCACGCAGGCCCGACCTGATCGAGCTAATCGACCTGCGACGCGAGGACCGCGCCCAGCTCATAGAGGAGATCGCGGCAGCGAGCGAAGCGCTGCGCGCCACGACCGACTGCCAGAAGCTCAACGTCGGGGCGCTTGGCAACCAGGTGTCGCAGCTTCACATCCACGTCATCGCGCGCCGTCAGGATGATGCCGCATGGCCCGGGCCGGTGTGGGGTGCCGTGCCGCCGGTGCCCTACGACCCGGCCGAACGCGATCGGCTGATCGGCGCACTGGCCAATCAGCTTTCCGACGCATGACCCTTCTCCGCTTCTCGCCAGAACGAGGCGACCGATGAGTTCCGATTCCCATTGCGCGGAGCCAGGCTTCGCCTTTGCCGGCAACCTGCTAGAGCGCCTGTCGGAGCATCGCGGAGATGCTGCTTGGCTGCGTGGCCATCTAGAGGATCGCGCTGCCCGGTTCGTCGTATTTTGCGGAGAGAAGGCCGTTGCCACCGCCCATGATCCCGTCACGGTGCTGCATACACGGGCGCGAGCCGATCGACTCGGCTTCATCGCAGACGAGGTGATCCTGCTCGGCTTCGAACGTGACAGCCAATCCCCGGTGTTTGCCGTTTCGACCCCGGCCACCGACGAGCGGCTCGAAGCCGATTACGGATTGACGACCATCGACGTGCGCACGCTTGCACTGCAAGGGGCCCTGTCTCAGCACGTTCTTGGTATTCTCGCTCAGGCCCGCGCCCTGTCGCACTGGCATCAGACACATCGGTTCTGCTCGCGCTGCGGCGTGGAGAGCGTGATGAGCCAAGGCGGCTATCGCCGCGACTGCCCAGCCTGCGGCGGCCTGCACTTTCCGCGGACGGATCCAGTGGCAATCATGCTTATCACCGATGGCGATGGCTGCTGCCTGATGGGCCGACCGCCTCGCCTGCCGGAAGGCGTATTCTCGACGCTCGCCGGCTTCATCGAGCCGGGCGAGACCGTGGAAGACGCCGTGCGGCGCGAGGTGTTCGAAGAGTCGGGTATCGTGGTCGGCCGTGTCGAGTACCTTGCAAGCCAACCTTGGCCGTTTCCAGCCTCGCTGATGCTCGGCTGCCGTGGTGAGGCGCTCAGCCACGAGATCGTGATGGACGCGACCGAGCTCGACGCCTGCCGCTGGTTCTCCCGCGAAGAGGTACGAGCGATGCTCGCTGGCAAGCATCCCGACGGGCTCAAGGTGCCGCCGCCGCTATCGATTGCCCATTGGCTTATCGCAAGCTGGGCGAAGGGCGGCGCATAGACTTTGCCGAACGGTCAAAATCAAGGCCAGGTATCGGACAACTTGCGGTGGCAACTGAATTCCATTTCTCAAGGACGCGTCACCTGGCCACGTCTGCGTACACGCGCGCAGAAGCGAACGGTGCATTCGCGTTGACAATCGAATTCATCAACTCTAAAACGTTTTAGAATGGCATTCTGCACGATCTAAAACGTTTTTTGGAGGCCAAGGTGGCGAAAGGGCGCAGCACGCTCAAGGAGCTGGCTCAGGCGCTCGATCTTTCGATAGCCACCGTGTCGCGCGCACTCGGCGGCTACGAAGACATTGCCCAGCAAACCCGGGAGCGCGTCGCGGCCAAGGCTCGCGAACTCGGTTATGTCCCCAACAGCGCGGGACGGTCCCTGGTTTCGGGCCGCAGCGGCTTCGTTGGCCTCGTCCTGCCGATCCGTGGCCCGGATTTCGTCGATTCCTTCCTTGGCGAATTCATCACTGGCCTCGGCGAGGGACTCGTCGCCCACGGCAGTGACCTGTTGCTCGTCACCGCACCGCAAGGCCAGTCCGAACTGGGCGTTCTCGAACACCTCGTCCGCTCCGGTCGCGCCGACGGTGTTGTGCTTACTCGCATCGCCGAAGACGATGCCCGCCTCACCCTGCTGTACGAGCGAGGCTTTCCCTTCGTCGCGCACGGCCGCCTGCTCAATTCTGCGCACCACTACCATTGGCTTGACACCGACGGCGCCGCCGCGTTCACCCATGCCTTCGACATGCTCTACGAGCTCGGTCACCGCCACTTCGGCCTGGTCACGATCGAGGAGCCGATGACCTTTCGCTATGACCGCGAGCGTGGGCTGACGGAAGCGATCACCCGTCGCGGCGACCCATCGGTTACGCTCAAGGTGGCGCGAGCGCCTCGATTCGACGCATCCGCGCGCTCTGCCGCAATTGCGGCCATGTTCGAAGCCGGCGAGCGCCCGACAGCCGTGCTCGGCTTGTTTGACGAGCTGGCGCTCGCTGCACTGCGTCACGCAGCCAGCAATGGGCTATCGATTCCGCACGATCTGTCGGTGATCGGCTTCGACAACATTGCCGCCGCCGAATTCGCGCCGCCGGGCTTGACCACTTTCGACCAGTCGACCCGGGACAGCGCCCGAACCATCGCCAGCATGCTCCACCGGGTGATCGAAGAGACGCCGAAGGAGCCCGTAACTCATTTGAAAACGGCTCGATTCATCGCACGGGGAAGCCACGGCCCCGCGCCGGCGGAAAGCCGCCGCTGAGACGACCCGTGGCTGCCGGAGAACCGGCATCGCCCGCACTAAGACGGGCCGAGAAGCGATCGATGTCTGCCGTCCTCAATGGCACGGAGGCGGTTCGCGCGAGGCAGAATGGCAACATCCATGGGGAGTGAGACGATGAGGAGCACCGGAAAAGCGCTCAAGGCGGCGCTTGCTACGGCCGTTATCATGACGAGCGGCACTTCTGTGGCGTCGGCCGAAGAGCTGTTCTGGTCGACCCAGGCGAAGCCGGTCGAGGAGACACAGAAGATGCGTGAGCAAGTGCTCGCCGACTTCGGCAGCCCGGTCGATTACCAGGCAAGCGACGGCGGGCCTTGGCTGACCCGCATCAAGGCCGAGCTTGAGGCGGGCTCCGGCACCATTGCCGTGCTCGGCGGCCTCCACGGCGACTTCACGGCGCTCACAGACGATCTAATCGATCTCTCGGACGTTGACCTTGGCGACGTGAAGGTCAACGAGACATTTCAGAAGCTCGGCACGCTCAACACCGCCGAGCAGAAATACCTGCCCTGGATGCAGGCAACCTATGTGATGGCCGCCAACCGGAAGGCGCTGGAGCATCTTCCGGACGGGGCCGATATCAACGCCCTGACCTACGACGAGCTGATCGCCTGGACCAAGGCGGTTGCGGAGGCCACGGGCTCGCCGAAATTCGGCTTCCCGGCTGGTCCAAAGGGCCTCAAGCACCGGTTCTTCCAAGGCTATCTCTACCCCTCCTACACCAATTCCATGGTGACGAAATTCCGCTCACCAGAGGCTCAGACGGCCTGGGCGAAGTTCAAGGAGCTGTGGCAATACACCAACCCCGGCTCCACTGGCTTCGCATTCATGCAGGAACAGCTTCTGAGCGAAGAAGTCTGGATCGCATTCGATCACACCGCTCGGCTCGCCGAGGCGTTCAACCAGCGTCCGGACGACTTTGTCGCCTTCCCGGCGCCAGCCGGCCCGACCGGCCGTGGCTTCATGCCTGTGGTCGCCGGCGTCGCCATACCACGGACGGCGCCCGACATGGAGGCGGCCAAGAAGCTCGTGGCCTTCATGCTCAAGCCCGAAACCCAGATCGCCACCCTCTCGGCAACCAACTTCTTCCCGGTGGTTGAGGTCGAGTTGCCGGCCGACATGCCACCGGCAGTTAAGATTTCGGGTGCAGCCATCGCGGCGATGTCGGGTGCCGAGGATGCTAATCCGGGCCTGCTGCCCATGGGGCTCGGCAATCTCGACGGCAAATTCAACCAGGTCTACATCGACACGTTCGAACGCATCGTGCTGGCTGGGCAGGACATCGCTGACGTACTCGACGAGCAAGCCGAGGCGCTCAGGGCAATCATGGAGGAGAGCAAGGCCCCGTGCTGGGCGCCGGATGCTCCATCCGACGGCCCCTGTCCGGTTGAGTGACGTCCTTCTTCGAGACGGTCGCACGACCTGCGGGCCGGCACCCCCCTCAGTCGCGATGCAGGCGCCGGTCCCCGTGCACGCGGTAACGGCAATCGGGAAGGGGTGAACAACGCGGACTTGTTCGGCTCGGTGGCGGTCCTGCCCACGAGCCGGACGGACCGGACGGGACGGTAATCTGATGCAATTGCGTAGCCTGCCCTATTTTCTGCTTCTGCCGGCCACGCTGTTTCTCTGCGTGTTCTTCGTCTACCCGTTCGTGCTGGTCGGCTGGCAGGCGTTTACGGCCGAAGGCCGCTTTACTCTCGATCATTTCGCCACCATGGCGGGGCACTGGAAGTTCCAGACCGCGTTCTGGAATACGATGCTACTCGCCGTTGCCGTCGTCCCCATCCAACTCGCCCTAGCCCTCCTGATGGCGAGCCTCGTTGCGCGGATGGGCAAGGGCCGCGATCTCGTGCTCTATGTCTGGACAATCCCGCTCGGCATTTCCGACCTCGCCGCCGGGCTGATCTGGCTCGCCATCTTCGAGCAGACGGGCTTTCTCAACAGCCTGATGGCCGGACTCGGCCTGATCGATCAGCCGATCCCCCTGCTCGGCTACCAGAACAAGGGCATCATCTTCCTGGCGGTGGTGCTGGCTGAGATCTGGCGCGCGACGGCGATTGTCCTTGTCATCCTCGTTGCAGGCATGGGTCTGATCCCCAAGGAATATTACGAGGCAGCCGAGGTGTTCGGCGCCGGTCCCTGGAAACGCTTCACCAAGGTTACGCTGCCGCTGTTGCGGCCGAGCCTACAGACAGCGCTGATCCTCCGCACGATCCTCGCCTTCGAAGTCTTCGCCGTCGTCGCGGCGCTGGGCGGCACCAACCTGCCCGTCCTGATGGGCGAGACGTATGTCTGGCAGTTCGACCTTCAGGACGGCGCCGTCGCCGCGGCCTATGCCATCGTGATCCTTGGCATCTCGATCGGCTTCACACTGGTCTATCTGCGCCTGCTGCGCGTGCCAGAAGGAGCGCGGATATGAGCGAAGTCACTACTACGGCCGTTACGGCCGACGATGACACCGGCGTTCGCACTGATCCGCGCCGAGCCGGCCGCGTGCTGGTGGGCGCCGCGGTGGTCCTGCTTTGCGCCTGGGTGCTGATCCCGCTCTACCTGCTCGCGGTAAACGCCCTTTCATCGCCTGAAGCAATCAACAGCTTCCCGAAAAGCTTCGTGCCGTCGTTCGACACCGACAGCCTGTCGTTCTTTCTCGGTTTTGCGGGAGTTGCGAAAGCCCTTCTGAATTCCGTCATGGTCGCCGGACTGACGATGGTGCTGGCGATTGGGCTCGGTGCGCCGGCGGGCTACGCGCTGTCGCGGTTCGAGTTCCGCGGCAAGGCAAGCTTCCGCCTGCTCGTGTTGATGACGCGCGCGTTCCCGCTACCGCTGCTGGCGCTACCGCTTGCCGTGATGTTCATCCGCACCGGGCTCGACGACAGCGTGCTGGGCCTGGCACTGGTGCACACGACACTGGCATTGCCGTTCTCCGTGCTCATCACCTTCTCGCTGTTCTCCGGTGTTCCGGTCGAGCTCGAGGAAGCGGCATGGACGCTTGGCTGCACCCGCCTGCAGGCCTTCACCAAGGTTGTTCTGCCGCTGATCCTTCCTGGTATCGCGGCGTCGGCGATCTTCGCCTTCGTCATCTCTTGGAATGAGGTGTTCGCCGCCGCCGTCCTGACGATCGAGCACCGAACGCTTACCGCCTTCCTGCTGCAAAGCCTCGACGTGTCGCCGCTGCCGCTCAAATTTGCCGGTGGCGCCATGCTGGTGATGCCGGCGCTGATCTTCATCTTCGCCGTCCGCAAGTATCTCTTTGCGATGTGGGGAATCGCCAACCGATGAGCATCCTGGGGAAGACGCATGGCTGACATCGAGATCAAGAACGTGGCGAAACGGTTTGGTTCGGTGATTGCGCTGAGTTCCGTAGACCTTACGATCGCTGACCGTGAGTTCATGGTGCTGCTGGGCGCATCCGGCTGCGGCAAGACCACGCTGCTGCGCATCATCGCGGGTTTGGAGACCCCGAGCGAAGGAGAAGTCTGGATCGGGGATCGGCGCGTCGACCATCTCCCGCCGCGCAAGCGTGGCATCGCCATGGTGTTCCAGAACTATGCGGTGTTCCCCCACCTCACCGTTTTCGAGAACATCGCCTTCGGCCTGCGCATGGCCAAGCTGCCGCAGGCGGAGATTGACCGCCGCGTGAACCGCACCGCCGAGCTCATGCATATCGGTCAGCTGCTGAAGCGCTATTCCGGACAGCTATCGGGCGGTCAGCGTCAGCGTGTGGCGGTGGCACGGGCCCTCGCCATGGAGCCGGACGTGATCCTGATGGACGAACCGCTTTCCAATCTCGACGCCCTGCTCAGGCTCGAGATGCGGGCCGAGCTGAAAGGCGTGCTCGCCGAGAGCAGAACAACGACGATCTACGTCACCCATGACCAAGTCGAAGCCATGAGCCTCGCCGACCGGATTGCGGTGATGCACAAGGGCGAGATCGTGCAAGCGGCAGGCCCGATCGAAGTGTACCGCGATCCGGCTGCTCGCTTCGTCGGCAGCTTCATCGGCAATCCACCCATGAATTTTCTAACCGCACGTTCGGTCGGGAACGGCAAGTGGAACGTGGCAGGCCAGATCCTCAATGGCCCGACTAGCGTCAGGGATGCGATCGAGTTCGCTGTCCGGCCGGAAGATGTGGCGCTCGCCGACAATGGTTTCGAGCTCCTCGTCAAGGTGGTCGAACCGCTCGGCGCCCATGTGCTCGTCACCGGAACGCTCGACGGCGCACTGTTCAGGGCCGTGCTCGACAGCGCCACGGAAGTGGCCCCCGGAGACCGGCTCAAGCTCAAGCCCCATCCGGACCGCATCCGCTGGTTCGATCCCGAGACCACCGCCGCCCTGAAGGCGGCCTGACACCGGACCCGTTCATGACCACTATCGATCTGCCCGCCGCATTCGAACGCGCTACAGAGATCCTGCGCGAGAACGACCGCGGCACCTACACGGTACCCACCCGAGGTCTCTATCCGTTCCAGTGGAACTGGGACTCCTGCCTGACCGCGATCGGGCAGGCCCATGTCGATGAAAACCGGGCGCTCACTGAGATTGAAACGCTGTTCGCTCACCAGTGGCCGGACGGCATGGTGCCGCACATCGTCTTCCACGTCGCTGACGACGGCTATTTTCCCGGTCCAGAGGTCTGGGCCACGGGGCGGCCGGTTCCGACCTCCGGCATCACCCAGCCACCAGTTGCCGGCTTCGCCTTGAAACGGATCCTCGATCGTAGCGTCAGCGAGGCAACCATCGTTCGCGCCAAGGCGCTGCTTCGTGCGGTGGACCGCTGGCATCGCTGGTTCTTCGAGGCACGCGATCCGAGCGGCGAAGGGCTAGTGGCAATCATCCATCCCTGGGAATCAGGCCGCGACAATTCGGTCGACTGGGACGCCGCATTTGAGCGGGTGCCGACGGAGGGGATCGCACCCTACGAACGGCGCGACCTGAAGCACGCCGACGCCTCACATCGGCCGACCAAGGCGCAGTACGACCGCTACCTCTGGCTGGTCGAACATTTTCGCCGCCTGAAGTGGGACAACACCAGACTGCATGAGGCCTCGCCGTTCCGCGTCGTCGATCCCGGCCTCAACGCCATCCTGTTCCGCTCCTGCGCCGACCTTGCCGATCTGGCCGAACGGCTTGACGAGCCTGAGATCGCAGCGGCCAACCGGGCTCGTGCGGAGAAGGGCATCCAGGCGCTCGAACGGCTGTGGAGCGTCACACATGGCCAATATCTCAGCCTCGATCGCACAACCGGCGACCTTGTAGACAGCGCTTCGGTCGGTGGGCTGCTTGCCGTTTTTGCCCCGATCCCTCAGGGCAGGGCGCAGATGATTGCGGCGCGAATCCGCGACCTCGCCGGACGCTGCCGCCATATCGTCCCAAGCCATGATCCGGCGGACCCGCGCTTTGACGCCAAACGCTATTGGCGTGGACCGACCTGGCTTGTCGTTAACTACATGATCGCCGACGGGCTCGCGCGTGCTGGCGAGGCAGATGTCTCGGCCGCGATCGCCCGCTCCAGCCTTGATTTGATCGCTGAGAGTGGCTTTGCAGAGTATTACGACCCGATGACGGGTGAGGCCTGCGGCGGCGGTCGCTTCACCTGGACAGCGGCCATGGTGATCGAGTTCCTGCGCGGGATGTGAACCGATGCGTATTCTAGCGATCGGGGCCCATCCTGACGATATCGAGATCTCCTTGTTCGGAACGCTGGATACCGCCCGGCGCGGCGGCGCCGAGCTGGTGCTTGCCATAGCCACGGACGGTTCGCGCGGCGGCCGGAAAGATCCGGTGCGGTTGCGCGAGATCCGGCGGGCCGAGGCGATCGCTGCCGCATGCTTCCTCGATACCGAGCCGCGGTTCCTCGACTTCCCGGACGGGACGCTGGTCTGTGAGCGACCGCTGGTCGAGACGCTCAAGGCGCTAATTGCCGATGCCCGGCCGAGCCTCATTCTAACTCATGCACCAAATGACTATCACGGCGACCATCGCGCGCTGTCGGCCGCCGTTTCGCTGGCGGCGAGCTTTGCCGCGCCTGTCGCCTGGTGCGACACCATCATGGGTGTCGGCTTCCTGCCGACCCATATGGTCGACATCACCGCCTCGTTCCCGCAGAAACTGAAGGCGATCCGCTGTCACGTCTCGCAAGACCCGGAGCGCTTCATCGAAAGGGTCACGCTCCAAAACGAATTCCGGGCGCGCCAGTCTGGCAGCGGCGCCGGAACATACGCTGAGGCGCTCCGGTTCGAGCCGATTTATCCCTTCGCCGACATCCGCGATCTGCTGCCGCCGGCGCCTGCGCTGCGCCCAGTGTTCGACCGGTCACAGCCGCAACAGCCGTGATGATCAGATGTCGGCGGCCCAGGCCTCCGTCGCCGCCTGGATAAAGGCTTTCACCACCTCGCTAGGGCCGGTGTCGCGTACGGTGAAGAGGCGAAAATGTGCGGTGTAGCCGTAACGGTCCGGCACCAGTTGCCGCAGGTCTCCCGCCTCGACCCAGCGCGCGGCATAGGGGCAGGGCAGGAAGCCAATGTAATGGCCCGATCGAAGCAGCATCAGCTGCGGTTCGATCTGATAGACCGTCGCCTCGGCGCGGCCGAGCGCGTGGCGCCGCGCCTCTTCGTCGCGCCAATAACCGCGCTGAACGAAGGGCGAGGCGTCGATGTCTGCCGACGTGATCGCCGCGTCCTGCACGTCGAACAGCGGGTGACCGCGCCCGCAGTACAGCCCGTGGCGCTCGTCGTACAGCGGCCGCTCGTCGAGACCCGCGACACGGTTGATCGCAACACCGATGCCGCAGTGGTAAATTCCGTCACGCACCATCTGCTGCAGATCCTGTGGCCGCTCCTGCGTGATCACGAGCCGCACCTGTTCGGCCCGGGTACGGAAGGCAGCGATCGCCTGTGGCAGGCGATTGTTCGGGTCCTCGGCTACGGCGTCGAGTACGCCGAGTCGAAGCTCGCCGCTGAGCTGGCCGCGCAGCGCGCCGACGTCAGCGGAAAAGTCCTGCAGTGCGGATTCCAGCCGGCACGCCGCCTCATGGACCGCACGGCCTTGCTCGGTGAGCCGGAAGCCGCGGCGGCCGCGTTGGCATAGGGTGACGCCGAGCCTCTGCTCGAGGGCCGTCATATGGTTGCTGATCGTCGACGGACTGAGGTTGAGTTCGGCCTCCGCCGCCGCAAAGCCGCCGTGGCGGACCACGGCGTCGAACACTTGCAACAGGCGAAGGTCGCTGCCTGACGGCCTCATGGCGACTCCGATTCAATTTGATATTCGTAAAAGTATTCTTTGAAACATTGCTATTCTTCAAGCCGCCATGGCGGCGATATGATGAAATCCTGCGCAGGGCCATCATATGGGCAGATGACGAGCCCGCCGGCAGATTACCCTTCTGGCTGCAGCGATGGAGAAGGTGATGGCGGCCCTCAACCCGCATCTGATCGATACGGCGACGCCGCCAATTCCCGAGGCCCAGGGGTGGCTCAGAACCTATTCGGGCGCCTGCGGGCCGATGGTCGACCTGAGCCAGGCCGTGCCCGGTGATGCGCCGCCGCCAGCGTTTCTGGATCAGCTCGGCGACGCAGCGGCATCAGCCGAAGCAACCCGCTACGGCGACATTCTTGGTGACAGCGCGCTGCGCCAGCGCTACGCAGCGGACGTGTCGGCGCGCTACGGCGCCCCGATCCGTCCGGACGAGATCGCGATTACCGCCGGCTGCAACCAGGCCTTCTTCGTAACGATGATGGCCATCGCCAAAGCTGGCGACGCCGTGCTGTTGCCGGCGCCGTGGTACTTCAACCACAAGATGACGCTCGATATGCTTGGCATCGAAGCCCGGCCGCTGTCGCTTTCTGCAGAGGCGGGGTTCGTGCCGGACGCCGCGGCTGCGGCCGCTCTGATCGACGACCGACTGCGCGCCATCGTCCTGGTAACGCCGAACAATCCGACCGGCGCCGTCTATCCGCCACCCGTGGTCGAAGCATTCTTCCGCCTTGCCGCCGAAAACGACCTCTGGCTGATCATCGATGAGACGTACCGCGACTTTTTGCCCGAAGGTAGCCGCCGCCCGCATGCCCTGTTCAACACTCCGGGCTGGGCCGATACGCTGATCAGCCTCTACAGTTTCTCCAAATCCTATGCGATTCCTGGCCACCGCATCGGTGCCGTGACTGCGGCGCCTAACGTGCTTGCCAACATCGGCAAAGTGCTCGATTGCGTTCAGATCTGCGCCCCGCGAGTTCCCCAGATTGTGCTGCCGTGGGCGATGGACGCACTCGGCGAATGGCAGAAGGAGACCCGGGCGGCCCTGGCCCGCCGCACGGCGACGTTCGAGGCGGCGGTCGCGGAGGCTCCTGAATGGCGCATTGACCAGATCGGCGCGTATTTCGCCTATGTGCGTCATCCGTTTCCCGGCATCCCAGCGAGCCGGGTGGCGGAGGTGCTGGCCCGCGAGCGCGGTGTACTTGCCTTGCCCGGCAGCTATTTCGGCCCCGGCCAGGACGATCATCTGCGCGTCGCCTTCGCCAATGTCGGCGAGACGGTTCTCGCCAGGCTCGGCGCGCGTTTCGCCCGCTCGGACGCGCTCCGCGTCGACCTGGCAACGACATCAGACAGAAAGAACGACCATGGATAAGGCCAAGCTTGAGAGCCTCCGCCAGAGGTTCGGCGGCGACAGCGCCGCGACGATCTATGACCCCGTCTTTGCCGGCGTCGCCGAGCGTCTGTTCGACAAGAAGGGCACGCGGGTCGCCCCCTACGCTGGAGTGCCGACGCTGCTCGATGCGCCGTATCGGCCGATCGACTGGGCCAAGCCGGACCTCTCGGGTCTCGACGTCGCCCTTCTCGGCGTGCCGATGGACCTCGGCATTACCAATCGCAACGGCTGCCGCTTCGGACCGCGGGCGCTTAGGGCGATCGAGCGGGTCGGACCGTTCCATCACGTGCTAAAATGCATGCCGACCCGGGACCTCGCCGTCGCCGACATCGGCGACGTCCCGTTCCGCAGCCGTTTCGACCTCGAACGCTCGCACGAGGACATCGAGCAGACGATCGCCACCATCATCGCCGCCGGCGTCGTGCCGCTTTCAGTCGGCGGCGACCATTCGATGACACTGCCGATCCTCAAGGCAATCGGCCGCGACCGCCCGGTCGGGATGATCCATATCGACGCCCATTGTGACACGGCCGGCCCGTTCGACGGCAGCCGTTTCCACCATGGCGGTCCGTTCCGCCAAGCGGTGCTCGAGGGCGTGCTCGATCCGGAGCGCACGATCCAGATCGGCATTCGCGGTTCGTCGGATTACCTCTGGGAGTTCTCAACCGTGTCCGGCATGACGGTGATTCACGCGGAGCAAGTCTCGGCGCTCGGCTGCGGCAAGATTGCAGACCTGGCACGCGAAAAGGTCGGCGACGGACCTGTCTATCTGTCGTTCGACATTGACAGCCTCGACCCGTCCTTCGCTCCCGGCACTGGCACGCCGGAAGTCGGCGGACTGATGACACGCGAGGTGCAGGAAATCCTGCGTGGGCTCAAGGGAATCGATTTTGTCGGCGGCGACGTGGTGGAGGTCGCTCCGCAGTACGACGCCACAACCAATACGGCCCACGCCGGCGCACAGATGCTGTTCGAGATCCTGTCGCTGATGGTGTTCAGCCCGAGACTTGCGAAAAAATCCTGACTCCAAGCCGACCGGAAAGGCGGACTGCGTGAAGAGAAGAGTGCTGGACGACCGCACGTCGTCCGGCGAAAATGCTAAAGAGGGGATCTACCGATGAAACATACCAGCCAATCTGCCTTGTCACGCCGCGCGCTGCTTGCCGGCACCGCGGCCGGAATTGCCGTACTCGCCACTCCCACCCTGCTCCAGGCGCAGGACCGGTCGATCAAGGTCGGCGTCTATGGCGGCTACTTCAAGGATTCCTTCGACCAGCACATTTTCCCGGAGTTTACCCGGGCGACGGGGATCGCCGTAGAATCGATCGCCGAACCGACGGGAGAGGCGTGGTTGGTCCAGCTTCAGCAGGCCGCGCGTGCAGGCGCCGCGCCAGCGGACCTCTCGATGATGTCGCAGGTGGCAATGCTCAAGGGCCAGTCTACGGATCTTTGGGCGCCGATCGACCTCGCTAAGATCAAGAACGCGGACGACGTGCTGCCGCAATTCGTCAACAAGTACCCCGACGGTCGGGTGGCTGGCGTCGGCGCCGTAGCCTGGTACATCACTCTTGTGAGCAACACCGATGTCTATCCGGAGGCGCCGACTTCCTGGGCAGCGTTGTGGGATCCCGCGAACAAGGAGAAGCTCGGCCTGCTCGCACTGGTCTCGAACTCCTTCCTGCTTGAGGTGACAGCCACAACCTATTTCGACGGCACCGAGATCCTCGATACAGAAGAGGGCATCCTCAAGGTGATGGAGAAACTCGCCGAGGTTAAGCCCAACGTGCAGCTGTGGTACCGCGACGAGGCGCAGTTCGAGCAGGCATTGAAGTCGGGCGAAATTCCGATGGGCCAGTACTACCACGACGTCACCGGGCTTGCCGCCGCCGACGGATTCCCGGTGCGCTCGACCTTCCCCAAGGAAGGCGGGATCTCCGATTCCGGATGCTGGGCGCTGTCGCGCGCGTCGGATAAGGCCGAAGAAGCGCACATCTTCATTGACTTCATGTCTCAGCCGGAAATCCAGTCGCTGATGTCGCGCAAGGTGGGTACCGCACCGACGCTGAAACGCGCGGTGCTTGACCTTTCCGACGAGGAATTCGCCGCCGTGTCGTCGGACATCCCTCCCATCATTCCACGCTACGACCTTTACACGTCAAAGGCAGACTGGCTGAACCAGAAGTGGACAGAGTTGATCGTCGAGTGAGCGGTAGAGTCCTGACAAAGGCGGGGCCGGGCAGGCGATGACGGGACTCGAACTCATCGACATCAGCAAGCAATTCGGCCCCGTCACGGCAGTCGAAGACGTGAACCTGTCGGTGCCAGCGGGCAGCTTCATCTGCCTGCTGGGACCGTCGGGCTGCGGCAAGACCACGCTGCTTCGCATAATCGCAGGGCTGGAGGATCCAACGCGCGGGGAAATCCGGCTGAACGGTGCCCGGCTTAACGACCGGCCAGCACACAAACGCGACTTCGGCATGGTGTTCCAGTCCCTAGCTCTGTTCCCGCATCTCACGGTCGGTGAGAACATTGCCTATCCGCTAAAAATCCGCGGGCGGCCGGCGGCGCAACGACAGGCCAGGGTCCGCGAGCTGCTCGACCTGGTGCGGCTGCCCGGCGTCGAAGGCAGGGCGATCACGCAACTGTCGGGCGGGCAGCGTCAGCGCGTGGCGATCGCGCGCGCCCTCGCGGTCTCGCCGCAGCTCTTCCTGCTCGATGAGCCGCTGTCGGCGCTCGATGCCAAGCTGCGCGAAGCGATGCAGGTAGAGCTTCGCCAGCTGCAGCAGCGCCTCGGCGTCACCACGATCGTTGTCACCCACGATCAGCGCGAGGCCATGAGCATGTCCGACCTGATCGTCGTCATGTCGAACGGTCGGATCCAGCAGGTGGCGCGACCGATCGAGATGTACCGCAAACCGGCCAACCCGTTCGTCGCCGACTTTCTCGGCCAGGCCAATCTACTGCGGGCACGGGGTAGGGGAGCCGACGCAGAGATTTCGGGCGGAAAAATTCCGGGGCTTAGATTGCCATCCAACGGCCGTGCCATTGTCTCGATTCGTCCGGAAGATGTCGCGATTGGTCCGAGTGATGCCGCGCCAATTCGCGCCACCGTTTCCTTCATTCGCGAGATGGGCGCCAGCGTGGAGATCCATCTTGACGCCGGCGATGACCGCATCATTGCGGTCGCAAGCCCCCAGAGCTGTCCCGGCTGTGCCGTCGGCGATACGGTCGGGCTGACGATTCCAGCGTCGGCCTGCGTACTCTTCGCCGAAACCGGGACCTGAGCGATGCGCCGCTCCCGTCCGGAGAAATGGTCCGATTACCTGCCGATCGCCTATCCAGCGGCAATGCTGACGGCGTTCTTCGTCGTGCCTTTCGGCATCATGGTCGCCGTCTCGTTCTTCGAGCGGGTGCAAGGCGGTTTCTACCAACCCGCTTTCACGCTTTCCAATTACGCGCGCTTCCTCAGTGTGTTCTTCGGCGAGGTGCTGGTGTTCTCGCTGGCGCTTGCCGGCGCCGTCTCGGCGATCTGCCTTATCGTCGGCGTGCCTTTCACCTATCGGCTGACGCGACTTGCCCGCCGGTATCAGGTTGCCTGGCTGATCGTCCTGCTCGGCGTGTTGTCCCTGTCGGAGGTGATTATCGGGTTTGCCTGGTCGACCCTGCTCAGCCGCACCGCCGGCCTCAGCAACCTGTTTGTCGCCATCGGTTTGATGGAAAGCCCGCAGGCCTGGTCGCCCGGGCTGGGCGCCGTCCTGACCGGGCTGGTCTACCAAGCCTTTCCTTATACGGTACTGGTGCTCTACCCCTCGTTCTCACGGCTGAACCCGGCGCTGATGGAAGCCGCGCGCACGCTCGGTGCCTCGCCGCTCCGAGGGTTTCTCACCGTCGTGCTGCCCGCTGTTCGGCGCACGCTGGTGGCGACCTTCATCATCGTCTTCATTTTTGCGCTCGGCGCCTATTTGCTACCCCAGATCCTCGGACGGCCGCGACACTGGACCCTGTCCGTGCTCGTCACCGATCAGGCCATCTACCAGTCGAACATGCCGTTCGCCGCCGCCATGGCCGTGTTCCTGGTGTTGGCGAGCCTGCTTTTGGTCGCGCTCGCCCAGCTTGCCGACCGTAAGGAACCAGCGTTATGACGTGGCTTGGCCGAGCCTTCTTCGCCGCCCTCGCGCTGTTTCTGGCGCTTCCGATCGTTGTGATTGCGGGTGTTGCGCTCAATGCCAGGAAGACCCTGACCTTTCCGCCTCAGGGCCTGTCGGCAGAATGGTATCTTTCCGTTTTCGTCGATCCTGACTGGCGGGCGGCGCTGATGCATTCGGTTGTGATCGCGGCGCTGGCGGCAGCGATCAGCGTCTCGATCGCCGTTCCGCTCGCCTGGTTCCTATGGCGGCGGATCGCGCCCTGGGCACGGATTGTTCAGGTGATCGGCGTCGCGCCCTTCATCCTGCCGCCGGTGATTACGGCGCTGGGCGCTCTGACCTTCTGGGCGACGGCCGGCGCCTATGGCCAGTCCTGGACCGTGGTGATCAGCCACGGAATCTTTTTCGTCAGTCTGCCACTCGTCACCGTCTCGCTCGGGTTTGCCACCATAGACCGCGAGATTCTCGAGGCCGGTACCACTATGGGTGCCAACGACCGGATATTGTTTCGGACCGTGATCCTCCCCATGATCCGGCCCTACATCGTGTCGGGCTTTGCCTTCGCCTTCGTGCTGTCGCTCAACGAATATATCGTCGCCTATATGACGGTGGGCTTCACGCTGGAGACGATCCCGATCAAGATTTTCAACGCCCTGCGCTACGGCTACACGCCGACCATGGCGGCGGTCTCCGTGCTGTTCGTCGGCGTCGCGGTCATGGTGTTCGGCCTTGTCGCCCGGTTCGGCGACCTGCCCAAGCTGCTCGGCGCCTGGAGCAAGGGCGAGGGGCAATGAAGATGGCCGTCTGCCAGATGGACGCTGCCGCCGGTGACCGGGCGGCGCGGCTGGCGATGATCGAATCCACGACAAGAGACGCGAAGAGCCACGGCGCTGCGCTTGTCGTCTTCCCGGAGCTGGCCGTCACCGGTTATGGCGTCGGAACGGAAATGATTTCAGCGGCCGAGACACGTGACGGTCCCATCGTCGCACTGCTCTCGAACGTGGCGCGGATCGCCCACACTTTCCTGGTGGCGGGATTGCCGATGGCTGAGGACGGCAAAGTCTACAACGGGGCCGTTTGCGCCACACCCGACGGCGACGTCGTGCTCTATCGCAAGATCCATCTCTATGGCGACTATGAAAAGGAACTGTTTTCGCCAGGAACATGCCCGCCCCCGATCATGGAGATACAGGGGCTGAAATGCGGCCTACTGGTCTGCTTCGACGTCGAGTTTCCCGAGCGTGTCCGCGACCTTGCCCTGCGCGGCGCCCAGGCGGTGCTGGTGCCGACTGCGCTGCCCGCGAGCGATGAGGGCGCCTTCATCGCCGGTTCGGTGGTGCCAGTCCGCGCGTTCGAGAATCAGGTCTTCATCGCCTATGCCAATCACGTCGGAACTGACGGCCGCTTCGCATATCAGGGCCAATCCTGCATTGCGGCGCCCGACGGACGGCTGCTGGCGCGGGCAGACGGGACGCGCGCGGCGACGATCATCGCCGATCTCGACCCTGGTGCCTACGCAGCGAGCCGGCGAGAAATCCCTATCTCGATGAGCTCCGGACCGCATCCGTCTGACAGGAGGGAGCGGCCCAAGTATTACGGAGAAGGCGGATCAGATCCCGGGCCGACGATTGACGCAAGGTCATGGAAGTCATAGGGTCAGAAGTTGATGACGCTCGTCCGCTCGGTGATGGGCGTCACAGTCTCATTGTGACTGGTCTATTAGATTCCAAAGAATTCTGGGGGAGCCTCCGGCCGCTACTCGCCCGGCGCATGAGTCGAGGACGGTCGAAGGTCGAATTTGCGATTGCCGTACAGTTGTGAGGGCGTCATGTCTTCCAATCGGACCTTGGTTTGGATCGCAACCATCGCGGCCGCGATCGCGCGGATGCTGCGCCTACCGCTGATAGTCCTTGGCCTTGTCAGCCTTTTGCTGACATCCGCCGCAGCGTCCACTGGAGACCTCCCCACTACGGATGGTCGCCGCGTGGCGCTGGTCATCGGCAACCAGAACTATCGTCACGTCACCCCCCTGGACAATCCGCTCAATGACACACGCGAGATCGCGCGGATCCTGCGCGAGGCGGAGTTCGATGTCACGCTTGGCCTCGACCTTACCAAGGTCGAGCTTGAGGAGACGGTTCGCAAGTTCCTGCGTGAGCTGAACGATGGCGACATCGCCCTGTTCTACTATTCCGGCCACGCCATCCAGGTCGGCGAGTCCAACTTCATCGTCCCCGTCGATGCCAAGCTGTCTTCGGCCTACGACCTGGAGTTCGAGTCGCTGAAGGTCTCGCACCTACTCGACTACATGAAGGCCTCCTCCAGTCTGCAGATCGTCATGCTCGACGCCTGCCGCGACAATCCGTTCGAGGCCAGGGAACTGTACTGGGGCCAGGAAAAATACGACCTGGGCAAGTCCCGGGGTCTGCGCCGCATACCCAACAAGCTCGGTTCGCTGATCTCCTACGCCACACGGCCGGGCGAGGTTGCCTATGACGGCGCCGGGCCGCTCAGCCCCTTCACGTCCGCGCTGGTTGACAACGCGCTCAACCCAAAGCTCGAGATCCGCGACCTCATGACCGTGGTGCGCGACGAGGTGCTTAAGAAGACCAATGGCCGTCAGATCCCCTGGGAAGATTCCACGCTGGTCACGAGCTTCTACTTTGTGCCGCCGGCGCCGCAGCCCGTGGTCGCCGCGCACCACCATGTCGAGATCGCGGCCACCGATGCCGCGATGCCGCTCGGGATTCCCGAACCGGTTCAGCCCGAGGGTGGCGAGGTCACAGCAACGATCACTGTCGCCCCGACCAAAGGCACGCTGATCGCGGCCGATGGCCGGGAAATCGGTCCCGGTGAGAAGCTCGCCGCGGCCGAGCTTGCCAGGCTCGCCTATCGCCCCGGCGGCGACAGCGGCAACAGCGTCCAGGTGATCGGCTATTCCGTCGAGGATGCCTTCGGTGGCACGGCGAGCGCGATTGCCACCGTCACGATCGCTCAGGCGGAAACGCCACCGCCGGCCGCGACGCAGCAGGATGACGAGGACGCGCGGCGCAAGCTCCAGGATTGGCTGCTTGCCAAGGCGGACACCTTGCCGGAGCCAGCAATCGGCGTCGGACCTGTGCCTCTCTATCCGGACGCACCGGTTTCCGGCCTTGCGAGCTCACCCGTCTGGATAACGGTGGAAGCGGTCGATGCAGACCTGCAACTTTTGTCCGAAGACAGGATCCTCGTCGCCGGCGACCGCATTCCTCTTGCCGGTCTGCCGACGCTGACCGTCCGGCCACAGATCGGCACCGACGGCCGCGATCTCGGCGTGCGCTTCTCGCTGCCCGGCGTCGACACGACGTCGCTCACTATTGTTCAGGCCGTGCGCCCCACGGTCGACGCTTGCGACCGGCTTGCGACCCAACCATTTGACCTGCAGGCGGTCACCGAGGGATTGCTGGCCAACGAGATCGACGCCGAGGCGGCGGCAGCGGCCTGCGATGCGGCGATCGCGCGCTATCCAGATGTCGCCCGCTTCGTGTTCCAGCGCGGCCGCGCCGCCTTCGCCCAGGGCGACCTTGCCGCCGCCCGGTCCTATTTCTCCAAGGCCAACGACATGGGCCATGTCCGCGCCGGCCAGGTGCTGGGACGGATGTACTATCTCGGCGCCGGCACTGAGGTAAACCGGGAACGGGCCGTCGACCTCTACCGTAAGGCCGCCGAGAAGGGCGACGCCTATGCCCTGCATTCGCTGGCCCTCTCCGAACTCAGGGGTGAAGGCACGCCCGTCAACAAAAAGGAAGGGCTCGCCAAGCTTCAGAGGGCAGTCGAAGCCGGCCACACCTTTTCCTACAACCAGCTCGGCTACTATTACCTCCATGGCGAGCACGTGGAAAAGGACATCGATCGCGCCGTCTACTACTACATGCGCTCGGCCGAGCGGAACGACATCTACGGCTATCTCAATATGGGCACGCTCTACCGCGACGGTGCTGGCGTGACACAAGACTACGAGGCCGCACGCAACTGGTTCCTCAAGGCGCATGAAGGCGGGCACCCCGCCGCCGGCACGGCGATCGGCCTGCTCTATTTCAACGGTCAGGGCGTAGAGAAAGACCCCGAGGAGGCACTGCGGTGGTTCCGCGCCAGCGCCGATCGCGGCGATCCGTGGGGCGCCTACAACACCGCCTACATGATCCGCCAGTCCGATCCTTCCGGCGACCGTGCGGTGGAGGTGGTGCGTTACCTTGCGTTGGCGATCGCGACCGATTCCTCGTCGCCAGCCGCCAAGAACGCCAGCGCCGATCTTACGACAGTGCCGGCCAGGGTGAAGGCCCGCGCGACGCAGGAACTGCTCGCGGAACTGGGCTTTGATCCCGGGCCGGCGGACGGGGTGCTCGGCCGGAAGTCGCGTGAAGCGCTCGGCCGCTTCTTCCGCGAGACCGGCCGAACGCCCACCACCGGTGATGCCGCGCTGGTCGATCTCGCCAAGTACGCCTGGGAGAAAAACCGGCCGCGCTATGACCTGTTCTGATCATTGCCAATACAAGAAGAAGGACCATTGCTCGATGTCGACCGTTCTGCTTCAGCGCCTCACTGTAGCGACCGCCCTTATCTCTGCTGTACCGTTGGCAGCCTGCCAGACCCAGCCACAATACGCTCAACCCTACGCGACACAGGCTCCCGCAAAAGCACCCGCCAGCACAACAGCCTCTGATTCGACGCCACGCCGTGTCATGGGCGTCAGTGGCGGCGGCGGACCCGGTGGCGGGGGCGGCGGCGGCTGGGGGGGGTGATATGCTGCGCATAGGTCTATGGCTTGCGGCGCTGGTGGCTCTTCTGACCGCCGCGCCTGCAACCGCGGATCCGCCGCGGTGGCGGGCGCTGGTGATCGGCATCGATGCCTACACGTCGGTGCCGCCGCTCAACGGCGCGGTCAATGATGCCCGCGACATCGCCACGACGCTGCAGCAAGCCGGTGTCGAAGACCTGACGCTCCTCACCGACGACGCCGCGACGCGCAAGAGCATCATGGCGCAATGGCAAGCGCTGCTCGACCGCTCCGGACCCGACGATACCCTGGTTCTGACCTATGCCGGCCACGGCGCCCAGGAGACGGAATGGGTCAAGGGCTCGGAGGAAGACGGGCTCGACGAGGTCTTCCTGCTCGCCGGCTTCTCAGTGGACGCGCCCGGCAACGGGGAAC
>CAYXAA010000011.1:0-45703 GCA_964462985.1 uncultured Hyphomicrobiales bacterium | reverse complement strand
GACGAGGTCTTCCTGCTCGCCGGCTTCTCAGTGGACGCGCCCGGCAACGGGGAACGGCTGCGTGACGACGATATCGCCGTGATGCTTGCGGCCGCGGGCGGGCGGCGCGTGCTGTTCCTCGCCGACAGCTGCCATTCCGGCACGATGACCCGGGCGGTCGACGGCCGGGTCAAGGCTCTTGGCACCCGCATCGTCGGCCTGCCGGAGCTGCAGAACGATGTCCTGCGCGCCGTTGCCGCAGAAAACGACGGCATCGCAGCGACAGCCTTCGAACCGCAGTCCATGGACAATGTCGTCTATGTCGGCGCCACCGTGGACGGCCGTGTCATTCCGGAAATGATAATCGGCGATCAGCCGCGCGGCGCACTGAGCTGGGCCTTCTCGCGTGGGGTCGAGGGCCGCGCCGACCTCGACCGCGACGGCGCAATCACCATGGAAGAGCTAAGCCGGTTCCTGTCGGAGACCGTACGCATCACCACCGAAGGCCGTCAGCAGCCGAGCCTGTCGCTTGGCGAAGAGACGCGCGCCGTGACCCTGCCGCGCGTGACGGGAGACGGCTTCGAGACCTCCGGCGGAGTCCTCACCATCGGCGCAACGGAGCAGTCGCGTCCCGTTCTGGAGCTGCTGGCCTCGCGATTGCCGAACCGCATCGAGATCCGCGAAGGCACGGATGCCGATCTCTATTGGGACGTCGGCAAGGCCGATATCGTCAGCCGTCTAGGTGATGTCGTTGCCGATGGCAACGCCGCGACGGCGGAGGTGGTCAGCGGCGTCGCGATGAAATGGCTGTTCCTGCAGGATCTCTACGCGCTGGCCCGAGCTCGGCAACCGGTGGAGGGCCGGCTGCGACCGGCCGTTGGCAACATCATGGAAGGTGACGAACTCGAGGTCGAGCTAGAGCCGGCGGCGGACGGTCACATGATTGTCTTCGCCGTCCAGGCGGACGGTTCCTTCATTCTGCTTGCTCCCGACCGCAGCGCCGATCCGACTGGCAAGGACGGGATTGCCCATGCCGGCGAGCCCTACCGGCTCAGGCTAAGGGCGGGACGGCCGCTCGGCGCCGATCATGTGGTGCTCCTGCACAGCGCCACGCCGATGACCGGAGCGCTCACCTTCATCACCGCGCTCGACGGCCGACGGCTCGAGCCGGAGACCCTGGCAAGCCTGACCGAGGTGCTGAACCGCGAAGTCACCGGCGTAGGGATCGTCCCGGTCTATACCCGCGCTGCGTCGGGTTAGCGGTGAGGTCGGGAATTTTCCCAGGCAGCAGGAGTAGCGGCAGAAGGTGGAACGGACGATGCGCTCCGTCACCGTGTGACACTTCCGGAAACGCATTCGCTCTCAGTGTGACCGGGACCACAAACAGATTTCGGCAAGGTCTTTACATAAGGACTATAGTAGAGCAAATCCGGGCGGCGACAGCGCCTTGCGCCCGTCGGCGCACCGGACTGGACAGGAGCACGTCATGACATCTCAGTCGAATCGGCACACGCGAGCGGCGCCCCTCCCCGCGCTGCGCGGACTGGCCGGGACGGCGGCGCTCGGCCTTCTGCTCTTCGCCGGCGCCGCCCAGGCAGAACCTGTGGCGATGGTGCTCGACAGCACGGACGCCGCGACCTTACCGGCCTTCACCGAGCTATCGGAAGGCGATGTTCTCACCCTTGGCAGCAATGATCACATCGATCTCCTTGATTACCGCACGTGTCGAGAAGTTCGTTACACCGCCGGAACACTGACCATCACGGCTTTGGGTATCGACGCCGACGGCAGCGCAGAAACGGAGCTTCGCCCCGGCAATTGCGTGAACGCACAGGCGGCGGACGATACCAGCGCCGCTGCCAAGGGCCTGACGGTAACGCTGCGTGGCTTCGTGCCTGAAAACAAGGTTGCCGCGACTCTCATGCTCCGGTTCGCCGAAGGCGTTCAGAAGCAGTACGACAGCGTGTTCGTCTCGTTCCACGGCGGGCCACCGCTGCGGTTCAAGATGCAGGAGCGGCTGACTACGGAAATGCCGCCACGTGAGGACGACAACGAGCCGGTCGCCGTCGAGGTGTTCCTGCAAGGCAAGTCACCGGACTTCGGCGTCGAGGCGCGGCGTTTCCTGATCGATCCTGCGCAAGTCGGGCGCAAAACTGCGGTTGTCCTCGTGCAATGACGGATTCTGCGAGCGCCGGCGAGCGCAGCGGTCGGCTGCGGCTCAAGGCAGCCATGGCGCTCGCTGCCTGCCTTGCCGGCATTCTCGCCGGATTCGGATCGATCGGCGCCATCTGGGAGGGCTGGGTCAGCGATCGCCTGCTGCAGGTCCGCGCAGTTCTCGGGCTCCATGACCCGCCGCAGCGGCCACCGGTCGCCGTGGTCGGCCTCGATATCCGGTCGCTCACCAGCGAAGAGCTGGCGGCAATTCCGCGTGTGTTCATGACTCCGGCCTTTGCAGCGGCGGGGGAAGCCATGTTCGAGGCCGGCGCCGTAGGCGTCGGCTATGACTTCGTGTTTGCCTTCAGTGCCGACGCCTTCGTCGATCCGCAGAGCGGCGAGGCCCGCTTGCGCGGCTATGATCGCCGCTTCCTCAAGTTCCTCTACGATCACCGCGGTGAGGTCTTCGTCGCCAGTACCACCACAGGTATTCCGCACCGGGCGATCTCCGCCGCCTCCGGCACACTCGGCGTGCGGTCTGCTGAAATTACGCCCGATTCCGACGGCGTCGTCCGCCGTCACACCGCTCGAACGCCTCTTTCGGAATCGCCTTCGCTGATCGATGCCCTGGCCGAGCGCGGCGGCTCCACCGTCGAGCGCCCCTACATTGCCCTGCCGACCTCCCGTCTCGGTGCCAGCACGCCCTATCTCTCGCTCGTCGACGTGTTGTCCTGCATGAAGACCGAAGAAGGGCGAACGGCCCTGCGTGACTTTGCCCATAACCGGGTCGTGCTGTTCGGCAGCACCATGCCGGATGAGGACGAGCATCTTTACGCTGATCGATTTCTGCCATCGAGTCCGACGGCACCGTCTTCGCCCTGTGGCGACTATCGGCCGCCAATCCGTTATGCAACCTCCGGCGTCTTCATCCTGGCAGATCTGATCGGCGCCCCGGTCTCCGGCCGCTACGCAACGGCGGCCAATCCTGCGCTCGTCTACGGCCTGGTGGGGGGCTTTGCCGTTGCCGGGGCGTTTGCGGGTCTCGGACTGCCGCTTGTGGTCCTGCCCTTTGCCGCCGTGGGCCTGATTGCAGCCGGTCTTGCGCCGGTGCTCGCCGGCTTTGCTCTCGGTGTGATCGTGCCACCGGCCGCCGCTGCCAGTTCTGGCGCCGTCGCTCTCGTCGTCGCGGGCGTTGCCAAAGTCGGTGTTCTACAACGCCGCGAGCGCGCTCTGGTTCGTCTGTTCGGCCATTATCTCTCGCCGGAGGTCATCAAACGGATGGCAGATCAGGAGCGGCTTTCCGACCTTGGCGGCGAGACGCGGCGGGTCGTGGTTGCCTTCATCGACATCGTCGGCTTCACCAAGATGTCGGAGAAACTTGCCGATCGCCATGTCGTATCAGTTGTCAACACCTGCTTTGATGCGATCGGTGCCGCCATTACCGACAGCGAAGGCTATATCGACAAATACATCGGCGACGCCATCATGGCGGTCTGGAATGCGCCGAATGATGTCGCCGACCCTGAACGACGCGCCGTCGAATGTGCGCGCACCATCCTTGGCCTCCTGCCAGACCTGCGTCATCGCACCGGCATCGAGGCGATCGATTTGCGGATTGCCCTCAACAGCGGGCCGGCGTTGGTTGGCGACATCGGTGGCAGTCACCGGCGGTCATTCACGGTCATGGGCACAACGGTGAACACTGCGAGCCGGATCGAGGCGATCGCCAAGGAGACCGAAGTACGGATTGCATTCAGTCAATCGGTCGCCGACGCTCTGCCGCCAGACCTCGCGGTGCGCCGGATCTGGCAGGGGCGGCTGCGCGGCCTCTCCGCCGAAACCGTCGTTTTCACACTCCAAGACAACATCGCCCTGTTCTCCGATCGGCCGTCTCTGGCCAACGCGATCGCCGAACCGGATCCGGATCACCAAGATGGACCGGTGACGATACATGCGTCTGGTCGCCAGGCCGGCCTGCCCTGAACGATTTGGACTGCCCCGAACTCTGGCACGCGGGATTTGGAATCGATCCACCCCTTGGGTATCGGCTAGAATCGCCTGAAAACACGCTGGGTCTGGACGCCGACGCAATGTCCACGAGAGACGACAACGGAGCCAAAGATCCGCCGGGACTGTGGCCCGAGGAGGGTGGCTCGACATCGTTCCCGGATAATGACCGAACCGTGATCGTGACCCCGCGTCACGATCTCCCGCGCCCCTCGCAAGCCGATGCCCCGCATCCCGGCGCTGTCCCGGTTCCCCCGGCTCAGCCGCCAGTTGGCAGGCAGAGATCTCAACCAGATGAAGCGCCAGCACACCATCGACCGTCCGAACACCCAGTCCGGCGCAGCACAGTCGAAAAGCAGACAGAGCCGTCGCACGCCCAGTCGTCCAGGCCACGCTGGCCGCTGTTCGTACTGGCCGCCGCGATCTTCCTCGGACTCGGCGCGGGCGGCGGCTGGTTGGCGCTGCAGATCGGCAGCGGCCGGCTAACGATCGCCGACCTGACACCTTCCCTCAGCGATCCCGATGCCGAAGCACCACCCGTGGTACCCGAGCTCGAGCCGCCGGTGAGCGACCCTTCGGAGCCTCCTTCAAAGCTGATCGTGCCGGAAACGGATGTGGCCGTTCAGGATCCGGACGAACCGGTGCTGCCGTCGGACCCCTTCCACGATATGGCAATTTCGGCTGTGATCCCGCTCGCCGGCGATCCAGTCCTTCTCAAGGACGAGGCCGCCGCCGGCCGGCGGATCGAGCTCACCGAGAGATCGGTTGATCTCACGCTGATTCCCGATCTGGCCGCGAACGCGGGCGACGCCGTTCCGACCATCTACGTCCTCGATAGCGAGATGCTGGATGCCGAGGGAAGGTTGATAACCCGCGCTCCGGGCAGTGAAGCGGATTTCCGATTCGGCAATTTCGGTGGCGGCGAGAGCGAGGCAGATACCGCCATTTCGTCCGACGCCGGAGCCGATTCCGCGGCGGGGGCCAGCGCAGACGACATTCGGCCCGTAGGCCCAGGCGGGCTACCCGTCTTCCTGCGGCCGTCGAGCAACACGTTGAGCCTTTTTCTGTCGGAGCGGCCAATTGGTCAGGGGCCGCAACGCATCGACGTGGTACGGGCCGTCGATCGACCGGTTGCGCTCGCCGACTTGCTCAGGGATGCCAGCTTCGATGCCGAGGCCGCGTCGGAGGCAGCGGACTTTGCTAGGACCGAGTTCGGCGTCGATCGGCTCGATGCGGGTTTTATTGTCGCGGCGCGCGGCGTTCGTATGCCGAACCGGATCGGACGTATCGGCGACTATTATCGTCCGGTGCAGGTGTCAATCTATGGGCTAGACGGCTACAAGGGCACTGCGGCGCTGTCTACGGCGCGGGATCAGCCCGGCTATCTTGCCGGCGCCGACCCCTGGTTCGGTGTCGATCTGCGGAGCCGGCTGGCGCGCACAAATGACAGAATCGACGGCAATCCCGGCAAAGATACCAGCCACAGGTTGATTGATGGGCTTTACGCCACGGCGGTACGAAATGCCGTCCCGGCATCAATCGTGGGCGAAGCGATTGCGGATCTTTCGGCGATGATCGACCTGAAACGCCCGGTCAAGCCCGGAGAGCGCTTCACCATGGTGTTCTCCGATACGCCGCGCGACCGGAAGCGCGGCACGGGTCGCGTGCTGTTCGCCGGCATTCGGCTCGGGGACGCTTGGTCAGCGCAGTGCTACGTGATGCCAACGCCGGGCCGACGTGGCCACGCCTGCGTCAACGAGGGCGGCACTGTCAGTGTCTCCGGCGCAATGCTGGTGCCGGTGAAGGGCGTTTTGACCTCACGCTTCGGCATGCGCTTCCACCCGATTGCAAAAACGGAGCGGCTGCATGCCGGTGTCGACTGGGCCGCCGCCGCCGGGACGCCGATACATGCCGCCTTCTCCGGCAAGATCATCTTCCACGACGTGCGGGGCGGCTACGGCAATTTCATCGAGATCGCCCACAAGGACAGCATCACCACCCGCTATGCCCATATGAGCCGATTTGCCGAGGAGTTCGAGCTCGGCTCCCAAGTGCAGGCTGGCGACCTGATCGGCTACGTCGGCACCACCGGTCTTTCCACCGGCCCGCATCTCCATTTCGAGATCCGTGACAAAGGCGTGCCGATCGACCCGCTCACCTTCGAGATGGCAGCAGACGGCGAGGCGCCGCAGACAGTCACCGGCGCAGGTCTCGATAACATGAAGAAGGCCGTCGCCCTGCTTCTGGCCGGACAATAGAACGTCGGATACAGCCCTCTATGTCCGCCGACACTCAAGAAAACCCATGATCCTGCGCACATCGTGCAGAACCGGCTCAGCTATCGCTGCGGCCTGCTCCGCGCCCTGCTTCAGGACGGTGTCAATATGGCCAGGGTCGGCGACCAGGCGGCGCATCTCCGCGGCAATCGGCGCAAGGCGGTTGACGGCAAGCTCGGCGAGCGCGGGCTTGAAATCGGAGAACTGGCGGCCGCCGTATTCGGCGAGCACTGCCTCCTTGGCCATCCCGGCGAGCGCAGCATAGATGCCGACCAAATTGGCCGCTTCGGGACGTTCCGACAGGCCCGCCAGCTCCGACGGCAACGGCTCGGGATCGGTTTTGGCCTTGCGGATCTTCCGAGATATCTCGTCGGCATCGTCCGTCAAGTTGATGCGCGATAGGTCGGACGGGTCCGACTTCGACATTTTTTTGGTGCCGTCACGCAGGGACATGATCCGCGTCGCCGGCCCGGCGATCATCGGCTCGGTCAGCGGGAAGTAAAGCTCGTCGGGCAGCTCGGGCGAGGGCGCCGGGTTGGGTACGCCAACGCCGAGCTCCTTAATGCGCGCCGCGAAGTCGTTGTTGAACTTCTGCGCGATATCCCGTGTCAGCTCCAGGTGCTGCTTCTGGTCGTCGCCAACCGGAACGTGGGTGGCGCGATAGGCGAGAATGTCCGCCGCCATCAGGCTGGGATATGCGAACAGGCCCACGGAGGCATTCTCGCGGTTCTTTCCGGCCTTCTCCTTGAACTGGGTCATGCGGTTCAACCAGCCCATCCGTGCCACGCAGTTGAATATCCACGCGAGCTCGGCGTGCTCCTTGACCTGGCTCTGATTGAATATGATGGCTTTTGATGGATCGATGCCGGCCGCCAGATAGGCGGCAGTGACCTCGCGGGTGGCGCGCGTCAGCTCGGCAGGATCCTGCCACACGGTGATCGCATGCAGATCGACCACGCAATAGATTGACGGCATCTCATCCTGCAGCGGCACGAAACGGGAGATCGCCCCGAGATAGTTGCCGAGATGGAGATTGCCGGTGGGCTGGACGCCGGAGAACACCCGGGGTTGAAAGGTCATGATCAGTCCTTCAATCGGCCCTCAGTATGGACCCGAGGGAGCGCTGGGACCGGCGGCGAAAGGCTTCGCAAGTCCGGTGAAAACGCGGGTCTTATGGCGAAGGCCGGGGCCGCGTGCAAGCCCGATCCGGCCGTGGCCGGCGATGACTTGCCAGTTGTAGCACTCAGGTCACGGGGTGCGAGCCACGACGCAGCACGCCGCTGATCGCAGACTTCAGGTCGACGATGCCTGTGAGCTGGACGAAGAGGGCGAAGGTACCCATGCCGATCGCGACAAGCCCGGCGAGCGCGGCAAAACGGATGACGAGCAGCGGGGCCGTCAGAGCGCCTGTCAGCAGCACCGCGCCGCCGTAGAGCACGAGGCCCATGAGCGCACTGGCAAGCAGCAGCAACGGCACGCGCCTTTTCAGGCCGGCGTCCGCGACGAAATGACCGCGCCGCCACAGCGTAACGGCAAGCAGGCTGGTGTTTACCCAGCCGGCGAGCGAGGTCGCAAGCGCGATTCCGATGTGCCCGAACAGCGGAGCAAGGGCAATTGCGCCGAGCACGTTGACGATCATGCCTGCCCCGGCAAACCACATCGGCGTTTTGGTATCCTCACGGGCGAAATAACCGGGCGACAACACCTTATTGAGAACGAAGGCCGGCAGTCCGACGGCGTAGGCGATCAGGGCCGCAGCGGTCATGGACGTTGCTTCCGTGTCGAATGCGCCGTGCTGAAACAGCACCTGCACAATTTCGTACGGCACGATGACAAGCGCCACGGTCGCGGGCAGGGTGAGCGCCAGCGCGAACTCGCAGGCGCGGTTCTCGACGTGGCGGGCATGATCCGTTCGACCCGCGCGAAGGTGGCGCGCCAGGTCCGGCAGAAGCACCACGCCAATAGCTATGCCGACCACGCCGAGCGGCAGCTGATAGATTCGATCCGCATAGTAGAGATACGACACCGCGCTCGCCTGGGTCGAGGCGATTATGGTCCCGACGGCGATGTTAATTTGCGTGATACCACCCGAGATCACACCGGGCACGCCGAGCGCCCACAGGCGCCTAACAGCCGGCGTCAGCCGCGGCCGCCTGAGCGGCACCGAGAAACCGAGATGGCGCGTTGCCAGCACGAGCAGCGTGAGCTGAGCGACGCCGGCCAACATGACGCCGACCGAGAGCGCTACGCCCAGCGCCGTGCCCGGAAGCAGGTTGGACAGCCCGATCGCCGCCAATACCGCAATCATAACCACGTTGAGCACCACTGGTGCCAATGCGGCGGCGGCAAAGCGTCGGAACGTATTGAGGATGCCGGACAGGAAGGCGACCACCGACATACACAGGAGATAAGGGAAGGTGATCCGCGACAGGAGGACGGCAAGGTCGAACTTTTCGGGATCGGCGGAGAAACCTGGCGCCAGAATCCAGACGAGTGCCGGCATTAAGACCTCGGCGACGGCGGTAAGCACGACCAAGGTCCAGAACAACGCGGCAAGGATCTCGCCGGCGAAACGCCGCGCGCCTCCGTCACCCTGCTCCTCCACGGCGCGGGCAAATAGCGGCACGAAAGCGGAGTTGAAGGCACCTTCGGCGAACAATCGGCGGAACAGGTTGGGCAGACGGAAGGCAACAAAGAAGGCGTCAGCGACCGGGCCCGTACCGACGAAGGCAGCGATCATCACGTCGCGCAGAAAACCGAGTACCCGACTCGCCATCGTGGCACTGCCGACAGTGGCGAAATTCTTCAGGAGGCTCATGCCGGGGTGCTCAAGGCTCGGGCGTGGCGCACCCGTTTCGGAACCGGCTCACCCGCCGGCTCGCCATCGACCGCCTTGGTGAGGCGGTCGCGAATAGCCTTCTGCCGCCCGATATTGGCGATCTTCTGACCGGTAAGGTCGGTGACGTAGAACACGTCGACCACGCGCTCGCCGAATGTAGCGACATGGGCCGAGGCAATGTTGAGGTTGAGCGCCGAGATTTCCCGGGTCAGGTCGAAGAGCAGGCCCGGACGGTCGAGGCCGGTGATTTCGAGCACGGTGTAGCGGTCCGACCAGGAGTTGTTGACCAACACTTCGGTTTCGATGCGAAAGACCTTCATGCGACCGCGGGCGGCGGCCTTGCGCGCGACGGTGTCGGGAAGCCGCTCGGTGCCGCGCAGCGCCCTTTCAATCAGCTGTCCGATACGCTCACCCCGACGCAGTTCGTCAGCGTCGTTCGGCAGCTCGCGCGAAATGAAGATGGTGTCGAGAGCGAAACCGTCCGTGGTCGTATCGATCTGCGCATCAACGATGTTGGCGCCGGCAACAAAGCAGGCCCCTGCGATCGTGGACAAGAGCTTCGGGTGGTCGGCTGCCAGGACTGTGATTTCGGTAACACCTTCAAAAGCATGGGTCGCCACCCGAGTGGCAAAGGCCTCGCCCGTTGTATCGGTGTCACGGATAAGCTCGGCGTGATTGATCTTGCGTTCTAGCTGGACCCTGAGCCAGTAGGCCGGATAATGCCGTTCCACATAGGCAGCGCATTCGGCTCTCGGCCAATGGCTCATCGCGCCGCAGAACTCTTCCTTGGCTGCATCAACACGCTCGCGCTGCGACAACTGGCTGTGGCCGCCGGTGAGCAGCGGTTCGGTTTCATAGTAGAGCGTGCGCAGCAACTGGCCCTTCCAGCCAGTGAAGACCCCAGGCCCTACGGCGCGAATGTCCGCAACGGTAAGGATCAGGAGCAGCTTGAGCCGCTCCATGCTCTGCACGATCCTGGCGAAATCCTCGATGGTCTTGTGATCAGAAAGATCGCGCGATTGGGCGATCGTGCTCATGTCGAGATGGTGCTCGATCAGCCAGGCGACTGTCTCGGTCTCGGCCGGACTCAGTCCGAAGCGCGGACACAGGCGCCGGGCAATCCGGGCGCCGGCAATCGAATGATCCTCCGGACGGCCCTTGGCTATGTCATGAAGAAAAATTGCGACATAGAGCAGCTTACGGTTCTGTACCGTCTTGATCAGATCGGTGGAAAGTGGATGGACCTCGCCGGCATCTCCGCGCTCGAGCGCTGCCAGGACGCCGACTGAATGGATTAGATGCTCGTCGACCGTGTAGTGGTGATACATGTTGAACTGCATCATTGCCACGACCTTGCCGAAGTCAGGCACGAAGCGGCCGAGCACGCCGGTCTCGTTCATGCGTCGCAGGACCGTCTCGGGGTCGTTGCGCGAGGTAAGGATCTGCAGGAACAACCGGTTGGCCTCCGCGTCCTCACGCACGTCTGGCGTCAGGCGCTTCAGCGAACGGCGCACGAGCTTGGTCGCCTCCGGATGCAGCGACAAGTCCTCGCGATCGGCAATGGCAAACAAGCGGATCAGGTTGACCGGATCCTTGTCGATCACAGCGTCGGACCGAAAATTGAGTCGATCGTTTTCGACCACGAAGTCCGGGAACCCCTTGATTGACTTCTGCTTTCGTGGTCGCCTGGCGAGTTGGCTGATCAGACGCGACAAGCGCGGCGCCTGCTTGACGTGTTGGTCCTCGAGCGCTGAGCAGAAGATCCGGGTCAGGTCACCGACGTCCTTGGCGACCAGAAAATAGTGCTTCATGAAGCGCTCGACGTCCTTCATGCCCGGGTGTTGGGTGTAGCCGAGTCGAACTGCGATCTCACGTTGAATATCGAACGACAGTCTTTCCTCGGCGCGGCCGGACAGGAAGTGCATGTGACAGCGCACTGCCCAAAGGAAATCCTCGCACTTCTTGAAGCGTTGGTATTCGCCACGGGAGAAGACGCCCGCCTTCACGAGGCCGGACCCCGAGCGCACGCGGTAGAAATACTTGGCAATCCAGAACAGGGTGTGGAGGTCGCGGAGCCCGCCTTTGCCTTCCTTCACATTCGGCTCGACCAAGTAACGCGTCGCACCCTGGCGCTTGTGCCGGTCATCGCGCTCAGCGAGCTTGGCGGCGATGAATTCCGGACCGCTGCCGGCGACAACCTCCGAGTCGAAGCGCGTCACCAGCTGATCGTATAGCGCCTCGTCGCCCCAGATGAAGCGCGCCTCCAGCACGGCAGTGCGTATTGTCATGTCGGACTTCGAGAGTCGCAGGCATTCGTCGATGTTGCGCGTGGCGTGGCCAACCTTCAATCCGAGGTCCCACAACATGTAGAGCACATACTCGACTACCTGCTCACCCCAAGGCGTCTGCTTGTATGGCAGCAGAAACAGAAGGTCTACGTCGGACGACGGTGCCAGCGTTCCGCGGCCGTAACCGCCGACGGCGACGATCGCCAGCCGCTCGGCTGCCGACGGGTTCTTCGCCTGATAGACATGGTTGACAGCAAAATCATAGATGACACGGATGATCTCATCCTGGAGGTGGCTGAGCCGATTGGCGCAGGCCGTGCCACCGCCATCCTGGAACAGGAGATCCTCAGCCTTCGCGCGGGCGGATCGCATCGCCGCCTTGAGACACGACAGGACCTCAGCGCGAACCCCGAAATCCGTCCCCTTGCCGTCGAAGGCCTTTGTGAGCGCGCTCAGTTCCCGCCGCAACGCGTCGGCATCGATAAGGTCTGCCTGCGCCTCTACGGCCTTGGTCACGATGGTCATCCGTCTTCAGTCCTGCCGTCTTACGCCGCGAGTAGCCGTCACCCATTGCGGCGCGACGTTACCGCGGTCGACCCCGCCACGTCACGCGCCGTCGCGGGCAGCGGCGGCGCGCAGCTGATAGATGAGCCCTTGGAGCGACTCGCGCGATAGCCCAGAAATCTTAGCTGCGAGCATATTGGCAAGCTCGGTCGCCTCTGGGGCGAGGCCGGAAGTCTCGATTGTTACCTTTGGGTCGGAGATTTCCGCGAGGCGCTGCAGTTCCTCGGCCTCGTCCCAGATCACGTTGAAAAAAGTAATGATGCGCTGGACCAAAAACCAAGTCGGCCGACCGCGCTTGCCGTGCTCAAGTGCAGACAGATAGGCGCTGGAGACCCCAAGGGCGGCAGCCATGTCCTTCAGGGTAATGCCACGCTTGGCGCGCAGCTCGCGGATTTTGGCGCCGAACGGCGTCATGGCTCGCCTTTTCTCCTCGCTTTGCGGATGCGCACGTAGAGCGCACCGGCGCCGCCGTGGCTGAGGTGGGCTTCATCGTAGCCGATAACCAGCGCCCGGAAGTCCGGCAGAGCGAGCCATTGCGGCACCCTGCGGCGCAATATACCGCGTCCTTCTCCGAACGGACCAGCTTCGCCACCCTTTCCGGTAATGATAAGGACCGTGCCGTAGCCACTCGCCTGGGCCATGTGGAGAAAGCCGCGCAGGCGGTCATAGGCCTGGTGCTGGGTCAGGCCGTGAAGGTCGATGCGGGCGTCGATCCGGCTGGTGCCGCGCACAAGTTTCTGCCGGTGGCGGCGATCGAGCGGAGCCAGTGCCGGCAGCTTCGGCGTTGCGGCCGGCTTAGGCGGTCGCATCGCGGTCGCCGTTCGCGGTGCAGCGGCCGCGCGCAGCCCGTCGGGCACCGAGGGTTCGCTCACGGCGCTATCCGGCTCGCGTGACTTTGGTCGCGGCCTGAGCGGAGTTGTGCTTGCCGCCACCTGCTCCCACAACGCCCGCTCCTCCGGAGACAGCGCCCGCCCGCGCCGCGTCATTGTACTCCCTCGCCGGAAAGTGCCTCTCCCTTAGGCACGAGCAGAATGAAGGTGGCGGCGTGCTGCATTGCGCCGGCGATCTGTCCGGCTTCGACCCCTGAGCCTACGAAAATGTCTCCACGCGCAGGACCAATGATCGCCGAACCGCTGTCGTCGGCGATCATCAGGCGATTGAAGGGTTTCGGTTCACCGCTCTGGTCGATCGGCAGATCGGCCGAAACGAATACCGGCGTGCCAAAGGTATGGAGTGTACGATCGACAGCTAAGCTGCGGCCGGACACAAGTGGCAGGCCGGCAGCACCGACTGGACCGCGATCCGGATCGGCATCGATCTCGCGGAAGAAGATGAAGGAACGGTTGCGACGTAGAACGCTGTCGACCTCGTGCGGATTTTCGGCGAGCCAGCGCCGGAGCACGTCCATCGTCACAGTACCCGGAGCCGCCAGGCCCCGCTCGATCATCACCCGGCCGATCGGGAAATAGGGATGACCGGTCTTGCCGGCGTAGCCGACCCGCATCACACCTCCGTCCCGGAGCCGAATGCGCGCCGAACCCTGAACATGGACATAGAAGGCGTCGACCGGGTCGGCCAGCCAGATCAGTTCCAGGCCCCGCCCGTCCAGAGCACCGTCCATGATGGCGCCGCGGTCGGGGTACTCGACCAGAGTGCCGTCGGGAAGCCGGCGGGCGAACGCCAAGCTTTTGTCCATTGATTGCGGTCGATTTTCCGGCGTCAACGGGACGAGGTCGGGCGGCCTCCGGTAGAGCGGTACGTCGAAATGCGCGCTGCGCTTCAGCGCGCCCTCGAACTCCGGCTCGAAATAGCCAGTGACGAAGCCGGGACTGGCAATGCGCAGTGGAACAAACGACGCCTCGAAAAAGCGCCGCGCCGCTGACCTGTCATCAACTGGTACGGCGGCGGCCTCCCGACAGAGCTCAAGAAGCCGTTGAGGGTTCACCCCGAAGCGGCCACGTTGCTTCTCACTTCCCGAGCTCGATCCAAGGCACTGGCGGCGAAAGACCGCGAGCGCCTTCGCGTGATCGTCGGCCTCCCATCCGGCGATCTCGTCATAGCCAAGCCGTTCGAAGGTCATCCGCGGCGCTCCAGCCCACGCGCCGGCGGAAGGAGTGACCGCCGCCCAGATAACTGCCAGAAGGCCTGCCGCGACGCCCGCACTCCCACCAACCATCATTCAACGGATTCGGTGGCAACCAGCTTCCAGTTCGGGTCCCGCGACGTAGTGTCGCGGGCGAAGGTCCAGATGTCCGTGACGTCTGTCACGCGGGTCGGATCGCCGTCGACGACGTTGCCATCCTTGTCCCGCGTTGCCGAGATCAGTTCGCTATGAAAGCGTACGGTCACCTGCGCCGTCGTACCCTTCAGTGCCGCCTCTACAATATCCGCCTTGTCGATGCCGACAAAGGTCGATTCGATCGTCTCACCGCGAGACTCGCGATCCGAGATTGCGGCGACAAAGCCATCGTAGACTTCCTTCGACAGCAGCTGCCGCAAGGACTTTCTATCGCCCTCGGCGAAGGCGGTTACAATCATCTCGTACGCGGCCTTCGCACCCTGCAGGAACTGAGCAGGATCAAATGAACGGTCGGCAGACAGGATCTGTCGCATGGCGTCGTTGAGCGCCGTGCCCTTCGGTGCAAGCGTATCAACCGATGCCGCAGGCGTCGGCGCATCGCTCGCACTGGCCGAGGATTCGGCCTTGCCAGGCAGTGGGATCACATTGCTGTCGCCCGTCTCCGATGCCGGGCCAGCCGATCTCTCGGTTTTCTTCGGGCCGGAATAAGGGTCGAATGGCGGACGTTCCGTACCCGTACGCTTGCCAAGGACCGAGCGCAGTTTCAGGAATATCACGACGGCCAGAACCAGAAAGATGATATTGTAGATGTCAAAGATATCGCTCATATCGCGCCCGGCCATGGTGTTGTCGGATGGAGCCGCCGCGCTGCCGCGGCCGCGACCCGGCATTACGGATTGCCACCTAATGTAAGGTTTCTTGAAACAGCATCCAGGCTATTGCACAAGGCCGCCCGGGTTCCGCAGCGCCGAACCGGCACGTTTTTCCTCGCATTCGGCTGCCAGACTCCCTATGTGCCGCAACAACGCAAAAAAATCCACCAAAATGGACCGCAGTGTCATGCCAGCCGGTGTCGTCGTTCTGCTCTCCCTCATCCTGCTGCCGCTCATTGAGATTGCCGTCTTCATCGAGGTCGGCTCGGCAATCGGCGTGTTGCCGACGATCGCATTGACGGTGCTGACCGCCATTGCCGGCACGGCAATGCTGCGACATCAAGGGCTTGCGCTTCTGATGAAGATGCGCAGCGAGTTGGATGCCGGGCGCGTGCCGGGTGAAGAGCTGACGCACGGTGCACTGATCGTGGTCGCCAGCATTCTGCTGCTCATCCCTGGTTTTGTAACCGACGTCGTTGGGCTGTTGCTGTTCGTACCGGCTGTACGGCGGGCGATTGGCCATTTTGTCATACGGCGCGCCGATGTCGTCATCGTCAGCGGGACGCGGCGTCGTAGTGGCCGGGTGGTCGATCTCGACGCCGAAGACTGGTCGTCGTCGTCCGCTTCGGGCAATGACGGATCAGACGGGGCGACCGGGCCGCGTCGGATTGGGCCGACCAGCGCCGGACCGGAGTAGGACCTGCACCAGCTCGACTGTGCTTCGGTGGCAGGCTTAAGTGCTGGCCAGTTCGAATTCCGTTAACTTGCTGGCCGGTACTGACCTGCTAGGCTGCTCCAAGGAATCGATTGTGGCGGACTAGGACCGATCGGAGGAGGCATGGGGGCTTCCGCCTCACGCGTGGACTGGGTCGACGCGGCCAAGGGCTTCTGCATCATCTTCGTGGTGATGATGCACTCGACTCTCGGCGTCGAGGCGGCGGCGGGCCAGCAGGGCTTCATGCACGCCGTCGTCGCCTTCGCGGCGCCGTTCCGGATGCCGGACTTCTTCATGATTTCCGGCTTGTTTCTCGCCAGAGTGATCGATCGGGACTGGCGACTTTATCTCGACCGCAAGCTCCTGCATTTCGCCTATTTCTATGCACTCTGGGTCACGATCCAGTTCGCGGTCAAAACGCCCGTGTTCGCGGCCGAGATCGGTTGGGGCGGTGTCATTACCAGTTACCTTCTGAGCTTCGTCCAGCCGTTCGGCACTTTATGGTTCATTTATCTGCTGCCGGTGATGTTCGTTGTCGCCAAGCTGATGCGCAGTGCCAGACTACCGCCGATCCTGGTGCTCTGTGCGGCAGCTGTGCTACAAATCGCACCGATCGAGAGCGGATGGCTGACGCTCGACGAATTCTGCAATCGCTTCGTATTTTTCTACGCAGGCTACCTGTTCGCACCTCAAGCTTTCGCGCTGGCTGGCTGGGCTCGTTCCCACTTCGGATTCGGCGCTACCGGCCTGCTGATCTGGGCTGTCGTCAACGGCACGCTGGTCTTTGCTGGCGCCGCCGATCTCCCCGTCGTGTCGCTGTTGCTCGGCGCCGCCGGAGCGTTGGCGGTCATCACATTCGCAGCGCTTATGACGCAGCTCGGCCTGGCGGCGCCCCTGCAGCGCTGCGGCGAGAACTCGATCGTTATATATCTCGCGTTCTTCTTCCCGATGGCATTTACCCGCACCTTGCTCTTGAAGTTCGATATCCTTTCCGACATCGGTACGATCTCTGTGGCGGTCACGTGCGCCGGTGTCATCGGGCCGCTGCTGCTTTGGTGGCTCATCGAGCGTTTCGGCTGGGGCCGCTTCCTGTTCGTGCGCCCACGCTGGGCCCGGCTGGAGCATGATGGAAAAGTCCCGGTGGCGCAGGCTGCGTCGTAAGTGGACAATCGCATACCGGCTTGCCCTCGACGGTTTTCGCGGGCATCGTCGCGACCATGTCGAATGCCTCTTCCTCTGCCTCGCTCAAACCGGACGACCATCTGATTCTGGTCGACGGCTCAACTTTCATCTTCCGTGCCTATCACGCGCTCCCGCCGCTGACCCGAAAATCGGACGGGCTGCCCGTCGGTGCGGTCGCCGGCTTCTGCAACATGCTGTGGAAGTTGCTGCAGGAGGGCCTCACGCCGGAGCCTGGAGATGAACCGACCCATATGGCGGTGATCTTCGATCACTCCGCCAGAACCTTTCGCACCGACATCTACCCGGCCTACAAGGCCCAGCGGCCGGAGCCGCCGGAGGACCTGATCCCCCAATTCGGTCTGATCCGGGAGGCAACGCGCGCCTTCAATGTACATTGCATCGAGCAGGAGGGCTTTGAAGCCGACGACCTGATTGCGACTTATGCCTGCGAGGCGGCCAAGGCCGGCGCCCGTGTGACGATCGCGTCGGGTGACAAGGACCTGATGCAGCTGATCGGACCGCGGATCGCAATGATCGACACCATGAAAAGCAAGGTGTTCGGGATTGCCGACGTGTTTGAAAAGTTCGGCGTCGGCCCCGACAAGGTCATCGAGGTGCAGGCGCTTGCTGGTGACAGCATCGACAATGTGCCAGGCGTGCCGGGCATCGGCCTCAAGACCGCGGCGCAGTTGATCCAGGAATACGGCGACCTGGAAACGCTGTTGGCGCGGGCGAGTGAGATCAGGCAGCCGAAGCGCCGAGAAAACCTGATTGCTTTCGCGGAGCAGGCCAGGATTTCGAAGCAACTCGTGACTCTTAAGACGAACGTGCCCGTAGAGGTTCCGGCCACCGACCTCACCGTTAAGGCGGTAAACGGAAGCAAGACGATCGCCTTTCTCAAGGCGATGGAGTTCAATACCCTGACAAGGCGCGTGGCGGAGGCGACCGGCACCGACCTCGCGGAAGTCGAGCCCGCCGCTCTCGTCATCCCCGGCTGGGACGCGCCGGACAGCAAAGGCCGGCAGGTGGCCGGGGCGCCTGGCTCCGGGGCGACAGCGGCAGATGCGTCATCCACGACCCCGGCCACCGTTCCAATCGCCAAGTCTGCGGTCCGCAGCGGCGCCTGGACGCCGCAGGGCCTGGCCGAGGCGCGCATCGAGGCAGCACGCGGCGTACCCATTGACCACAGCGCTTACGAGACGGTCACGACGGTGGAGCGCCTCCAAGCCTGGATTGATGAGGCCCTGGAACTTGGGCTTGTCGCGGTTGACACCGAAACCACCTCGCTTGATGCAATGCAGGCTGACCTCGTTGGCGTCTCGCTGGCGACAGCGCCCGGCAAGGCCTGCTACATCCCGGTCGGCCATCGGAACGGAGACCTTGACCTTCTCGGTGGCGGCGGCCTTGTACCGGGACAAATCCCGCTGAGCGAAGCGCTGAAGCTGCTGAAGCCGCTGTTCGAAGATGCTTCGGTACTGAAGATCGCGCAAAACCTGAAATACGACTGGCTGGTGTTGCATCGCCACGGCATCACACTCGCGCCGTTCGACGACACGATGCTGCTCTCCTACGCGCTTGACGCCGGCAAGGGCGGCAACGGCATGGACGAGCTGTCGGAGCGCTGGCTTGGACACAAGACGATCTCCTTCAAGGAGATTTGCGGGTCCGGTAAGACCCTCGTGAGCTTCGATAAGGTAGCGGTCGACCGGGCCACAGCCTATGCGGCGGAAGACGCCGACGTCACGCTGCGGCTATGGCGCGTGCTGAAGCCGCGGCTCGCAGCCGAGCACATGGCGACCGTATACGAAACCCTAGAACGACCACTCGTGCCCATACTGGCCCGCATGGAGAGTCGCGGCATCACGGTTGACCGTCAGATGCTATCGCGTCTGTCCGGCGAGTTCGCGCAGGGAATGGCCCGGCTCGAGGCCGAGATCCAGGAACTTGCTGGCGAACCCTTCAACGTCGGTTCACCGAAGCAGCTCGGCGACATTCTGTTCGGCAAGATGGGTCTGCCCGGCGGCAAGAAGACCAAGACCGGCGCTTGGTCCACCTCCGCCTCAGTGCTCGACGACCTTGCCGCCGAGGGGCATGAACTACCTGCGCGGATCGTCGACTGGCGCCAGCTGTCGAAACTGAAGTCGACCTATTCCGATGCGCTGCCTAGTTATATCCACCCTGAGACAGGACGGGTGCACACCTGCTACGCACTCGCCTCCACGACGACCGGCCGTCTGTCATCGTCCGAACCCAACCTGCAGAATATCCCTGTGCGCACCGAGGCCGGACGGAAGATTCGCCGCGCGTTCATCGCTGAGAAGGGGCGCAAGTTGCTGTCGGCCGACTACAGTCAGATCGAGCTCCGCGTCCTTGCCCATATCGCCGACATCCCCCAGCTCAAAAAAGCCTTCGACGATGGCCTCGACATTCATGCCATGACCGCCTCGGAAATGTTCGGCGTTCCGATCGAGGGTATGGATCCGATGGTCCGCCGCCGGGCCAAAGCGATCAATTTCGGCATCATCTATGGCATCTCCGCCTTCGGTCTCGCGGCCCAGCTCGGCATCGGCCGCAACGAAGCCGCCGCGTATATCCGAACATATTTCGAGCGTTTCCCGGGCATCCGCGACTACATGGAATCAACCAAGCGGTTCGTGCATGCCAACGGCTATGTGACGACGATATTCGGGCGTAAGGCGCATTATCCAGAGGTTAATACCGCCAATCCGAACCACCGCGCCTTCTACGAGCGAGCCGCAATCAACGCGCCGATTCAGGGTTCCGCCGCCGACATCATCCGCCGCGCTATGATCCGCATGGATGAACGACTGGCGGCGGCGGGACTTTCGGCCGGCATGCTGCTCCAGGTCCACGACGAACTGGTCTTCGAACTTCCAGAGGAGGAGGTCGAGGCTGCGATTCCAGTGATTCGCGACGTTATGGAGAAGGCGGCCGAACCGGCCGTACGGCTCACCGTCCCGCTGAAGGTCGACGCCAGGGCTGCCGATAACTGGGAAGAGGCGCACTGAGGCAAGTCAGTGCGACCAGATGTTCGTGACGTATCATCGGCGCTTACGATTCGGCTAAGTGTCTGAAAACGATTGGCTACAATGTGTTAGGCGGCTTTGTATGTCATCCGGGGTGCAGGTGAGTTGCTCTGGAGCAGGAGGCTTCGCAATTTGGCGAAGCCGGCCTTATCAGGGGGAAAACGGCAATGCTGATCACGACCACGAACACGCTGCAGGGCAAAGACATTGCCGACTACAAAGGAATTGTCACGGGGGAGGCGATTCTGGGCGCCAATATTTTCAAGGATCTGTTTGCTTCCTTCCGAGACATCGTCGGCGGCCGATCACAGGCTTACGAGCAGGAGCTTGGCAACGCTCGTCGCATAGCCCTCGACGAGATGGTCGAACGCGCGAAGGCGCTCGGCGCCAACGCGGTCATCGGCGTCGACATAGACTATGAAACGATCGGCCAGAACGGGTCGATGCTTATGGTCAGCGCCACGGGAACGGCGGTGACGGTGCGGTAGGAACGCCGCACCGTACCTTTGGCCATCTGGGACTGGCGGTCGTTTAGTCGACCGCCGTTGTTGCGATTATTCCAGCCCCTCGAACAGCGCGGTCGACAGATAGCGTTCGGCGAAAGACGGGACGATGACAACGATCCGCTTGCCCTCCATCCCGGAGCGGCCGGCGATGCGAACGGCGGCGGCAAGAGCGGCACCGGAGGAGATCCCCACCGGCAAGCCCTCGATGCGTGCCACAAGCCGGGCCATTTCGAAGGCTTCGTCGTTGGTGACGGTCTGAACCTCGTCGTAGGCGGTCGTGTCGAGCACATCAGGCACAAATCCGGCACCAATACCCTGGATCTTGTGCGGCCCCGGATTGCCGCCGGACAGCACCGGACTATCGGCAGGTTCGACTGCAACGACATGGAGATCTGGTTTGCGCGGCTTCAGCACCTGGGCAACCCCGGTGATTGTGCCGCCGGTGCCGATTCCGGAGACGAACACGTCGATCGCACCGCCGGTGTCATTCCAGATCTCCTCGGCCGTCGTACGGCGGTGGATTTCCGGATTCGCGGGATTGTTGAACTGCTGCGGCATGGCCGAGTCCGGAATTTCGGCAAGCAGTTCCTCTGCTCGGGCGATGGCGCCCTTCATGCCCTTCGCACCTTCGGTCAGCTCCAATTCTGCTCCCAGCAGCTTCAGCATCTTGCGCCGCTCAACGGACATGGTTTCCGGCATCACCAGGATTAGCCGATAGCCCTTGGAGGCAGCGACGAAGGCAAGCGCGATACCCGTGTTGCCCGAAGTCGGTTCGATCAAGGTCGTTTGGCCCGGCCGGATGGTCCCCGCCGATTCCATCGCCTCAATCATTGAGACGCCGATGCGGTCCTTGACGCTGGCGATCGGATTGAAAAACTCAAGCTTAGCCAGGATCTCTGCCGAAACCCCTTTCTCCGCCGCGAGCCGCCCGAGCCGGACGAGGGGCGTGTCACCGATGGTCTCGACGATGGACGAATAGATCCGGCCGCGGCCGGGCTTGCGATCGCTCATGATTTTCTCCCCGTCATTCACCGCACGTGCTCGTCGAACGCGCGGTCGCTTGTCCGGACGCGCAACGCGACCGGTTTGTCGACAATCTAGGCTGATAGAGCAGCGACGGCGAGGGCCAAACCGGCGATTGTCGGCCGGCCGAAGCAAACGTATTGCGAAAACAACCGAGGCGGAGCAATTGCATCTCGTCCAGAAAAAGCCAGTGCTAAAGACCCGCTGAAGTGGCTCAATGGGTTCCCGTCGATCCGAATCCACCGCTTCCACGGCCAGTGCTGTCGAGATCCGGGACCTCAATCAGGGCCGCACGAGTCACGGGCGCCACAACCATCTGCGCGATGCGGCTGCCACGTTCGATGCGGTAAGGCTCCTGACCAAGGTTAATCAGCGGAACCTTGATCTCACCGCGATAATCCGCGTCGATGGTACCTGGCGCGTTGAGCACCGTTATCCCGTACTTGACGGCGAGACCCGACCGCGGCCGCACCTGCGCTTCCGTGTGCGGCGGCAACGCCACGGCGATGCCGGTTGGGACCAGTGCGCGCTCGCCGGGCTGGAGCACGACCGCCGCCTCGACGGCAGCCAAAAGGTCGAGCCCGGCGGCTTCTTCTGTTTGGTAGGCGGGCAGCGGCAGGTCGGCGCCATGGGGCAGTCGCTTCAGCTTCACAGGAACGGCCATCGGTGCTCCGAAGATCGATACGGATACTTTTCGTTCTGTCATGGCGTGTTGCGCCGCAAGACGCAACCATAGGGTACCTTTGCCGCACTGGTCGAAAGTCTATTTCGCCAAGAGCTGGTTATGCCTTGGCGAGTCTTGCGGCGATTGCCGCGATCAGCCGTTCAGCAACGGCATCCTTGCCGAGCGTCGGCCAGTTTTCGACGCCGTCCACCGTCACGAGACGGACGGTATTGACATCGCCGCCCATAACGCCCGTCTCCGGCGATACATCGTTGGCCACGATCAGATCGGCACCTTTCTTCGTCAGTTTGGCCCTGGCGTTGTCGACCAGGTTCTGTGTCTCGGCGGCGAAACCGACGACAAGCCGCGGACGCAGCGTGCCATGTCGGCCGACTGTGGCCAGAATATCCGGGTTCTCCGTCAGCACGAGCGGTGGCGGCAGACCGGAGCCGTCCTTCTTGATCTTCTGCGCAACCCTTGTGTTGACGCGCCAATCGGCGACGGCCGCCGCCATTACGGCAACGTCGACCGGCAACGCCGCCTCGACTGCCTGGAGCATATCGCGCGCGCTTTCGACGCGGATCACAGTGACACCTTCGGGATCGGCAATCGCAACCGGCCCGGAGATTAGCGTCACCTGGGCGCCGGCCCGTCTAGCGGCAGCGGCAATGGCGTGGCCCTGCTTACCAGAAGAGCGATTGGCGATATAGCGCACCGGATCGATCGGCTCATGCGTCGGACCTGAGGTCACCAGAACACGCCGACCAGCCAACACTTGCGGCGTAGGCACCAGGATGTCCATCACTGCTGCGACGATCTCAAGCGGCTCGGCCATACGGCCTTCGCCGGCCTCGCCGCTTTCGGCCATTTCCCCGGTGTTCGGTCCAACGAATCGGCGTCTGTCCGCCATGAGCTGCGTCACATTGCGTTGCGTCGCGGGATGGACCCACATCGCAGGGTTCATCGCTGGCGCAATTAGAATCGGCGCCGTGGTGGCAAGCAGCACTGCGGTCGCGAGATCACCCGCAAGACCCAGCGCCATCTTGGCGATCAGGTCCGCTGTCGCGGGAGCAACGACCACGAGATCGGTCTCGCGCGCTAGACGAATATGGCCGATGTCGTGCTCGTCGTCGCGGTCGAACAGGTCGGTGAACACCCGCTCGCCGGTGATGGCGCCCATGGCCAAGGGCGTCACAAAGGCCGTTGCTGCGGGCGTCATGACGGCCCGGATCCGTGCACCACGCTCCCGCAGTCGCCGCACCAATTCCAGCGATTTATAGGCAGCGATACCGCCGCCGACCACGAGCAAGATCCGCTTTCCGCTGAGCATGCGACGCCTCAGGAACCCGGTCCGAATGACCGCGGCGCCGGCGAGATTGTTCGGGACCCAGTGCCAGTGACCTCATAAACGGCCAGGCCACGCTGGTTGAGGCCATTCGGCAGAAAGCGAAAGACGCCGTCGATTCCGAGAAAACCGTCTGAGTTGGTCAACACCCGGTCGGAAAATCGCTGAGCTCCGGCCGAACGCACTAGGCCGGCGGCCAGGATCGTCGCGTCATAGGCAAGCGTGGCATTACGCGGCGGCGCGGAGCCAAAGGTGCTCTGATAGCGCTGGGAGAACGTGCGGAACCCGGACGAATCCGGGCCCGGGAACCATGCCCCGGTGAGCGCGGGAGCATTCAGCACCTCAGGTGTGTCCCACTGGCCGCTGCCGAGCAGCTTGATGCTATTGCCGGTGCCGGACAGGGCCTGCGCCACACTTGCTGGGACCCGACCGCCGGCTGGAACGAATAGAGCGTCAATCTGGCTGGCGCTTGCCGCGAGCTTTGCGGCCTTGGCGGCAAGGTCGGAGCCGCTCGAAGCACTGTACCGCTCGATGGCGACGATTCGCGCGCCGATCCGGCCGACCTCCTGACGGAAGGCGGCCTCCGTGACCGCACCGTAGGCATCGTCCGGCAGCAGCGCGGCGAAGGAGCTGCGGCCCTGGGTACCGGCATAGGAAACGATTCGCGCAACGTCATTGGCCGGTAGGAAGCTGAGAAGGTAGATGCCTCGCGAAGCGACGGAGGTGTCTGTCGAAAACGCTACGACTGGCACTCCTGACGTTCGCGCCGCCTGGCCGGCACCGCTGACAGCGGGTGCGAACACGGGGCCAAGCAGCAGCTCCGCACCCTCGCTGATCGCCGCCTGGGCAGCCGCTCTGCCGCCTTCGGCTGTGCCACGGGTGTCCTTGACGAGGATCTGGATATCTGCGCCCTGGAAATCGTTGAGAGCCAATTGAGCCGTATTGCGGAATACCTGGGCGATGGAGCTGGCGCTGCCGCCTGCCGACTGCGGCAACAGCAGGCCAACCCGCACGCTGCCAGTGCCGAGCACATCGCCGGAGGGCGTCGGCTGGCCGCCGGGTCTACTGGGGTAGCCGGGGAACTCGCCGAGCGACGAGCCGGAGCAGCCGGCGATCAGGCCGGCGACGGCAAGCGCCACCGATGCTCTCCGCCAGGAGCCTCGGAAGGTGGACAGTACGCGCTTCACTCGCGATCTCCTGCTAATGCGTTCCCGCTTCGGCCCGTTCTCCCGCGGCGGCGGGCGATCGTAAACCCACGTCGGCCGAAAAGCCTGCAAATCTTGGCCGCAACTGCGTTTCCTGTCAAAAACCGGTAGGCTAATTCGAAAGCCGTCCCCATCCTCGTCGAGGGTCCGCGGCGGAGGCTATCCGGCCGCCAATATCGAACAGGAGTAACCATGTCCAGCAGCGGCGGACGACGGCCTGACGGAGCGCTGGCCGAAAGGAGGTCCGGAAAGACCGCCGCAGAACGTTCGACTCGAGCGTTCTTCATCGACGACCGGCACTTTCCGGCGCCGCCACTGGAGCCTGCGCTCTACATCGTGTCGACGCCGATCGGAAATCTCGGCGACATCACGCTTCGTGCCCTGGAAACGCTTGCCGCTGTCGACATGATCGCCTGCGAGGACACGAGGGTAACCGCCACCCTCACCGGCCGATTCGGCCTGAAAGTGCCGCTTCTTGCCTATCACGAACACAATGCGGCACGACAGCGGCCACGGCTTCTTGCGGCACTTGCTGAGGGCAAGGCGATCGCACTCGTCTCCGACGCCGGCACACCGCTGGTGTCCGATCCCGGGTACCGACTGGTTCAAGATGTTCTCCAGGTCGGTCATCGGGTGGTACCAATCCCCGGCGCAAGCGCCCCGCTTGCCGCCTTGGTTGCTGCCGGCCTACCGTCAGATACGGTACTTTTCGCCGGGTTCCTGCCGCAGAAAACCGGCCCGCGGGCGCGGCGTCTCGCTGAACTCGCTACAATCCCGGCAACACTTGTGTTTTTTGAAAGCCCACACAGGCTCGAGGCCGCGCTCGCCGCCATGGCCGGGACGCTTGGCCCCGACCGGCCCGCCGTGATCGCCCGCGAACTGACGAAGCGGTTCGAGACCTTCGTTCGCGGCGATCTCGCCGCGCTTGCAAAGCGGTTTGCCGAGGAACCGGTCAAGGGCGAAATCGTCGTTCTTGTCGGGCCGCCGGGCGCCGAAGCGGAGCCGTCGGCCGAGGACGCCGATGCCCTGCTCGCGGACGCATTGACGAGATTGAAGCCGGCCGCCGCGGCCAAGGCTGTGGCACAAAGCACCGGTCTCGACCGCAGGATCCTCTACCAGCGCGCTTTGGCGATCAGATCAGACCGTGACTGAGGCGATCCCCAGAGGGGGACGGACGGGGCGATGACACCGAACGACGGCGCGGATCGGACAAGGATACGGCAGCGCGCCTATCGCCTCGGCTTGACCGCAGAGACATTCGCCACACTATGGCTTCGTCTCAAAGGCTACCGCATTCTCGCCAGACGTTACCGCCGCGGACCCGGAGAAATCGACATCATCGCCAAGCGCGGAAAGGTAGTGGCTTTCGTCGAAGTAAAGGCGCGGCGCGACCGCACGACAGCGCTCGAGTCGATTACGCCGGCGGCACAGCGGCGAATTGTAGCCGCCGCCAGAGTGTTCGTCGCCGAGCATCCCAAGGCCGTGTTCTACACCCTGCGCTTCGATGCGGTGCTGATCGTGCCGCGACGTTGGCCGGAACACGTCTGCGACGCCTTTCGCGGCCGAGATCCGATGTGACCTGCCTGCCTTCAGATCGGTTTTGCGACCAGCGATTCGATCCATTTAGCCGTCACCAATTCCTACGGCTTATGGACAAACCGCCAGCCGGCTCGCATATCTTGCCCCAATGATCCTGACCCCGCCGTGCCGGTTGCGGCGCGCCCGCCCCGGGAGAGCACCATGACCCTCAAGGTCGCCGTCCAGATGGACCATATTGCGACGATCAACATCGCCGGCGACAGCGCCTTCGCGCTGATGCTGGAGGCACAAGCGCGCGGCCACATGCTTTACCATTACACGCCTGACCGGCTGGCTCTGATCGGCTCCCGAGTGTTCTCGACCGTGGAGCCGGTGACCGTCCGAGACGATCCAGGCAACCATTTTGCGCTCGGCGACAAGAGCCGCGTCGACCTATCCGACATGGATGTGATCCTGATGCGCCAGGATCCTCCGTTCGACATGGCCTATGTCGCGGCCACCCACCTCCTGGAGAAGATCCATCCCAAGACGCTGGTGGTGAACGATCCTGCTCACGTCCGCAATGCACCGGAGAAACTGTTCGTCACCGAATTCGCTGACCTGATGCCACCGACCCTAATAACTCGCGACCGTGCGGAGATCGATGCCTTTCGCGCCGAGCACGGCGATATCGTGATGAAACCGCTGTTCGGTCACGGCGGCGCTGCGGTGTTCCGCGTCACCGCTGACGATCTCAACTACGGTTCGCTCTATGACTTCTTCGCCGTCACGTTTCGCGAGCCATGGGTGATCCAGCGCTTCCTGCCCAATGTCAGGCACGGGGACAAGCGCATCCTGCTGGTCGACGGCGAGTTCGCCGGTGCCGTCAACCGGGTCCCGGCGGCTGGCGACTTGCGCTCCAACATGGTCCGCGGCGGGGCACCGACCGAGGCCGATCTCAGCGATCGCGAGCGCGAAATCTGCGCACGGCTCGGTCCGGCACTGCGAGAGCGAGGACTTCTACTCGTCGGCATCGATGTCATCGATGGCTGGCTGACCGAGATCAACGTGACGGCGCCGACCGGGATCCGCGCCGTAAAGCGGCTCGGCGGTCCAGACGTTGCCGCCGCGGTCTGGGACGTCATCGAATCCAGACTCCGCTAATCCACAGCCCGGATGGCACTATCTGGCGGCCGCCTCGCGTTCAGGGCGCATCGGTGTCGTTCGGCAAGGCCCCCGTCACCCCTGCCTCCCAGCCGAGAATCGCGCGCTTGCGCGTCAGGCCCCAGTGATAGCCGCACAGCGATCCTGAGCGGCTGATCACGCGGTGGCATGGCACCACGAAGGAGATCGGGTTGCGGCCAACCGCAGCGCCGACCGCACGCGCTGCCGACGGTTTGCCGAGGCGAGCAGCGATGTCGGAATAGGTGGTGGCACGGCCCACCGGAATGCGCAGCAGCGTACGCCAAACCCGGATCTCGAAGTCCGTGCCGATCAGCACAACCTTGAGCGGCCGGTCCTGCGACCACTGCATCGGATCGAACACGCGGGCCGCATACGATGCGGTGGCCTCCATGTTCTCGACGTAGGTCGCCCTCGGCCAACGTGCCGTCATGTCGGCAAGAGCGGCATGCTCCTCGCCCGGATCGGCGAAGGCGAGCCCGGCGAGCCCGTGGTCCGTCACCATCAGCAGAGCCAATCCGAACGGCGAGACATGAAAGCCGTACGAGATCACAAGACCCTCGCCGCGGGCGCGATAGGCACCGGGCGTCATCGCCTCGTGGGTCACGAACAGGTCGTGCAGCCGTCCCGGGCCGGAAAGGCCGGTTTCGTAGGCGGCATCGAGGATTGAGGCAGATTCGTGCAACAGCGCTCGGGCATGATCGAGCGTGATCGCCTGCAGGAATTGCTTGGGCGTGATCCCGGCCCAGCGCGAGAACACCCGTTGCAACTGAATTGGCTGCAGGCCAACCGAAGCGGCCAGCTCCTCAAGACGCGGCTGCTCGCGCCAATGCTCTGTGATTGTCTGCAGGGTACGGCGCACGATGTCATAGTCACGGCTCTCGGCTACCGTCCGCGCGGCCGCCGGCAGGTCAACGCTTGGAAGAGAGGCAGTCAGCATCGTCAGATCTTTCCTCGTGTATGCGCTCGAAGGTAGTCTCACACTTCAACGTCGGCCACCCGATTTGCGAGGACATCCCTCGATTTCAGACGATGCTAGCAGACGCGCAGGGCTCGGGAGCGGCGTCCAAGCAGGCGACCCGCGAGAGCCCGTGCCGCCTGGTCTTGCGAAGGCCGCAAACAATCATCACTCTCTGGCTCAACCACTCGTCGGAAGGTGACTTGCACTCATGCGCTCCATCGTCGGCCCCCATGGTCGCCGTTTCGCGGTCCTACCGCTTTGCGTCGTTTTCTCCGCCGCCATCGTTACGACTGTCGCGTTCTCCAATCCGGCCGTCGCAGACGCCCGAATCGTTTCGGTCACGACGGACCGCCTGGACGTCAAGGTCGACGCGGTCTCTGTCGGCGATACCCGACTGAAGGAAGTCGGACGCAGCGACACCAGTCTGTTCGTCGAAGTCGGCAAGGAGGGGGAAGCCTTCACCTGCCGGCAGTCATTGCGCTTCCGTCTTTCCGACGGTCGCGAAACCAGCAAGGACATCGACCTTTGCGCCGAAAACTATCAAGTCAAGGTCGCTCTTGAGGGTGCCGCGAAAGTTGAGCGCAGGCGAATCATGGTCCGCGCTGACGACGAATCGCCGATCCGCAGCGTTCAGATTGACGGCAGTCCAGTCGCAATCGACCGGCGTCAGGGCGGCGCGGTGGTGCTCGAGATCGCAGGCGACCCGGCCAACGGCGGCGTCATCGAATGCGAGCGCGACATCCGATTGGTACTGGACAGCGGCAAAGTGGTGGAGCGGAAAACCGACCTATGCGCCGATGACATCATTACACTTGCCTTGGATGACCCCGCTGACGAGGCGGTAAGTGCGAACGGGCGCCGGCATGTGCGTCCCGCCATCCCGTCCGACAGCGGTCCAGCTGCCCCGCCGGTCGGCCGGCAGGTGCAGGGTCCGCCCGAGGCCCCCGATACGGCGAAAGCCGCCCCATCCGGCCAAGAGGAGAGACCGGCGGCCGATGGCACTGCAGCACCCGAGACCGGAGCCGCCGCGGTCGACGTGCCCGCCCCGACTGCCATTCCCAATCGCTACGACGGGAAGGCCTGGCGTACCGACGTCGTCGGCAATGCAGTACAGCTGATCTACGGCGTGACCGGGACCGACGACGTCGCCTTTTCCGCCAGTTGCGCGCTCGGATCGTCTGCGGCGGAGATCGTCTTGGCCGAGACTATCGAAGGCTTGGCGGAAGGTGCCCCCGTGGACGTGATGCTTGCGGCGCTCGACGTGAGACGGCAATACCAGGCACGGGGCTCCTCGTCCGCAGGCGAAACCGGCCGGGCGTTTCCCGTCATCGAGATCCCGATTGCCGATCCAATCTGGAATGCTCTCGTTCGCGGCGAGGATCTCTCGGTCGCCATTGACGGCGCCTGGCGCTATACGGTCTCTCTATCGGGGAGCGCCGGACCAGTGCGGCGGTTCATGCAAGGCTGCGCACCAACGCCACAGATCGTCGAGGGGCCTTCGACGACATATCCACCGACCTATCCGGCCACCGAGCCGTCAATGGCGGGTCCAGGCTGTGCAGACGAAGGATTCATTCGCTCGATTCCGAGCGATCGGCCAACCTCAATTGTCTTCCGCAACGAACGAAACCAGTCCGTGGTCGTCAACTGGATCGACTTCGACGGTCGGCGGCGCATTCAAGCGGAACTCGCCCCCGGCATGCAGATCACACAGCCGACCGTAGTCGGCCATCCTTGGCTGGTCTCGACACCGGCCGGCCGCTGTATCGGGATTTATGTCGCGGCGGACGAGCAGCAAGTAGTGACACTCGCACCGACACGGCGGGAGGCCCCAACCCTCGCTCTCCCAGCTCCCGTATCACCGGCACCTTTTTCACCTGAGCCGATGCTCCCGTTCGGAAGCGTGAGTGCCAACTACAGCTGCGAAGACGGCTCCATGATCACGGTGACGATCGACAATAATCGTCATGTCGCCGTCGTTCACGAAATTGGTCTAATGCCCGTGACTCTTCCCGATCGATCGGCCGGACCGGAATTGGACTACGGCATCCGCGGTTACCACTTGACCGGCGTCGGCGACCAGGCAACCTGGGTTCGTCCCGGCGCTCCGCCGCGCATCTGCAGGGTGTATTGAGCGCGGGCGTACTGCTTCGGGCGCCTTTGTCGCCGGGTAGCCGCAACGTTTAGACATTGAGCTTGTCTCAGCCGGCATTTTCATGATCTGACTTCAATCGCCCACCTGGGTCAGATGGGCGAAAGCGGCGATCACCTCTCGATATACTTCGCGCTTGAACGGGATAATCAGATCCGGCAGGACTTCGGCTCGCTCCCAACGCCACTCAGTGAACTCCGGCTCGTGACCGCCGGGCGGAGTGAGGACGTTAATCTCGGCTTCGTCCCCGTCGAAGCGGAAGGCGTACCACTTTTGCGCCTGCCCACGATATTTGCCCTTGCGCGTCCGTTCCAGGATATCGGGTGGGAAATCGTAGCAGAACCAATTAGGCGCTTCGGCGATTGGCGTGACCGTCCGGATCGAGGTCTCCTCGTAAAGCTCGCGCGCAGCTGCCACCAGCGGATCCTCGCCCGGATCGATCCCGCCCTGCGGCATCTGCCAATCGTGGCCCGCCTGAGCCTCGTGGATGGCATTGCGCTTGCCGATGAAGACCCGGCCGGTTCGGTCGAGCAGCATGACGCCGACACAAGGGCGATAGGGTAAAGTCTCTTTGTCGATCATCGGCAACCTTTAGGTTCTGGAAGAGTTACGCGGCGTGGATCGCAGAACGCGAAGTGGAAGACCTGCGCCCCGCTTTGGATACGCGGGATTTTTCGACATCCTTTGGGTTTGATCCTGTGAAAATGTAGAACAGTGAAGATCGACTTCAAAACTGCTGATCCTTCTCGTCAACCTCGCGAACGGAGAGCGAACGACATGTCGAGCCAGTCCTACCCAGTGGACCTGAGCGTCAGGCCGGAGGTCACCGGTTTCTTCGATCCGGCGACCAACACGATCTCCTACGTGGTCAAGGATCCGGATTCCAACGCCTGCGCCGTGATCGACAGTGTCATGGACATCGACTACGCGGCCGGCCGCATCACCCACCAATCCGCCGACAGGATCATCGATTTCGTGAAGACGAACGACCTGGTCGTCGAATGGCTGATCGAGACCCATGTTCACGCCGATCATTTGTCGGCGGCGCCGTACATTCAAGGCGAGCTCGGCGGCAAGCTCGGCATCGGCGAGAACATCAAGGTCGTGCAGGACACGTTTGGCAAGATCTTCAACGAAGGCACCGAGTTCCAGCGCGACGGCTCACAGTTTGACCGGCTCTTCAAGGATGGGGACACCTACATGGTCGGCGCGATGACCTGCCTCGCCATCTATACGCCGGGCCATACGCCGGCCTGCATGACTCACGTGATGGGCGACGCCGCGTTCGTGGGCGACACCCTGTTCATGCCCGATGGCGGCACGGCGCGCGCGGATTTTCCCGGCGGCGATGCACACATGCTCTACCGCTCGATCAAAAAAGTGCTGTCTTTGCCCGGAGAAACAAGGCTGTTCATGTGCCACGACTACGGGCCGAATGGACGAGACATCAAATGGGAAACCACGGTCGCCGAAGAGCGTGCCCACAATGTGCATGTTCGCGACGGTGTCAGCGAGGACGAGTTCGTCCGCATGCGCACCACAAGGGACGCTACCCTGGCAATGCCGAAGCTGATCATCCCCTCGATTCAGGTCAACATGCGGGCCGGCAAGTTGCCGCCGAAGGATGAAAGCGGCAAGACTTTCCTCAAGGTGCCGGTGAATCTGTTGTAGCCATTCGGGCGGGACGGCGGCCAGCCTCGCATGCTGCACTGCAAGAAAGTCTTTGACTTTTCCGCCGAACAGCGCCACATGTGCTGAGCGTAGCGTTCGGCCTTGCCGCGTGACCGGCAATTTTCCGCGGCTTCAGCCGCAGCGCGCCGGGCGACCCGAACGTCCTTTTCCCGAATTCTGCGGACCTCCTCACGCGAGGCTCGACCACGCCCTGAAGTCGCGCCGCCCGCATGGCGGTGCGCCGGACGGTGCGTCCGCCGGCCGTGTTCGGCCTGTACCCGAAAGACGACACTTGACCGATTTCAGCTCCCTCGGCCTCGCCAGGCCGATTCTCCTCGCTCTCGCCGAGGAAAACTACACCACGCCGACGCCGATCCAGGCACAGGCGATCCCCCATGTGATGGCCGGCCGCGATCTGCTCGGTATCGCTCAAACCGGCACCGGCAAGACGGCGGCGTTCTCGCTGCCGATGATCCACCGCCTGCTGGTGACCAATTTCCGTCCAAGCCCCCGTGGCGTTCGCGGTCTGGTACTCGCGCCCACGCGTGAGCTAGCCGATCAAATAGCGCGCAACGTCAAGAAGTACTCGGCCAAAGCCCGGCTCTCGGTGAACGTGGTGGTTGGCGGCACGCCACTTGGCCGTCAGATCCGGATGCTGAGCCGCGGCCTCGATATTCTCGTCGCCACACCCGGCCGGCTGATCGATCTTTACGACCGCCAGGCCGTGCATTTCGACGATCTCGAGGTCTTCGTTCTAGACGAGGCCGATCAGATGCTCGATCTCGGATTCATCCATGCGCTGAAGAAAATCGCCGCCCTCCTGCCGGAGCAGCGGCAGTCGTTGTTCTTCTCCGCCACCATGCCGCAGACGATTGCGGAGCTTTCCGGACGTTTCCTGACGGATCCGGTCCAGGTCGCGGTCACCCCGGTGGCCTCAACCGTCGACCGTGTCGACCAGCGCGTCGCTCATGTGCCAGCCGGCAGCAAGCCCTCCGTTTTGCGTGAACTCTTAAGCCATTCCGACGTCACGCGGGCCATTGTTTTCACCCGAACCAAACGTGGCGCCGACAAAGTTGCGAAGGGCCTCACTGACTCCGGCGTGAACGCCGATGCCATTCACGGCAACAAGAGCCAAAGCCAGCGTCAGCGGGCACTTGCCGGCTTCTCCTCCGGCCGGCTCAAGGTTCTGGTCGCCACCGACATCGCTGCACGCGGAATCGACGTCGGAGGCGTCAGCCATGTTGTCAACTACGACATGCCGGACGTGCCGGAAACCTACGTTCACCGTATCGGCCGCACAGCGCGCGCCGGTGCCGACGGTCGTGCCGTATCGCTGGTGAGCGGCGACGAGCGGTCCTTGCTCAAGGCAGTCGAGCGGCTGATCAAGACCAGCGTCGAAGTCTTGCCAGGTTATGAGGCGCAGGGACTTCCAGAGACGGAGGCACGAGGCCGGCCATCGAAACGCGGGCGCCGCTCCGATGGCGGAGCCAAGCCGAACAATCGCAGTCACGCGCAACCGACAACCAATCGCGGCGAGGATCGCGGCCGGCCGCAGTCGCATCGCGGCAAGGGGAAGCGCCCTGCCTGTAACGGCGGGCGGTCGTATGGCTTGGCGACCTTTAGTGGTAACGGCGGTCTGCGCCGGCAGCCGGGTCAAAGCGCGTAACGCGAACACAATCCACCGGTGCGTGCTTCCGTTGAATGGTCCCGCGTTCAGTGCAGGATCGTTCAGCGGAAGCTCGGACCGTGCACCCAGGTCACAAGTGAGTGGCGGGCACCGAATGTGACCGGCGTCACTCGGTGAAGGACATAGCTCGGAAACGCGATTGCTGCGCCGCGCGTCCGGGGCATCGTCTCCGCATGGCCGGTGACGTTGAGCTGGAGATCTCCACCTTCATAGCTTTCCGGGACCGATAGCTGGACCACCACGGTGAGCTTCCGGTATTGGGCAAGGCCGGTTCCGCCGCGGTCGGAGTGCCAGCCGTAGTGGCCCAGCGCCTCGGCACGATAGCGGGTAAGTTGCAGCGCTTCATCGAAGCCGCCGAGTACATAGTCGAAGGTGCTGCGGTTGACTTCGGCAACGAGATCCATCATGCGGCTCATGACCCATTCATCCACGCCTTCGCCGTCGAGCCAAACAAGATCCGAACGGCGGATTTCCGCGGCGCTGATCTCCCCGACGAGCAATCCAGACTCGGATTGCCGCGTGGCGAAACGTGCGATCAGCCGTTCGCAATCCTCGGGGGAAAACACGTCCGGCTGGACGAAGAAGTTCGGAGCTATGCGGTTGCCGTAGCCGGCGAGGGAGGAACTCGATAGGAGACCCGGTATCATGAATTGGCCCCAATGGCAGCTGTGACGATATTCTCCGGTTCGCGCGGCGATGCAATCGAATTCGCCATGCCCGGTACGGGCGCGACAAATCGGACCATGCAAAACTGTGAATGATTTCGGGACAGCCTTTAGGCCCCATTATTCAGGGCCGTCGGACCTCAGCCAGTGCTTCGTGTCGCCGCGAGGATCGGACATCCTTGTTGTGGTGTTCTCTCAGGCCCGCGTCCCGGAAGGGCAATTCGGGCTAAAGCGGCTGTTCGCCAGGACCACTCACGCCTGCCTGTTTCTCAATTGCTCTGATCGGCTGTGGTATCTTGGTCTCGATCGCGCGATCGATCAGGCCGTTGATACGGCGATCGCAAAGACGCGGCCGCGCCGCATCATTTATTATGGAGCATCCAAGGGCGCGAACGGCGCTCTCCTGACTGGCTTGCGGCGCAACGACGGTGCAATCTATGCTTTCGGGCCGGAGTTCGCCCTCGGGCGGCCGGGCACCCAGAATGCCCGGACACTCGGACCGGATCTTCGCGATTTTCCAGATCTGATCGCCGGAATCCGGCGTAAGGGGCACAAGCACCCTATCCACATCGCATTCGGCATTTTCGATCCTGTCGATGCGTCCGGGGCAGTAGACCTCCTTGATCTCGTACCGTTCCCAACTGTGCTCAGGCTGGTCTTGCTCAGGTCGACTCATGCCAGTCACGATCATCTCTATAGTCTCAATATCATTCGCAAGTTGATTGGCACCTTCAACCGCGATCTACAGGCAGAATGCGCCGCACGCGGGCTCATTGCAGATGTGAAGCGGGCTACGCTCGCAGCATTTGCCGAGATCGGCTGGCGCTTCGCCGAAGGAGCGCCGATCAATGCAACGGCGGTCGCAGCTGCGGCTGCCAAGTCGGAAATCCTGGGCTTTCTGCTAATTGCCGCCGAGTGCCTCGCCGCAGTTGGCCGACCACGTGACGCACTCGCTTTGCTCGAAGACTTGCAGAAGCGAATCGACGCTGATCCCGTGCTGACTGGCTTGCCAAAGCGATGGCGCAAGTCTATCTGGCGTCGTCGGCTCGACTTACTGGGAGATGGCGGTGTTGGAGCCTGTCAATCCGACGCGCCGATCCGTGCCGCTGCAGCGCTCCGCTTTCCTGAGGACTCACAGTTCCATCAAGCTTCGGGCACGTCGGGGATTCTGTGTACCAGGCGACCGCAATAGGCACCTCGGACGCTATACCGATTTCACGTCGAGGCTCGAGGAGCCGGTTACGGTGGCGTCTCAAGGACTTCGGCGTCGACTTCCGGTGGTGGCCAATTTCCAGCACGATGAGCGCTGGGCTTTCGGCCCAAGCGCGAAAACCATGGCCAAACGAGCCCTGCCGTGACAGTCGGCTCTTTCGAGATGATTGACGGCAGTTCGTACGTATTCGGCGTTCGACGTCTATTTCCGCCCACTGCAGACTTTCGTCGGGGGTGGGGCGGAAGTCCGTAAAAACGACCTCCGAAACCAGTGCCCGGGCGATGTTGCACCGACCCGAAGCCGATAGTGCTCACAGCGGCACACCCGTCACGAATTCAGCATCTTTCGATCACAGTTTGGTCACTCGGTCGTGAAATCTGCCGATCCGGGACTGTCATTTGTTCTACGTCGGTCCCAACGATCTTTGCCTGGGAAACGGATACTCGCGAATATGACACCTAGAATGGCGCTCGTCGTCGCCCTGCTTGCGGCTGCGGCTCTTCCCTCCTGCGCGACCGCCTCGCCAGCGGAGTGCGGCAAAGCCTCCTGGTACGCATTGAAGGGTCGTACGGCGAGCGGCAAACTCAACAATCCGAATGCGCTCACGGCCGCGCATCGCAAGCTGCCTTTCGGATCGGAAGTTCGGGTCCACAATCTCGCCAACGGCCGATCAGTGGTGGTGCGGATTGAAGATCGCGGACCCTTCATTCGCGGGCGGATCATTGACGTTTCCAAGCGCGCTGCAAAGGAACTCGGCTTCTTGAACAGCGGTGTAACCCGCGTTGCCGTCACAAAGGCGTCGGATACGTCCACTGTTCGCCCGCTCTGCCGATAAGTCCCATCGACGGAGCGGACGTGAACTTCCCTGATCAGCGCCCTGACGGCAATCTCGTCGCAGAGCTTAAGGCGATGCTGCGTCGTTACGCTAGGTGGTCAAGATCTCTGGTCGAGATTTGACGACGAATTGCTGGGCCAACCGCAGGCCAGCTGTAATCCGGGACCTGACGGGCCATCTCTGCGGGTGGTATATGCCGCAAAAAAAACGCTTCTAAGCTGGTGCTGCTCGGCGCGATCGCATCAGAAGTTTGATGAGTTTATTTGGATGGCAAGGCCCTGCCAATCGGCCGACAAAACCGGTAGATGATCGAATCGGCGCTCGCAATCGTAAGCTGCAGACCAATTCCACCGACGGGCCGCACGTCAACGGTCGTAACCGATTCAAATCCTGTATCCTCGACGCAACGCACAGAGGCGCGCTGGCCGCCGCCCGGTAACGGAACCCCGCGATAGATTTGACACTGCAGCCCAGGGACCTCCATCAGGCCACGATAAAGAGCGACGGCAGAGCCGCTCGGCGCGGCATCGACAGCAGTCAGATCGGCGCAGGCGTTCTCGTCGACGGTCCAGATTCCCTCAAGAGCTTCGGGAAAGCGCAGTACGGAATCACCATCGGCGAGACTTGCCTGCGCTGACGGGCCTTCGCCGAGGCGATCACCTTTGGCCGCGTGGGCCGACTCATTCTGAAAGAGGGCAAAAGCCGCAGCTAACGCCATCGCCAGCGTTGCGATACTCCCGCCGTTAAGTCTTCCCCTGCCCACTGCCGTCGTGCCTCGACACAACCCCTCGTCAGGCGTTTGTGGTAGCCGTTCGGAGATCCCTGCGCAATGCTACATTCTGGATTGGTGAGATCCGACTGTCCTAACGTTGTTCCGTTCCTTGTGGTTTTGCAATGGAACTAATGAAATTGCACTGGTGAGGCGGGATACTGCGGCATTGGGGCGGGATTATCGGGATAGGAACCCCGTTAAGAGCACTTGTTTCGCGCTATCAGAGGTCGATCTGCGGCAAGCGGGACAAAAGCGCGGCCATGCGCTGCCGATGGCGATGAAGCGCGCTCTTTGATGGCGCTTCCTGACCGTAACGTGCGCGGCATTCCTCGGCGAGCTTTGCATAGGGCATGGTGCCGATACGCTCGTTGATGAAGGCGACCATCTCGGGGTTGCCGGAGACGGCGCGCGGCCGCCGCGTCTTATCGGACAAGCGCAGGATGAAGCTGCGGATGCGATCTTCACCCCACGCCGCGCCGCCGAAGCGGTCGGCGCACTGGCTGGCGAGAACCGGGAACGGGATGTTCCGCGGCTGCATCACCAGCCATGATGCGATCTCGACATCCTCGGCGTTCACGTCTGCGACCGTCCCGAGGCGGCAACCGTCTGATAATAATCCTCGGGCTTGATGCCCATGTTCGCGCACAGGGCCAGCTCGGACGGCGTGAGCGACGGGGTTGCCGCCGTATGGCCGCCACCGAGGCGCGTGGCGTTCGCGGTGGATGACGGTCCCGCCGCGACGAGCGGCACCATCTTCTCGGCGAACTCGCGGAAAGTGTCGGGTTTCTCGCGGCACAGGGCAAGGCCCCATTCGCGCAGGAAAGGCGGCAGCCTGCCGGAGGTGATGGCTCCGTTGACCAGCGCTTGCGCGGTTGCTTCCGCCTCGCGCGCCCGCACGCGGTTCAGCTCGGCGGCAAGCAGCATCACGCCAGCATCGGCTTGCGTGTCGCGGCGGGCGGCGGTCTCGGGTGCGTTGTCGCTCGGAGCGATCAACGCCTCGACGGCGGCGAGAATGGCGGCATCGTCGGCGTCTTCCGGCAGGGCCAGCGCGGCAATGAGACCGGCGCGCAGGGCCGCATTCGGATCGGTCGGCGCTTCGGTTTCGCCGTCCGGCATTTCAGCGCTGGCCAGCGCGGTCAGATGAAGGTTCGGATTGTTGGTCAGTCCGGCGCGATGCAAGGTGGTGATCTCCCCGGTTTGCTTGTGGAAGGAAAAGACCGGGCTGATAAAGCGGTACTCCTTCCGGTCGAGCATTTCACGGGCCTTCGAAGTCCATTCAACCTGCCCCCAAATGCCGTTTACATCGGCTTTAAGCGCTTTGATCCAGCCTGCGGCAGGCGCGGGCTGTCCGTTCCTTGAGGCATGGTCGATCTGATGTTCGTAATCGACGGGCAGGTCCATGCCGAGCTTCGCCGTCTGCGCGATGACGGCCTCCGCATCGCGCAGATGATACGGCCCACGTCCGTCCCGGCCCCGAAACCGCCCGGCGGGCAGAAGGTGGACCCAGCCGATCTGGTCGCCCGAGCTGGCGATCTCGACCGCAAAGACCGCCGATCCCGTTGCGGTTGCCATGCTGGAACCTCCTTACGCAGCCAGCCAGGGCGAGACGATCAGCTCGGCGCTGTCCACCCATTCGTTGGAGACGGCAACGGGCGAGCCCTCGACCTCAACCACGGTCGAGCCGTTCTTGAGCAGACGGCGGGCATCGCCTTCGAGCGCGGGCGGAACCAGCAGCGCGGTGGGCTGTACGTTGAGCAGGCGGCCATGGTCGCCACGCAATTCGATCATCGCCCGCCGCGCCGCCTCAAAATTGTCCTTGGTCAACGCCGCCTTGCTGGCGAAAGCAAGCTGCCACAGTCCGAACCCGGCGTTTACCCGTGCGCGAACGCCATAGATGTACTCGTCGCGCATGAACACATGCTCGTCGGTCACCTTGTCGATGGCGGTGAAGTCGTAGGGCACGCGGGTCTGCCAGATGATCGGCCGCACGGCGCGGGACAGGTCCAGCAGATACCACGCCGGGCCGCCGCCCGCCTGCACGTTGGAGACGCTGACCGTCTGGCCCTGCGCATTGATGACCGGATGATCGGTATCGAAGAAATTCTGCCCATCATAGCAGGGCTGGTTGAAGCCATCGGCAAGAAGGCCGAAGACCAGCTCGTCGGGATGCAGGCGGGCATCTCGACCGATCTCCGAGACCATCGGGCTATACAGCCCGTAGCTGTCATCCTCGATATCGTCGCGCTTGACGGCGATGGTGTTCTCGAACTTGCGGTTCTTGATGCGCCAGTCGTGGACGGACAGATTGTTGATGACGCGATCACCGACCCATTCGCGCATCTTGGGGAACTGGCCGAGCCAGCCGTAGATTTCTTCCTTGCTCTGGCTGGGCACGGTCATGGCGATGCGCTCGAAATGGCTTTCGGCCCCTTCAAAGGCGGTGTTGAAGACGGTCTTGAAGCCGTTGAAGACGGCGGCAAGATTGCCTGCGTTGATGATCATGATAGTTCCTCATTCGGGATTGAAGTCTGGCGCGGCGGCACATTGATGCCCCGCTCGCACATGCTCCGGCGCGCGCGGCGCACCGAGCGAACGTCGCATCGGGCAAGGCGGGCAATCTCGCGGTCGGTATACGCGCCTTCGATGATGAGCTGGCGCAACCGGATTGAGGCAAGGCCCCATGCCGACCGCACGCCGGTCGGAACGTGAAGCTCGCAGCCGCCCCTGAATGTGTCGATCAGCCAGCCCAGCACATCTACACCGACCGCCAGAGAAACCGGATGGTCGGCATCTGCTTTGTGCGGCAGGTACACTTCCGTGCCGCCGAAGTGCTCGATGAACCGGCGGGCGACCTCTTCCCCGAACCGCTCCGCCATCGACAGCTCAAACCCGGAAACGCTGAACCCGAGGCGTTTACGTTCCCTAATCGTTGGAAGAGAGTTCGCAGTCAAAATCACCCGCCGCATGATCATCAATCACGCAGCGATCATCCCTGACACCTGTCCGCCTTTACACCGGGACAACAGTCCGGGTCATGCCGGGATGCGGCGACGATGAAACGATAGCGACGGGAATCGGCGCGTCAATGGCGACCGAAGTCGCCCTCGCGAATGGCCCTGCGCTCAAGGAAGGCTTTCAGGGCTCGAAGCGCGGGCAGGACGATGAACAGCGCGATGGCCGCGACGACGAGCTGAAGCGCCTTGAAGGCGACATAGACCAGGCCGAGGCACGCGCCAATGCCGAAGAAGACGAAAAACAGGCCGAAGGCTTCCATCATTCAGTTCCTTCCGATCCGGGCAGTATGGGCCGCCGGATGGGGTGATTTCAACGGCGGACGGATATGCGTGGTGCGGCGACGGCATGGAAATGCCCGTGGCAGGCCGTTAAACGCATTTAACGGCGTTTGAGAAAGTTCCCCGCTTTCCAAGGTCGGAAAAAGCAGAAGGCCGCTGTGCGGCCTTCTGTGACGATTTATGGCGATGTGCCCGAAGACGCGCATCACGCTGCCTTGTGCCGCGCCTTCATCGCCTTGAGCGCGGTGATGACCTTCGGCGCGACAGCGGCCGAAAGAAAGCGCAGGCTGGATACCTTGAAGCTGCGCTCCAGCCATTTGTTGAGCGCATCCTCCTGCGCGCCGCTGGTGTATTCCGCCCAGATGTTGCGGATGAGCTGTATCTGGGCAAAGGAGGCCATGCCGGGCCGCGCGCCGTAATCCTCGCCGCGCGGCGTGAGCGGTTTGAACCCCATCCACTCGAACAGGCCCATCATCGCATCGAAGCCATGCGCGTCCAGCTCGGTCGAGCTGGTCACGCCCGCAATCTCAACAAGGGCACTGCGATATTGTCTGTCCGTCAGGCCAAGCCGTGACTTTGCAACATGTAGAAGGGCGATCTGACGCCTACTGATCGACATTGCCCATCTCCTTTGTCAGCTTTTCGAGCTTTCCCGCAAATTCCGCGACAAGCCCGCCTTCCCTGTCGAAGACCGCGCCCATGCCGTGCCCGCACAGCTCGAGAACCGCTTCCAGGCCGGATTGATCTTTCGGGCGGTTGACATAGCCAGCGGCCAACTGGCTGTGCAGAAAGTCGAAGGCTCGCCCGGCCACTTCCATCAGGTACGAGGTTTTCATCATGGCCTCGGCTACCTGCTTTGCCTCTTCCGCAGCGAGTTCGACAACATGGTTGCCGTTGCCCGCGATCATCCTGATGTTTCTAGCGGCCATGGTCAGCCTCCTTCGCGTGAACCTCGTCTTCCAGATGGTCGGCATAGACCTGCGCCTGCTGGCACATGTCGCGTCCGGCCATCGCAACGCTGATGACCTGTTCCATCTTGTCGTCATCGCCGCCGCCAAGCTCGCCGAGGCGGTCGGCAATCAGGGCGAACAGGTGCCCGGCATTGAAAATGCCCATGGATACCTGATGGGCGAGGCGCCGCACCGGAAGGCCCTTCACGTTGTGCGAGCTCATTGCAGTTTCTCCTTGTCCACGCCGATGAACACCGCGCGCCCCAGCAGGGTGCGGGCGACATCAGCTGCCGAGCGGGCGCGATCGGCACATTCGATCAAGGTGTTGACCCCGATCTTCTCTTCTTCCGACGCATCGCGGCTTTCCATACCCGCGAGCGTCTTGGTCAGCTCCTGCGATATCAGCTCGATGAACATGGCCTGATCGGTCATTGCTTTTTGCAGGTCCGCGACTTCAGGGATCGACAAGGGGACGCACATCGTGTCGCGCCCCTCGAACAGCACCCGCTCCTCCGGCGAGAGGAACAGCTTGATGACAATGGCAGGTTTGTTCGCGCTCATTTCAGTTCTCCCATCATATAAGCGGCGTCCTGGATCATTTTTGCCGTGATTTCCTCACCAGCGGCGAAGCGTTCGGCCTGTCTGAAAGCCTTCACGATTGTTCGAAAATTTCCGCCGCGCGCACCGATGCTGGCTAATTCCTTCTGGGCATCGGCATCGTCTGGGCACAAAGCGGCCGCAAAGCGCAGAAATTCATCATTGGACGGCTTCCGAAGCTCCCGGCTGCAACTGATCCGGGAGCGAAGCTGCGCATAGTCCATCTCCATGCGCCGCCCTGTCCGGCCTAGAAAGTAGCGGTTCCCACACAGCAGGAGGCCGAACGCGGAGGCATTCGGATCGCCTTCGCGCGCAGCATCGCCAGCGTCATAGAGGCCGCGCAGCGTTTCAAGCACATTGTGCTTGAGCCCTTGCGCCTCATCGACAATCAGGACTGTCGGACGATTGAACGGCCTGAATGGGAAGCCGGCCAGCAGGGAACCGAGTGCCTGCACCGCCTCCTTCGAGCGACTTTCCCTGACACCGAACTGCTCAAGGATTGCGGTGGTGAAGCCGAGGATGGAGCCCTCGATCTCTGGCGTTGCCCGGATTGAAATGATGCGGATGCTGTCGGCCAGTTCGGCAGACAGTCGCGATATGGCGAAGCTCTTGCCAATGCCGACCGGGCCCTTCACTATCCCCAGCCCGGCTGTCGCCGCGACCTCATCGATGATAAATTTCATCGTTTTGTATGTCGTGGTTTCGATGATAGGTATGGGTTCGGGTGCGAAACTCATGTGGATCGTCTCCATGTTGGTTGCACTCTGAAGGGTCAGCGGGTGCCACCGCTGGCCCTTGCTTTTTCCCGCGCTTGCATGATTTCACGCCAGCGCCGGTCATCGTCCTCGCCGTCAGTGTCCGGCCCGGAAGCCGGACCGATGGATTTCTGATTGGTAAGGCGAATGATGGTCGCGTCCGTGGTGAGCGGCGTGGTGTCCACCCCGCGCGTAATCTCCGCGAACGCGTTGAAACTTGGATCGACAGTCTGCCGTAGGGCGGCGATGGCGGCCTTCTGGGTCTTGATCCGCCGATTGACCTCTATCGCGCCACGACCATCGGTCGCGTCATACTCTTCATCCTGCCGCGCGATCCCGAGCGGATGGCCGTTTTTGCGGATGAACACATAGTCGAGGCCGGGCCGAAGGGGCTTTCGGACCTCAACCTTGGTGCCGTGGCCCATCCCGTGAGTGGCATCCGATGAGAAGTGTTTTCCACCAATGGAAAACCGCCCCTGCCGGACCTCCCGGATATCGCGCTCGCTGAATATTTCATCAAAAGTGTACGTGTCCGGCTTTTGCGGCACCCAGCCACGCTCAATGGCGTTCGCCATCGCATCGCGCGGCGAAAGACCTGCAAGTTTACCTTCGGGCTGGGGCGTATCATTGTAGGCGGCAATTGCCTTGTGTATCTCGCCAATCAGCTCTTCAATCGAACCTGCATAGGGCTCGACCGGCTTGCCGACCTGATGCGTCTTTTTATTGGTGCGTTCCCCGCCGATCCACCCGGGAATGAACCTGAAAAAGTTCTGCTCAAGCGTCTTGAAGGTGCCTTCAATGGGCTTTGAAGCGCCCTGATACGGTGTGGTTCTGATGGAGCGCCGACCACCGAAGTCAATGATGCCGCGCCCGGCCATCAGGTTGCTGATTTCCGGAAACTCCTTGATGGCGCTCGCCACATCGTTGTTTTCGCCGCCATTATCGAAGATGAATGTGCCGGGCAAACCGCCATGCGGGTCCATCATCATGTGATGGAGAGAAACCGCCACATCGGGCTTGCGAACTCCGTTCCCCGGCCCCAGCGCAACAACCGTGCCCCAAAAGTACTGGCTAGCATGGTCCAGCCAACCGATAAGCCGTAGGCGGATTTGCCGTTTCTGATCGTCAGGCAACTGCTTGTAGATGTCGATCGGATGCACGTCCGAATAAACAACATCAAGCGGCCATTCCGAGAGTTTGCGGGAAATGCGCGGCCTATGCTTGTCATCCCAGAGCTTGTTATCAAAGTCATGGACGTAAAGCCGCTTTGCTTCGGCAAATCGACCTGCCCACTTCTTCGTCAGGCCGCAAATCGACTGTAATTTCCGATCATCAAGGCGCGAACCGTGCAATCTGGACAGCTCCCGCAGCTCACGGGCAGAGAAACGGGCTACGGCGTTGAAGGACATGCCCTTCGCCGTGGCGCTCCGGGCAAACTTTTCGAGTTTTTCGGCGATTTCGGCCCGCACCGCGTCGTCAAGGTCGATAGACTGATCCCATGCGCGGGAAATCAACACCCTTCGCTGCCCGCGCACTGGTGACGGCTGCGGAACAAGCCCAGCAAAGCCGCCTTTCTCATAGGCAGCCAGCCAGTTGCGAATAGTGCGCTCGGAAAACCGCTCCGCCTTGCCCTTGGGGGTATGGTGGATGTTCTGTGCGACCTCACGGATTGCGGCGGCCCTTTCTGATGAGCCGCTGGCCGTGGGAATGATGGGTAGGAGCACGGTCAGCCGGAAATTGGCCTCATCGTGCTGCCAATCGGCAATCTCGCCATGAGAAGGCCGCGCAACCGGCTTTCTCAAAGGAAGATCGAGCGATTTCGCCTTCTGCTGAAGATCGGGCGGCAAGCTATCGATGGCGACAAGGTATTGCTTGCCCGACGCGCCGCCACGGCAGTCGGAGACGACTATCGTAAGCCGGTTGCCGTTCCATGACTTGCCTTCCACACCGTCGCGAAAAACTCTGCGGGCGTGCTGCGGGCTATAATTACACAGAAGCGCAAATCCATCGACGTCGACAAATGCTGTCATCTGTCCAGCTCGATCTTTGCGAGAATCAACTGGACCAAGGCACTTGCCTTCTGACCTCGCCAATCGCCTGCGAGTGCCGCCGACACGTTCTGCCGAGTGAGCCTGTTCTTGCGGCAGAACGCGTTAAGGCTTGTGCCTTTCAAAACGAGAGCGGCGCGCACCCTTTTCAAAAGTTCAGGACTTGGTGTATTCATGTCGCTATGTCCCGGTGACGCATTTTTGCGTCACATGCGACGTTATGCAACGTGCAGAATTTGTCAAGGGGTTCTGATGAGCCGGCCGGCGGATGAGGTAATCGAAGGGCTTAAGAAAGCCTTTGGCGCAGATACCGATGCAGAACTGGGCGAAGCTCTCGGGATCGCAAGGAGTAGCGTGGCGTCGTGGCGCGCTCGCGGGAGCGTCCCACAGCGATACATGCGGAAGCTCGCCGATGCGGCAAGGGTCAACATCGAAGGTGCTACGGCTGAAATGGAAATGGCGGCGCGGCGGCTGGGGAAGCTGCGCTGGCTGCGCGACTTTCAATATCTGCTAGACGACTACAAGACCTGCCTAACCGAGGCCGGGAACGCGGATGCCAAGCTGGACGCATATATCTTCGATGCGTTCAACGCTCTCACCAAGGAGCTAGAGACAAATCGCGCCATGAGCCTATTCGAAGTGTACAGCTCCCTTGTTC
>CAYXAA010000010.1:0-133209 GCA_964462985.1 uncultured Hyphomicrobiales bacterium | reverse complement strand
GGTCCTGGATCACGCGATGCCGCTGCGCGGCACGCGGTCCAGGATGACGGGTAAAGGTGGGACAAGGCGCGGGGCAGACGAAAACGCCGGCGATCCCAGTCGCCACCCTCACATGCCGCAGCTTCTCCTCGACGCTCACGCCCCGAGATACCGGCTTTTCAACCCGGCGTCGGCCCGCAGGGCGGCGGAATCGCCGGTCCAGACCACCTGGCCCTTTTCGATGATGACATGGCGGTCGGCGAGCTTCTCCAGTTCGGCGACGTTCTTGTCCACCACCAGGATCGACTGCCCGTCCGCCTTGAGCTTGCCGAGGCAGGACCAGATCTCGGCACGGATCAGCGGAGCAAGACCTTCCGTCGCCTCGTCGAGGATCAGGAGCTTCGGGTTGGTCATCAGCGCGCGGCCGATCGCCAGCATTTGCTGCTCGCCGCCGGAGAGCTGGGTGCCAAGGTTGGAGCGCCGCTCCCGGAGACGCGGGAAGAAGGCATAGACCCGATCGAGGGTCCAGCCGGGCGACGCACCGAAGCGGTTGGCGCGGGTGGCAATCAGGTTTTCCTCGACGCTGAGGGTCGGGAACACCTGGCGGCCTTCGGGCACAAGGCCGAGCCCGGCCTGGGCGATGCGGTAGGACGGGGCCGCGGTGAGGTCAGTGCCGTCAAAGACGATGCGTCCGGCGCGGGCGCGCAGCAGGCCCATCACGGTGTTGATGGTCGTGGTCTTGCCCATGCCGTTGCGCCCGAGCAGGGTCACGACCTCGCCGGCACCAACGGAAAGGCCCATGCCGAACAGCACCTGCGCAGCGCCGTAGCCGGCCTCCAGGCCCTCGATCTCGAGCAGCGCGCTCATGCGCCGGCCTCCTCGCCGAGGTAGGCCTCGCGCACTTTGGGATCGGCGCGGATCTCTTCCGGCGTGCCGGTGGCGACCACGGCGCCGTAGACCAGCACCGAGACCCGGTCCGCGAGGGCGAAGACGGCGCTCATATCGTGCTCCACCAGCAGCATCGAATAGCGGCCCTTAAGGCCCCGCAGCACCTCGATCAGACGGTCCGTTTCCTCACGCCCGGTGCCGGCCATCGGTTCGTCGAGCAACAGGAGCTTCGGTTCGCTCGCCAGCGCAATGGCGAGCTCGAGCGCGCGCTTTTCGCCGTGGGACATCAGCCCGGCAACGACGTCGGCGCGCTCGTAGAGGCCGAGGTCGGCAAGCACGGTGTCCGCCGCATCGTTGAGCCTGCGGTCCCTGCCGACGTTCCGGAAGAAGCGGAAGGAATGGCCCTCATGCGCCTGCAGCGCCAGTGCGACATTTTCCCGGGCGGTGAATTCCGGCAACACCGTGGTGATCTGGAACGAGCGGGCAAGCCCGGCTCGGGCCCGGGCCGGCATCGACCAGGCCGTGATGTCATGGCCGGCGAAGTGGATCGTTCCGGCATCCGGCGCGATCGAACCTGAAATCTGACCGATCAAGGTGGTCTTGCCGGCCCCATTCGGGCCGATGACGGCATGTATCTCGCCCGGTCGCACGTTAAGTGAGACATGATCGGTCACCCTGAGGGCGCCGAAGCTCTTCGACAGGTCCTGAAGCGCAAGAATCGGCTCAGCCATGGCCGCGTCCCCTTCCGCGGATCAGTCCCATCAGCCCGCCGCGGCCGAACAGCACGACGATGATCAGCAGCGGTCCGAAGATCAGCCGCCAGTGTTCGGTAATGTGCGACAGCACCTCCTCCAGGACGAGAAAGCCGGTCGCCCCGAGGATCGCCCCGGTGAAGGAGCCGAGGCCGCCGAGCACGACCATGACGATCAACTCGCCCGAGCGGTGCCAGGTCATGTATGCCGGCGACACGAACTCGGCCTGATTGGCGAGGAGCGCGCCGGCGAGCCCCGCGATCATGCCGGCAAGCACATAGGCGGTGAGCTTGTAGGCGTAAGGGTCGATGCCGATCGCCCGCACCCGGAGCTCGCTCTGCTTGGCGGCGCGCAGCACACGGCCGAAGCGCGAGGCAACGACCATGCGGCACAGCAGCCAGACGGCAACGAGGCAGCCGAGCACGGTGTAGTAGAACACGGTGTTGTCGGACAGCACGGTCGAGCCGAACACCTCCGTGCGGCCCCAGATCGTCAGACCGTCGTCACCGCCATAGGCCGACAGCGAGGTCGCGGTGAAATAGGCCATCTGCCCGAAGGCGAGGGTGATCATGATGAAATAGACGCCGCGGGTCTTCAGCGACACCGCGCCGGTGACCAGCGCAAACAGGCCCGACAGGAGGAGGGCGGCCGGCAGGGCGACGTAGAATTCGGAGAACCCGGCGTCGGCGAGAATGCCGACCGCATAGGCACCGAGACCCAGATAGGCGGCATGGCCGAAGGAGACCATGGCCCCGTGGCCGAGAATCAGCGCCAGGCTGACGGCGGCGATGGCGAAGATCATGAAGCGGGTCGCAAACAGCGTCACGAAGCCGTAGCCGAGGGCTTGGGCCAGCGGCGGCAGGACGGCGAAGGCAAGGAACACGGCCGCGGTCGCGAGCGCCGCGGTCCGGGAACCGGCTGCCCGGGCTTTTTCCGGCGCCCTCATCCTGCGCGCGCCGGAAACAGGCCGCTCGGGCGGAAGAACAGCACCGCGGCCATCAAGATGTAGATCAGCATCGAGGCCACGGCCGGACCGACGTCGTTCGCGGCGGCCGGCGGCAGCGCCAGCCTGGCGATGTCGGTGGCGAAGGTGCGCCCGAGCGTGTCGACGAGGCCGATGATCAGTGCGGCGAGGAAGGCACCGCGGATCGAACCGATGCCGCCGATGACGATGACGACGAAGGCAAGGATCAGGAGGTTGTCGCCCATGCCCGGCTCGACGGCGAGAATCGGTGCGGCCATCACCCCGGCAAAGCCGGCGAGCATGGTGCCGAAGCCGAACACCATCATGAACAGGCGGCGGATGTTGACGCCGAGGGCGGCGACCATCGGTGCATTGGTGGCGCCCGCCCTGACCAGCATGCCGACCCTGGTCCGCGTCACGAGGATGTAGAGCAGCAGGGCAACGGCAAAGCCCGTAACGATGAGCGCAATGCGGTAGACCGGGTAGAGCAGCCCATCCATCAGCGGGATCGAGGCGCTGAGCGCGTCCGGCATCGGCAGGGTCAGGGGGGCTGCGCCCCAGAACACCTTGACCGCCTCGTTGACGAACAGGATGACGCCGAAGGTTGCGAGCACCTGGTCGAGGTGGTCGCGGTCGTAAAGATGGCGGAACACCAGCAGCTCGAGCAAAAGACCGAGGGCGAGCGCGGCGACGAGCGCGACGGCGAGGGCGCCCCAGAACGAGCCGGTGAGGCCGTAGCCCATCACGGCAAGGTAAGCGCCGAGCATGTATTGCACGCCATGGGCGAGGTTGATGAAGTCCATCACGCCGAACACCAGCGTGAGGCCGGCAGCGATCAGGAACAGCAAAATGCCGAGCTGCAGGCCGTTCAACGTCTGAACGGCAAGGAGTGTGAAGCTCAAGGTCCCGCCTCGGTCTGAGTCACCCCGCATTCGGACGAAGCGGCGCGATTTGCAGATGGGTTGAAAGGTTCGCGCCGTCGCCGGTGTTCCTTGAGGGCGGACGGACCTCCCGTCCGCCCTCAAGGGGTCAGTTCATGCTGCACTCGCCGACGTAGGCGTCCTGATGGTCGTCGAACACCTTCTGGACGGTCTCAGTGGCGTACTTGCCGTCGTCGCGCTTCACCGCCTTGACGAGATAGAAGTCCTGGATCGGGAAGTGGTTGGTGTTGAACGAGAAGTCGCCGCGGACGCTCTCGAATGGGGCTTCTTTCAGCGCCGCGATCAGCGCCGCCTTGTCGTCCTTGCCGCCGACCTTCGCGACCGCGCCGTCGATCAGGCGGGCGGCGTCGTAGCCCTGGGCGGCGTAGAGCGACGGCACGTAGCCATACTCCGCCTCAAACGCCTCGACGAAGGCCTTGTTGGCGGGGTTGTCGAGGTTCGGCGCCCACTGCGCGCCGGCAAACAGGCCGACGGCGTCGTCCTTTGTCGCCGGCAGCGTGGTCTCGTCGACCGTGAAGGCGGAAAGGAACGGCGTCGTGTCGGCGAGGCCCGCCTGTCGGTACTGCTTCACCAGGTTGACCCCCATGCCACCGGGCATGAACACGAACACGGCGTCGGGCTTGGCCGAGGCGATCTTGGCGAGCTCGGCGGAGAAGTCGAGCTGGCCGAGCTGGGTATAGATCTCGTCTACGATCTCGCCGTCGTAGAACCGCTTGAAGCCTGCGATGGAGTCCTTGCCGGCCTGATAGTTCGGCGCAATCACGATCATGCGCTTGTAGCCGGCGTCGGAGGCGTGCTTGCCCATGACCTCGTGGTTGTTGTCATTCTGATAGGCGGCGGTGAAGAAATATTCGCTGCAGCCCTTGCCGGCGATCGGCGACGGGCCGGCATTGCCGCCGACGAAGATGGTCTCGGACTGCATGATTGGCTTGTAGACGGCCATCATGACGTTGGAGAACACGATGCCGGCCATCATGTCGACCTTGTCGCGCTCCAGGAGCCCCTGGACCTTGGTCAGTGCAGCATCGGGCTTGAGCTCGTCGTCGACCACCAGCACCTCGGTGTCGAGGCCGCCGAGCTTGCCCTCGTTCTGCTTGACCGCAAGCAGGAAACCGTCGCGCATGTGCTCGCCGAGCACGGCCGACGGTCCGGACAGGGTTGCCAGGAAGCCGATTTTCAGGCCCTCGGCTTGCGCCGCCGTGCCCCACGCACCAAGAGCCGCGGCCGCGACCGCCCCCATCACAACACGTTTCATTGTTTTCCACTCCCCTTTGGACCGTTCGGCTGCTTCCGCCGACCCCTCGGTTTTTGACAGGATTGCGGGGCGGCGTCGAGCCTCAAAGGCAAGATACTTTAAACCTAAAATATCTTGGATGGAAAGCCCCGAGATGATGTCGGGATCAATCGTATCGTCAATCGTATCGGTGGCTTTACCCGGCCGCAGCCCTTCGGGCCGCCCTGGCGCAAGATCCGCACGCCGGGCATCTTCGTCGCGGCAGATCAGGATGACCAGGGAGGAAGCAATGCGCCGGAAGGGGAGCCATGACCAGGGTCTTGCGTTAAGGAAAGAAGGCGATCGGCGAAGCCGTTGCGCCGTTGCCGGATTGCCTCCAACCCGCTGACCGATCGAGGCGCCATGACGCTCGCCACGTTCTCCTCCGACTGGTTGCCCGTGCCGGCCCGCGCCAGGGGCTATGACGGCACGGAGCTGTTTGCGATCGGTGATCTGCATGGCCACCGCGCGCATTTCGACCGCCTGTTCGCCTTGGTGACGGAAGAGGCGGAGCGGGCCGAGGGCGAGGCGCCGGTCGTCGTGATGCTCGGAGACACCATCGATCGCGGCCCGGACAATCTTGGCTGCCTGAGGCTGCTTGCCCGGCTCAAGGCCGAGCTCGGGCCGCGGCTTCGCTGCCTCAAGGGAAACCACGACCAGTACCTGATTGAGCTGCTGCGCAACCCCGACGCCGATGTCGACCATGTCGCCCTCTGGCTGGACAACGGCGGCGGTGCAACCCTCCTGGAGATGGGCATTGAGACGCGGGAGCTTCGCCGCATGACGGTGAAGGCGCTTTCCGAACGCATACGCCTGGCGCTCGGCAGCGAGATCGTTGACTTTCTCGACGGGCTCGAGCTCACCGTGCGCGCCGGACCCTACCTGTTCGTCCATGCCGGCCTCGACCCGGCCCGGCCGGCGGACGGTCAGGACCCGCACGACCTTGTGACGATCCGCAGGCCGTTCCTGTCGTGCGAGTCGTGGCCGTTCGACTTCGTGGCCGTCCACGGCCATTCCATCTTCCGCCCGCACATCGCCGAGCACCGCATTGCCGTCGACAGCGGCTGCTACCGCACCGGCGTGCTGACGGCACTGCAGATCAGGGGCGATGCGGCGCGGTTCCTCTGCGCCGCAAGCGACGGCGCTTTGCCGGAATTCGAGAAGCTGCGCCGGGTCGGAGAGGCGTGGCCGGTGCGCCCCTGGCCGTGACGCCCGTGTCCTGCTGAAGTGTAGGCCGGACGGGCCTGTTTTTGCCCATGTCGAACCGATCTTCGATGCGCGAAGGTCGGCCGCGCAGGAGCAGGGCGGGCCTGCCGGATCGAAGGCCGTGTACGCGTCCGGGCTCGCTACTCCGCGGCCTCCCGGTACGCGGGGTTGTGCGTCTTGGGCTTCGCCTTCAGCTTGAGCTCCTTCAGGTCAGCACGGTCGCGCTCGGCGTTGCGCAGGAGCTGGGCCTTGCCGGGCTCGTACTGCTTGGGGGCGAAGATCGTCGAGACGCCGTAGTCGCCGGCCGCCCGCAGGGTGAAGGACGGGTCGGCGAGGTGAGGACGGCCGAGGGCGATGAGGTCGGCGCGTCCGGCGGCCAGAATGGTGTTGGCCTGGTCGGCCGAGGTGATGGCGCCGACGGCCATGGTGGCGACCGAGGCCTCGTTGCGGATCTGGTCGGCGAACGGCGTCTGGAACATGCGGCCGTAGACCGGCGCGCTCTCCGGCGCCGTCTGGCCGGTAGAGACGTCGATCAGGTCGACCCCGGCGCGGGCGAAGGCTTCGGCGATCTTCACCGAATCATCGCCGGTGATGCCGCCCTCGATCCAGTCGGTGGCGGACAGGCGCACCGACATCGGCTTGTGCGCCGGCCAGGCCGCGCGCATTGCCTCGAACACCTCGAGCGGGAAGCGCAGGCGGTTTTCGAGCGGACCGCCATAGTCGTCCGTGCGCCGGTTGGTGACCGGCGAGAGGAAACTGGCGAGCAGATAACCGTGGGCGCAGTGCAGTTCGACCATGTCGAAGCCGGCGGCAAGGCCGCGCTCGACGGCGGCGACGAATTCGCCCTTCACCCGGTCCATGTCGGCGCGGGTCATTTCCCTCGGCACCTGGCTCTCGGGATAGTAGGGCAGCGGCGAGGGGGCGATGATCGGCCAGGCCTCGGCATCCGGCAGCGGCCGGTCCATTCCCTCCCACATCAGCTTCGACGCGCCCTTACGGCCGGCATGGCCGAGCTGCAGGCAGATCCTGGCCGTGGAATTGCCGTGGACGAAATCGACGATCCGGGTCCAGGCCGCCTGCTGCTCGTCGTTCCAGATCCCGGCGCAGCCCGGCGTGATCCGGGCGTCGGGAGCAACGCATGTCATCTCGGTGAAGACCATCGCCGCCCCGCCGACGGCGCGGGCACCGTAGTGGACGAGGTGGAAGTCGTTCGGCATGCCGTTCTCGGCCGAGTACATGCACATCGGTGAGACGACGAAGCGATTCTCGAGTCGCATGTCGCGCAGCTTGAACGGCTGGAATGCCGGCACGACCGGGTTGTCGGTGTCGACCTCGAGGCCGAGCGTTTTGACCTTGCGGGCAAAGGCGCGGCTTGCTTCCTTTACGAAAGCGGGGGCGCGCAGCTCCAGATTGTCGAAGGTAATCGCCTTGGACCGGGTCATCAGGCCGAAGGCGAAGGTGACCGGATCCATGTGCCAGTAGCGTTTCAGGTGCTCGAACCAGACGAGCGACACGTCGGCGGCGTGCTGGGTCTTCTCCACCTCCTCGCGCCGCGTTGCCTCGAAATCGGCGAGGGCGGCACTGACGCTATCGGTCCGCTGGAAGCTCTCGTAGAGGGCGATGGCGTCCTCCATCGCAAGCTTGGTGCCTGATCCGATGGAAAAATGGGCCGTCGACTTGGCGTCGCCGAGCAGCACGACATTGCCCATCGTGGTCCGCCTGTTGCGGATCATTGGGAAGTTGCGCCAAAGCGAGCGGTTGACGATGAGCGCGTGGCCGTCCAGTTCCTCGGCGAAGACGTCCTGCAAGAAGTGGGCGGAGTCCTCCTCCGTCAGCGCGCCGAGGCCGGCCCTTTCGAACGTCTCCGGATCGGTCTCCAACACCCAGGTCGAGCGGCCGGGTTCATACTGATAGGTATGAGCGATGAAAAGGCCATGCTCGGTTTCCTTGAAGTAGAACGTGAAGGCGTCGAGCGGCTTCGTCGAGCCCATCCAGGTGAACTTGTTCGGCCTGAGGTCGACCTGCGGCTCGAAATGGTCGCGGTGTGCGTCGCGAATCGCCGAGTTGATGCCGTCGGCGGCAACGACAAGATCGGCGTCGGCGACCGCTTCCAGCGTCACGATCTCGGTCTGGAACTGAAGCTCGACGCCGAGGCTGCGGGCGCGCTCCTGCAGCAGCAGCAGCAGGGTGCGGCGTGAGCAGCCGCAAAAGCCGTTGCCGCCAATGCGGTGGATGTCGCCCTTGAAGTGGATCTCGATGTCGTCCCAATAGGCGAAGTTCTCTGTGATCGCCTTGTAGCTCGGTCGGTCGTAGGCCTCGAACGTCTCCAGCGTCTGGTCGGAGAACACGACGCCGAAGCCGAACGTGTCGTCGGCGCGGTTGCGCTCGTAGACGGTGATCTGCGCCGCGGGCCGCGCCTTCTTCATCAGGATGGCGAAGTAGAGGCCCGCGGGTCCTCCTCCGATCACGGCGATCTTCATCGACTGCACCTCCCGTTGCCGAGGCTTTCAGAACCATGCTCCGACCGGGCGCCCTTGTGTTGCGTCGTCGGCCGAGATATTTTAAGCTTAAAATAATTCGCGATGCAATCTCGGGAGTGACACGGGTGGCGAACGGCCCATTGCACGGACGGCATGCCCTGGTGACCGGCGGTTCGCGCGGTATCGGGCTTGCGATCGCCTCGCGGCTGATCGCGGCCGGGGCCACCGTCACCATTCTCGGCCGCAACGCCGTGCGGCTCGAGACCGTCGCCGCGGAGATCGGCGCCCACGGCTTCGTGGCAGCCGATGTCTCCGATCGGGGAGCCCTTCAGTCGGCGATTGCGGAGGCCGAGGAGGCGCATGGCGGCATCGCGGTTCTGGTCAACAATGCCGGCCAGGCGGCGAGCGCACCGTTTCTCAGGACGCCGACTGACCAGTTTTCGGACATGCTCGCCGTCAATCTCATGAGCGTCGTGACGGCCTGCCAGGCCGTGTTGCCGGGCATGATCGCAGAAGGCTGGGGCCGGATCGTGACCGTGGCGTCGACGGCGGGGCTCAAGGGTTACCGCTACGTGTCGTCCTATGTTGCGGCCAAGCACGCCGTGGTCGGCCTGACCCGGGCGCTGGCGCTGGAGACGGCGGACAAGGGCGTGACGGTCAATGCCGTCTGCCCGGGCTTCGCCGACACCGATCTTATGCGCGAGAGCGTTGCGCGCATCGTCGAGAAGACCGGCCGTCCGGCGGAGGAGGTCGTGGCGGAGATGGTCAAGGACAACCCGCAGAAGCGACTGATCCAGCCGGAGGAGATTGCCGACGCGGTGCTGTGGCTCTGCGGCACCGGCGCGGGAAGCGTCACCGGTCAGGCCATCGCGATTGCCGGCGGCGAAGTGATGTGAGGGAGGCCATGGACGAGCAGTTTCTCCACTCGGACGACCATCCGGTCGATGCCGAGACGCGGGTTGCCGGTCGCACCGACCATAAGGACGAGCTTCGGCTGTGGCTGCGCCTCCTGACCCTGACGACGATGATCGAGAACGAGATTCGGCGTCGGCTGAGGACCGGCTTCGACGTCACCCTGCCGCGCTTCGACCTGATGGCCCAGCTCGAGAAGGCGCCGGAGGGGCTGACGCTCGGCGCGCTGTCGAAGCACATGATGGTCTCGGCCGGCAACGTGACCGGCCTGGTCGACCGCCTGGTCCAGGACGGCCTGCTCGAGCGCCGCGCCGCGCCCGGCGACCGGCGCTCGGCGCTGGTGCGGCTGACACCTGAGGGCCACGACGGCTTCGTCAGGATGGCCGACGCCCACGGTGACTGGATGGGCACATTCTTCGCCGACCTGAACGACGAGGACATCGAGACGCTGATGCGCCTGCTCGGCAAGGCCAAGGGCTCGGTGCGCAAGGCCCTCGCGGCGGCAGACAACGGCAGCAAACCGGAGGGCAGGGCATGAGCGAGGCCGGCGCACTGGAGACTTACGCGATCACGCTCCCGGTCCGGAAGTACCGACCGACGCATTTTCTGCTGGAGGTCTCGGGCAAGACGGCGGTGATCACGCTCAACCGGCCGGAACGCAAGAATCCGCTGACCTTCCACTCCTATGCCGAACTGCGCGACCTGTTCCGCGCGTTGCAGTTCGACGAGGAGGTCAAGACGGTGGTCGTGACCGGCGCCGGCGGTAATTTCTGCTCGGGCGGTGACGTGTTCGAGATCATCGAGCCGCTGCTGTCCCGCGACATGCCCGGGCTGTTGCAGTTCACCACGATGACCGGTGAGCTGGTCAAGGCGATGCGCGCCTGTCCTCAGCCGATCGTTGCGGCGATCGACGGCGTGTGTGTCGGCGCCGGCGCCATCATCGCCATGGCCTCCGACATGCGGATCGGCACCGAGCGTGCCAAGGTGGCGTTCCTGTTCAACAAGGTCGGCCTTGCCGGCTGCGACATGGGCGCCTGCGCCATCTTGCCGAGGATCGTCGGTCACGGCCGGGCCTCCGAGTTGCTCTACACCGGACGGGTGATGAAGGGCGGCGAGGCTGAGCGGTGGGGCTTCTTCAACCGACTCGCTGACCCGGAGACGGTGCTGGCCGAAGCGCGCGCGCTGGCCGACGAACTATCCGCCGGCCCGACCTTCGCCAACGCCATGACCAAGCGCATGCTGCACATGGAATGGGACATGTCGATCGACCAGGCGATCGAGGCCGAGGCGATGGCCCAGGCCGTCTGCATGAAGACGCAGGACTATCGCCGCGCCTTCGAGGCGTTTGCCAACAAGCAGACGCCGGTGTTCGAGGGCAACTGAGATGACGGATCTCTCCTTCCTCGACTGGCCGTTCTTCGAGGATCGCCACCGCGCGCTCGCCGAAACGATCGACCGCTGGGCAACGACCAACGTTGCCGGCCTCGTCGACCATTCCGACGTCGACGGCTCCTGCCGGCGGCTGGTGGCCGCGCTGGGCAAGGCCGGGTTTCTGGCCCATGTCGTGCCCGAGGGCTATGGTGGCCCGCAGCCGACGCTTGACGTGCGCTCCCTCTGCATCGCCCGCGAGACCCTGGCGCGCCACGACGGCCTTGCCGACTTCGCCTTCGCCATGCAGGGGCTCGGCACCGGCTCGATCTCGCTCTACGGCTCGGAGGCCGTGAAGCAGAAGTACCTGCCGCCGGTCGGCCGCGGCGACAAGATCGCGGCCTTCGCCCTGTCGGAGCCGGTGGCCGGCTCCGACGTTGCCGCGATGGCGACCGTGGCTGAGCCGGACGGTCCGGACCATGTCGTCATCACCGGCGAGAAGACCTGGATCTCCAACGGCGGCATCGCCGACCACTACGTCGTCTTCGCCCGCACCGGCGAGGCGCCGGGCGCGCGCGGACTGTCGGCCTTCGTGGTCGATGCGGATGCGCCGGGGCTTTCGGTTGCCGAGCGCATCGACACGATCGCGCCGCATCCGTTGGCGCGGCTGGTGTTCGACCGGGTGCGGGTGCCGGTCGGAAACCGGCTCGGGCGCAGCGGCGAAGGCTTCAAGGTCGCCATGGCCACGCTCGACATCTTCCGCTCGACGGTGGGGGCGGCGGCCCTCGGCTTTGCCCGCCGGGCGCTCGCCGAGACGCTGAAGCATGTCACCACGCGGAGCCTGTTCGGCGCGCCGCTTTCCGACCTGCAGCTGACGCAGGGCGCACTCGCCGACATGGTTGCCGAGGTCGATGCGGCGGCGCTTCTCGTCTACCGGGCCGCCTGGACCAAGGACAGCGGCGCAGCGCGCGTCACCCGCGAAGCCGCGCTCGCCAAGATGGTGGCGACGGAAAACGCCCAGACCGTGATCGACCGCGCCGTGCAGCTTCACGGCGGCCACGGCGTCCGGGTCGGCTCCAGGGTCGAGGCGCTTTACCGCGAGATCCGGGCGCTGCGCATCTACGAGGGCGCCACGGAGGTGCAGAAGGTCGTGATCGCCCGCCAGGCGATCGCAGAGCACGCCGCCAGGAAGGAACGGCTGGCGGCCGAATGACACAAGGCCGGATCCGGCAGGACGGGCGCGGACCTGTGGCAGGCGGGCTACAGGCTCGGCGGCGGACGGACCGGGCCGGAAAAAGGGGAACAACGATGGCCAAGACAGCCCATGTCGACACATTCGCGGCGGACAATCTGCCGCCGCGCGAACTCTGGCCGGATTTCATCAATCTCGAATCGCTCGGCTATCCAGAGCGGATGAACTGCGCGGTCGAACTGATCGACCGTCACGTTGCGGAAGGCCGCGGCGACCGCACTGCGCTGCTGGCGCCTGGCATGCGCTGGAGCTATGCCGAGCTTGCCGAGAAGGTGAACCGCATCGCGGAGGTGCTGACGCAGGACTTCGGGCTCAGATCCGGAAACCGCGTGCTTCTGCGCTTTCCAAACAATCCGACGATGGTCGCGGTCTATTTCGCCGTGATCAAGGCCGGCGGCATCGTCGTCGCCACCATGCCGCTGCTGCGCGCGCGCGAACTCAAGGCCATCGTGGAGAAGGCCAAGATCGGGCTCGCCGTCTGCGACCACCGACTGTTGGAGGCGATGGAGCAGACGAGGGACCTCGCCCCGGAGCTCACCACAATCCTCTACGCCGGCTCGGGCGCCGAGGACGCGCTCGAAGCCAGGATGGCGTCAAAGACCGGCCGTTTCGAGGCCTGCGACACCGCGTCCGACGACGTCTGCCTGCTCGGGTTTACCTCCGGGACCACGGGTGAGCCCAAGGCGACCATGCATTTCCACCGTGACATGCTGGCGATCTGCGACTGCTATGGTGCGAAGGTGCTGAAACCCTCGGCGGACGATATCTTCATCGGCTCGCCTCCGCTCGCCTTCACCTTCGGCCTCGGCGGCCTGGTGCTGTTTCCGTTCCGCGTCGGGGCGGCGGGCGTGCTCCTGGAGAAGGCGACGCCGGATGACCTTCTGAAGGCAATCCCGGAGTTCCGAGCCAGCGTCTGTTTCACCGCCCCGACGGCCTATCGCGCGATGCTGGCAAAGAAGGGCGATGCCGATCTCTCGTCCTTGCGCAAGTGCGTATCGGCGGGCGAGGCGCTGCCCAAGGCGACCTGGGAAGACTGGTTCGCGGCGACGGGGATCAAGCTGATGGACGGCATCGGCGCCACCGAGATGCTGCACATTTTCATCGGCGCGCCCGAGGAGGCGATCCGGCCAGGCTCCACAGGCAAGCCGGTGCCGGGCTACGAGGCCAAGGTGATCGGGCCGGACGGCAAGGAGGTGCCCGACGGCACGGCCGGGCGGCTCGCGGTGCGCGGGCCGACGGGTTGCCGCTACCTCGCCGATCCGCGGCAGACGAATTACGTCGAGAACGGCTGGAACGTCACCGGCGACACCTATATCCGCGACGCCGACGGCTATTTCTGGTACCAGGCGCGCTCCGACGACATGATCGTTTCGGCCGGCTACAACATCGCCGGACCGGAGGTCGAGGCGGCGCTGCTGGCGCATCGGGCGGTAGCCGAATGCGGCGTCGTCGCCGCGCCGGACGCCGATCGTGGCCATGTGGTGAAGGCCTATGTGGTGCTGAAGCCGGGCTTCGTCGGTGATGCGGCGCTCGTCAAGGCGCTGCAGGAGCACGTCAAGGCGGAGCTGGCCCCCTACAAGTATCCGCGCCAGGTCGCCTTCGTGGACAAGCTGCCGCGGACCGAGACCGGCAAGCTGCAGCGCTTTGCACTTCGCGAGATCGCGGCCGATGAGGCTGCGCATAATCGGGCGGCATCCTGATGCCCCCGCCGGCCGTGACGAAGGACTGAACGGAGAGACGCCTTGAACGGGACTGGGACCATCGACGACGCCGTGACACCGCTGACGCCGCTGCTGCCGGAGGGCTGGGCGGAGCCGAAAGGGTACGCCAACGGGATGGCCGGCGACGGCCGTCTCGTGCTGACCGGCGGTCAGGTCGGCTGGACGCCGGACGGGGCGTTCTCCACCGATTTCGTCGAGCAGGTGCGGCAGACGCTGGCCAACGTGCTTGCCGTGGTCGAGGCGGCCGGCGGCCGTGCGGAGCATATTGCGCGCCTGACCTGGTATATCACCGACGTGGTGCGCTACCGCGACAGCCTCAAGGAACTCGGCGCGGCCTATCGCTCGGTCATGGGTCGGCACTATCCGGCCATGGCCGTGGTGCAGGTGGTGGCACTGGTCGAGCCCAAGGCGATGGTCGAGATCGAGGGCACGGCGATCCTGCCGCGATAAGCGCAGCAGGCGCTCGCGGCCGTGGCCGCCTTCAGCTTCGATCCGGCGCTGGGTTTCGTTCGGCCGACCCTGCCGCTCTCAGAGCTCCGTCGACCGCTCGATGCAGATCTCGACAGTCGCGAGGGCTTCGACGACGGCATTGCGCTGCTGCGACACGACCCGGGCGATCACCACGTCGTCGGATGCAACCAGCTTGATCTGCTGGACCTTGGACACGGCCGCGCGCACGGCCCGCAGCGCCTCCTGCGAGTTGCGGGCCGAGCGAACTTGGCGTGCCGCTTCCCGCACGATCGGCAGCGCATCCTGCGCCACCTTGCTGCCGCGGCTGGCTGCGCGGGTCAGATCTCGCTCAAGCCTAGCAAGGACCTCGGAGTAGCACGACTGAACGGTTGACTGATCGCGGCGGACCCGCTCCACGCATTGCTCCGCCGCCTTCTCCGTCCGCTTCTCCGACTGCAGCAGATACTGAAGCGTCGTGCGCTCCTGCTGCGCCGACGGCGGCTCGGTCGGATCGTCGGGAACACCAAAGAAGGGAAACGTTCTGACGACGCCGTGACCGCGGGATCCCGTGCCGGTGGGTTCGGAGTCGCCATACTGCGCGACCCGAATCGGCTCGCCGCCTCTGACGGCAAAGGTCCCTTTGCCGACGGCCGCCGGATCGTTGAGGATCTTGATGAAGCTTTCGCTGGTCACCGCCAGCCTGCCGACATCGCCGTCCAGCTCAGCGGTCGCGGATTTGGCTGCTCTTGCGGTCATTCCGGATTGAGTAAAATAGACAATCAATGTTGAAACCACGAAAGACAGCAAACGCAGAAAACGAAATTTGACCTTAGCCGCCATGCCAAAACCTCAAATCTTGAAGGCTCAACAGGAATTGGCGTGCATTATCCAAATTGCCCCGCACGAAATCTATGCAGGACATGGAAGAAGGTATGCATCCGACCGCCCTGACCCGGATTGCTGCCCACTTCGATTTGGAGATTCTCGCGTCCCTGCCATCCAAGTATATATAGGGTCCACGGTACCGGCAATTTCATTCTCGGTATTGCGCGATGACGAAGTAGTTTCGGGGCGCCATGAATTTTGATCTGGTTATTTTCGCTGATCTGAGGTTCCCCGGCGGCACCTCGACCGCCTTGCGAAACGAGTTGCGTGCCTGCGCTCTGGCGGGCCTGAGGACGGCGGTCATGGAGCTGCGGTCGCCGCTGCTCACGAAGAACCGTCCGCCGAATCCCTCGGTCATGTCGACCATCAGGGAAACCGGTGCGGCGCTGCTGCCGGTCACCGAGGAGGTCGAGGCCAGGATTGCGTTGTTCTATCACCCGACCCTGCTCGCCCGCGCGCCCAAGGTTCGTCCGCGGGTGAACGCGCCGATCTATGGGTTGGTGGTGCATCATCCGCTGTTCGACAGTTTCGGCGAGATTCAGTATTCGCTCGACAAGGGCCGCGACATCGTCAGGGACCTTTACGGCGCGGATCTGCTGCTTCTGCCGGTCGGTGAGGCCGTGAGAAACAGCTTGAGCCACGGCGGCTTTCAAAACGCCCTGTTTGAGGAGGACTGGGTCAATCTCATCGATCCGGCGGATTTCGCCCGGCCTCGGTCGCGGAGGGCGGCCGGCCCCTCGATCGATGCGCCGCTCGTCGTCGGGCGACATTCCCGCCCCGATCTGCTCAAGTGGCCGGAGCCTGATGCCGCACGGCAGGTCTATCCGGAAAGCGGCCGGTTCGTGTTCAGGATGCTCGGCGTCGACCGGAGGGTGCGCAAGGCGTTTGAGCCATGGCCGGCAAACTGGCAGGCCTATCCGTTCTTTCCCGGCACCGAGACCGTCGCCGAGTTCCTGCGGTCGCTCGACGTCTATTCCTACTTCCATCACCCGAACTGGAGGGAAGCCTTCTGCTACGGCGTTCTGGAGGCGCTGGCGGCCGGGCTGCCGACCGTTCTTCCGCCGCAGTTCGCCGCGACATTCCAGGATGCGGCAATCTATTGCGCACCGGAAGAGGCGCCGTCCGTCTATGCGAGGCTGGCGCAGGATGCCGGACTTTATGCCAGACAATCCGAGACGGCCGTTGGTTTCGCCAACGGCCGGTTTCACCTGCGCAACTACAAGGCGCGATTCGACCGTCTTGTGGGCGGCACGGCGCGCAAGTTGGCCTCCGTTCGGCCTTCACCTGCCGCGAAGCTGCCGCCGCGGGCCACGGTTCTCGCCCTGACGTCCAACGGTGTCGGCTTCGGCCACCTGGCCCGGCAGCTTGCCGTCGCCGACTGCATGGCGGAGGCAACCCGGGTCGTGTTCCTGTCGCTGTCGGAAGCGGCGTTTCTGGCGGCGCGGCTTGGCTATGAAGTCGAATACAGGAACAGCAGCACCCGGCTCGGCATCGGTTCCGAAAGCTGGAACAAGTACTTCTACCTCGAGATGCGGGAGGCGCTCGCCTACTATCGCCCAGACGTGGTTATCTTTGACGGCAACGTCCCGTACAGCGGGTTGATCGAAGCGGTGGGCGATGATGGCAATGCCTTCTTCGTCTGGATGCGGCGCGGCATGTGGCGCCACGCCGACCCGACGGTCACGGCTCGGGCAAAGCATTTCGATCTCGTCATCGAACCGGGTGAGATTTGCGCTGCCGTGGACCACGGTCATTCCGGGCGGAACGATCCGCATTTCGTCGCGGTCGCGCCGATCCTGCATGTTCCGCCGTGGAAACGATTGACTCGCGAAGCGGCCCGCGACGCGCTCGGCCTGTCCCAGACCGCGACGATCGCGCTGTTGCAGCTCGGGTCTGGCCGCAACTTCGACGGCAGCACTGCGCGGCAGGCCTGTCTCGACCTCCTGGCCAAGGATCCGACACTGCATATCGTCGACGCCCTGCATCCCGTTTCGGTCATCGACGTGCGCCCGCAAGGCCCGCGTCACCACGTCCGGCCCCTGTTTCCCCTCGGTCTATACATCAATGCCTTCGACTTTGCGGTTGCGGCGGCCGGTTACAACACCTTCCACGAATGCCTGTCGGCAGCGCTGCCGACCCTGTTCGTCCCCAACACGACGGGGATGACAGATCTGCAAAGCAGCAGGGGGCAGTACGGCGCCGTCGCCGGATGGTGCCTGGTCGCCGATGAGAACGATCCCTATTCGATCCGCAGAGGATTGCGGAAGATCACGGACGCCGAGACGCGCCGGAGTCTCGGGCGGGAATGCGGCCGGATCGCCTCACGCTGGGACGGAGCGGCGGAGGCGGCGCGGCTGATCGGGTCCCTGGGAGGGCTGCCCATCGCCGGGGGCACGACGGGTCGCCGGGAAGGGGCGGCGGTGCGATGACGGCCATGAAGGACGTGATCCTGTCCCGGGTGCTCATTCCGCTGTTCCGGGCGATGCGGCGCGGCCGCGTCGGCATGAACTCCGAGGCGACGCTGCTGTCGGACCGGCGCAAGAAGGGCGTAACAGCCCTCGTCTGGGCGCTGGATCTCGAATTGGAGGCGCTCGAGGAGCAGATGGCGCTTCTTGAAAAGCGGCTGCAGCCGTTCGACACCGTGGTCGTCGTCGCAAGCTGCATCGAGCTGTCGCCCGTGCGAAACCGCGGCTGGATGTATGAACATGTGCCGCTGCCTGCCCCGGCCGCGGAGGAGGGCGACGATGATGCATGGCGGCTTTATGCCAGCAGGCGGATTGGGCGAATCCGGCTGCTGTGGCGGCCCGATTTCGAATATGTCGTCGGCACGGAGCCGGCTGATTTTGCCGCGTAGGGCGCGATGCCTCCGGAGTTGCCGCCACCGTTTCTCGTGAACCGTCCGCGCTCTTTCCAAGCGGTCGACCTTGGTCTGATTTGCGGTCGCGTCACGGGCGTGCGAGGTCTCTTCCGATTTGATCCGTCGGGGGAACCCCATGCATGTCCTTGATGCCCTGAAGACCCGGTTCAGTTGCCGCGCCTTTCGGCCCGATCCCGTGCCGGAGGAAACGGTGCGAGCGATCCTGAAGGCAGCGAGCCGGGCGCCCTCCGGCGGCAACCTGCAGCCTTGGCAGGTCTTCGCCGTGACCGGAACACCGCTTCGGGCGATCGTGGAAAGTGTAACAGAAAGACTCGCCGACCTGCCGCGCGGCGAGGTGCCGGAGTACCACGTCTATCCGCCGGAGCTGAGGGAGCCCTATGTCGGCCGGCGCTTCCGGTCCGGCGAGGTGCTCTACCGCGAGATCGGTATTCCGCGCGAGGACCGCAGCGGCCGCGGTCGGCAGTTTCGCAAGAATTTTGAGCTGTTCGGCGCGCCGGTCGGGCTGTTCGTCTATCTCGACCGCACCATGGGTCCGCCGCAATGGGCCGACTGCGGCATGTTCCTTCAGAGCCTGATGCTCGCGGCCCGTGCCTTCGGGCTGCACACCTGCGCCCAGGAAGCCTGGGCGCAGTGGCACGGGCTGCTCGCCGAGCACCTGTCGCCGCCGCCGGACTGGATGCTGTTCTGCGGCGTCGCGTTGGGCGTGATGGACGAGACAGCGCCGATCAACCGCGTGCACACCGAGCGGGCGGCGGTGGACGAGTTCTGTGCGTTCAAAGGGTTCTGAGGGGCGGCGCCGGCCGCCCCTCCGCAGATTGCCGGGCGCCAACCGTCAGGCGCTTGCCCGCAGCGTGGCAGTCCGCTGCGCCACCAGTTTCTCGACGACGTTCTGGATGATCCGGTGGCCGGCATCCTGGCCGAGCGACATGATCGACTCGGGGTGGAACTGCACCGCAGCGATCGGCTCGTGAACATGCTCGATCGCCATGACGACGCCGTCCTCGGTCTCCGAGGTCACGCGGAACGCCGAAGGCAGCGTGTCACGTCTGGCGTGGAGCGAATGGTAGCGGCCGACGATGACCGGCGAGGTCAGGCCGTCGAACAGCAGGGAATCCTCGGCGAACGCCACCGGTGACGGCTTGCCGTGCATCGGTATCTCGAGCTGGTCGAGTTCGGCGCCGAAGCTTTCGGCAAGCGCCTGCAGGCCGAGACAGACGCCGAAGATCGGCAGGCCGCGGGCGCGAGCCCGCCCGATCGTGGCTGCGCAGTCGAAGTCATTCGGCCGGCCGGGGCCGGGCGACAGCACGACGAGGTCCGGGGCGACGTCGTGGAACACGCTGTCGACGACCGGCGCCCGGTAGGTGGCGACCTCCGCACCGGTCTGGCGGAAGTAGTTCGCCAGCGTGTGGACGAAGCTGTCCTCATGGTCGACCAGCAGGATCTTCAGCCCCTTTCCGGGCAGCGGCTTCGCCTTGGCTTCCTCGCTGACGCGCGACAGGCCGGCCTCGCGCACGGCAGCCCGCATCGCCTCGGCCTTCAGCTCGGTCTCGGCCTCTTCGTCTTCGGGCACGCTGTCGTAAAGCAGCGTCGCGCCGGCGCGGATCTGGGCGGTGCCGTTCTTGATGCGCACGGTGCGCAGCGTCAGGCCGGTGTTCATGTCGCCGTTGAACAGCACGGCGCCGATCGCCCCGCCGTACCAGGCGCGTGGCGACTTTTCGTGGCGCTCGATGAACTCCATCGCCCACCGTTTCGGCGCGCCGGTCACTGTCACTGCCCAGGCATGCGACAGGAAGGCGTCGAGCGCGTCCATTCCCGGCAGCAGCGTGCCTTCGATGTGGTCGACGGTGTGGATCAGGCGCGAATACATCTCGATCTGACGTCGGCCGATGACCCGCACCGAGCCCGGCTCGCAGATCCGGCTCTTGTCGTTGCGGTCGACGTCGGAGCACATGGTGAGCTCCGACTCGTCCTTCCTCGAGTTGAGCAGCTTGCGGATCTGCGCCTCGTCCTCGATCGCGTTCCTGCCGCGGCGGATCGTGCCGGAGATCGGGCAGGTCTCGACCCGGCGCCCGGCGGTGACGCGGACATACATCTCCGGGCTGGCGCCGACCAGATACTCCGCGCCGCCAAGATTGATGAAGAAGCCGTAGGGCGAGGGGTTGATCTCCTGCAGCCGCCGGGACACGGCCGATGGCGGGCTCGCGCAAGGCTCGTAGAAGGTCTGGCCGGGCACGACCTCGAACAGATCGCCGCGGCGGAAGAAGTCCATGGCCTCTCGCACAAGCGCGGCATATTCGCCCGGTTGGTGGTCGCCGCGGCCGGGATCCTCGTTGGCCGGGCGGTAGGGCTCCTTCGTGCCCTCGCGGGCAAGGCCCTCGGTAGAGTCACCGTCGGCGGCGAAGTCGTACTCGATGATGCTGGCGGTGCGGCCGTAATGATCGACGATCAGGATCTCGTCGGGCAGGTAGAGCACGAGGTCGCGCTGGTCGTCTGGGCGGCGCAGCACCAGGTCGATTGGCTCGAACTGGAAGGCAAGGTCATAGCCGAAGGCGCCATAGAGGCCCAGGTTGCCGTCTTCGCAGGCAAACAGCTCGGTCAGTGCCCGGACCACGGAGAACGTCGAGGGCTGGCGCGAACGCTCCTCTTCGGAAAAGGCCCGGTCGGGCGTCTTCACGGTCATGGCGAGCGTGTCGCCGTCGGCCCGGAAACGGGCGAGGTCGCGATGATCCGCGAGCGCCCTTGTGATCGGGCCGAGCAGCACGCGACCACGGGCGTTGAGCGCCGTGATCGTGACGTCACGGGCCCGGGCCTCGACCACGAGCGGCGGGTTCGCGAGCGCCATGTCCCAGCGCGTGTAGCGGCCCGGATACTCATAGGACGAGGAGAACACGGCGCCGCGCTCGGCATCGAGCCGCTCGATCCAGACCGAGGTGCCGGCGGTGTAGTCGGCCGGGCGGGTGGAGCGGAAAACGGTGATTCCGCCCCCGGTCTCGAACGTTTGAGTCGCCATCGTCGGCATCGCGCTGCTGCTCCTCTCCTTGCGCCGTCGCCCCGCTGCCGTCGGCCGTTCTTCAAGCGAAAAGGCCGCTCGCGGGTGTCGCGGCGGCCTTTTCGAAACGTCTCGGATGACGAAGGGTCACACGGGGGTCGCTTGCCGCCTCTGTCAGGGGCGCCACCACCACTGCGCGCAAAGGGTCGCAACCGTCATCATCGGCTTTCATTAGCGCAGAATGTGCACTCTGACAACGCTATGAAAGCGTTGGGAGCACAGGATAGTATCTCAGTCAGTCTTGGGAAACGCTTCGTCACCGGGTCCGCTGGGGGTGCTGGGCGGGCCGGAGAAATTCCTGTCCAGAGCGATTGCTTCCGGACTCTATTTGCAAGCGACTCTTTGATAGTTTTCGAATAATCGCGCATGGTAGGTCCATGCTTTTACTTTAGTATCCGATTTCCAGCGCTCTCGTTGAATGAAGTTTGACGCTGCATTCCAGTCCCGAACAAACGGACTAAGCATCCAGTCGCGATAGATTTCGGCATCAAGGATGTTTTTGCATATTCCGATCGACACCAATTCGTAGTGATTGAGGTAGTCGAGGACCGCTTGTCTCTCGGACTTATCTTTTTCCTCGGTCGGGCTGTGGAGGCGGCCGAAAGTCCCTTGCCGACGGTGATAGGAAAAGACGGAGTGCAGAGATCGATAGTGCGGGGCGGATTCTACCTTCTCGATCATGTCGAGAGTGGCGCGCTGTCGCGCGGATGCACGAGACGAACGCACCCCTATGATCGCGACGATGAGAGATCCGAAAACGATGACTGGGGTCACCAACGACACCCAGCTAAACAAAGAGGCGACACAAACAATGAATGTCTGCGTCGCCTCGGAACTAGATAGTTCGGAGCATTGCACGGCTCAGTCCCGTGCACCTTCCTTAAGCATGGGAACCTCCAACGCTATGCCCCAATTGAGGCAACTTTGGCTAACGGCGGCTTTTCTGTCAATCACAATGCCGAAGAGCCCCAGGAAGCTTGAAGTTAGATATAGGTTTTGAGTGCGTCGAAATCAAATAATCGCACCCCTCACGCCGTGACCCTGCGCCCGAGCCGCACCGCGGTCATGCCGGGCTCCAGGCGGCGCGAGGGCATGATCAGCACGATATTGTCCTCCGGCGTGACGATCGGGTCGTCGCCGTCATAGGCGATCACCGTGCCGGCCTTCTCGATCACCTCCATGCCGCGGTAGTCGGCGGTGAAGCGGAAGCGGTCGGTCTTGATGGTGACCGGCTCGACGATCTCGATGACGGCCTGCGGTGCAGGCTCGGGCCGGGTGGCCAGGAGGTCGGCGCCGAACTCCGGGTCGACGACGCCGGTGATGCGCAAGAACCGGACCGTCGTCTCGATGGCAACGTCGGCGCTGGCTTTCTCCCAGTGCTGGCCGCACTCGACCAGAAGCGCGGTCTTCGGGCTCTCAGGGTCGGCGAAGCCGGCATAGTCGCGCAGGCGTCGGCCGGCGGCATGACCGTGATCGCTCATCACCACCGCGGGCACGCCGACGGCGCGGGCGAGCGCGCGGCCCTTGGCCAGGGGTCCGGCAAGCATCAGCGGCACGGTGGCGTGCTGCATCGAATGGATGTCGAGCAGGAGGTCGATCGTGTCGACGAACGGCTGCAGCGCCCGGGCGCGCAGCCGCTCGCGGGTGACGATGCCGTCGTCGAGCGTGTCGGCCTGCCACAGCCGGTTCATGTCCTCGTCCGCCCAGCGTGAGGCAGTGGGATCGCTCGGATCGAAGGCGTCGTAGGCGTCAAGATTGACGAAGGCGAGCGACAGCGACCCGCACCGCGGCCGGACCTCGCTGCGGAACAGCCAATCGAGCGCGATCGGGCCGCAGAGCTCGTTGCCGTGGACCACCGCGGTGACGGCGACATGCGGGCCGGCGACGCCGCTTTTGAACGTGGTCACGCCCTCGATCCCGGTGTTGCCGGCGCGATAAGGCGTGATGTCGACCTTGGGCAGCTCGACCGGATAGGCGCCGATTTGGGACAGGGTCATGGCTGGGATTCTGTGAGATCGGGTTGAAGGACCGCCCTCCCGTTTGTCATCCCGGGCGAGCTCAGGCGAGCCCCGGGACCGGAGAGCCACAAGACAGCGTCGAAGGGCCGGCGATACGCGTCGGCTCCCCGGTCTCGGATCTTCGCTTCGTTCGGTCCGGGATGCCAATGAAGAGGTTTTTTGCTGGTGTTCAACACGCTTTACTCTGAAGCCTCTGCGATCAGCCGGTCGAGGAAGGCGCCGCAGCGCTCGAGCTCGGAGATGGCGATGAACTCGTCGGGGCGGTGGGCCTGGGCGATGGAGCCGGGGCCGACCACGACGGTCGGGATCGCGCCGTTGCCGGCGAACAGGCCGGCTTCGGTGCCATAGGCGACCTTGGCATGGTCGTTGCGGCCGGCGAGCCGCTTGGCCAGCAAGGTGACGGGAGCATCGGCGTCGACGTCGAGGCCGGGGAAGCCGGAGAGCTGCTCGAAGGTGATGCCGGCCTCGGGCGCGACGGCGCGCATTTCCGGCTCAAGCACCTCGGCGGCATAGCGCCGGACTTCATCGACGGGCGCGTCGGCATCCTCGCGCGGCAGCACGCGGAACTCGAAGGCGATCTCGCAATGCTCCGGAACGATGTTGAGTGCCGTGCCGCCGACGATCGTTCCGGTGTGGGCGGTGGAGAAGGGTACGTCGTAGAGTGCGTCAGACGGACCGGCGGCGAGCCGCTGGCCGATCTCGCGGATCTTGATGACGAGCCGGGCGGCGTAGTCGACGGCGTTGACGCCCTCGGGCGCCAGCGAGGAGTGGCAGGCACGGCCGGTCACAGTGGCGCGGAGCGAGCGTTTGGCCTTGTGGCCAATGACGACCTGCATCTCGGTCGGCTCGCCGACAAAGCAGGCCTGCGGCCGGGCGACAGTCTCGATGAGACGGTCGATCAGGGACGGCACGCCGCGGCAGCCGACCTCCTCGTCATAGGAGAAGGCGAGATGGATCGGCCTGTTGAGATCGGCCGCTTTCATCGCATCGACCTTGGCAAGGCAGCAGGCAAGGAAGCCCTTCATGTCGCAGGCGCCGCGGCCGTAGAGCCGGCCGTCGCGTTCGACGAGGTCGAACGCATCGTGGCTCCAGGCCTGGCCATCGACCGGCACCACGTCGGTATGGCCGGACAGCACGAAACCGGGCACGTGCTTCGGTCCGATCGTCGCAAAGAAATTGGCCTTCTCGCCGGTCTCGTCGTAGACGCGTGTACCCGAAATGCCGCGCTCGGCGAGAAAGGCCTCGACCCAGTCGATCAGGGCAAGGTTGGAGTTGCGGCTCGTGGTGTCGAAGCCGACGAGGGATCGGAGGATGCTCTTCGCGTCTTGAGTCATGAAAAGGGTCCTGTTGGGAACGCCAGACATTCGGGAGAGATCAGGCCGGCTCGGAGTAGGCGTCCGCCGGCACCGCACTTCGGGCGAACTCGATGAACTGCAACGCGAGCGGCGAGGCCTGGCGGCTTGGGACAAAGAAGGACGACAGATAGTCGACCTTGGGCTCGAACCGGCGCAGCACCAGGTCGCTGTACTGGCGCAGGCAGACGGGGAACGGATTGATGAGACCGATTCCGATGCCCTGGCGCACCATTTCGCAGACGGCGATGCTGGTCGAGGTCTCCACTATGATCTTCCGGGTGACGCCGTGTGCGGCAAACAGCCGGTCGTAGAGGTTGCGGGTGTGGAAGCGGCGGGTCAGAGCAATGAAGCACTCACCCTCCAGGTCCTCCGGCACGATGACGTCCTTGTCCGCGAGCCGGTGATGGGCCGGAATGGCGGCGTGCGCAACCGCCTTGCGGAACGGGTGCATCGTCAGACCGTCGTTCCGCACCAGACCGTCGCTGATGCCCAGATCGGCATTCTCGTCGGCAACCGTGGCCGTGACATTGGCCGTCATGCCGATTTCCATGTGAACGGCGACGCCGGGATTTTCTGCAAGGAAAGCGGAGACCAGGCCGGGCAGAAGCCGGTGGGCCAGCGTCGGCGGCGCGGCGATCCTGAGGCGCTTGCGGTCGGAACTCTGGCCTTCGCGCTGGTCGAGCCGGCGCAGCGTGGCGAAGATCGGCTCAATTTGCTCGTTGAGCGAAAGGGCTTCCGAGGTCGGCGTCAGCCGATTGCCCTTGCGGGCGAACAGGGCCCGGCCATACCTGGCCTCGAGCTGGGCAATGGTACGGCTCACGGCGGGCTGTGACAGCCCGAGCTGATGGGCGGCGGCCGTGGTCTTGCCTTCGGTGATCACAGCGCGCAGCACCTCCAGTTCACGCAGCGTGTAGCCGCTGCGTTTCGGCAACGGGGCAGAGGCGTCCATCTATTTGTTCCGGGTATAAAACTATTCGCTTTTGATATCGAATTTCATTTGTCTATCATCTAACAGAATAATAGCCTTTCACACAAGCCGTCAGCGGGCCGGCAGAGCATCGCAGCGGCAGGTGGCAGGGCATGCGGCGAACGCCGCGGCCCTGAAGCATGACACCGGAAGGGGATAGAACAGATGATCAAGCGGAAAGGGCTGCTGCTGTTGTCGGCAGCGACCGTCGCCGTGCTTGCGGGACCGGCGCTGGCGGAGGATCTTGTGATCGGCCTCGGCGCCGAAGTGACCTCGGTCGATCCGCACTACCACAACCTGGGGCCGAACAATCAGCTCGGCTTCATGATTTTCGATCGGTTGGCCAACCCGGACGAGCGGCAGAACTTCAAGCCCGGCCTTGCAGTGTCCTGGGAGCCGATCGATCCCACCACCTGGGAGTTCAAGCTGCGTGAGGGCGTCAAGTTCCACGACGGGTCGGATTTCAATGCCGACGACGTGCTCTGCACCTTCGAGCGCGCGCCGAACGTGCCGAATTCGCCGGCAAGCTTCTCGACCTACACCAAGGGCAAGACCTTCGAGAAGGTCGATGACTACACCGTCCACGTCAAGACCGCCGATCCCTATCCGCTGATGGTCAACGACCTCGGCAATATTGCAATCATTTCCAACGAAACGGGCTGTAACGGCTCGACCGAGGACTTCAACGCCGGCAAGGCGGCCGTCGGGACCGGGCCGTTCAAGTTCGTCGAATACGTCCCGGGTGACCGCATCGTGCTCGAGGGCAACGACGACTATTGGGGCGACAAGCCGATCTGGGACAAGGTGACCCTCAAGCCGATCAAGGCCGGTCCGGCGCGGGTGGCGGCACTTCTGGCCGGCGACGTCGACGTGATCGATGCCGTGCCGACCACCGACATCGCGACCTTGAAGGACAATCCGGACATCACCCTGTCGCAGGGCGTGTCCAACCGGGTGATCTACCTGCACATCGACCAGTTCCGGACGGATTCGCCCTATGTCAAGGCGAACGGCGGCGGTGCGATCGAGAACCCGCTCCTCAACGTCAAGGTGCGCGAGGCGATCTCCAAGGCAATCAGCCGCGACCTCATCAGGGACCGGGTGATGGAGGGGCTGTCGATCCCGGCCGGCCAGCTGCTGCCCGAGGGGTTTTTCGGCGTCTCGGAGAACCTCAAGCCTGACCCCTACGATCCCGAGGCGGCCAAGGCGCTGCTCGCGGAAGCCGGTGTTCCCGACGGCTTCGAGCTCACGATCCACGCACCGAACGGTCGCTACCTCAACGACGCCAAGATCGTCGAGGGCATCGCCCAGATGCTGACACGGGTCGGCATCAAGACGACGGTCGAGACCCTGCCCCCGTCGGTCTATTTCACGCGGGCCTCCGGCGGTACGGACGGCGAGCCCGAATTCTCGCTGATCCTGGTCGGCTGGGGTGCGGGCTCCGGCGAGGCCTCGTCGCCGCTGCGTTCGCTGATCGCCAGCTACGACAGGGAGACCGGGATGGGCGCTGCCAACCGCGGCCGTTACTCCAACCCAGAGGTCGACAGGCTGCTGGAGGCCGCGCTCGCCGAGGTCGACGATGAAAAGCGCCAGACGCTGCTCGCCGAGGCGACGGAAGCGGCGATGCGCGACTATGCCATCATCCCGATCCACTACCAGGTCAACACCTGGGCGAGCCGCAAGGGGCTGTCGTATATTCCGCGGACGGATGAATACACCGTGGCCTACGGTGTGGTGAAGGAGTAAGCGGGCACGCTGGATGGCGGTCGGTTGAGGCGAAGCCCCATCTTCGGCTGCCATCCCGCACCGTGTGCGCCGGAAGCGGAGCGTCCCTCGGGTCCGCTGCGCGGTGCGGGATAACGAAGAAGCGGCTCTTGGTGTTGGCCGGCAGGCGACCGGAACATGACCATCGACCTTTCGTCTGCCCGCGATCAGAATCCGCCTCGTGCAACGAAGTTGATGACGGCCGATACGATGCTGCCGCCGCAGTGCATGATCGGAGCGGATCGCGAGATGGGCGGCCCAACGCCGCGTCTGACGCCCGGCCAGACCCGACGTCCGGCTCTGCGGCCCGCCCGCCGATGACCATCAACCGAGGCTCAGGTCCATGACCGTCTATATCCTTCGCACACTGATGCAGAGCGCGCTGGTGATGGTCGCGATGGCCGTGATCGTCTTCTTCGGCATCCACACGGTCGGCAACCCGGTCGATCTTTTCATTTCACCGGACATGGATCAGGCGGACATCGAGCAGGTGGTGAGGTCGCTCGGGCTCGACCGACCGATCTGGGAGCAGTTCTGGTATTTTGTCAAAGGCGCGGTCCAGGGGGATCTCGGCCGCTCCTTCGTGTTCGGCGAGCCGGCGCTCAAGCTCATCGCGCAGCGCATGCCGGCGACGCTGGAACTCGCCTTTGCCGCACTGCTGATGGCGGTGGTCATCGGCATTCCGCTCGGGCTCTATGCCGGCCTGAAGCCCGGCTCGCTGGCCTCCAAGACGATCATGGCCGGTTCGATCCTCGGCTTCTCGCTGCCGACCTTCTGGGTGGGCATCATGCTGATCATGGTGTTTGCCGTCATGCTGGGCTGGCTGCCGTCGACCGGGCGCGGCGAGACGGTCGACCTCCTTGGCGTTCCGGTGTCTTTCCTCACCGTCGACGGACTGCGCCATCTGGCGCTGCCGGCGTTCAACCTGGCGCTCTTGAAGATCTCGCTGGTGATCCGACTGACCCGCGCCGGCACGCGCGAGGTGATGCTGCAGGATTACATCAGGTTCGCCCGCGCCAAGGGCCTGTCGGGCCGCCGCATCGTGTTCGTCCATGTGCTGAAGACGATCCTGATCCCCGTCGTTACCGTGCTCGGGCTGGAATTCGGCTCGCTGATCGCGTTCTCGGTGGTGACCGAGACGATCTTTGCCTGGCCGGGCATGGGCAAGCTGCTGATCCAGTCGATCCAGTTGCTCGATCGCCCGGTGATCGTCGCCTACCTGATCATGATCGTGTTCCTGTTCGTCGTGATCAATCTCATCGTCGACATTCTCTATTCGCTGCTCGATCCGCGGGTGCGGCTCGCCGACAAGACCACGTGAGGGAAAATGCGCGTGAGGGCCTCCCGATGACCGTATCCGACGCCAGACCCGAAAGTCCCACCCCAGCCGCCACCCCGCTGGCGCCGGTCGAGACGCCGCTGCGGCGCTTTCTCTCGGACTTCGCAGAAAGCCGGCTCGCCACGGGCGCTGCGCTGCTGTTCGCGGTGATCGCACTCGCCGCCGTGTTCGCACCCTGGATCGCGCCGCAGAACCCTTACGACCTTGCCACCGTCTCGATCTTCGACGCCCGTCAGCCGCCCGGGACGCAGAGCATGGACGGCTATACTTTCTGGCTCGGCACCGACGGTGCCGGCCGAGACCTGTTCTCCGCCATCCTCTACGGGCTCAGGATCTCTCTCTCCGTCGGCCTGATGTCGGGCGTGATCGCGCTGCTGGCCGGTATGGTGGTCGGCCTCTTCGCCGCCTATGCCGGCGGCCGGACGGAAAGCATGATCATGCGTGTCGTCGACCTGCAGCTCTCGCTGCCGGCGGTCCTGATCGCGCTGATCCTGCTGGCAATCCTCGGCAAGGGCGTCGAAAAGATCATCATTGCCCTGGTGGTGGCGCAGTGGGCCTACTATGCCCGCACGGTGCGCGGCTCGGCGCTGGTCGAGCGTCGGCGCGAATATGTCGAGGCGGCGCGCTGCCTGGGTCTCAGCCACGCCCGGATCGTGTTCCGTCACATCCTGCCCAACTGCCTCGCGCCCCTGATCGTGGTCGGTACGGTGCAGACCGCGCATGCGATCGCGCTCGAGGCGACCTTGTCCTTTCTCGGCGTCGGCCTGCCTCAGACCGAGCCGTCGCTGGGACTTCTGATTTCCAACGGCTTCGACTACGTGCTGTCGGGCAGCTACTGGATCTCGATCTTCCCCGGCGTGGCGCTGCTTCTCACCATCGTCTCGATCAACCTCGTCGGCGACCAGTTGCGCGACGTTCTCAACCCGAGGCTGCGCAAATGACGGCGACGGGCGACCGGCCGGCACTCGAGGTCCGCGACCTCAAGACCCATTTCTTCACCAAGGCCGGCGTGGTGCGCGCCGTCGACGGCGTCTCCTTCACGGTGCGCCGCGGCGAGGTGCTGGGTCTCGTCGGCGAAAGCGGTTCGGGCAAGACCGTGACCGGGTTCTCGATCCTCGGCCTGGTCGACCCGCCGGGCCGGATCGTCTCCGGCTCGATCCGGCTTGCCGGCGAAGAACTGGTCGGCAAGCCGGAGGACGAGCTGCGGCGCGTGCGCGGCCGCAAGGTGGCGATGATCTTCCAGGACCCGATGATGACGCTCAATCCGGTGCTGCGCATCGACACGCAGATGATCGAGGCGATCCGGGCGCATGAGACCATCTCGGCCGAGGCGGCCCGCGAGCGCTGCCGCGCGGCGCTGGTGCGCGTCGGCATCCCGTCGCCGGACGAGCGGCTCGCCGCCTATCCGCACCAGTTCTCCGGCGGCATGCGCCAGCGGGTGGCGATCGCGATTGCGCTGCTCAACGAGCCGGAGGTGATCGTCGCTGACGAGCCGACCACCGCGCTAGACGTCACGATCCAGGCACAGATCCTCTATGAGGTGCAGAAACTCTGCGCCGAGACCGGGCTGGCCATGATCTGGGTGACGCACGACCTCGCCGTGGTTGGCGGTCTCGCCGACCGTATCGCGGTGATGTACGCCGGGCGCGTTGTCGAGGAGGGGCCGGTGGCCGACGTATTCGATGCCCCGCTCCATCCCTATACCAGGGGACTGATCGGATCCGTTCCGAGCCGGAACAAGCGCGGCGCCCCGCTTGCCCAGATCCCCGGCATGACGCCGTCGCTGCTCGCCCTGCCTGAAGGCTGCGCTTTTGCCGCACGCTGTCCGCGGCGGGCGGAAGACTGCACGATCATGCCGGAGCTCACCGCATACGAGGGCTTCAAGGCGGTGCGCTGTCACCATCCCCATGTTCCGACGGCCGTCGACCAGATCCGGGAGGTGGGGGCATGAACACGCCGGCGGCGCAGCCGATCCTGGAGCTGAGGGACGTCTCCAAGCGCTTCGTCACGCGGCTCGATGCCGCCGAGAAGCTCGTGAACCTGTTCGGTGCCGGACGCCGCGAGCAGGTCGTCCATGCGGTCGACGGCGTGTCGCTGGCGATTGGGGAGGGCGAAGTGGTCGGTCTCGTTGGCGAGAGCGGCTGCGGCAAGTCGACCCTCGGCCGCATCGTTGCCGGCATTCACGCAGCGAGCGAGGGCAGCGTCCATTGGCGGGGCCGCGACATGGCTGGCCTGCCGAAGGCCGACGCGAGAACCGCCACGCTCAAGATTCAGATGATTTTCCAGGACCCGATGTCGTCGCTCAACCCGCGGCAACGGGTGCGGGAGATCGTCGGTGAGGCGCCCCGGGTCCACGGCCTTGTTCCGGGCGGCGAGCTGGCAGCCTACGTCGAGCGGATGCTCAAACGCGTCGGCCTCGACCCGAGCTACGCCGAGCGCTATCCGCACCAGTTCTCCGGCGGTCAGCGCCAGAGGATCGGCATCGCCAGGGCACTGGCGGTCAAGCCGGACTTCCTGGTCTGCGACGAGAGCGTGGCAGCGCTCGACGTCTCGATCCAGGCCCAGGTGCTGAACCTGTTCATGGAGCTGCGCCACGACCTCGGCCTGACTTATCTTTTCATTTCCCATGATCTGGGTGTCGTCGAGCACCTCGCCGACCGGGTGGTGATCATGTATCTCGGCCGCGTGGTGGAAACGGCGCCGACGGATGAGCTGTTCGCCGCTCCGAACCATCCTTACACCCAGGCACTGCTCGCCGAGGTGCCGCGTATCGACGCACGCAAGCGGCGGTTCCAGCCGATCAGGGGTGAGATTCCGTCGCCGCTCTCGCCGCCTGGCGGGTGCCACTTCCACCCCCGCTGCCCCCATGCCATGGCGCGCTGCCGTGAGGAGCGGCCGCTGCTGCGCGAGATCGCGCCCGGTCGCCACGCCGCCTGCCATCTCAATGACTAGGCTTGAGGCCCTTCCATAAGCCGTCAAGGAGCTCGCCGATGACGCCCGCCTATCCCGCCAGCGTGCCCGGGATCTTCGACCTGCGCTTGCCGGAGCGCCTCGCCGCGCCGCTGGTGCTGGACAGTCCGCATTCCGGCACGATCTACCCGCCGGACTTCGCGCCGGTGCAGCCGGCGTCGCGCTACCGCCGTGCCGAGGATGCCTTCGTCGACGACCTGTTCGGCGCAGCCCCGGCGCTTGGCCTGCCGCTGCTCGCCTGCCGGTTCGCGCGGATCTATTGCGATGTCAACCGCGGTGCCGACGATCTGTCTCCCGAGGCGGTCGCCGGTGATCCGGGCTTTACCCTGACGCCCACGGCCAAGGCGATGCTCGGCAAGGGCGTGATCTGGACGGCGACGCCGCCAGACGGCGCCCCGCTTTATGCCGACAGGCTGGCGGCCCCCGACGTGGCGCACCGGATCGACACCTGTTGGCGGCCGTACCATGACGCGCTCGCGGGCCTGTGCGATGCCGTCCATGCCGAGGCGGGCGTGCTGTATCACCTCGACCTGCATTCGATGCAGGCGACGGCCAATCCGATGCATGAGGACGCGCTCGGCTCGGTCCGCCCGGACATCGTCGTTTCCGACCGGGACGGCACCACCGCCGACCCGGCATTCACCGAAGCCGCACGCGCCGCGCTTGCCGACCTCGGCTTCGAGGTGTGCCTCAACGACCCCTATAAGGGCGCCGAGATCGTTCGCGTCTGCGGCCGTCCCGCGGAGGGGCGTCACTCGATCCAGATCGAGGTCAACCGCAGGCTTTATATGGACGAGGAGACGCTCGAGAAGACGGCGGAGTATGCGGAGACGAAGGCACGGCTGACGCTGTTTCTAGAGCGGATGCGGGATTGGCTGCCGCACTCGCGAGAGGAGTGTTGAGCGAGGTGAAGTACGATGGGCACACAAGAAAAGAGCGCCGCGCTGGGCGACCGTTCATGAAACCGCGCTCGGCCTTCATGAGGCTGGCGCGGGCTCGTCAGCCAATGGGAACGCGGCGAAAAGCGTCCTCGTGGCGCATCGCTGAAGCTGCTGACATTCGTGGCCAAGAAAGGGCTGAGTGTGGTTGCGTTGAAGCTCCGGCGAGGCTTGGGGGCATGGCTGAGCCGATCGCGGCCGACGCGGCAGGCGACGTCGACGCTGTCGTTGCGCGCGGTCGATCATGGCCCTTGCCTGTTGCGGCGTGCACGCCGAGGCGCAGCGGCACGGCCGGAAATGGAACCGAAAGCTGGCCTGTCCAGCCTGCGGCAACCTAAAGCCAGAAATTCTCAATCATTCCATAGCCACGCCGCCCCCCGCACGCCCGAACTGTCGCCGTGCTTGGCCTTGCGGATCGGGGTGTCGAACCGGTCGGACATGATGTAGGGCGCCATCGCCTCGGGCAGGTCGTCATAGAGTTCGTCGATGTTGGACATGCCGCCGCCGAGTACGAAGACATCGGGATCGAGGAGGTTGGCAGCCATGGCGAGAGCGCGTCCAAGGCGCGAGACGTAGCGGCGGTAGGTTGCCTCGGCCTCCGGTTCGCCGGCGCGGCGCCGCGCCATGATCTCCGGTCCGCGGACCGAACGGCCGGTGGAGGTGCGATAGTCCCATTCGAAGCCGGTCCCGGAGCACAGAATGTCGATCGTGCTGTGGTGGCCGGTCCAGCATTTCGGGCCGGGCAGTTCCTCGGCGCGGATCCAGGGCAACTGAACAGCGCCCCATTCACCGGCGATCCCGTTGGCGCCGCGCAGCGCCTTGCCGTCGATCGCAACGCCCGAGCCACAACCGGTGCCGATGATAATGGCGTGGACGAGATGCGCGCCGGCGGCGGCACCGTCGGTCGCCTCCGAGACGGCGAGGCAATTGGCATCATTTTGAATGCGGACCTTGCGGCCGAGCGCCTCCTCGAGGTCGCGGTCGAGCGGCTTGCCGTTCATCCAAGTCGAATTGGCGTTCTTGACAAGTCCGGTCGCCGGCGACAGCGAGCCGGGAATCCCGAGGCCGACGGTGCCGGTGTGTCCGGTCGCCTGTTCGGCGGCGGCGACGAGGTCGATCACCGCCTGAATGCAACCTGCGTAGTCGTCGCGCGGGGTTGGCACGCGCTTGCGAAACAATTCTCCGCCCGCGTCGTCGAGCGCGATGATCTCCATCTTGGTTCCGCCCCAGTCGATGCCGAGCCGCATGTCCGTACCGCCGTCCCTGAAGGTCTCTGCATGGACGCGGTTCTACGATCCATCGCCGGGCGGGGCAATCGCTGACGGATCGGCGGCGGTGCGTATGCTGTCGGCACCGAGCCCGGCCTTGCGCTCGCGCCTGGCGCGTCGCTTCAGGGCTGCCTCAAGGTCGGGCGCGGCGGCAACGAGCAGTCGCGTGTAGGGGTGGCGCGGATGGTCGAAGACGTCGGCCGTCGGCCCGTGTTCGACGATCCTGCCGGCGTTCATTACCATGACCTCGTCGGTGATGGCGCGCACGACAGAAAGGTCGTGCGAAATGAAGAGATAGGCGAGCCCGAAGCGGTCGCGCAGGTCGGCGAAGAGGTCGAGGATCTGCGCCTTGATGGAGACGTCGAGCGCGGAGACCGGCTCGTCGGCAATGATCAGCTTGGGCCGGACCACGAGTGCGCGGGCGATGGCAATGCGCTGGCGCTGACCGCCGGAAAACTCGTGCGGGTATTTTTCGGCGTCGGCCGGTCGGAGGCCGACGGAATGAAGCGCCTCGTCGACCCGCCGGCGCCGCTCCCTGTCGTCGATCTCGCGGCGCACCAGGTGGAGCGGCTCGGCGACGATGCGGCCGATCCTGTGCCGCGGATTGAAGCTGCCGTAGGGGTCCTGAAACACCACCTGCACCGTGCGATGCACGGCTTCAAGCGTGCGGCCGCCGGCGGAGAACGGATCCGTGCCCTCGACCGTGATCGAGCCTTCGCTCGGTCGTTCCAGGCCAAGCAGGGCGCGAGCAAGGGTGGACTTGCCGCAGCCGCTCTCGCCGACGAGACCGAGGCTCTGTCCCGGCAGGATGTCGAAGCTGACCCGGTCGACGGCCCGTAGTTCGATCTGGCGGCCGAACAGCGGCCTGCGCGGCAGCAGATAGCTTCGCACGAGGCCGCGCACAGCAACGAGCGGCTCCGGCTTTCCCGGGGAAAGGCTGAGGACCGGTGCGACCCTGCGGGTCGGCACATGACCCGACGCTGCAAACAGGGCCCGCGAATAGGGATGGGCCAAGTTGTTGAAGAGCTGGCCCGTCGGCCCGGTCTCTACAATGCCACCGTCCTTCATGATTGCCACGCGGTCGGCCACGTCGGCGACGACGGCCAGATCATGGCTGATCAGCAGGCAGGCCATGTTATCCTTCTTCACGATCTCCTTGATCAGCGCCAGGATCTGGGCCTGGATCGTGACATCGAGCGCGGTGGTGGGCTCGTCGGCAATGAGCAGCTTCGGCCGGCAGGCGATCGCCATGGCGATGACGACGCGCTGGCGCTGCCCGCCGGAGAGCTGGTGCGGATAGCGGTTGAGGGGAACACGATCGGTGGGCAGTCCGACACGGGCAAGCAGTGCCTCGGTGCGGGCGCGGACCTCTGCCTTCGGCAGGTTGAGGTGCCAGATCAGACTTTCTGCGATCTGGGCGCCAATGGTCTTGACCGGATTGAGCGCGCTCATCGGCTCCTGGAACACCATGCCGATGCGCCGGCCGCGGATCCGGCACAGCTCCGCCTCCGGCGTCGCGGCAAGGTCGCGCTTGCGGAAATTGACCGCGCCGCGCGACACGGCGCCCTCTGGCAGAAGGCGCATGATGCCGAGCGCCGTCATCGACTTGCCCGAGCCGCTTTCGCCGACAAGGGCGAAGGTTTCGCCGCGCGACAGCGCGAACGAGACGTCTCTCAGGATCGGCGTGCCGTGGATGTCGACCGAGAGATTGTCGACAGAAAGCAGTGTCATCGCGCCACCCTCTGCCGGAGTCTCGGGTCGAGCAGGTCGCGCAGCCCGTCGCCGAGCAGGTTGAGGCCGAGCACGGTGACGACGATCGCAAGTCCTGGATAGAGCGCGAGCTGCGGGGCGAGCGCCATCAGGGTCTGGGCCTCGTTGAGCATGCGGCCCCAGCTCGCGGCCGGCGGCTGGGCGCCCAGTCCGACGTAGGAGAGGCCGGCTTCGGCGAGGATTCCGAGCGAGAACTGGATGGTGCCCTGGACAATGAGGAGGTTGGCGATGTTCGGCAGGATGTGCTCGGCGACGATCCTGACCTTGCCCTTGCCGGCGATGCGGGCGGCGAGCACGAACTCGCGCGACTGGTAGGCGAGCGCGCCACCCCGGGCGACCCGGGCGAAGACGGGCACGTTGAAGATGCCGATCGCCACGATCGCATTGATGGCGCCCGGGCCGAAAATTGCGGTGATCATCACGGCCGACAGCAGGGCGGGAAAGGCAAAGATCAGGTCGTTGAAGCGCATCAAGGCTTCGTCGAGCCAGCCGCCGTGGCTTGCCGCCAGCAGACCGAGCGGCACGCCGACGACAGTGCCGATGCCGACGGCGACCAGCGCGACGGCGATCGAGGTGCGGGCGCCGGCCATGAGCATGGAGACAAGGTCACGGCCATATTGGTCGGTACCGAGCCAGTGCTCTGCCGACGGCCCCTGCAGCCGGTCGGCGACGGACAGGACGTCGATCGGATAGGGCGTCCAGACCAGCGACAGCACGGCGATGAAGGTGACAACGAGAACCACCGCGGCGCCGATCGCGAAGGAGCGGTTGCCGAGGGCACGGGTGAGGCCGGAGCGCACTGCAGCCATCGTTCAGCGGCTCCTCAACCTGGGATCGGCAGCGGCATAGGCGATGTCTACCAGGAAGGTGACGGCGACGACGGCTGCCACGAGCAGCACGACCACGCTCTTGACCACGATCAGGTCTCGCTGGTTGATCGCCTGGAAGATCAGCCGGCCGAGGCCGGGCAGGTAGAACACGTTCTCGATGATGATCGTCCCGGCGATGAGAAACGAGAACTGCAGGCCGAGGATGGTGAGAACCGGAATGAGCGCGTTGCCGACGGCGTGCCGCCACAAGGTGGCACGGCGGGTAAGGCCCTTGGCGCGGGCGGTACGGACATAGTCTTCTGCGAGGGCGTCGAGCAGGGCGGAGCGCATGACGCGGGCGAGGATCGAAGCCTGGGGTAGGGCGAGCGCCACCGCCGGCAGGACGAGCGCCTTCAGCGCCGGGAGCAGGCCGGCGTCCCAGCCGGGAAAGCCGCCGGACGGCAGCAGGCGCAGGCTCACGGAAAAGACGAAAACGAGCAGGATTGCGAACCAGAAGTTGGGAATGGCGATGCCGACCTGGGTGAGGCCCATGATGCCGGCGTCCTGCCAGCGGCCACGATAGGTGGCGGCGACGACGCCGATCGGGATGGCGATGACCGTCGACAGCACGAGCGCGATGACGGCGAGCGGCAGTGAGACCACCGCACGCTCGGCGACGAGGTCCGAGACGGGCACGGAATAGGTGTAGCTCACTCCGAGATTGCCGGTGAGAAAACCGCCGACCCAGTCGAGATACCGCAGCAGTGCCGGCCGGTCGAGGCCAAGCTCGTGGCGCAGCGCCGCCACGGTGTCGGGCTGGGCATTGAGCCCGAGCATGATCTCGGCCGGATCGCCGGGCAGCACCTCGAGCACAAGGAAGATGATCACCGTCGCGGCGACGAGGGTGAGGAACAGGCTCGCAAGGCGCTTGGCGGCATAGGCGATCATCGAAGCGACGGTAGCGCAGGATGCAGCAAAGTTGAACGGCCTCGACGAGAATTCCACGAAGAGTCAAGATGTTGCAGGACCCCGGCGATCACTCGAGGACATCGTAGCGAAGCAGGATCCAGGCAATCTCGCTCGCCAGGGCTGCGACCACGAATGCAATGTGGAAGCGGCGGTTCCGAACGAACATGGCGATGACGGCGAAGACGAAGAACACCGCCTGACGCAGCAGATACGCCGGGCCGAGAGCGATGAGATGTCCGAATCCCTTGACCGCCGTATCGGCAATGTCGACCACGGTCATGCCGGCCAGCAGCCCGTAGAACCAGGTCTGGCGGGCGTGGAAAAAGTGCCTGAAGCTGGAATACTCCTCCATCCGATCGGGAAACAGGATCGCGCAGACCAGAAAGAAAATCGCCGCGTAGCTGATGACGAAGAAATAGACCGGAAAGGTCCACACCGGCAGCCGACTCAGGCCGAATTGAAACCACCAGAAATGGATGACGGACAGCAGCAGGTAGAAGGTCCAGCACAGGTGGACGGAATAGATCTGTTCGTGGTCCGGGTGTTGGACGAAACGGGCAAGGCCGGTGAGCAGGCGCGCGACGCTGAGGCCGGTGACGATGCCGACGAAGATGCGGACGTGGGTGAACTGTTCGTGCGAAATGACGCCTTCCATGCCCGTTCCTTGCGCGGCGCGGCCAATGTCAGGTTGGCTCGGGCTTTCAGTCGACCATGTTCGCGGAGAAGGATCAATCGCCTGGGTTTCGCCCCGGCGGCGTCGCCACCGCAGGATGCGAGGAATGGAGCAGGGCCGAAGATGCTGGACCTGCGGCCCTGACGCACGGCGAGGAGGGGCAGGACGACTCGCCCGCCCGAACCTCAGACCTTTGCGCTGCGCTTTGCCTACATTTCAACCAGCGTCTTGAAGCCGCCGTAGATCATCCGTTTGCCGTCGAAGGGCATATCGTTCGGATTGCCCTTCAACCGCGGGTCCTCCATCACCTTCTTGTTGATCTCGTCGCGCTTCTCGCGCGATTCGTAGACGATCCAGGAGAACACCACGACCTCGTCGTCCTGCGCCTGCACGGCCCGCGGGAATGACGTGAGTTCGCCAAAGGGCACGTCGTCGCCGATGCATTCGACGAAGGCGAGCGCGCCGTGATCCTTCCAGACCTCCCCGGCGAGACGCGCCAACGCCTCATAGTCCGCGATCCTGTCCTTTTTCACGGCGAGCACGAAACCATCCACGTAGGGCATTTGATCCTCCTCAGGATATGCTGCGTTCGACAACCACGAATCCAGGACGAACGACGGTTGCAGCATCCGACAGCATGACGGGGAAATTGCGGCGCGGGCCGAGGATGGCGACAACCCTTGTCTTTCTCGCCAATTGACAGGTTGATGACAGCTTTGAGGGATAGAAGCCGGGGATCGGCCTTTAGATAAGGCCGGCCTATCACTGGGAGGACATCGTGAGACATCCCTTCACTCGCTTTGCGGCCACTTTCGCCGCTGCCGTCGGCCTTGCCAGCGCGGCCTACGCCTTCGAACCCAGCACCACCGAGTGCATCGCACCGGCCAACCCGGGTGGCGGCTGGGATTTCACCTGCCGCCAGGTCGGCAAGCTGCTCTACGACCTCAAGCTGGTGCCGAATCCGATGCAGGTGGTCAACATGGCCGGTGCCGGCGGCGGCGTCGCCTTCGCCGAGGTCGTGAACAAGCGCAACAGCGACAACAACCTGATCGTGGCCGCCTCCTCGGCGACGACCTCGCGACTTGCGCAGGGTGCCTTCCCCGGCTCGACCATGGACCAGGTGCGCTGGCTCGGCACCGTCGGCACCGACTACGGCGTCATCGCCGTGGCCAAGGACTCTCCGGTCAACACGCTGCCCGAACTGCTGGAGCAGATGAAGGCGGACCCGGCGTCGGTCTCCGTGGCCGGCGGCTCCGCGGTCGGCGGCTGGGATCACCTCAAGGTGCTGATGGCAGCCAAGGCCGCTGGTATCGATGTTCGCCAGGTCAAGTATGTCGCCTTCGACGGCGGCGGCGAGGCCGTGACGCAGCTGCTTGGTGGTCACGTCAAGGCCTTCACCGGCGACATCTCCGAGGCCAAGGGCTTCGTCGATTCCGGGGACATCAAGGTCATTGCGGTGCTGGCACCCGAACGCCTTCCCGGCGAGTTCGCTGAATTTCCGACCGCCAAGGAGCAGGGCCTTGACGTGAACGGCGCCAACTGGCGCGGCTTCTACGCTCCCGGCGGCATGTCGGACGATGCCTATGCCTTCTGGTCGGACGCCATTACCAAGGTCAACGCCTCGCCCGAATGGGAGAAGATCATGACCGACAGCGGACTGATCCCGCTGGATCTGTCCGGCGACGAGTTCCAGACTTTCGTCAAGGAGCAGATCGACCAGATCGCCGAGCTCTCGCGCGAGATCGGCATCATCAAATAGGTCGACTTCAAAGCCGCAAGGCCGGGGCCAAGGCTCCGGCCTTTTTTGCCGCAGTGAGGTGGCAGGCCTGAGCACTTGCGTGAGCTGGGTGCTGTATGATCTCCGGATCGAGCCGGGCACTGCGGTCCAACTGCACGCGCATTGGATTTCGATAAGAAGGGGCGCCGATCCGGGAGGCGGAGTAAGGCGTACCCCAAGGGAGGGCATGCGCCATGAGCGACCGGATCTTCGGGCTCGCCTGCCTGATTCTGGCCGGGTTCTACATCGTCGCCGCTTCGGGGGTCGAAACCGGTTTCATCGTCGACCCGGTGGGCCCCAGGGCATTCCCCTACATTATTGGCACGGTGCTGGCGCTCGGCGGGATCTATCCGCTGGTGCGGCCGGATCCTGCGCCGGAGTGGCCAGCCGTCGGCCGGCTGCTGGAAATCGCCTTCGCCGCGGCCGTCATGATCGCCTATGCCCTGGTGTTGCGACAGCTCGGCTTCGTGCTGGCCACCGCGCTTGCCTCGGCCATCCTGAGCTGGCGGCTCGGCGCGCGGCCGCTGTCGGCCGCCATCGCCGGTGTCGCGATTGCCGTGGGCATCTACGTCATCTTCCATCTGATCCTTGGCCTGTCGCTGGCGCGCGGCCCCTGGGGCTTTTGAGGGGACCGGACATGGACGCGATCAATTCCCTGATTGACGGCTTCGGCGTCGCGCTGACCTTCCAGAACCTGCTGCTGGCGTTCCTGGGCTGCTTTCTCGGCACGATCATCGGCGCAATGCCCGGGCTCGGGCCATCCAACGGCGTGGCGATCCTGATTCCGCTTGCCTTCACGCTCGGCCTGCCGGCGACGCCGGCCCTGATCCTGCTGACCAGCGTCTACTACGGTGCGATGTACGGCGGGCGCATTTCCTCGATCCTGCTCAACATCCCCGGTGACGAACCGGCGCTGATGACCACGCTCGACGGCCACCCGATGGCGCGCAAGGGCATGGCCGGCGAGGCGCTGGCGCTGTCGGGCATCGCCTCCTTCGTCGGCGCGTTCTTCGCGACCATCGGTCTCGTCTTCCTGGCGCCGCTCCTGGTCAAGGTGGCGCTGCTGTTCGGGCCGGCGGAATATTTTGTCCTGTTCACGCTGGCCTTCGCCACGCTGGGCGGCATCGCCAGCCGCAATCAGGCCAAGGCCGCCATCGCCGCCGCCCTCGGTCTCGGCATCGCCACGATCGGCGTCGACCCGCAGATCGGCGTACCGCGCTTCACCTTCGGCGAGATCCATCTTTACGACGGCATCGATTTCCTGATTGCCATTGTCGGCCTTTTTGCCATCTCGGAAGTGTTCCTGTTCCTGGAGCACAAGGGCGAAGGCGAGGCGGATGCCTCCAGGCTCAAGCTCGGCCGGGTGACGGCACCCTTGTCCATGGTGCGGCAATCGACCGGAGCGATGGCGCGGTCCACGGTGCTCGGCTTCGTTGCCGGCGTGCTGCCGGGCGCCGGCGCCTCGCTCGGCTCGTTCATGGCTTATTCCATGGAAAAGCGGCTTTCCGACAAGGACGGCACCTTCGGCAAGGGCGATCCTCGTGGTGTTGCGGCCCCCGAAGCCGGCAACAATGCCGCCGCCGGCGGCGCACTGGTGCCAATGCTGTCGCTCGGCGTCCCGGGTTCCGGCACCACGGCGGTGCTGCTCGCCATGCTGCTTGCGCTCAACATCACGCCGGGACCGCTGCTGTTCCAGCAGAACCCGGACGTGGTCTGGGGTCTGATCGCGGCGCTGTTCATCGGCAATTTCATGCTGCTGGCGATGAACATTCCGCTTGTCGGGCTGTTCGTCCGGGTGCTCCTGATTCCGCCGCGCTACCTGATGCCGGCGGTCGCCATGATCTCCTTCGTCGGCATCTACGGCATTTCCGGTTCGACCTTCGATCTGATGGTCATGGTCGGCTTCGGCGTGGTTGGCTATGTGCTGCGCAAGCTCGACGTGCCTCTGGTGCCGGTTATCCTCGGCACGCTGCTCGGCACCTCCATGGAAGTGAACCTCAGGCGTGCGATCCAGATCTCCGACGGCGACTGGTCGGTGCTGGTGGGCTCGCCGCTCGCGATCGGCCTGTGGGTTCTCGCCATCCTCGGCTTCATCCTGCCGCTCTTCATCGGCCGTCTTCTGCGTCGGAAGATCGCCGACAGCGCGGCGGTCGAGGGGGCCGACCCGGACTGACGACCGTCGGCTCGGAAATCGCAAGCGGCGCCGCGGAGCAAACCGCGGCGCCGTTTTTTTGCATGGGGCAGCGGCGGCCTCCGCCTATTCCTCCCAGTACACCCCGGTCAGATCGTTCGCCTGGATCGGTGCGTTGACCCAAAGGCCCTTGAGCCTGGCGTCCCAGATGCCCGTCTTGGCGAGCTCGAACAGGAAGACGTTGACCGCATCAGCGGCTATGATCTCCTGGGCCTTGCCATAAAGCGCATAGCGCTCGTCTGTGTCTGCGGTTGCCTCCAGTTCGGACATCACCGTGTCGAAGTCGGGGTTGTCGTACTGGAAGTAGTAGTCCTTGCGGGCATAAATTCCGATGTCGAGCGGCTCGGTGTGCGAGATGATGGTCAGGTCAAAGTTCCTGCCGTTGAAAACATCGGACAGCCACTGCGCCCATTCGAGCGGGATGATTTCCACCTCGATGCCGACCTTCTTCAGGTCGGAGGCAATGATCTCGCCGCCGCGGCGGGCGTAGTCGGGGGGAGGGAGCTTCAATGTGGCCTTGAAGCCGTCCTCATAGCCCGCCTCCTTCAGGAGCGCCTTGGCCTTTTCCGGATCGTATGGATAGGTCCCTGTCAGATCGACATAGGCCGGGTGATGCGGCGCGAAATGCGATCCGATCGGCGTGCCGTAGCCGAACATGGCGCCGTCGATCACGGCCTGGCGGTCGATGGCGTGGGAGATCGCCTGCCGAACCTTCCTTTCGGCGAGCGGGCCGGCCTTGTTGTTCATGGCCAGGATGGTCTCGCCCTCGGTGGTGCCGACGGCGATGGTAAAACGCGGATCGGCCTTGAGCTGGTCGAGGGTCTCCGGCGCCGGGAAGATCGGGAAGGCGTCGACGTCACCCGACAGCATCGCCGCCATGGCCGCAGTGGGATCGCCGATGATCTTGAAGGTCACCTTGTCGAGCTGGACCGGCTCGCCCCAGTAATCCGGGTTCTTGACGAGTTCGATGCGGTCGCCCTTGGCCCACTGACTGAACTTGAACGGGCCAGTGCCGATCGGATTGGCCTTATTGGTTTCCGCGCTCTCCGGCGCGACCATGGCCGCATCGCCCCAGCCGAGGTTGAACAGGAAGCCGCCGTCCGGCTGCTTCAAGGTCACCTTGAGCGTCGCGGGATCGACCACCTCGACGGATTCGATGCCGGCAAACAGCGGCTTTTGAGCATTCGTCGAATCATCGGCCCGGGCGCGGTCGAGGGAAAACTTGGCGTCCTCGGCGTCAAAGGCGGTGCCATCGTGGAACTTTGCACCGGTGACGAGGTGGAACGTATAGGTTCTGCCGTCGTCCGAGATCTCCCATCTTTCGGCGAGCCAGGGCTGGACCGCGCCGTCTGCGTCGATCCGGGTCAGGCCCTCGAAGAGATTGGCATAGGTGATCTCGTCGATGGCCGCGGCCGCGCCCGCCGTCGGGTCGAGATGCGGCGGCTCGAGCCGGACGCCGAGGATGACGTCGGTTCGCGCGGCCTCGGCCTCAAGCGGGGCTGCGGCGATGCCGGCCCCGATCAACAGGGCCGCCGCGGCGGCCCTCAACCCGTTCACTGTGCAAGCGCGCATCGCTTCCCCTTCTTTCTCGCTGCTGGATCAGCGGCGTTCGACCAAGACGATCGCGCCGCCGGACGCTGACCGCGATGCCAAGGTACTAAAGCCTTTCGTTCGCATCCATGCCGTTGCTGGATGTCCAGAGCTACTCACGGCCGCGCCGAAAGCAAGGCCAGAGCGGCCTGAGCCATCACCTTGGCGCTGTCCACCATATCCTGAATGCCGACGAATTCGTCCGGCCGATGGGCAAGGTCGAGAATGCCGGGCCCATAGGCAATGCAGTCGTGCAGGTGGCCGATGCGCGCAATGTGCTTCTGGTCGTAGGTGCCGGGCGATATGACGAAATCGGGCTCGCGGGAAAGCACGGCCTCGATGCCGGCGGCGACCGCACGCACGACCGGTGCGTCGCGGTCGGTCATGGTCGGCAGCACCTGGAGCACGTCGCGGATCGAATAGCGGAAATTCGGTCGTTCGGCGGCAAGTTCGTCGAGGATCGCCGTCACTTCCGCCTTGACGTCGTCAAGGTGCTCCTCGATCAGGTAACGCCGGTCGATCACCATGCGGCAGCTGTCGGGAACGCAGGGCGACGGCAGGCCGTCGAAGCCTTCCGGCTGGCCACCGTGCAGCGCATTGATGTTGAGCGTCGACGACCGGGCGCCTTCCGGCACCACCGGCATCTCCGTGCGTTTTTCCGCCAGCAGCGGGTAGAGCTTCTCCTCGAACCGCTGCAGAACCGCGCCCATGTGGCGAACCGCACAGTCGCCCAGGAAGGGCATAGAGCCGTGGGCGATCGACCCGTGCGTTTCGATTTCGGCCCACCAAACGCCGCGGTGGCCAAGGCAGATCCGCTCCTTGTTGAGCGGCTCGGGAATGATGACGTGGTCGACCCGCGGCTTGGAGAAATAGCCATGCCTGGCGAGATGGGCGACGCCGCCGAGGCCGCCCGATTCCTCGTCGACCGTGCCGGAGATCTCGATCGCGCCGGGCAGAGCGGGGGCGACTTCGATCAAGGCCTCCACCGCGATGATCGAGGCGGCGAGCCCGCCCTTCATGTCACAGGCGCCACGGCCGAACACCTTTCCGTCGCGGACCACGCCGGCGAAGGGATCGACGGTCCAGCCATGGCCGGCCTCGACCACGTCGATGTGGGAGTTGAAATGTACGCAAGGGCCCGGTCGATTGCCGGTCCGACGGGCGATCACATTCGTGCGTGGGTAGCGGGCGCTGTCGCCCGGCGTGTCCTCGCCGCGGATGTAGGCGATCTCGAAGCCGCGGCGGCGCAGGCGCTCCCCGATGAATTCGGCGCAGGGCGTATAGGCCTCGCCGGGCGGGTTGACGGTCGGAATTCGGATCAGATCTTGAGTCAGTGCGACCAGATCGTCGCGCTTGTCCTCGATGCGCCGAAACAGCGCTTCCTGCATGTCGCCTCCGGGCGGGCAGCGCCGCTGCCGCTGGAATGGAGCGGCCGGCTCCGGCGTGCAGCGCCGCCTGACCGAACCGCCGATCGTTTGAATGTGCTGGAGCCGCTCATCCGCCTCCGGCAGGATAGGGCTGCTCCACAGGTGGGGCCATGATCTTGACGTCGTGACGCTTCATGGTGCACCAGCCTGGGCGGGCTTTCCAGTGGGTCGCGCGGACCTGCTGCGATCCTGAAGCGGAACGGAAGCGACGCCGATGCCGGTGCGGTGGAGCGACGACGTCACCGAACCCGACCCAGCCGCCGCCGGGGAGCGCGCCAATCGTGCGCTGGTCCTGCGTCAGCGGCTCCGCCGCGTCGCGGCCGTGTGTGCCGGCGCCGTCGCGCTGGCCCTTGGTGTGGCGCTTGTCGTCCCCATCGTTGTTTCGCCGCCTTCCGAGCACGCGTCCGAAGGTGAGGTCGCGGCCGCGTTGCCGTCGGATCCGCTCGCTGCCTTGCCCGATGGCGTCGCTGCCCGTCTGACCCAGCCCGAGGTCGATGCCGAGGCATTTTTCGTGCGCGTTTTCGCCGGTGATCCGCGCGACCTCTGCAACGTGATCGAGGAATTCGGCGTGCCGATGTCCGATTGGGCTCCCGATCCCGTGCGCGACGGGCATTGGCAGTGCGCGAGCGACCTGGTGGGCATCGGCCGCGAGACTCCTGCCGGAGTCCGAACCACCCTGTTCGTCAGCCTGCGCGGGCGCGGCGAGCGGCGGCTCGATTTCGTCCGAATCAAGCTCAACGGCGACAATCACCGCACCGTCGGCCGGGCGAAGGAGGCGCTCAGGCGTATCCTGACGGCGGTGGCGGAGCGCTACGGCTGGGACTGGCCCCCCGAACTCTATGGAGCGGTCGACGACGGCCGTTCGCTGGCGCTGATCGATCGCGGCGTCCGCCTCACGGTGCGCCGCGAGGACCCGGGGCTTACCAACCAGGAAGAGCCGGTTCTGCGCCTCAACGTCGTCATCGACTTCCCGGAACACGAACTGACCGGTGCAGATGTCATCGGCGCGGCAGAGTGGCAGGAGCTTCCGTCGGCCCACCCTTGATCGCCTCCGGGAGTGCTTTCATGCCATCCAGGCCGAACGGGCCGTACCTTTCCGGTCAGGGCAACGGCGTGAACTCGACCTCGTCGCCCGGCACCACGTCGAAGCGGCGCTGCCTCCAGTTCTCCTTGGCTTCCTCGATCCTTTCCTTCGACGAGGAAACGAAGTTCCACCAGATGTGGCGCGGGCCATCCATCGGCTCGCCGCCGAGCAGCAGGAACCGGGCGTCCTCGCCGGCGGTGACCGTCACCGTGTCGCCCGGCTTGAACACCAGCAATTGGCCCGGGCCGAAACGGTCGCCGGCGATCTCGATCTCGCCGACCATGGTGTAGATCGCCCGCTCCTCATGGCCGGCGTCGATCGGCACCCGGCCTCCGGGCAAGAGTGTGATGTCGGCATAGATCGTCTCGGTCGCCGTTCGAACCGGGGATCGTGCGCCGTAAAGCTCACCGGCGATAACGCGGACATGGGCGCCGCCATCCGACAGCACCGGCAGGGCGTCGACCCCGTGATGCTCGAAGTCCGGGGCGGTCTCCTCGAGATGCTTCGGCAGAGCGACCCAGCTCTGGATGCCGAAGATGCTGCGGGTCCTCGCCTTGCGCTCGGGATCCTCGCGCTCGGAATGGACGATGCCCTTGCCGGCGGTCATCCAGTTGAGGTCGCCGGGACGGATCACCTGGTCGGTGCCGAGGCTGTCGCGGTGGTGGATCTCGCCGTCGAACAGATAGGTCACCGTGGCGAGCCCGATGTGCGGATGCGGGCGGACATCGAGACCGCCGCCGACAAGCAACTCGGCCGGACCCATCTGATCGAAGAAGATGAAAGGCCCGATCATCTGGCGCTTGGCCGAGGGCAGGGCGCGGCGCACCTCGAAGCCGCCGATGTCGCGGGCGCGCGGCACGATGATGGCGTCGATCAGGTCGCAGGAGGCGGGGTCGCCGGCAATCGGGTCGGTTCCGGGCATCCAGGTCATCGGGAGATCTCCTTGGTGAAGGGGTGCCGTGCAAGGATTGGTGGAAACGAAGACCAGCCTACACCGGCGCCCGGCCGGCGACGAGCCCATAGACGATGCATCGGGCGAGCATGCGACAGGCAGATCCCCTCTTGTCATTCATTCGTCGCGGAGAGCAAATAGCTCTGGAACGGCAGCGGCTTCAGCCTGCCGTGGGGTCGATCGTGAAGCTCAATGTCCTCCTGATCACCGCCGACCAGTGGCGCGGCGATTGTCTCGGCGTCGCCGGCCATCCGGTTGTCCGGACACCCAACATCGACGCCCTCGCCGGGAGCGGCGTGGCATTCCTCAACCACTTCTGCCAGGCGGCGCCCTGTGGTCCGGCGAGGGCCTGCCTCTATACCGGCCTCTACCAGATGACGAACCGGGTGGTTCGCAACGGCACGCCACTCGACGCCCGGCACGACACGATCGCGCTCGCCGCACGCCGCGCCGGCTACGATCCGACGCTGTTCGGCTACACCGACCAGGCGGTGGATCCGCGCACCGTTTCCGGCGACGATCCGTGGTTGGGAACCTACGAAGGCATCTTGCCGGGCATGAGCGTCCGCGTGCGCGTGCCGGAGGATCATCGGCCCTGGCTGTCCTGGCTTGAGGCGCGCGGCCACACCTTGCCCGACGCCGCGCACGACATCTGGCTGCCGGACCAGGGACCGGCCGATCCTCCGTCCGGCAAGCCTCCGGTCTATTCCGCCGAGGAAACGGAGACCGCCTTTCTGACACAGGAATTCCTGCGCTGGCTGTCGGAGCAGGATGGCGAACGGCCCTGGTTCGCCCATCTGAGCTTCATCCGGCCGCATCCGCCCTTCATCGTGCCCGAGCCTTATGCCTCGATGTACCGCCCCGAGGACGGGCCGGCATTCAAGGGGGCGGCGACGGCGGAAGAGGCGGCGAAGGATCATCCCTTCCTCGCCTATGCGCAGAAGATCCTCGACAAGAAGAGCCTGGTCCGGGGCGCGAGCGGGCCGATCTCCGACTGGGGAGAGGGGGTTAAGCGGCAGATCCGGGCGACCTACTGGGGCATGGTCTCGGAGGTCGATGCCCAGATCGGGCGCATTGTTGCCGGGCTGAAGCGGCACCGCGCCTGGGAGCGAACGCTGATCGTGCTGACCTCCGACCACGGTGAGATGATGGGAGACCACCAGCTCTTCTCCAAGCTCGGCTTCTACGACGAGAGCTATCACGTGCCGCTCATCGTCCGCGATCCGCGCAAGTCCGCAGCCCATGGCAGCACGGTCGAGGCCTTCACCGAATCGGTCGACGTCATGCCGACCGTGCTCGAGGCGCTGGAGCTGGATCCAGTCGGTTGGCTTGACGGCCAGGCCCTGACGCCGTTCCTTGACGGCGAGGCGCCTTCCGACTGGCGCGATGCGGCGCATTGGGAATTCGATTTCCGCGAGGTGGCGAGCGGCGCAGCGCAGAAGGATCTCGGGCTCGATCTCGACGCCTGCAATCTCGCCGTGATCCGCGACGCCGACGTCAAGTACGTTCATTTTGCCGGCCTGTCGCCGGTGCTGTTCGACCTTGCTGCTGATCCTGACGAGACCCGCAATGTCGCCGAAGATCCGGCCTACCTGCCGATGCGGCTGCGCTATGCGGAGAAGCTGCTTGTCTGGCGGGCGAAACACCTCGACCGCCGACTTACCGGGCTTGAGCTGACGGCCGGCGGGCCTGTGGATGCGCGGTTGACGCTCAAGGAAAGGCAGCCGGCGAGGGAGGCTACGCCAGAACCAGGGGAGGTTTCGGTCAGTTGAGTTGGCGGCGGAAGCAATCGCTAACCGCCAGCCCTCACCGGGTGGCCGCCGACGCGTCCTTCTCCCCTGCAGCCTCCTCCTGTCCGCTCCGCGTCTTCCAGAGCGAGACCGCAAGCCCGGCCGACAAGATGGCGAGCGTGACCAGCAGCGACACGCCGGCGGGAATGTCGATGATGTCGAGCATGTCGGTCACGAAGATCTTGCCGCCGATGAAGACCAGCACCACCGCCAGCGCATATTTCATGTAATCGAAGCGGTGCATCATGGCGCTGAGCGCGAAATAGAGCGCCCTCAGCCCCAGGATGGCGAAGATGTTCGAGGTGAACACGATATAGGGATCTGTCGTGATCGCGAAGATCGCGGGGATCGAGTCGACCGCGAAGATCACGTCGGCGATCTCAACGAGCACGAGCGCAAGAAGCAGCGGCGTGACGAACAGGCGACCGCGCGGCCGGTCCGGTGCCGGCAACCGCACGAAAAAGCGTTCGCCGTGGAGCCTGTCCGTGACGTTCAGCCGCCGGCGCATCAGCTTGAGCAGCGGATTGCTGGCGACATCGTAGGTGTCGTCTCCCGCCACCATCATCCTGATGCCGGTTAGAACCAGGAAGGCGGCGAAGAGGTAGAGAATCCATTCGAAATGCGCGATCAGGCCGGCGCCGAGCACGATCATGACGCCGCGCAGGAGCACGACGCCGAGGATGCCGTAGACGAGCACCTTGTGCTGGTAGGCGCGCGGGATGCCGAAATAGGCAAAGATCATGGCGATGACGAAGATGTTGTCCATCGCCAGGCTCTTCTCGACCACGAAGCCCGTCAGATAGGCGAGTGCGGCCGCATCCCCCATCATCCACCAGACCCAAATCGAGAAGGCCGCGCCGAGCACGACGTAGAAGGTGGTGAGCTTCAGGCTTTCCTTGATTCCGATCGCATGGCACCTGCGATGCAGGATGCCGAGATCGAAGCAGAGCAGGCCGAGAATGAGCAGCAGGAAGCCGCCCCACATCCAGAGAGGCTTGCCGAGCGTTGCAATATGCAGATATTCCAAGGCGGTGTCCGCCGGCCGTCCGCGCCGATGGCAGCTCCGACATCACAGGAGAGACGGCGTCTCCTGCCAGAGGGGCCCGGAGCCGTGGCGGCCCGTATATGGGAAGCCGGACGGGTCCGTACAAGTTGCCCGAAAAATAAGAAACAATTTTTCTCTAGTTCCGTAGTAGTGCGTACTGCCGCAAACTGATTCAATTAAAGCATAATTAAAAGATAAATATAATATCGTTAAGCTTTATTTCAAGATATCAAAGAATATAGGGAGTATTAATCCATCGCGAAAGCGAGTGTAGTCGGCAAGGCAATTGTCGTGCGAGCCGTCTTCGCTTGGGAGTCCGGGAAAAAAGCCCGGGCGCGGGGCCCGGGCAAGGTCTCATGACAGGGAGGCGTCAGATCCAGGAGCGACCTGAGATCGTCATCACTTTGCAGGCGCGATCTTGCCTGGGGCTTGCGGAGAGGTGGCCGGGCGCTACGAGCGGATCAGGTCGGCGTGGCGTGCCGCGGAGGAGCCGGCGAAGACGACGACAAGCAGGAAGGCCAGGGCGATGAACACGGGTGAGAAGCCGGTATGCTCCGCGACGAAACCGATCACCGGCGGCGCGGCGAGCAGGCCCGAATAACCCATCGTGGTGACGAGTGACAGGCCTATCCCCGGCGCAAGCCCCGGCAGGTTGCCCGCCGCGGAGAAGGCGATCGGCGCCATGTTGGCGATACCGATGCCGGCAAAGGCGAAGCCGGTGATGGCCACCACCGCATTCGGTGCCAGGCCGGCAGCGAGAATGCCGAAGAAGGCGATCAGGGCGGAGGCCCGGAGCGTCAAGACAGCGCCGAACCGGTTGCGCACCGCATCACCGGCGAAGCGGGTGGCGGCCATGGTGGCGGCGAAGGCGCCGAAGGCGAGTCCGGAGGTGACCACCGGCGCATCGAAGGCCTGACGGAGGTAGAGCGCGCCCCAGTCGAGCACGGCGCCTTCCGGCACCATCGAGAACAGCGCCATCAGGCCGACGATGTAGGGCAGCGCCGATCGCGGCAAACGCACCGGATGGTGCGGAGCATCGGGGTGAGGCCGGTCCTCATAGATCCGCGACCAGAGCGCGGCAAGCAGGGCGCCACCGACGAGGGCGACGATCAGGCCGTGCCAGCGGTCGCCCAAAGCGGCGATTACGACGCCGCCACCGGCCGAGCCGAGAAAGCCGCCGAGGCTCCAGAAGCCGTGGCTCGAGGACATGATTGCCCGACCGAGCCGGCGCTCCACCTCAACGGCATTGGCGTTCATCGCGATGTCCATTGCCCCAACGAAGCCGCCGAGCAGGAACAGCGCCATCGCCGCCGTGACCACCGACGGCGCGAGCGACACCAGGAGCAGGATCGGTACCACGAGCACCGCGGCGACCTTCACCGGTCGCGTCGAGCCGTACCGTGCAATCAGCGGCCCCATCAGCGGCATCATGCAAAGCGATCCGACGCCGAAGGCGAGGATCATCAGGCCGAGCACGCTTTCTGGGATGGCGAGCCGTGCGCCGAGCTCCGGGATCTTCGGCGCCCAGCTTCCGACCATGAAGCCGTTGATCAGAAAGAGGCCAGAGACGGCGAGGCGATGGCGCGCGCGGCTGGCCGGGGCCGTCGGCGTGGAGGTCGTCGAGGTCATGACGGTCCGATGAAAGGCTGGAGGATGGGGCGGTCCGTTCGCCGGGTTTCGATCAGGCCGCCAGTGTAGAGCCCGAGCGGGCAGATTTGTCCACCCCCCGGTTGCTGCGTGACTGCGGCCTAGCCGAAGGCCGCCCTTTCGCGTTCGACCTGTTCGGCAATGAAGTCGGCGACGGTGCGGACGCGGCGGAGGTCGCGAACGCTTTCATGCACCACAAGCCAGTAGGCCCGCCGGATCGTGCGCTCCGGCAGAACTTGGACGAGGTTCGGATCCGCACGTGCGATGAACGAATGCAGGATGCCGATACCGGCCCCGGCGCGGACCGCCTCGGTCTGGCCAAGCGCCGAGGCGATCTCGAACCGCGGCACGAAGCTGCGATCGATCTCCGGCGCATAGGCGAGGGCGGCGGCATAGACCAGATCCTCGACATAGCCGACGAGCGCGTGGTCGCGCAGGTCCGTCGGAGCCTCGGGCACGCCGGCGCGGGCGAGATAATCCTTGCTGGCATAAAGCGCCAGTTCGTAGTCGACCAGCTTTCTGGCGACGAGCCGGCCGTGCTCCGGCCGCTCGACGGTAATAGCGATGTCGGCCTCGCGCCGCGACAGCGACACGGCGCGCGGCACCGGCACCAGCTGCAGCGTCAGGTCAGGGTGGCGCTCGCTGAGGGCGCCGAGCCGCGGCGCCAGGAAGGCGACGCCAAATCCGTCAGGCGCCCCGATGCGTACGGTGCCGGATACCGCGACGTCGGCACCGCCGATTTCCGCGCTGGCGGCGATCAGCTCCGCCTCGATCCGCTCGGCCCGGGCCAGCAGCCGCTCGCCGGCCTCCGTCAGCAGGCAGCCGGTGGTGCGGCGGTCCACCAGCTTGACCTTCAGCGCCTGTTCCAGTCCGCTGAGGCGCCGGGCAACGGTAGCATGGTTGAGGTCGAGCCTGCGCGCCGCCGCCAGGATCTGGCCGGAGCGCGCCACGGCGAGAAACAGTCTAAGATCGTCCCAGTCCATGGGAGGCACTATAATATGCGCACATCGGATGCGTGAGAGCGGTTGTTGAAGCGACAAAAAATATAGCGCAAGACAAAGGCGACCCTGAAAGGGATCGCGGGCAACCGCAGCGACAAGGGAGAAACGGTCATGAGGACCATCGGGCATTTCATCGGCGGCAAGCGGGTCGAGGGCACCTCCGGCCGCTTCGCCGACGTCTACAATCCGGCGACCGGCGAGGTACAGGCGAAAGTGGCGCTGGCGAGCGCGGCGGAGCTCAATGCTGCCGTCGAGAATGCCGCGGCCGCGCAGCCCGCCTGGGCCGCGACCAACCCGCAGCGCCGCGCCCGCGTCCTGATGCGCTTCGTTGATCTCCTGCATCGTGACATGGACAAGCTCGCCGAGGTGCTGTCGTCCGAGCACGGCAAGACCCTGCCGGACGCCAAGGGCGACGTGATCCGCGGGTTGGAAGTGGCCGAATTCTGCATCGGCGCGCCGCATCTGCTCAAGGGTGAATTCACCGAAGGGGCCGGCCCCGGCATCGACATGTATTCGATGCGCCAGCCGCTCGGCGTCGTTGCCGGCATCACGCCGTTCAACTTCCCGGCCATGATCCCGATGTGGAAGTTTTGCCCGGCGATCGCAGCCGGCAATGCCTTCATCCTGAAGCCGTCTGAACGTGATCCGTCCGTGCCGATCATGCTCGCCGAGTTGATGATCGAGGCCGGTCTGCCGGAAGGCGTGCTCAATGTGGTCAACGGCGACAAGGAAGCCGTCGACGGCATCCTCGACCATCCGGTCATCCAGGCCGTGGGCTTCGTCGGCTCGACCTCGATCGCCCACTATGTCTATTCGCGCGGCTGTGCGGCCGGGAAGCGGGTGCAGTGCTTCGGTGGTGCCAAGAACCACATGATCATCATGCCCGATGCCGACATGGATCAGGCGGTCGACGCGCTGGTGGGTGCAGGCTACGGCGCGGCCGGCGAGCGCTGCATGGCAATTTCCGTTGCGGTTCCGGTCGGCGAGGCGACGGCCGACGCCTTGATCAGCAAGCTGGCGCCGCGGGTCGAGAGCCTGAAGATCGGGCCCTACACCGCCGGCAACGACGTCGATTTCGGGCCGCTGGTCACCAGGGAGGCGCTCGCGCGCGTCCGCGGCCTGGTCGACCAGGGCGTCAAGGAAGGCGCGAAGCTGGTCGTCGATGGCCGCGACTTCAAGATGCAGGGCTACGAGAACGGCTTCTTCATGGGCGGCTGCCTGTTCGACCACGTCACCAAAGACATGGAGATCTACAGGACCGAGATCTTCGGCCCGGTGCTGTCGGTGGTACGCGCCAAGACCTACGAGGAAGCGCTCGACCTGCCGATGAGTCACGAATACGGCAACGGCACCGCGATCTTCACCCGCGACGGCGACACGGCGCGCGACTTCGCCAGCCGCATCAACATCGGCATGGTCGGCATCAACGTGCCGATCCCGGTGCCGCTCGCCTATCACACCTTCGGCGGCTGGAAGAAGTCCGGCTTCGGCGACCTCAACCAGCACGGCCCGGACGCCTTCCGCTTCTACACCCGCACCAAGACGGTGACGGCCCGCTGGCCGTCCGGCCTCAAGGAAGGTGCGGAATTCGTCATTCCGACAATGCGGTGAGGGATATCGACGGCAACCGGGTTCGAGAGCGGCGCTTCGGCGCCGCTTTTTCGTTACGGCAGGCGAGCTGAAACAGCGGAAAACGTTTATTATCATGGGCTCTGCTGGTCCCGCCGAGATGTCCGATGAAATGGCTGCTTCCCCCGGTTCTCGTAGCGCTGCTCCTGATCGCGATGGTCATGGTGGCAGTTCTCGCTCCCGCGCCGGCGATCCTGCCGCCGCCGTTCCACTTTTTCGGCGTGCTGGTGCTCCTCGCCGGCGTCGGCCTGATTTTCGCCGGCTCGCTGGCGATCAGGGCGGCCGGGACGGAGATCAACACCTTCCGGCGGCCGCGGTCGCTGGTGACGAACAGCGTCTTCGCCTATTCCCGTAACCCGATCTATCTCGGCTTTGCCGTTCTGCTGCTCGGCGCGGCGATTCTGCTCAACGCGGTGGCTACCCTGGTGTTCGTGGCCCTGTTCTTCCTCGTCGCCAACGCCTGGTACATTCCGTTCGAGGAGAAGGCGGCGGAAGAGGTCTTTGGCGACGCCTACCGCGCCTATCGCGACCGGGTCCGGCGCTGGATCTAGGCGGCAGCTCAGCCCAGCAGCGCCGCAATCCTTTCGATCGTGCTCCAGTTGCGGGTTGTAACCCTCTTGCCGAAACGCCGGTCGAGAAAGGCCATGATCTGCGGCGTGCCAACACGGTCGTTGTCGCGGACAAGGAAAAGATTGTGGCCGGATCGGCCGGCGAACCGGAACCCGTCTTCGGGCGATGTCCGCGGCATCCCTCCCGCCGTTCCGGCATCGTCCGGCAGCATGCAGACGAGCCGGGTCTGCCGGGTGAGGTCGAGGTCCTTGAACGGTGCGGCCGCCATCATCGCGGCGATATCGCTGGCGCTGCGCAGAACCACCGGGAAATGTCGGCCGAGACAGGATTCGAGCAGCGTCTCGATATCGGCAGCTGCAGGGGCGGCTTCGTCCTCCGGCGGCGCGAAGATCACGTTCCCGGTCGCCAGCACCGGGCGGACCGCCCTATAGCCCGCGGCCTCGAAGCACTGGCTGAGGGCGTCTCCAGGTGCCTTCTTTGCTGGGCCCACTCCTCGCAAGAAGGCGACGTGGCGGCGGTCCATGGTGGTCCTCACGGGTGTTGGCGCGGCCCCCTTCGCGCCTGCATCATGCCACCGCCGCGCCGACCAATCCACGCTGCACCGCAGCCTCCACGGTGAAGTGGCCCATGTGGATCACCTCGGCAATCTCGGCCCGGAACGGGGCAAAGCGGTCATCGGTCATGACGGTCTCTGCCGCGGCGCGCGCCGTCGCCAGGTCCGCCCATTCGACATGATCGAGGAAGGCATCGGCCGACTCGAGGCTGCTGAGCGCGGTCCAGGAGCGGAAGCCGGGGAAGTCCTTGATGAGTTCCATCGCCTCGCGCCGGGCAGGACCTGCAGTCTCCGGGTTCCCGACCTTGTACACGACGAATTCGATGCATCTTCTGGTCATGGCTGCTCTCCTGGCGGGCGCGCCGGAATGGCCGCCGCTGCAGTCCGTGATAGCAGCCCGCTGCTGACAGCGTTGCGGCAGCAACGAAGGGTGTGCTCGCACCCGCTTCGGCGCAGGCAAAAAAAAAGGCCGGCTGTGTCGCCGGCCGTGAGGTTCATGCGTTTGCCAATGTTCTCGGCAACGCGTGAGACGGCAGAAAACCTGCCGCAGGGTTCGCTAGCAATGCCGTATGCCACAAAGGTATGAATGCGAACACTTGTTGGTAACTTTCATAATCTGCCATAGGCGCAGATGGCTTGCATCCCCCATTTGGGGGTGGCAGGGCGGCAGGCCGGGTCGGGGGCGGAGTTGATGAATTGGAGTGAGAGGCGCGGCGTCTGGTCGACCGGCTCCATGAAGCCGCACTGGAGCCAGGCGTGCAGAGTCAGGAGGCGCTTTTGACCCGGCTGGTGCGCTTCTGCTTTCTCGCGCTGGGCTGAAGCAGACCGGCCGCTCGACTGGTGCCGCCGCGGGCGGCCACGCATAGTGGCGGGGCCGGCGGCATCCCGCCGTCCCGGAGAGGAGTGATCTCATGCGCGGCAAAGCGCTGATGGTGCTGCTTTTCGTTCTTGTCGGCCTTTCGGCGCAAGCGGCCGAACCGCCGGCATTCAGATCGCAGCATCTTGCCGATCATCTGCTTGTCGGCCGGATCTGGTCGGTGGCCGACGGCCACTTGGTGGAGCCTGAACAATTGGTCGATGCGGCGGTCGCCGCCGATTTCGTACTGCTCGGCGAGATTCATACCAATCCCGATCACCACACCCTTCAGGCATGGCTGATCGGCGAGCTCGTCGCCGGAGGTCGCCGGCCGGCCGTGGTGTTCGAGATGATCAGCCGCGACGTTCAGGACCGCATCGATGCCCATCTCCGCGCCGCACCACAGGATGCCGCAGGCTTTGGCGACGCCGTCGGGTGGTCCCAGACCGGCTGGCCGGACTGGACGCTCTACCAGCCGATCCTGGAGGCGGCCTTGCCGGCCGGGCTCAGCATTCATGCCGGCGATCCGGTGCCGGACGAGCGCCGGAATGTTGGCCGGGAGGGGCTTGCCGTTCTCGCGCCGGAGGAGCGGTCCCGCCTGGGGCTTGATGTTGTGCCGAACGAGGCCGACACCCAGGCCATGCAGCGCGCCTTGTCCGAGGGTCATTGTGGGCTCGTACCGCCGGACGCTCTAGGGCCGATGGAGGCCGTTCAGCGGTTCCGGGATGCGACGCTTGCCGACAGCCTGATTGCGGCGGCGAAGGCCGCGCCGGCGGAAGGGGGCGGTGCCGTGTTGATCGCTGGCTCAGGGCACGTGCGGGCCGACACGGCCGTTCCGGTCTACCTTGCCCGGCGCATGCCGTCGGCCCGGATCCTCGCTGTGGCCTTCGTCGAGGTCGATCCGGACCGGCCCGATCCGTCGCACTACCTGCCGCAGGCGGTCGGAGGCGCCGCGCCCTACGCCTTCCTGTGGTTCACGCCCAGGGTGTCGGTGAACGACTCCTGCGACGGCCTGCGCGAGCGCTTTCGGAAACGGAATGGCTGAGAAAGGAGTCTCGGCGTCTCACGAAGCCATATCGGCTCTGGCCGCGGCGGTCTTGTCTTCCTCGGGCCGGGCCGGCTCCTCCGACCGGGGCGAGGCCTCGGCGGCGCGTGCATCGTCGGCGGGGGACTCGGCCGAAACCCCGTTTGCTGCTGACGCCTCCGCCGCCTCCTGGGCCGCGGGGCCGGCAGGGCGGCGCTTGAGCACCTTCTTGCGGGCGCGGGCACGCTTGATGCGGCGGTAGCGCCGGCGGAAGAAGTTCTTGATGTCGCCAAGGGAGAAGAAGAACGGCAGGTTCGGCTGCTGGGTCACGGTCTGTTCGACGCCGAGGCCGATTTCCTCGATGACGTGGTTCTCGCCGATGGCCCGCACCACAAAGTCGATGTTGCCGTACGGCACGCGGTCGGTCGGCTCGGCGTCGTCGCCGAGTTCTCGCGTCATCAGCTCGCGGAGAGTGAGATCGCCGTCATTGTGGGCGACCTTGAAGCCGTAGATCTTGCCGATGTCGGCAACCTTGGCCTCGGGGTCGAGCGGGAAGTCGCCGAAAAGTGCCGGGTCGTGAGCTCCTTCGGCCGGACCGGCGAAAAGGGCGTCGAGCGCCGGGATCTGGCGGGGCGTGGTCAGAATGTAGACCCGGTCGCCCGCGGCCAGCCGGCCGGCCTTCTGCAGCCGCAGCGAGCGGCCGTCGCGCAGGATCAGCACAGGACGTGCCCAGCGTGGCACGCGCTGGCCGCGGGCAACGGCGCTCTCGGGATGGACGCGGTAGGCGACGAGTTCGTGGTGGTCGCCCCCGGGCAGCTCCAATTCCATGCGCTCGACCGGCCCGAGCCGGGGCGGCACCACGAGCTTAAGCCAGCGCGCCATCGGCCGGATCGTCCAGCCCTGCAGGATGAGCGAGGTCAGCACGATCAGGAAGGTAATGTTGAAGATCGCCTGAGCGTTCTCGAGCCGTGCAATCAGCGGGATGATGGCGAGCAGAATCGACACGGCGCCGCGCAGGCCGACCCAGGCGACGAAGGCCGACTCCGCGCGGGTGAAATTGAAGGGCAGCAGGCAGAGCCAGACCGCGAACGGGCGGGCGACGAAGATCAGGACGAAGGCAAGCACCAGGCCGGGCACGAGCACCTCGGCGAAATGGGACGGCGTCGCAAGCAGGCCGAGGGTGACGAACATGCCGATCTGCCCGAGCCAGGTCATGCCGCCCTGGAAGCGTTTGAGCGCCGGCTCCTGCCTGATCCGGACATTGCCGCACAGGATGCCAGCGCAATAGACCGCGAGAAAGCCGCTGCCGCCCAGCATCGAGGTGGCAGCAAACAGCACCAGCGCGAGCGCCAGCACCACGATCGGGTAAAGCGCCGGCTCCAGATCGATTCGATTGACAACCTGGACGATGACATAGCCGCCGGCGACGCCCGCGACGAGGCCAAGCCCCATCTGCCGGGCAAACTCGATCGCGAGCGTCACGGCCGGCATGTCGTCCATCGCCCCGACCGCGATCAGGTTGACCAGCGTGATCGTGAGGAAGATTGCCATCGGGTCGTTGGACCCGGACTCGACTTCGAGCGTCGCCGAGATCGTTTCGCGCAAGTGGACGCCGCCGACCCGGAGCAGGAAGAAGACGGCGGCCGCGTCGGTCGATCCGACGATCGCACCGAGAAGCAGGCCGTCGGCCCAGCTCCAGCCGAGCATGTAATGCGCGGCCGCGCCGACCAGGCCCGCGGTTGCAGCCACGCCGACGGTTGCCAGGACTGACGCTGGACCGGCAGCGAGCCGCAGCGTCGAGAACCGGGTCTCGAATCCCGAATCGAACAGAATGAAGGCGAGCGCGATCGAGCCGATGAAATAGGCCGTGCTTGCGTCGGCAAAGACGATGCCGCCCACCCCGTCTTCGCCGGCAAGGATGCCGACGATCAGGAAGACCAGCAGCAAGGGAGCGCCAACCCGGAAGCTGACGAGACTGGTGAGCACCGAAACCGCGATCAGACCCGCGGCGATCAGAATCACCAGGTTCATCCCCTCGAACATGCCGGTGCGTCTCCTTCCTTGCCGATCAAAACCGGGTCAACCCATGGCAAGTATAGAGGAACGGGCAATCAATACGGCAAGTCGTGGGCAGAAACTCTCTATTGTTTCCCCGATCGCAGCGAAAATGCAGCCCGCGACATCCTGTCGCGGGCTTAGCGCCTGCAAGTCCTGCGGTCGAGATCAGGCCACGCGCCGGTCGCCGGCCATCCCCGCGCCGCGGGCTGCATGCGCTCCGCTGGCGGCATAAAGGGCGCCGAAGCGGTTCTCCAGGAATCGATCGAGCGGGATCGCCTCCTGCCGGATGAAGCCGCTGTCGGCAAGGGTGCCGTCGCGCAGCAGGTCGAGTGTGGCGCAAATGCCGGCTGCCGTGGTGATCTGGATCGCGCTCCATGTCTCGCCGGCAAGGTCCTGCGCCGTGACGCGATAGACGGCAGACATCTCCTCGTGCCGGTCGGCAATTCGGCCGGAGGCGGTGATGAAGACGAGGACGACGTCCTGCCGCGTGGTTGGGACTGCGGTCTCCAACACGTCGCGCATCAGGTCGCGGCGGTGGCGCAGGCCGAGGTCCTGCAGCAGAAGGCGCATGATGTCGCGGTGGCCGGGGTAGCGCACGGTGAGATAGCGCAGGTTGCGGACACGGCCCGCGAGCGTTTCGGCCAGCGAGCCGAGCCCACCCGAAGTGTTGAAGGCTTCGTAGTCGACGCCGTCGAGCGAGAAGGTCTCGTAGCCTTCGAGCGGTGCGACCCGGACGGCCTCGCCGTCGACGATGGCCTCGCACGGGTTGCAATACTCGTTGATCAGCCCATCGGTCGACCAGGTGAGGTTGTACTTGAGTGCGTTGGTCGGAAACCGGGGCAGGGCACCGACGCGCAAAGTCAGGCTGTCAACCACGTCGAACTGGCTCGCGAGCGCATGGCCGGCAATCGAAACGAAGCCCGGCGCCAGGCCGCACTGTGGTGCAAAGGCCGTCGCAGCGCCTTCGGCGAGTGCCTTCACCGTCCGCGTTGAAGCGACATCTTCCGTGAGATCGAGATAGTGAGTGCCGGCCCGTTTCGCCGCTCTCGCGATCACGGGCGTGAGAAAGAACGGTGCGGCCGAAAGTACAGCGCGCTTGCCGGTCAGCGCTGCAATCAGAGCATTCTCGTCGGCGACATCGATGGCCAGTGTCTTGATCCCCGGCCGCGCGGCCGTGGCAAGCGCTGCGTCGTCGCGGTCGGCGAGGGTGACGTCGTAATCCCCGGACTGCGCCAGGAGCACGGCCATCATCCGACCGATCTTGCCGGCGCCGACGACCAGGACAGGCCAGGACGGGGTGAGACGCAGTGTCATGACGATTCTCCTGCAGAGGTCCGTTTAAGTCTCAGGGTACCCGCCGTCAGGTTCGCGGTTTAGCGGACAGAATAGCGGATGTATGTGCCTACGACGTCATATCGACGGAAAAATCGGTATTTTGACGAAAGGATCTTGTTGGCTCTCGGGAGGTGCCGGTTGTCTCTAACGTGAGGCAGCCGTTGGCTGCGGCCGACACTTTGCCGAAGCCGGGTGGATCGCTCGCAAGAAGGCGGATGTCCGGCGAGGGGCGTTCGCAAGCCGCGCTCCGCCGGGCAGGTCCTATTGTTTCGGTCCCAGCGCCTCGTGACTGAGGACATGCCCGCGGTCAAACTTGCGCGCGAGCACGATCGAGGAGCGCGACCGCCGCACGCCCGGGACCGTGGCGATGTCGTCGAGCACTTCGTCGAGGTCGTCGAGCCGCGGTGCCTCAACCACGAGGAAGACGTCGAACTCTCCGGAAACCGTGAGGCAACTGCGGATCTCGGGAAAGGTCTCGAGGCGCTTGATCGTGTCGCGCATCTGCTGCTGTTCGACCGCGAGCATGACCAACGCCTGGACGCTGTCGCTGTCCGGGCGGCGCGCGAGCAGCGCGGTGTAGCCGGCGATGACGCCGGTCTGTTCCATACGTGCAATCCGCTCGTGCACGGTCGAGCGCGCAATCCCGAGCTTGCGCGCGATCTCGGAGGTTGGCAGGCGGGCGTTGCTTTGCAGCAGCGCGAGCAGGCGGCGGTCGAGGTCGTCTTTGGGCGCTCGCCCGGAAGGATGGGTCACGGCAATGGTCGAACAATCCGTCGGTGTTCCGGCAATATGACGGAATGCCGCGGATGGTTCAACCGCATGCCGCCACTGCTGTCTCCCCGGCGGTACTCGGCTCAGATGGAATGCGGCACTGTCAGCGGCGGCCGACCCGGTTGACGGGGCCGCCGCGGTTCATCGGTGTGCCCGGGCGCACGCCCACCCCGGGCGCACCGACGCCGGGCGTTACCACCACCGGAGCCGGGGTGACGACCACCGTCGGAGGCGGCGGCGCATAGACGACGCCGGGCTTGGCGACGCAGCCCTTGGGCCAGCCGATGTACTTGCAGTAGACGACGGCATCGGCGTGGGTCGTCGCGGCCACTGTCAAGATCGACGTGACTGCGAACAAGGACAAGATGGTCTTCATGCGGATCTCCCCGGAAGTCTGGTGAATGCGCGACTTCAAAGGATGATACGCCGCGGCGGGCGCGCTCCCTACGACGCGGTGAAACTATCTCGAGCGATGGTGACCGGAAGGTTTTGAAGCGGCCGAGCTGCGCCCGTGTCCGGACGGTGGCGATAACAGAACCGTACCCGCGCCGGCCGCACAATCGATTGTGCACGCCGTCCGTTGCGTCTACCCGGCGGCCCGCTTCGGCCGGCGGACGACCCTCACCTTGCCACTGTTGCCACCGCCGCAGAAGAAGCGATCGGCGCCGTCGGACTCCAGGCCGGACACGCCTGCCTCGGGTGGGAACGCGAGCTGCTCCAGCACTTCTCCCGTTTGCGGATCGATTCGCCGGACGTCGCTTTCGCCGTTCTCCCAGGTGCCATGCCAGAACTCGCCGTCGACCCAGGTGACACCGGTGACGAAACGGTTCGATTCGATCGTGCGCAGGACGGCGCCCGTCTCGGGATCGACCTGGTGGATCTTGCGGCCGCGATGCTGCCCCACCCAGAGCATTCCTTCGGCCCAGGCCAGTCCCGAGTCGCCGCCGTTGCCGGGTGCCGGGATGCTGGAAATCACGCGGCCGGTCCGTGGATCGATCTTCAGGATGCGATCCTCGGCGATCTGGAACAGATGCTCGCCATCAAAAGCCGTTCCCGCATGAGCGGCGACATCGATGGATCGCAGCGGATTTCCGCTCTCCGGGTCGATGGCGATCAGCCTGTCGCCCGTCGCAAACCACACCTGCCGGCCGTCGAAGGTGACACCATGCACGTGGTCGGCCCCGGAAAAGGGTCCAAACTCCCGGAGGATTTCGGCCTGGGATCGTTTCATGCGTCCAGTCTAGTCGCTCGGCAGCGGCCCGGGGAGTAACAAAACGGTCGGGAAACCGGGCACGGTCGGGATCGTCCACACCCTTGCGCGTCCGCGGCCGTAGGACTGCACCTCGCCCGCGGCCGCAAGATCATTGAGCGCGCGCTGCACCGTGCGGGGGCTGGCTCCAAGCGCCAGCGCTAGGGCCGAACTCGACCAGGACTCGCCGTCGGCGAGGACGGCAAGCACGGCAGCATGGCGCTGTTCGACGGGCGGCGCCAGCACGACCACCTCGCTGGCGTTGCTCGGCACGAGCGCAAAGCCCCGCTGGGTCGCGCGCACCTCCGCCAGCTCCCGAAGCTCCGCGCGGAGTCGGCCGATTTCGACCCTCAGCCGGGCCCGGTGGGAGTCATCGGCGTGCTTTGCCCGGAAGGCGCGGGCGAGCAGCGCGCCGCGCGCCGCATCTGCGGGCCACGACTCCGCCAGCGCCCGAGCTAGCGCAAACAGGACGGGACGCGTCACGAGCGAGACCGACACGCTCCCGTTCCTCACGACATTGCGGCAGGCGTCGACGACGAGTCTGCCCGGGGCCAGCAGGGCTTCGACCTCATCGAGCAAGAGAGGGCGCTCTCGTCCGTGTGCGATAAGGCGTGCCGCCGGCCGGCTCAGCACGGCGGCGGCGTTCTCCACCTCCGCCGTCAGCGCGGGGATGTTCGCGGCGCGTACTTCCTGCTCGGCCCGGGCGAGGGCGGCGCGCGCTGCACCCGTCCGCAGCCGCCGGATCGCGATGCCGGTGGCAACCAGCTCCAGCGCAACCTTGGACACCGGTGGAAGCGCGGCCGAGCCGAGTCCGGAAACTATGCGTTCGGCCTCGTCGAGACGGCCGAGCAGGAGCAGCCGCCGTGCCTCGAGCGTACCGGCATGCACGGCGTTGATATGGTCGCCGCGCGCTTCCAGCGTTGCCCAGGCCGATTCGAGTGCCTTCGCGGGCCAGGCAAGGTCGCGCGAGACAAAGGCGATCTCAGCCTCCGCGACGATGCACCGCGCCCGGGCAACGGCCTCTTGCGGGCCGAACGCGCGCGCCGCGCGGCGCAAAAGTGCCCTGGCGCGGCCGAGATCGCCGAGCTGAGCGATCGCGATGCCGCGCAGGGCCAGCGCAGCCGCATCGTCACGCAGCGCGACCCGCTTCAGCGCGCCAAGCGGATCGCCCCGCGCCAGGGCCTGTGCCGCGGCCGAGATCAGCGAGTCCATCGCAATCGCGTCACACTTGTCACTCCCGCCACCCGCATTGTCGTCCCTAGGTTGGTGTCGTGATCAGCAACCGACGACGGCGTCGATGTCCCAATCGATAGCCGAAGCAAGGAGCAGAACCAATGCGTGCAAGCACAACCGAGACCACGGCTGCGGGAGGTTCCATCCTCGAAAATCACCGCGTCGTCTCCCGAGACGAATGGCTCGCCGAACGCAAGGCGCTGCTGGCGCGGGAAAAGGAACTGACGCGGCTCAGCGACGAAATCGCTCGCGAGCGCCGTGCGCTGCCGTGGGTGCGCGTCGACAAGGACTACGTTTTCGACACGCCGTCGGGACGGCGAAGGCTCGCCGAGCTGTTCGACGGCCGCCGTCAGCTGCTGGTACAGCATTTCATGCTCGCACCGGGCTGGCAGCAGGGCTGCAGGAGCTGCTCCTACATGGCCGATCATGCCGACGGCATGACCATTCATCTGGAGAACCGCGACGTGACCTTCGTCGCCGTCTCGCGCGCGCCGCTCGCCGAAATCGAGCGTTTCCGCCGGCGCATGGGCTGGCGGTTCACTTGGGTGTCGTCCAACGGCAGCGACTTCAACTACGATTTCAAGGTCAGCTTCACGCCGGAGGAGGTGGCGACGGGCAGGCTCGACTACAACTACGCCGAACGGTCGATGAAGAGCGAGGAGTTGCCCGGCATCAGCGTGTTCTGGAAGGACGACGCCGGCAACGTCTTCCACACCTACTCGGCCTATGGCCGCGGCGTGGAGGTGATGATGGGAACCTATCGCATGCTCGACCTCGTGCCCAAGGGCCGGGACGAGCAGGACGAGGCCTTTACGATGGCCTGGGTCCGTCACCACGATCGCTATGAGCCGGCCCGGACACTCGAGAATGTCGCCGGGGCCTGAAAGCCTCCCGCCATCTGCTGAAAGGAGAGGGCACATGAGCGCGTCTTCTCCCGGCGGATGCGCTTGCGGCGCACCCCGTCCCGAAGGCGTCGCTTCCCTTGGCGCTGCCGACTGGCTGTGCCTTGGGGCAACGCCGACCTTCGCAATCATGGCACTGCTGACGGCCGGCTTCGGCGGCGCACAGGCGGACCTGCTCTGTCTGACCTCGCCGGACGCGTTCGCGTTGGGCGGTATGGCCCCGATGTACGTGTTGATGGGCGTCTTTCATGCAGCACCCTGGCTGAGGGTGCTGTCCGGCGGGCACCCATCCGGCCGCCGCGGGCCCTGACGATCCGGGGCCCTAATGATCCCGGGTCCTGACATTCCGGGGCGGCTGGACGATTGGCGGTGACAGGGGCATGATCCGTCGCTGCGGGCGGGGCATATTGCCAACTGGGAGACACCGATGCAGGAGGCCCTCGTCGTCCGCCGCGAGACCCACATTCCCGCGCCGCCTGCCGCGGTCTTCGCCCTTCTCACCGATCCGGACAAGATCCTGCGCTGGATGGGGACGGAGGCCAAGGTCGAGCCGGAGCGGGGCGGCCTCTATCTCGTCAACGTCACCGGGGCCCGCTTTGCCAGAGGATCGTTCCGAGAGGTCGTGCCGGTTCACCGGCTGGCCTACAGCTTCGGCTGGGATGGCAGCGATGTGGTGCCGCCGGGATCGAGCCTGGTCGAGATCGACCTGATCGAGCAGCCGGACGGGACCCTGCTTCGCCTGACGCATTCCGGCCTGCCCACGGCCGAGCAATGCGACGGCCATGACAGCGGCTGGGCCCACTACCTCGACCGGCTGGCGGCGGTGGCGGCCGGGCGCGACCCGGGCCCGGATCCGTGGCACGGGCGGCTGGAATAGATTGACGTCGTTCCGCTCCGAAGCCCGAGATCATTCCAGCTGCCACGACCTGTTGTCGGCGCGGCACAGGTGACAGCCCGGAGCCGCGACGTCATGATCCCGCCATGGATCTGCCCGCGACCCTTGCCTGGCTGGTCGACGAGGCCGCTGCCTCAACCGGTCCCGACCAGTTCGTGGTCGACCTCGGCCGTCGGTTGTCGGCCGATGGACTGCCGCTCGCCGGCGGCGCACTGACACTTGCCGTGCAGCATCCGATTGTCTCCCAGCGCACCTGGTTGTGGCGGGCGGACACCGGAGCCGTCATCGAGGCGCTGGGCTTCGTTGGCGCTCCCCGCAGCCAGACCGGACGGGATTGGCTCGCCGCGCTCGGGCCGGTGCAGGAGGATGACGTCGGTACCGCACCGGAAAGATCGGTGCTGGGCTGGGCCGGGACCCGCCCGTTCGACAACGCCGAAGCCGCCCGGCTGCGCCAGGCCGCACGTTTTGCCGCCTCGCCTCTGGCCGCGCTCGCAGCGCGGGCCAGGCTCGCAGCGCTGCTTGAGGCCTATCTCGGACGGCGCAGCGCCGCACGGGTGCAGGCTGGCGCGCTGGGCCGCGGCGCCGGTGAAACGCTTCGCGCCGTGCTGCTCTTTGCCGATCTGCGTGACTTCACCGCCTTGTCCGAGGCGAGCGAGCCTGCAGCGGTGATCGCCGCTCTCGACGCCTGGTTCGAACGCATTGCCGGCTCGGTGCACGCCTTCGGCGGCGAAGTGCTGAAGCTGATCGGCGACGGCGTGTTGGCGATCTTTCCCGTCGCGGAGACGCCGGAGCAGGCCTGCACGGCGGCGCTGCGTGCGGTCGCTGCCGCACGCGCCGGGATGGCCCATCTTGATGCATCACGGCAGGACCAGGGCCTGCCGCCACTGCGCTTCGGCGTGGCGCTGCACCTCGGTGACATGCTGTGGGGCAACATCGGCGCGGCCGACAGGCTCGACTTCACCGCCATCGGCCCCGCCGTCAATCTGGTCAGCCGGCTGGAGGGGCTGTGCCGGCCGCTCGGCCGGTCGGTGCTGATCTCCGCTGCGATCGCCGCCGAGGTCCGGACGCCTCTGGTGCCGCTCGGCGAGCACGTGCTGCGTGGCATAGCGGAACCCTGCGCCGTCTTTACGCTGCCGGACGCTTAGGCGCCCCTGCCTGCCGAAAGAGTTCAAAAAGCGCGCGGCGTGTCGTGCGCGACGGGCGACGGCCCCGCCCGAACCTGTGCTACAACGGCTGCCCGCCTAATGCCGGCCTGATTCCGGCGCAGCCTCCAGACTCACAGGACGCCCGCCGCGTCGATCGCATCTGACGAAAGGACAGGACCATGACCAACGACCAGACCGACAAGGCCGCGCCCGTCGCCGTCATCACCGGCGGCGGACGGGGCATGGGGGGCGCCATTGCCCGGGAGCTCGCGGAACGCGGCTATCGTCTGGCCCTGATGTCGCCGAGCGGCAGCGCCGTCGATCTCGCCCGCGAGCTCGACGGGATCGGTCTCAAGGGCGCGGCGCAGAACGCCGCCGACCTGGAGACGCTGGTGTCCAAGGCCGTTTCCGCCTACGGCCGCATCGATGCGGTGGTCAATCACACCGGTCACCCGCCCAAGGGCGACCTCCTCGACGTCGCCGACGACAACTGGGTGCTCGGCAACGAGATGGTGCTGCTCTCGGTGGTGCGCATGGCCCGGCTCGTCACCCCGCTGATGCTGGAGCAGGGCAGAGGCGCCTTCGTCAACATCACCACGTTCGCCGCCTTCGAGCCGTCTCTGAAGTTCCCGGTGTCCTGCGCCTATCGGGCCGCGGTCGGGGCCTTCACCAAGCTCTATTCCGACCGCTATGCCGCCAAGGGCATCCGCATGAACGCGTTGCTGCCCGGCTATATCGACAGCCTCGACCACAAGCCGGAGACGGCGGCCGCCGTCCCGATGGAGCGCATCGGCACCGTCGCCGAGGTTGCCAAGACCGCCGCCTTCCTGCTGTCCGACGATGCCGGCTACATCACCGGCCAGAACATCCGCGTCGACGGCGGCATCACCCGCCACGTCTGAGACCGGGGCGTCAGGGGGCGGCGTTTTGCATCGTCGTCCCCGTGCAACTACCGTGCACGACGACCATGACTAGAGTAAAAGCCGGGCAGCTTGCGCGACCGTCGTTGCGCCGCGCAATGATCCGATTCGGCTGGAATGTATAGCAACGCCCTGCAACGAGAAAATTATTACCTTGGCTATGATGGAATTCAGCGACACTTCAAAGTATAAAAAGAAAATGCCATAGTGACGTAGGAGGGCATGTGACAAATGCTCGACAGCAATGGGTAAGAGGATGAGTCCTATGGACGCACGTGCACTGGCCGAGGCTCAACGCCTGATAGAGAAAGCGGACATGTCTACCTTCAAGCCGGCAGGGGATGCACCGGCCAGCACAGGTGGAGAGTTGGTGTCAATCGATTTGATAGACAGCCCCTCGCGCGCTCCCGGTGTGCCGATATTTGACAACCCTGATCCGGATCGGCCCGACGTGTGTCGGAGTTCCGAAATCCTGGCTGCGCTGCGCAAGGGCACCTCTCTCCCGCCCATCACGCTGTTCCAAAAGGGCGATGGGCGTTATGAGCTTCGCGACGGCTACCACCGTTTACACCTTATCGCAGCACTAGGGTATACGCACGTCGCAGCGACGTTCACTGACTGGAAACTAGGCGAGTTTTAATTCGCTGAACAGTTTTGATAGCGAACCAATCATTAAAGGCGAATCCGTGACAACTTCGCACTTTCATGAGTTGGCACTCTTTGTCTTATCTATGTCCATCTTCATCCCTCACCAAGTTCATCATGACTTGTCACACGAAGCTCCCTATTTGTCGCCATGTGACAAACAAATCGGTTCCAATATCGAGCCGGCGTGATAGGTGGTTGAATTCATTGGTATCGGAGAATGCAGACCTGGACGGATTGTTTCTCTAAATGAATGAAGTTAAAAAGAAAATCGCCGTCGCCCCGATGATGGAGTGGACGGACCGGCACTGCCGTGTCTTCCACCGCCTCCTGAGCCGCCAGGCGCTGCTCTATACCGAGATGGTTGCGGCCGCGGCCGTGGTGCATGGCGATCGTGACAAGCTGCTCGGCTACGACGCTGCGGAACATCCGGTCGCCTGCCAGCTCGGCGGCTCCGAGCCCGCCGAACTCGCCCGCGCCGCCAGGGTCGTGGCGGAATACGGCTACGACGAGGTCAATCTCAACGTCGGCTGTCCTTCCGACCGGGTGCAGTCCGGCCGCTTCGGCGCGTGCCTGATGCGCGAGCCGGCGTTGGTGGCCGATTGCGTCGCGGCCATGAAGGACGCGGTCGACATTCCCGTCACGGTGAAGTGCCGGATCGGGGTCGATGACCAGGATCCCGAGGTGGCGCTCGACCAGCTGGCCGACGCGGTGATCGCCGCCGGCTGCGACGCGCTGTGGGTCCATGCCCGCAAGGCGTGGCTCAAGGGACTGTCGCCGAAGGAGAACCGCGAGGTCCCGCCGCTCGACTACGGCCGCGTTCATCGCCTCAAGGCGCGGTTGCCGGAAATCTTTGTCGGCATCAACGGGGGCATCACAAGCCTCGAGGAGGCCGAGGCGCAGTTCGCCGGACTCGATGGCGCCATGCTCGGACGCGCCGCCTATCATGAGCCCTGGCGGCTTGCCGGGATCGATCCGCTGCTTGCGGCCACTCCTGCGCCGGTCGTCAGCCGCGAAGACGCGGTGGAACGGTATCTTGCCTATGTCGAGCAGCAGCTCGGCCGCGGCGTGCGGCTCCCGGTGCTGACCAAGCCGCTGCTCGGTCTTTATCACGGCATGCCGGGCGCCAGGTCATGGCGCCGCCGGCTGACGATGGATGCAGTGCGCCCCGGGGCCGGCGCAGAGGTCATCGCGGCGGCTCTTGCGGATGTGCAGGCGGCCGGGCTGGACAAGGGCAGGCAACTCGGTCACTTAGACGGATCATTCGCGGCGGCCTGACCGGGCGGCCGGTCTCCACAACGCTCTGGAGTGCGTCATGGATCTTTCGTCGCTCAACGGCGAAATCATCGGGCTCGTCGTTGCCCTCGTCGCCTCCGGGGCGGTCGCCGGTCTTCTCGCCGGGGTCTTCGGGATCGGGGGCGGCGCGGTGCTGGTCCCGGTCCTCTACCAGTTCCTGACCTGGTTCGATGTCGATGAGTCGGTCCGGATGCACCTGTCGGTCGCGACCTCGCTCGGCATCATCGTGCCGACGTCGATCCGGTCGTTCCTGTCGCACAAGAAGCGGGGTGCAGCCGATCTCGAACTCCTCAAGAGCTGGATCATCCCCGTCCCGGTCGGGGTCGTGCTGGCGAGCTTCGTCGCCGCCCATGTCTCGGGTGACGGGCTCAAGGGCATTTTCGCCGGCATCGCCGTGGTCGTCGGCCTGCGCATGCTGTTCAACCGGGAGAGTTGGCGGATCGGCTCGGACATTCCCGGAAACCCGGTGCGGGCGATCTGCGGCGCGGTCATCGGCTTCCTGTCGACGTTGATGGGCATTGGCGGCGGCGTCATGAACAACACCTTCATGACGTTGTTCGGCCGCCCGATCCACCAGGCGGTGGCGACGTCGGCCGGCACGGGCGTGCTGATCTCGATCCCCGGTGTCATCGGTATGATCTGGGCCGGGTGGGGGGCCGCGGATCTGCCGGCGTTCTCGCTCGGCTACGTCAACCTGCTGGGCGTCGCGCTGATCATCCCCATCACCACCTTTGCGGCCCCTTTCGGCGTCAGGATCGCCCATGCGTTGCCGAAGCGGACGCTCGAGATCTTCTTCGGAGCGTTCCTGATGTCGGTGGCATTCCGATTCGCCTGGAGCATGCTCAGCTGAGCTGCGCCGCGGTTCTGTTCGCTACGGCCGCAGGATCAGCCTGTCCCCCTCGACCTGCCAGCCCGACAACCGGTCGAGGGCAGAAAGGCCGAGCAGGCTGGTATCGAGGGCGCCTTCGCGGGTGACGTAGCCGCGCAGGCCGGTGAGCTTGATCGAGCCGATGCTGAGGCTGTCGATCCTCACGGGCGCGACCATCGCGGGGCCATTCGCCGTCGACACCGGGATCCTGTAGGAGAGGCTGTCGACGTCGATACCCGCGGCGCGGGCCGCCGCAGGCGTCAGCGTAACGGCCGAGGCCCCGGTGTCGACCATCATCGGTACCTGTGCACCGTTGACCACCGCGGTGACGCGATAATGGCGGCTGCCGTCGCGCACCACCACCACGGCGCCGTCGCTGCGTTCGATCGCCGTGCCCGGAACGAGTGCGGCGAGGACGCGGTTCCAGACGGTCATGAAATCGTCCCGGAAGGCGTAGAGCCCGACCAGGACAAGGCCGAGAGCGGCCCAGATCCCGGCCTCGCCGAGCACCTTGCCGAGCTTCGGCCGCCGCGCGGCGAGGCCGACGAGAAAGACGGCGAGCAGGGCCGTCAGGGCCACGATGCGGGGGCCAGTGCGGTCGAAGCTCGAATCCGTGGCCGAGTCGTAGCCGAACAGATAGACGCCGACCGCGCCGGCCATCACGGCGATCAGGAGGGCCAGGATCAAGCTTCGCATGCGTCTCATTCCGTCACCGGGGCGCTGCGGCCTGCCCTCTCTTGAGGCCGGCCATCACGCACCGTCGTCCTTCGTGCCGCACGTGTCCCTCCGAACGCTTCCTCAAGCACAGGGCCGACGATCTTGCGATTTGCGGCGCAGAAGGCCGGTGGTCCGCGCAGGGGCACAGGCACCCGATGTGGGGTTCAGCCGCCGCCAGACAAGATCTGGATGGGCGCGGTCAGGATCGTCAGCGGCAGGGTGACGACAGCCTCGGCGGTTCCGCCGACCACCTGGCCGACACCGCTTCCGAGCGAATGGATGTGGTCGGTTTCTGCGGGGGCACCCACTCCGCGCTCCAGCGCCTGGCGAAGCTGCGGCGCGACCTGGGCGAGCTGGGCAAACTTGCCGTGATGCGCGGCGTCTTGTGCCTTGAGCTCGGTAAGATCGATCACGACGGCGCCGAGCGCGGCGAGTTCCTCCTCGTTGCCATAGTCGCCGACCCGCTCCTTGCCGCCGGCGATCATCCTGGAGGCACGCAAGGCGCGGTCGTCCTTGGAGACGATGATGAAGAACGGCTTGTCCAGCTTTCCGATCGTGCGCAGCTGCGCCTTGAACACGTCGATATCGAGGTCCGGAGCCGCCAGCGCGATCAGACCGATCCGGTTCTGGGGCAACGGCCTTCCCGAGATGCGGATCTGCCGGATCGTCTCGACCAGCAGCCAGTTTCCCATCGAATGGGCGAGGATGTTGACCTTTTCCGCGCCGGCGTCGATCGCAAGCCGGATGGTCTTTTCCAGCCCGTCCCGAGCTGCGGTCGCGCTGTTGGTGTCGTAGACGTAGTCGGTGACGCTGCCGCGCGAGGCCCAGGTAAAGAGCACCGGCACGGCCTTGTTCCTGGAATCGTCGGCAAGCTGGACGAAGCGGAAGAGCGCCTCGGGAAACCGAGTGTTGTAGCCGTGGACGAAGAAGAACACCTGGCGCTCGCCCTTGGGCCGGGTGGAAAGCTCGCGCCGGAGCGCCGCCTTGAAACCGTCCGGCCCATCGAGATGGGCGGCCGACCGAAGCACGAAGTGCTTGTTCGGGTCGCCGGGTGGCGCAGGGGGCCATTCGATTTTGCCGCTCTCGTGGCTCGGCGGCACCGAGATGGTCGCCTCCGCGTAATTGACCTTGCTGTCCCGCTCGCCGTTGAAAAAGGTCCCGGGCGTGTTGTCGCGCTGCCGCGTGGTGGCGATCAGGACCGTGTGTTCGCGTGCGCCGGGGGCGGGATCGTGAGCCGCCATCAGGCTGCCGGCGCCCGGACGGGAGCCGCAGCCGGCGAGAAGCGCGACGATCAGCACCGCGCCCAGCATCCTTGCGCCGGGCGCTTTTCTGATACCGCGCATGTCTTTCCAGTCGTGCCGCGCCGCCGCCATACGAATTCACCCAGCCGTGCCCGAACATCCTCCTATCATGCTGTCGCCTTACGATCAGTAGCGACTTTCACGCGACATCAGATTGCGGCGAGGCCGAGCAGAAATGCCACGCTCGTCAGTTGCTGGGTGGCACCGAGCACGTCGCCGGTGTAGCCGCCGATCTTGCGTCGCGAAAGCTCCGCGAGCGCTGCACTTGTACCGGCCGCAAGCACGAAGCCGGCGACAAGCGCGCCCGACGTCGCGGCAAATCCGGCGGGAACGGCAAGGACGACGGCAACGGCAACGGCGATCGCGGTTCCCGCGGCGGTCGGGACGCCGCAGGCGTCCGCGAGACCCCCGGGGCGGGCTGATGGCAGGCAGAGCCAGACCCAGAGCATTGCCGCCCGCGACACCGCTTCGCCCGTGATCACTGCCACCGCCGCGCCGACAGGGCCGATGCGGTCGATGAGGGCCGCAATGAGCACGACCCGCAGCAGCAGAGCGAGGACGAGCGCCACGGCGCCATAGGTCCCGATCCGGCTGTCCTTCATGATCTGCAGCCGGCGCTCGGCGGTGGCGCCGCCGAAGAAGCCGTCGGCGACGTCCGCCAGGCCGTCCTCGTGCAGTCCCCCGGTGACGGCGACGAGCACGGCTGTCGCCAGCACCGCACTCGCGAGGGCCGGGAGGGCTGTCGCTCCGAGGAGGATGATCAGCCCGGCGGCCGGCAAGCCGATCACGGCGCCGGCCAGCGGTACGACCGGCCCGGCCCTGGCAGCGTCGGGCAGGCGATCCCGGTCGTCGGTTCTAGACAGGCGCGGCACCGGCAGACGGGAGAAGAATCGCAGCGCCGAGCCGAAGTCGGCGATGACATCCTGGGCCTGTGCCGCGGATCGCGTGTCGTCGTCTCGGCGTTCGGTCGTCATTCGGGCGGCCACCTTTGCGAGTCGCGTGATCGCGGTTTATAGATCGGCCCCCGCCCGCCGCCAACGAGTCCGGACGCGATCCGGCCCATCTCCCGGAGTTCCATGATGGCTCTCACCGCCCTGCCGTTCGATGACATTCGCCAGCTGGTTTCGGCGATGCCCGGCCCGGACGAGGCGGCCGCCGCCGCGGTTCGTGCCCGCGACGCCGAACTGACCAAGCCGGCGGGGTCGCTCGGCCGGCTCGAGCATCTGGCGGAATGGCTCGCGGCCTGGAGCGGCAAGCCGCGGCCGAAGATAACGCGGCCGCTTGTTGCGGTCTTTGCGTCCAATCACGGCGTCGCCGCCCGCGGCGTCTCGGCGTTTCCGGCCGAGGTGACGCGGCAGATGGTGGAGAATTTCTCCGCCGGCGGCGCCGCGATCAACCAGATCTGCATCGCCTACGACCTCGGCCTCAAGGTGTTCGACCTCGCGCTCGACATGCCGACGCCCGACATCGTCGAACAGGACGCCATGGACGAGGCAACTTGCGCTGCGACCATGGCGTTCGGCATGGAGGCGATCGCCGGAGGCACCGACCTCTTGTGCATCGGAGAGATGGGCATCGCCAACACCACGGTGGCGGCAGCGGTGCTGCATGGCCTGTTCGGCGGCGAGGCTGGTGACTGGGTCGGACCGGGCACCGGCGTGGATGAGGCCGGCATCGCCCGCAAGAAAGAAGCGGTCGCCGCCGCCGTCACCCGCATCGGGGGGGCAAAAGATCCGCTCGAGGTGCTGCGCCGGGTCGGCGGCCGCGAGATTGCGGCGATGGCCGGCGCGGTGCTCGCCGCCCGCCACCAGCACATTCCCGTGATCGTTGACGGCTTTGTCACCACCGCGGCCGTCGCCGTACTGTGGGCGCTCGATCCGTCCGCGCTCGACCATTGCCAGTTCGGCCACGTCTCGGCCGAGCCTGCGCATCGCCGTGCTCTGGAACGGATGGGCAAGCGTCCGCTGCTCGACCTCGGCATGCGACTCGGAGAGGGGACGGGGGCCGCGCTCGCCGCGGGCCTCGTCAAGGCTGCGGCTCAGGTCCACGACGGCATGGCGACCTTCGCAACGGCGGGTGTCTCGGGCAGGTCCGACGGCTGAAGTGGGTGGCGCCAGCGCAGGTGCGTCGCGCATCACGCCTTGATCGTCACCGCCCGCTGCGGACCGCCCAGCGCTGCGCGGCCGGGGGCGGGGCGATGTCGTCGCCTTCCCCATAGGCCGGCATCGCCTCCAGGACGCGGTTGGCGGGGAAGGTGACGATTGCCTCGGTGCCTTCGCGCAGCTTCGACGTCAGCTCGAAGTTGCCGCCGTGCATCTTGACCAGCGCCTGCACGATCGACAGCCCGAGGCCGGTGCCCTGCTCGGCGCTTTTGTGAGCGATCGAGCCCTGGCCGAACGCCTGCATCACGATCGGGATTTCCTCGGCCGGAATGCCAGGGCCGTTGTCGCGGATCGAGACGTACTGGCCGCCGCCGGCGGTCCAGCCGGCCTTGATCTGTACCTCGCCGCCCGGCGGCGTGAACTTTACTGCGTTGGAGACGAGATTGAGGACAACCTGGCGCACCGCCCGCTCGTCGGCCCACAGTTTCGGCAGATCGCTTTCGATGCTGTCCGTGAGGGTGATGTTCTTGTTGCGCGCCCGGATCGCCATCATGTGCTTGCAGTCATCGATGATGCCGGCGAGCGGCACCGCCTCCTCGTTGAGCTCGTAGCGACCGGCTTCGATGCGTGACAGGTCGAGGATCTCGTTGATCAGGTTGAGCAGGTGCTGGCCGGAGGAATGGATGTCTCCGGCATATTCGCAGTAAGTCTTGTTCTCGATCGGGCCGAGGACCTCGTTCTTCATCACCTCGGAGAAGCCGAGGATGGCGTTGAGCGGCGTGCGCAGCTCATGGCTCATGGTCGCAAGGAATCGCGACTTTGCGAGATTGGCCTCTTCGGCGCGGCGGCGCGACTCGTCAGAGATCGCCTTGGCCTGCTCCAGCTCCGCGATGAGGTGGTCCTTTTCCGCACGATAGGCGAGCATGGTCAGCGTCGACGTGTGGAGCTGGTTTCCGAGCATCAGGAAGAAGCCCTGCGCGCCGATCGCCATGGCCATCATGGCGTAGTGGATCGCTGTCTGCTGGTGCAGGAACGAGGCGGTGATCGCGATCGTGATCGGCAGCGTGCTGGCGACCAGCGCCCGTGGCACCGTCGACGACAGCATGGTACCCATGGCGATGACGATCAGCATGGTCGCGAACTGGAAGATCTCGAAGCCGTCGCGCAGGCCGTCGGCCGGCGGCAGCAGGAAAAAGCCGGCCCAGCCGAGACCGTAGAGCAGGTCGCCGGCCACCATCTGCCGGCGCCATTTCTTCGGGTTGGCCGCCGCCGCGGGTTCGGCCTCGAAGCGCCGGCAGGCCATGATCATCAGGACGTGCGCCGCCAGCACGAAGAACAGCCACGCGCCGATCACCGCTGCCTTGATCCACAGGAACGCGATGCCCGCAACGATGACGGCAAACAGCGGCAGCGCGAAGGCCGCGCTCAAGCGGTTCTTGATGAAGATCAGCATCAGTTCATGATCGAAGGCAGGCTTCGATCCGTCGCCGGTGCTGAGCCGGTCGCGGACGTCACGCACGGTCCTGGCGACTTCGCGGCGACGCAGCGCGCGCTCGCGGTTGAGCGCCGTCTTCTCCTCGCTGGTCCGGGCTTTGTCCACAGGCATGCGCCGTCACGATCCGGTGGTTATCGGAGGCTTTCCGATGGGGTTGTTATTCTCGGCATGATGCGCAGGATGCGTTAATAACCGGCTCAGAGACGTGGTTAACGAAGACTTGGCGCGCGCTGCTGCGGAACTCGGGCCCGGGCTTGGGAGTTTTCCGGAGGAATTGCACTCTGGAGAACTCTGATGATTGAATGGATTCTTATTCTTCTCGTTGTCGCAGCGATTGCAGGGCTCCTCGGCTTGAACAGCCTTGCCGGCGTGGCCATGACCGGCGCCAAGTTCCTGATCGCGATTGTTCTGATCCTTTTCCTCCTGATGCTTCTTGGCGTCTTTGCGATCGCGGCGTGACGCTGGCCGGCGGCTGCCCGGCGTGCTAGGAGGCGCGGGAGAACACCTGGAACAGGATGCGCCTGCATGCTCCACAAGCCGTCCGGCGCGGATCGGTGGCTGGCGCAGCTGCGCCGGGAGATCGCTGGCTGCCGTCGTTGCATCGATGAGCCGAGCGGCGCCGCGCTGCCGCACGTGCCTCGGCCGGTCTGCGTCTTCTCGTCGACTGCCAGGATCGCGGTCTGCGGTCAGGCTCCCGGCACGCGTGTCCATGCCAGCGGCCGGCCGTTTACCGATCCATCCGGGGACCGTTTGCGCGCCTGGATGGGTATCGGCGAGGCGGAGTTCTATGACCAAAGCCGGATCGCCATTGTACCGATGGGATTCTGCTTTCCGGGCCTCGACGCCAAGGGCGGCGATCGGCCACCGCGGCGCGAGTGCCGCGAGACATGGCACGATCGGATCTTTGCCGCACTACCGCAGATCGAGTTGAAGCTCGTTATCGGTCAATACGCCCAGGATTATCACCTCGGTTCACTGCGCCGACCTTCGGTGCGAGAGACGGTGGCGGCGTGGCGCGACATCTTCGAGGCGAGTCGCTCATCCGGCGGACCGGCGGCGATCCCGTTGCCGCATCCGTCCTGGCGCAACAACGCCTGGCTCAAGCGTAATCCCTGGTTCGAGGCCGAGTGCCTGCCGGTGCTCCGCGCCGAGGTGGCACGGCTGCTGTGACACCGTCAGCCGTGGCATATGCATGCCAGATCATTGGCGGCGGCCTCTCAACTCCGGCAGCCGCCGCTACGGCCCGGACATTCCGTGCCATCGGTTGTTGGAAAAAGATTCCGCTATCGGCGCCGATTGACTTTCCATTCAGAAAGCCTAAGCACCTTTTGTCCGGGCTGGTGGAAGATGAATCCACCGGCGGCCATCCCGTCCGACGGGTGGCCCGAGCCGAACGTGTGTGCCGCCTCGCAGCGAAAGACAGGCCCTGACATGATCGACCGCATCGACCGCCGCATCCTTTCCATCCTGCAGGAGGACTGCACCGTTCCCGTGGCGGAGATCGGCCGGCGGGTCGGCCTGTCGACCACGCCGTGCTGGCGCCGGATCCAGAAGCTGGAGGAGGACGGGGTGATCAAGCGCCGGGTCGCCGTGCTCGACCCGAAGAAGGTCAACGCCAAGGTCACGGCCTTCGTTGCGATCACGACGAACCAGCACAATGATGACTGGCTGCGCAAGTTTGCCGACGTCATTGTCACCTTTCCCGAGGTGATGGAGTTTTATCGCATGGCGGGGCAGGTCGACTATCTGCTGCGCGTCGTCGTTCCCGACATCGAGGCCTATGACGCCTTCTACAAGCGTCTGATCTCGAAGATCGACATCGCCGACGTCTCGACCACCTTCGCCATGGAACAGATCAAGTGGACCAGCGAGCTGCCGCTCGGCTACGTCCCGACGGAAAAGCCGCGAAGTGGGGCCGAGAGCTGATCGCGTGCCGAGCCGGGAACACAAAGGGTCTCTCCGCGTTGGGCGGCAACGTCCCAACAAAGGAGAGAACCATGCAGGACATTTCCGGCAAACACGTCGCTATCCTCGCCACCAACGGCTTTGAACAATCCGAGCTCGAGGTGCCCCTTGCCAGGCTGCGCGAGGCCGGTGCGCAGGTGGATGTCGTCTCGCTTGAGGCTGGCGAGATCAAGGGATGGGACAAGAAGGACTGGGGCCGGGCGATCAAGGTCGACAAGACCCTGGACCAGGTGCGCGCCGACGAGTATGACGCGCTAGTTCTGCCGGGGGGCCAGATCAATCCGGACCTCCTGCGCGCCGAGCCAAAGGCGCTCGATTTCGTCAACGCATTCTGGCAGGCGAACAAGGTGATTGGCGCGATCTGCCATGCCCCGTGGCTGCTCGTCGAGACCGGCATCGCCAAGGGACGCCGGCTGACGTCCTATCACTCGATCAAAACCGACGTCGTCAATGCGGGCGGGCGCTGGGAGGACAGTGCGGTGGTCACCGACCAGGGCCTCGTCACCAGCCGCAATCCCGGCGATCTCGACGCCTTCTGCGACAAGCTCGCCGAGGAGATCCACGAAGGCCGCCACGACCGCCGAGCAGCCTAAGCCACGTTCGGGCGGGTGCGGCACAGCGCACCCGTCCTTGTGCTCGTGAGAAATGCGGGCGGGACGCTTCCGGCATCCTGGGATGGGCGGCGCTACTTCTCCGCCTTCTCGAGCCGGGCGATGAGGCTCGACGTATCCCAACGGTTGCCACCCATCGCCTGGACCTCGGCATAGAACTGATCGACGAGCGCCGTCGCCGGCAGGCGGGCCCCGGTCCTGTTGGCGGTTGCAAGGCAAATGCCGAGGTCCTTGCGCATCCAGTCGACGGCGAAGCCGAAGTCGAACTTGCCGTCGCGCATGGTCTGCCAGCGGTTTTCCATCTGCCAGGATTGCGCCGCGCCCTTGGAAATGACGTTGATCACCTTCTCGACGTCGAGATCGGCCTTCTTTGCGAAATGGATCGCCTCGGACAGGCCCTGCACCAAGCCGGCGATGCAGATCTGGTTGACCATCTTGGTGAGCTGCCCGGCGCCGGGACCGCCCATCAGGCCGACCATCCGCGCAAAGGCGTCGATCACGGGCTTCGCCTTGTCGAAAGTCTCCTGGTCGCCGCCAACCATGACCGTCAGCACGCCGTTCTCCGCACCGGCCTGGCCGCCGGAGACGGGCGCATCGAGGAAGCCGCAGCCCTTCTGCTTGGCCGCCTCGTAGAGCTCGCGCGCGACGTCCGCCGAGGCCGTCGTGTTGTCGATGAAGATCGCACCGGGCTTGAGCCCGTGGAAGGCGCCGTCTTCACCGGTCGTGACCGCACGCAGATCATCGTCGTTTCCCACGCAGGCGAACACGAAGTCCGCGCCCTCGGCCGCTGCCTTCGGGGTTGGTGCATGCGCCCCGCCGAACTCCGCTACCCATTTCTCGGCCTTGGCCGCCGTGCGGTTGTAGACCGTAACGTCGTGACCGCCGCGGGTTTTCAAGTGTCCGGCCATGGGATAGCCCATGACGCCGAGGCCGATGAAGGCAACCTTCGCCATGTCGAGGTCCTTTCGCTTGCGGGAGTTGGTTCGGGAGTGCGCCGAGGCGCGTTTCAAGCGATGTGATAGACGAGCTTTGGGGCGATGTCACCGCGCTGCGCGCTTGTGGGCACCGTCGAGCGCCTGCGTAAGGTCGGCGATGATGTCATCCGCGCGTTCGATGCCGACAGACAGGCGCAGCAGGCCGGGCGAAACACCGGTGATCTCGCCTTCGAGCGTGTGGCGATGCTCGATCAGGCTTTCGGTGCCGCCGAGCGAGGTAGCCCGGATGACGAGGTCGAGACCGCCGGCAACGGCAAGGGCTTCGGCGGCGCCGCCGCGCACGATGAAGGACATCAGGTATCCGAAGCCGCCGCTCATCTGCCGGGCCGCGAGGTCGTGGCCGGGATGGCTGGCGAGGCCCGGATAAAGCACCCGTTCGACCGCAGGATGGGCGGAGAGCCGGTCGGCGATCATCTGCGCGTTCGCGCACATGCGCTCGAGCCTGACGGCCAGGGTCCTCATGCCCCGCAGCAGCAGATAGGTCTCGAATGGTCCCATAATCGCGCCGGCGTCATGGCGCTCCTCTCGGATGAGCGCCCAAGCGGCGCTGTCGGGGTCTTTGGCCGACACCACGCCGCCGAGCACGTCGGAGTGGCCGTTGAGCGCCTTGGTGGCGGAATGGATCACGAGATCGGCGCCAAGGTCGAGCGGCTTCATCAGAAGCGGGGTTGCGGCGGTGGCGTCGACGGCGAGAATGGCGCCGGCCCGGTGCGTTGCCGCCGCGGCGGCGGCAATGTCGGCGATACTGAGCCAAGGGTTCGACGGCACTTCGAGCAGGACGAGGTCGGGAGCGACCGTCGTCACCGTCTCGTCGAGGCGCCGGGAGTCCGTCGCATCGATTTCGACGAGTGTTATTTCCGATCGCTTGCAGTGCTTGCGCAGCCAGGCGGTGGTTCCCCAGTAGATCCCGCTCTGTACCACGATCGATCCGCGTGGCGGCACGGTGCGAACCACCGCGGTGAGGGCGGCCATGCCTGTCGCGAACAGCCGGCACTCGGCCGCGTTCTCCAGCCGCGCCAGCAGCGCCTCGACCTGGCGGTAGAGCCCGTTGTCGTCGCGGCCGTAGAGATTGTCCGGGTTCATGAGCTCGTAGTTGCTGCCGCGGGCGTAGGTCGTTGCCGGCTGGATCGCCGGCACCACGCCGCCGGTCGCCGGATCGACGCCGCCGCCGCCGGCATGGGCAAGCAGCGTTTCGGCGTGCATGTGGGGATCGGTCATGTCGTCTACCCTGGCGGCCGCAGGATCGCAGCCGACCCGCTTCTACAGGGGAAGGGACTGGGGAGGAAGGGCAACGATGGCCGCGGCGCCGCTGAGCGGGGCGAAAACCGACCGGCGCCGTTGGCACGAGGCGGTCGCCGGAGGAAATGGATAGGATCAGCCGGTGTGCAGCAGATGCCGCGTCAGGCGCGCTTCGAACCGATCCCAGATCCGGCGCAGCGTCTCGACGAGGATGAGGTAGAGCACCGCCGCCCAGATGTAGGCCTGGAAGTCGTAGGACCGCGAATAGGCGCGGCGCGTCTCGCCCATGACGTCGTAGACGGTGACGATTGCGGCGATTGCCGAGCCCTTGATCATCAGAACGATCTCGTTGCCGTAGGGACGCAGCGCCACGATCATCGCCTGCGGAAGGATGATCTTGAAGAACGTGACGCCTTTGCCGAGCCCGAGCGAGGCCGCCGCTTCCCACTGGCCCTTGGCGACGTTCTGGATAGCCCCGCGCAGGATCTCGGCCTGGTAGGCGGCGGTGTTGAGCGCGAATGTGAAGACGACGCAATACCAGGCGTCGCGGAAGAACCACCATAGGTTCACGCTTTCGAGCGCGTGGTGGAACGTCCCGGCGCCGTAGTAGACCAGGAAGGTCTGCGCCAAGAGCGGTGTGCCGCGGAAGAAGTACACGTAGGCGTACGCGATGGCGGAGACGAACCGGTTGCGCACGGACCGGGCATAGGCGATCGGCAGCGACAACAGTGCGCCGAAGACGACGGACAGTGCCACCAGCTTGACCGTGACGATGAAGCCGCTGACGTAGTTCTTCCAGTAACGCTCGAAGAAGGGGCTGAAGACGCTTGCCGCCAGGTACCACAGCAGAAGGGCGCCGGCGACGATCCACAGCGCCATCAGCACATGTCCGAGGATCCGCTGCTGCGACCATGGCCGCGGCGGGGCGGGAGGCGGCGCGATCCCCGTCGTCGCCCGGTCGGTCATCGCCGCACCTCGCCGCGCCTGGTCCAGGTCTCGATCCGGTGCAGGCCCACCGAGGAGATCATCGCCAGCACAAGATAGGCGAGGCAGGCGACCCCGAAGAACAGGAACGGTTCCTTAGTGACGCGCGCGGCAATACCCGCCTGGCGCAGAATGTCGCTAAGGCCGATCACCGAAATCAGCGCCGTATCCTTGAGCAGGACGAGCCACAGATTGCCGAGGGCAGGCAGGGCGAGCCGGATAAGCTGCGGCAGCACGATGAGGCGCATGACCAGCCCCTTCGACAGGCCCAGAGCGGCGCCGCCTTCGTACTGGCCCTTCGGAATTGCACGAAACGCCGACAGGAACGCTTCGGATGCATAGGAAGAAAACACGAACGCAAGCGCCACCATGCCGGCGACGAAGGAGTTGATCTCGACCTGCGGGCTGTCGAACATCAGCGCCGCAAGCTCCCGGACCGCGATCTGGACGCCGTAGTAGACGAGAAACAGGGTCAGGAGCTCGGGGAGACCGCGAAAGATCGTGGTGTAAATGTCCGCCGCCGCACGCAGGGACGGCTCCTCGGCCTTCTTCGCCAGGGCGAGCAGGAAGCCGAGCACGAGGCCGAAGGGCAGGGTGGTTACGGCAAGCGCGATCGTGACGCCGATTCCCGTCGCGATCTCGTCTCCCCACCCGTCCGGGCCGAAAGACAGCAACGTCCACATGTCGGTCATGGCGACGCTTTTGTTGGACCGGCGCGGCACGAACCGTGCCGGTCGTACGGATCAGCCCTGCCGCCGGCAAAGCCACCAGAGGCGGACAAAGCTGATCGTCCCCCCGAATTGCGGAGCAACGTGCCTGCAGCCGAAACGGGAGGCCGGCACGTTGCTCTGGCGGAACGTTGGCCGCCTTAGCTGCCGTAGACGTCGAAGTCGAAGTACTTCGCGTTGATTTCCTCATACTTGCCGTTGGCGCGGATTGCCTGGATCGCCTTGTTGAACATCTCCTTGAGGTCGGTGTCCTCCTTGCGGATCGCAATCCCGGCGCCTTCGCCGTTGATCACCGGATCCGGCGTCAGGGTGCCGAGCAACTTGCAGCAGCTGCCGTCGTCGGACTTGAGCCACTCGTCCAGCACGACCACGTCGTCGATGGCCGCATCAATGCGGCCCGAGGCGAGGTCGAGCTTGTATTCATCCGGTGTCGGATAGAGCTTGAGTTCGGCCGACGGCAGCTTCTCCTCGGCATAATTGGAGTGCGTCGTCGAGGACTGTGCACCGAGCGCGACACCCTTGAGGTCTTCGTCGCTGGTGCCGGTGAGCTTGGAATCCTTCGGCACGGCAATCGCCGGCGGCGTGTTGTAGTACTTCTCGGTGAAGTCGACCTTCTCCTTGCGCTCGTCGGTGATCGACATCGAGGCGATGATGGCGTCGAACTTGCCGGCCTGCAGGGCGGGGATCATCCCGTCCCAGTCCTGTGTGATGAACTCGCACTCGACCTTCATCTCTTCGCAGAGCGCCTTGGCGATGTCGATGTCGAAGCCTTCCAGCTGCCCGTCCGAGGTCAGGGTGTTGAAGGGCGGATAGGCACCTTCGGTGCCGATGCGCACCTTGGTCCACTCCTTCGCCTCCGCTCCGCCGACCGCAGCAGCGATGACGGCCGCAGCGGCGGCCAGACGCATGAAACGCATGACAATTCCCCCGTACTTGTTTCGCTTCTTGCAAGCTACTGTTAGTTGGTTCCGCGCAGCCGGGTGCTTTGCCCCTTCGGGCGGGCTGTCAGCATACTCCCACCAATAACCCGGTCGTTTCAACTTGTTTGGCGTGTCTTTTCACATGACCAAAGGTCACGTCGCCGTCCAGCGTGCCGAACGCGGCGAAGGGGCTGACGCTGGCCCATTCAAAGGCGCGACGAAAAGTGCGCGGTCCCCTTTCCAAACGGCGGCACCCGAACAAATAGCCCTCTTGATCGAAGGCCGGGCGTGGGGCCCGGCCGACAGGGGGAACACCTGCACATGCCTGAGACCAGACAAGCCGCCTTGAACCGCCGCTCGTTCCTCGGCTCTGCCTTCGCGCTCGGCGCAACCGCACTGTCGGTGCCGGCAATCACAATGGCTGCCCGCACCGCCCACGCCGCAACGCCACTCGTCGGCGCACCGCAGGCGGGGGCCTTGCGCCGCAAGCTCGGCGCCTTCGAGGTGACGGCCCTGCTCGACGGTTATCTTGACATCGACGGTGCCATGATCGTCGGCTCTGACGACGATACTGTTGCAGCGCTCAAGACCGCGCATTTCATCGACACGGCCGCGTTCCGTATCCCGGTCAACGCCTATCTCGTCAACACCGGCGAGCGCCTCATCCTGATCGACGCGGGCACCTCGAACACGATGGGACCGACGATGGGCCGTCTCACGGATGCGCTGTCCGCCGCCGGGGTCGCCCCGGAGGCCGTCGATGCGATCGTCATCACCCACATGCATCCCGATCACATCAACGGCGTGCTGACGCGCGAAGGTGCTCCGGCGTTTCCCAATGCGGAGTTGATCCTGCCGGAGACGGACTATGCCTTCTGGTACGATGATGCGGCGATGAATGCAGCGCCGGAGGCCATGAAGAGCTTCTTCACCGGCGCCCGCCAGGCGGCCGACGCCTATGCCAAGCGCCAGACCCGCTTCTCGGGAGAGAGCGAGATCCTGCCCGGCTTCAAGCCGCTGGCGCTGCCGGGCCACACGCCAGGTCATACCGGCTATGTGCTAGACTCCGGCGGTGAGACGCTGTTCATCGTCGGCGACATTGTCCATGTCGCCGCACTGCAGTTTGCCCGGCCGGACTGGGCGCTCGCCTTCGATTCCGACCAGGCCACGGCGAGAGAGACGCGCAAGCGCGCCCTCGACCAGATTGCGTCCGACAGGATGATGATCGCCGGCATGCACTTACCCTTCCCTGGCTTCGGCCATGTAGCGCGCGATGGCGACGGCTATCGCTTCGTTCCGGCAGAGTGGGACTACGGCGGGTAAGCGACCAACGATGGGGCGGCGCCATCGCCGCCCCTGTTCCGGCGTGTCGCTTGCAAGCGGGCCTAGCGCACCGGCACGCCGAAGTCGGAGAAGGGCAGAAAGTCGACGAGCTCGCCCCGCGCAACGGAGGTCACCTCCTCGGGGATCTCGATGAGCCCGTCGGCCTCACGCAGGCCGCTGATAAGGCCGGAGCCATCGCGCGGGAACTTGTCGACGACGGTGCGGCCGGCCTCGTCGGTCTTAAGGATGCCGCGGTAGAATTCACGCCGGTCCGGCTTCTTCTTCGGCACCTCGAATGCGGCCGGCACCTGAAAGCGCCGTGGCTCCGTGTAGACGCCGCCGCCCAGCAGGGTCAGCACCGGTCGGACATAGAGCAGAAAGCACACCATCGCTGCGGCCGGATTGCCGGGCAGGCCGAGCATGACGCAGTCGCCGATCTGGCCGAACATCATCGGCCGTCCGGGCTTGATGGCGAGCTGCCACATGTGCCGTGTCCCGAGCCGGTCGAGCACATCGCGCATGTGGTCCTCCTCGCCGCGGCTGGCGCCGCCGGTCGAGACAAGGACGTCGAATCGTGCCGCCGCTCCCGCCACTGCGGCCTCGACGTTTGTGGCGCGGTCGGACAGGATCCCGAGGTCGGCGACGTCCGCGCCCGCAGTCTCGGCGAGCGCCCGCAGCAGGAAATGATTGGAATCGTAGACCTGACCGGGATCGAGATGGGCGCCGGGACGCACAATCTCGTCGCCGGAGGAGATCAGGCCGACGCTCAGCCGCCGGTAGACCCTGACGGAGGCCTGGCCGGTCGAGGCGATCGCGGCAAGGTCCTGCGGGCGCAGCACCGAGCCGGGCGACAGCAGTTGCGTTCCCCTGGCGAGGTCCTCACCGGCGCGGCGCCGGTTGGCGCCCGGCTTCAGGCCGGCCGGTATCGTGACGACGCGCACGCCGCCCGAATCGCTCACCGTGCAGTCTTCCTGCATGGCCACGGTGTCGGCACCCTCCGGCATCACCGCGCCGGTGAAGATCCTGACGGCAGTTCCGGGCGCCAGCGCCGATCCGCTGGGATGACCGGCGGCCGCGCGACCCTCGAGACGGAAGGTGCCCCCAGTGGCGGCATGGTCGGCATGGCGGAAGGCGTAGCCGTCTACCGCGGCGTTGTCGGAGAGCGGCACGTCGCGTGGCGACACGATCGGCTCGGCGAGCAGGCGGCCATGGGCGCGCGACAGCGGCACGGTCTCGAAGCCCGCGATGGGCCTGAGTCGCGAGCGCAGGATCTGCAACGCTTCGGAATGCCGCAGCCGATCCTTGTCGTGCAAGAAGCAGTCGTCGCTGAGCCGTTTACTCGGCGGCATGGCGCCGTTCCAGTCCGCAATAGTCCACGATGAACTCGGTGATCGCGCCGACGTCGTTGAGGTCGAACACGGGAAGGCCGTGGCCGTCCGTCGCGTGGTCGGCGGCAATCGCCTTGATGTTCGGATCACTCGGCGCGAGCGGCTCCGCCTTGCGTCCGCCCGCACGGCGCAGCTCGATCTTGGGATGCGCCTCGCGCTTGTAGCCCTCGACCAGGATCAGGTCGCACGGGGCAAGCCGCGAAAGCACCTCGTCGAACGACGGCTCCTGCTCGTCGCGCAGTTCGTGCATCAGCGCCCACCGGCGGCCGGAGACAAGCGCGACCTCTGTGGCGCCGGCCGCGCGGTGGCGGAAGCTGTCGGTGCCCTCGTGGTCGATGTCGAAGGCGTGATGGGCGTGCTTGACGGTGGAGACGCGGTAGCCGCGGCCGGTCAGCTCGGCGACCAGGCGCTCGACCAGCGTGGTCTTGCCGGAGTTCTTCCAGCCCGTCACCCCGAACACGGGACACTTCGGCGCGCTCATCGATGGATCTCCCGGAACCGCTGCTCGGCCGCCGCCAGCTCCTCCGGTGTGTTGACATTGAAGAACGGGTCGGCCGCCGGCTCGGCGCTCTCCACATTCCCGAACGAGACCGCATGGTGCGGATGCCGGTCGACGAACGCGAGCACCTTGCGGCTTTCTTCGGTGACAAGGTAGTGTTCGAGATCGTCGGCAAGCGCGGTCGACCACAGGCCGAACACGGGATGCAATCCTGTGGCCGAGCGCGCGAGCACGATCTTGGCTGCATGGTCGGCAGCGGCCGCGTAAAGCCGCGACACCAGGTCTTCGGGGAAGAACGGCGTGTCCCCGGCAACGGTAGCGACGAAGCGGGCTTTGGGGGCGTTGCGCCTGGCCCAGTCCAATCCGGCAAGCACGCCGGCGAGGGGGCCGGCAAAACCCTCCACCGGATCGGCGGCGACGGGCAGGCCGAAGGCGGCGAAGCGGTCCGGATCGCCGTTGGCGTTGAGCACCATTGCGCCGACCTGCGGCTTCAGCCGGTCGACCACATGGACGAGCATCGGCCGGCCGGCGATTGACTTCAGCGGCTTGTCGCCGCCGCCCATGCGCCGGGCGAGCCCGCCGGCGAGGACGCAGCCGACCGCATCTGCGCGAGCCTCCGTCATGCCTCGGCATCCTCCGGCAGCGCACCCTTGCGGCGGTGGCGCGGCGCCTCGTCCTCGGCCTCCTCGGCGGCCATGTCGAACACGATGCGCTCGGCGCCCGACAGCGCCACGAAACGCTTGCCGCGCGCCCGGCCGATCAGGGTCAGGCCGCAGCGGCGTGCCAGCTCGACGCCCCAGGCGGTGAAGCCGGAACGCGACACCAGTATAGGAATTCCCATCAGCGCGGTCTTGATCACCATCTCCGAGGTGAGCCGGCCGGTGGTATAGAAGATCTTGTCCTGGGCTAACACCTTGTTGAGCCACATCCAGCCGGCGATCTTGTCGACGGCGTTGTGTCGCCCGACGTCCTCCATATAGACCAGCGGCCGGTCGCCTTGGCACAGCACGCAGCCGTGGATCGCGCCTGCCGCGAGATAGAGAGATGGCGCAGTGTTGATCTTCTTCGTCAGCGCGTAAAGCCAGGAGGTCCTGATCCGCGCGGCGGGGTCGAGCGCAACCGCGTCGAACCGGTCCATCACGTCGCCAAACACGGTACCTTGCGCGCAGCCTGACGTCCTCACCTTTTTCTTCAGCTTTTCTTCGTAATTGGTTGACCTTTCGGTGCGAACGACCACGACTTCCAGGTCGTCGTCATAGTCGATGCCGGTGATGATGTCGTCGGGCCGCAGCATATTCTGATTGAGCAGATAGCCGACGGCGAGCAGGTCCGGCCGGTCGCCGATTGTCATCATCGTGACGATTTCCTGGGAATTCAGGAACAGCGTCAGGGCGCGCTCGGCGACGACCCGGATTTCGACGTCACGCCCGTCCTGGTCGACGCCCGTCACCGCGGACGACAGCCGCGGGTCGTCAGGGTCGGGGGTGATCAGGAACTCCGTGGCCTTCTGGGGTGCTCGCATGCCGAAGTTATCGGACAGCGGGATCAGGATCGCAAGGGCAGGGGATTGGGCTCTCCCCGCGTGGTGCAGGGACGGGCCGGAGAAACGACGACACAGCAACTGGAAAGAGGCTCCGGTCGCGCCCTGGCGCGAAGGCGGAAACGCCGAAGCGGGTTGACGAAGGATCAGACCAGCATTGCGGCGCGGGTGGCGGCGCAGGCGTGGAGGCGCTTTGCGGCGGCCTGCATCGCAGCGCGGACCATGGCTGGTGTTGCTCCTTCCGCATCGGCGGCCAGTGCCGCGATCTCCGGTGCGAGCCCGGCTCGGGAGTCCGACCTGGCGTCGACAAAATACATCCAGCTCGGGGCGAACAGGCGTTCGGCGGCCGGGCCGCGCAGGACCTGGCGCAGCTGGGCCAGGCGCGGGTCGGCGCTGGCACAGGCGAAGGTATCGACGACGCTCGCCTCATCGCCCTCAAGCCACTGCACGACCGCCGTGTCGGTGAGGATCATCGCCCCGGTGACGCCGTTCATCCGGTTCAAGCGCCGTGATCGCGCGAGGGTGCGTTCGATATCCTGGTCGATTGATGCCATTGCGCTCGCATCAAATCGGGCAACGTAGCACAGGATGTGGAGACTCATTGTTGTTACGACCCTCCTTGGGTCCCTTTGCATCGTGCAAGTCTGCACCGAGCATAGTTTTCAAACGGTAAGCGAAATCATGAGTTCCATGACTTGCTCTTTGCAGGTAGGGACCGGTTGGGGCAGACCTGTGGCGACAAGCCGGGAGCGGCGACGTGTCCCAGGCCTTTCGATTGACCGCTTTTGAAAACACGCTAGATGTGGCGAAGAAGCGCGCAGTGGTGAAGTCGGGAAAACCGATAGATTAAAAGGGTTTGGGTTGCAGGTTCGGGCAAAGCCCTGCGACTGGGTTTCGGCAAAGAGGAGACGGGAATGCTGTCGAAGGAGACGGTGCTGGGCGCGCTTTCGAAGGTGAAGGGCCCTGATCTCGAGGGCGACATCGTCTCACTCGGCCTCGTTTCAGACATCTTTATTTCCGACGGCCGGGTCGCCTTTTCCATTACCGTGCCGGCGGAGCGGGCGCAGGAGCTCGAGCCGCTTCGCCAGGCGGCGGAAAGGGTTGTCGCCGGTCTGCCGGGCGTGGAGAAGGCGATGGTGGCGCTGACCGCCGAACGCGCCGCCGGCGCCCCTCGGCGGCCTGCGCCGTCTGCCCGCGATGCCGCGTCGATTCCCCCGCCGATGCAAGCGCGTGCGCGCGCCCAGGACCCCGGCGCCCTACGGGAAAAGCCGGGGGTCCCCGGGGTCGGGGCCATCATTGCCGTCGCCTCGGGCAAGGGCGGCGTCGGCAAGTCGACCACCGCCGTGAACCTGGCGCTCGCTCTCAAGGCCAACGGTCTCAGTGTCGGCGTCCTCGACGCCGACATCTACGGCCCATCGCTGCCGCGTCTCCTGCATCTGACCGGCCGCCCGGAGCCGGTGTCGGGCCGCATCCTCAGGCCGCTCGAAGGCTACGGTCTGAAGGTCATGTCCATGGGCTTCCTGGTCGACGAGGAGACGCCGATGATCTGGCGCGGACCGATGGTGATTTCCGCGCTCACACAAATGCTGCGCGAGGTTGCCTGGGGCACGCTCGATGTCCTCGTCGTCGACATGCCCCCCGGCACGGGGGATGCGCAGCTGACGATGGCGCAAAACGTGCCACTCGCCGGCGCCGTCATCGTCTCGACGCCGCAGGATCTGGCGCTGATCGACGCCCGCAAGGGTCTCAACATGTTCCGGAAGGTCGACGTGCCGTTGCTCGGCATTGTCGAGAACATGAGCTACTTCCTGTGCCCCGACTGCGGCGGCCGCCACGCCGTGTTCGGCCACGGCGGTGCGCGCGCGGAGGCCGAGAAGCTCGGGGTGCCGTTCCTCGGCGAGGTGCCGCTCGACATGGCAATTCGCGAGCGTTCGGATGCCGGCACGCCGCTTGTCGTCACCGAGCCAGAAGGCCCGCACGCGGCGATCTACCGCGATATCGCGACCAAGGTTTGGGCCGAAGTCGAACGCCACCGTGCCGACACGCAGCGGGCCGCCCCGGCCATCGTCATCGAGTAGCGGGCGACCCGGCGGCGAATCTCGCCGGCACCGTTTCAATTGAAAGTGCAAACGTATGCACGATGCGCGCCATACGATCTGGTGTGCCGGTTAAACGTGCGTGCACTGCACAAAGACAGACTCGTCAAGTAATATGCATTCAGGTGCATTAAGGTGTATTTATTCCCTGAATCAGGAAGAATCTTAGAGAATTGCGCATAAAAGACGAATGCGTTGCAAAACGTAATTCATTTGCAGACCAATTCTCTTGGCCGCTAAAGTATTCATCCGGAGGGCCTGGGATTGCTGAATCGAGTGACGGTCGCTGACATTGTCGCGGAGGAAGATCGCGATCGGGCGGCGCTTTATGCGTTGCTCGGTGAGTGCCTTCAGGCGGCGCCGTCGCAAGAGTGGCTGAGCAGGGTCAGCCGGATCACCGGCGGAGACGGCCCGGTCGGAGCGGCGCTGACGGAGGTGGCTGGAGCTGCCGGCGCGACGAGTGCCGCGGCGGTCGCCCGCGAATATCACGACCGCTTCATCGGCCTCGGGCGCGGCGAGTTCGTGCCCTATGCGTCCTATTACCTGACGGGATTTCTCAACGAAAAGCCGCTCGCGGTGCTGAGGCAGGCAATGGCCGAACTCGGCATCGAGCGCGATCCGGCCGTGAAGGAACCGGAGGATCACATCGCGGCGCTGTGTCAGATGATGGCAGGCCTGATAACCGGCGCTTTCGGCAGCCCGTTGACACTTGCCGAACAGAAGCGGTTCTTTGCGGCCCATGTCGGCAATTGGGCATCGTATTTCTTCAGGGATCTCGCGCGGTCTCCGCAGCAGGGATTCTATCCGGTGATCGGGAGGTTGGGGGAGGCGTTCCTTGGTGTCGAGGAGCAGGCTTTCGCCATGGTGGAGTAATCCTCGGCCGGCTTCCGCTGGCAGGGCAGTGCGACAGAAGTGGATTGCCGCCGAGCCTGGCGGCCGGGACCCGAGCCCCTGTCGCCGCAAGAGCGGCGGGGACGTACGGAACAGTCGGAGGTGGATGATGACGAAGGAAACGGACCGGATCGAGACGGATCGGCGCGGCTTCCTGAAGCTTGCCGGACTCGGCGCGGCCGCCGGCGGTACGGCGCTCGTGGCGGGCGAGGCGGCGGCGGCCGATCAGCCCGCGTCGCCGACGGCGGCGGGCTACCGCGAGACCGAGCACGTCAAGACCTTTTACGAAACGGCGCGGTTTTAGGTCCGTCGGAGCGAAATGCGGCCGGCATCCCAGGGCGATTCGCGGCACAGCGGTCGGGCCGAGGGACGCGGGCGGATGACGAGGGGAGAACGAAAGCGATGCTGAGAAAAAAGACGAGCGACGTGGCACGTCGCACCCGGCTTTCATCCGCGATCGAAGCCGCCGGCGCCCTGGCGATGGATCGCCGGTCGTTCCTGCGGCGTTCGGGTGTCGCAGGCGGTGCGTTGGCCACCGTCGGGGCCCTTGGCGGGGGAATGGTGCGTCGGGCAGAAGCGCAGGCCGCGGCCTCCGGCAAGGTCGAGATCAAGAAGTCGATCTGCACCCATTGCTCCGTCGGGTGCACCGTGCTTGCCGAGGTGCAGGACGGTGTGTGGGTCGGTCAGGAGCCCGGCTTCGACAGCCCGTTCAACCTGGGCGCCCACTGCGCCAAGGGTGCTTCGGTCCGTGAGCACGCCCATGGCGAGCGCCGGCTCAAATATCCAACCAAGCTGGTCAACGGCAAATGGGAACGGATCTCCTGGGATCAGGCGATCGAGGAGATCGGCAACAAGATGCTCGAAGTGCGGGAGAGTTCCGGGCCCGACAGCGTCTACTGGCTCGGCTCGGCCAAGCATTCCAACGAGCAGGCCTATCTGTTCCGGAAATTCGCGGCGTTCTGGGGAACCAACAACGTCGACCACCAAGCCCGGATCTGTCACTCCACCACGGTCGCAGGTGTCGCAAACACCTGGGGCTACGGGGCGATGACCAACTCGTACAATGACATCCACAACTCGCGCGCAATCTTCCTGATCGGCGGCAATCCGGCGGAGGCGCATCCAGTCTCGCTGCTGCACCTTCTGAAGGCGAAGGAAGAGAACGCGGCCCCCTTGATCGTCTGCGACCCGCGCTTCACCCGTACCGCGGCGCACGCAACCGAATACGTCCGGTTCCGGCCCGGCACCGACGTCGCGCTGATCTGGGGCATTCTCTGGCACATCTTCGAGAACGGCTGGGAGGACAAGGAGTACATCCGCCAGCGCGTCTGGGGCATGGACCAGGTTCGCGCAGAGGTCGCCAAGTGGACGCCGGAAGAGACCGAGCGCGTCACCGGCGTTCCAGGTTCGCAACTGCGGCGCGTCGCCCGCACGCTCGCCAACAACCGGCCGGGAACCTTGATCTGGTGCATGGGCGGCACCCAGCATTCCAACGGCAACAACAACACCCGCGCCTACTGCGCCCTGCAGCTTGCGCTTGGCAACGTCGGGGTGGCCGGCGGCGGCACCAACATTTTCCGCGGCCACGACAACGTTCAGGGCGCAACCGACTTCGGCGTGGTTGCAGACAGCCTGCCGGGCTACTACGGCCTGGACGACGGCTCCTGGGCTCACTGGGCCCGGGTGTGGGATGTCGATCTCGACTATCTCAAGGGCCGTTTTGCCACCATGAAGGACGCCGACGGCAAGGACGTGCCGATGATCAACGCCACCGGCATTCCGGTGTCGCGCTGGATCGACGGCGTGCTGGAGGACAGGGATAACCTGGAGCAACCCGACAACACCAAGGTGATGGTGTTCTGGGGCCACGCGCCGAACTCGCAGACCCGTCTGACCGAGATGAAGGCCGCGATGGAAAAGCTCGACATGCTGGTCGTGGTCGATCCGTATCCGACCGTGTCTGCGGTGCTGTCGGATCGCAAGGACGGCGTCTACCTGTTGCCGGCGGCGACGCAGTTCGAGACCTCGGGCTCGGTCACGGCGTCGAACCGGTCGCTGCAGTGGCGCGAGACGGTGGTGGCGCCGCTGTTCGAGTCGCTGCCCGACCACACCATCATGTACAAGTTCGCCAAGAAGTTCGGTTTCGCCGACGAGATGTTCAAGCACATCGAGGTTCAGGGCGAGGAGCCGGTCGTCGAGGACATTACCCGCGAGTTCAACCGCGGTATGTGGACCGTCGGCTACACCGGCCAGTCGCCGGAGCGCTTGAAGCTCCACATGGCGAACCAGCACACCTTCGACCGGACGACGCTGCGCGCCAAGGGCGGCCCGTGCGACGGCGACTATTACGGCCTGCCGTGGCCGTGCTGGGGCACGCCCGAGATCAAACATCCGGGCTCGGCCACGCTCTACAACACCTCGATCCCGGTCGCCGAGGGCGGGATGGGCTTCCGCGCCCGCTTCGGTGTCGAGCGTGACGGCCAGAACCTGCTCGCGGAAGGCTCCTGGCCGGTCGGCTCGGAGATCGAGGACGGCTATCCCGAATTCACCATGGCCATGCTGATGAAGCTCGGCTGGGACGCCGACCTCACGCCGGAGGAGCGGGCGTCGATCGAGAAGGTCGCCGGCTCGTCCGATCCGGAGGCGGTGGGCAAGGTCAACTGGAAGACCGACCTGTCTGGCGGAATCCAGCGCGTTGCCATCAAGCATGGCTGTGCACCTTACGGCAACGCCAAGGCACGGGCAGTGGTCTGGACGTTCCCGGATCCGGTGCCGCTGCACCGCGAGCCGCTCTACACCAACCGGCGCGACCTGCTCGACAAATACGCCACCTACGAGGACAAGACCTTCTGGCGCGTGCCGACCCGCTACCGGTCGATCCAGGAGAAGGACTTCTCGAAGGACTTCCCCATCATCCTGACCTCGGGGCGTCTGGTCGAATACGAGGGTGGCGGCGACGAGACCCGGTCGAACCCGTGGCTCGCCGAGTTGCAGCAGGACATGTTCGTCGAGGTCAATCCGGTCGATGCCAACAACCTCGGCATCCGCGACGGCGAAATGGTCTGGGTCCACGGCCCGGAGGGTGGCAAGGTCAAGGTCATGGCCATGGTCACCGAGCGGGTGGGCACGGGCGTCGCATTCATGCCGTTCCACTTCGGCGGCTGGTTCCAGGGTGAGGATCTACGCTCGAAATATCCCAGTGGCGCCGATCCATATGTTCTCGGCGAATCGACCAACACTGCGCAGACCTACGGCTACGATTCGGTGACGCAGATGCAGGAAACCAAGGCCACGCTGTGCCGGATCGAGCGGGCGTGAGGGGGGAGTAACCGATGGCACGGATGAAATTCCTTTGCGACGCGGAACGCTGCATCGAGTGCAACGCCTGCGTTACCGCCTGCAAGAACGAGCATGAGGTGCCCTGGGGCATCAACCGCCGCCGCGTTGTGACGATCAACGACGGCAAGCCCGGCGAGCGGTCGATCTCGGTCGCCTGCATGCATTGCTCCGACGCGCCTTGCATGGCGGTCTGCCCGGTGGACTGCTTCTACCAGACCGACGAGGGCGTGGTGCTGCACTCCAAGGACCTGTGCATCGGCTGCGGCTACTGCTTCTACGCCTGTCCCTTCGGCGCGCCGCAGTATCCGCAGGCGGGCAACTTCGGGTCACGTGGCAAGATGGACAAGTGCACGTTCTGCGCCGGCGGCCCGGAGGCGGACAACTCGTCAGCGGAGTTCCAGAAATACGGCCGCAACCGTCTCGCCGAGGGCAAGCTGCCGCTCTGTGCCGAGATGTGCTCGACCAAGGCGTTGCTCGCCGGTGACGGCGACGTTGTCTCGACGATCTATCGCGAGCGCGTCGTCGCCCGCGGCTTTGGCTCCGGGGCATGGGGCTGGGGCACCGCCTACGAGCAGAAGGCCGGCAACATCTGATCATGCGGATGGTAGTTCCGCTGCAGCGAAGGCGGCCGGTGGCCGCCTTCGTCGTCTGGCGATGGCCGGGTGCTCGATCCTGGATATAGAGGGTTTTTGCGTGAGGCCTGCTTATCGTCGCGAAAGTGGCAGAATGTCCGTATCGAGGTTGGACATCTGACCGGTTTGATCCGAAGAATGACGAAAGCTTGGGGTGGCCGATGACAAGGATCTGGAACCTGTCCGTCCTGATTGCGGCCGTGGCGGCTGTCGGCCTCGTTGCCGGCTGCCGGGAGGACGAGTTGAACCGGACGCTGCAGCGTGAGAAGGGCGCCTATCAGGGACCGGCCGACACCGAACTCACTGACGAGCAGCGGCGGGAACTGCAACGCCGCGGAGAGCGACAGAGGTTTTGAGGACGGACCGGGACGGGGCTGCGTCTGAATGCGGCGTCCGCCCCGCTCCTGGCCGGCATCCTGAACAGGTCGGCGATGACGGCGGGGCAGCGCCTTGCTTCTTCTCGACGTCGGAGCCAAGGGGACGCTGCCCGGCACAGAGAGTGGGCGCCAGCAGGACGGGCGCTGTCCCTCTGCCGTCCCGAGGGATCGAAACGCAACCAAGGCAGGGAACGACCGGAGCCGGAGGAGGAACAATGGTCGCAAGGCTATTCGACGGACTGCGCCGCCGGGGCGGCGTCTGGGCGGTGCTGTTCCTTCTTGCAGCAGCGGCGGCGACGGGTGCCGTAACGGCATCGGCTCAGCAGGCGAGCGATCCGGCATTAAGGGAGAGCCCGACCGGCGGCGCCGTGCCGGGTAACACGCTTGGCACCACCTCCGACAGCGACTTCTGGCGCGCGGTCCGTCACGGCACCGCCGGAACCGTTTCGATCCCGGACAAGAAGGCGGCGACCCTGGTCCAGTCAGAGGGCGAGCTGTGGCGCTCGCTGCGCAACGGTCCGCTGTCGCTCTACGGCAGCTGGGCAATCGTCGGCATGATCGTGCTGCTCTGCCTGTTCTTCGCCATCCGCGGCCGCATCAGGATCGAGCATGGCAGGGCCGGCGTCACCATCACCCGTTTCACCGCGGTCGAGCGCTTCGGACACTGGCTGCTCGCAACCTCGTTCATCGTGCTGGCGCTGACCGGGCTCAACGTGCTCTATGGCCGCTACGTGCTGAAGCCGCTGATCGGTGCCGACGCCTTCGGCGTCATCACCCAGGTCGGCAAGTATCTGCACAACTACCTGGCCTTCGCCTTCATGGCCGGGCTCGTGCTGGTGCTCCTGATGTGGATCCGGCACAACCTGCCCGACCGAACCGATTTCAAGTGGATCGTTCAGGGCGGGGGCATGTTCTCCAGGAAGCTTCATCCTCCCGCGAGGAAGTTCAACGCCGGGCAGAAGTTGTTATTCTGGCTGGTGGTGCTGGGCGGCCTGTCGGTGTCGCTGTCGGGCTGGTCGCTGCTGTTTCCGTTCACCACGCATTATTTCGCCGACACGTTCTCCCTGGTGAACCGCGTCTTCGACACCACACTGCCGACCACGCTCGCTCCGATCCAGGAGCAGCAACTGGCCAGTCTCTGGCACGCGATCGTGGGCATATTCCTGATCTGCGTGATCATCGCTCACATCTACATCGGCACGATCGGCATGGAAGGTGCTTTCGACGCCATGGGCAGCGGCGAGGTCGACCTCAATTGGGCGAAAGAGCACCATTCCTTGTGGGCCGAGGAGGTCGAGGCGAAAGAGCGCGCCGCCGGCGCGGCGCAGCCGGCCGAATAGCCGCCTGCCATGTTGGTGCGCGCACTCGGCCTGGCGATTGCCCTGACCGTCGCCTGCACGGCGGCGGCCCAGCAGCCGGTGCCATCGACCTGGCCGGAACAGCTCGTCGGCCACGGCGGCCCGGTGAAGGCGGTCGCCGTCGCCGCCGGAGGGACGCTGGTGCTGTCTACGTCCTTTGACTACAGCGCCATCCTCTGGCGGATCGAGGGGACGGAGAGTCGCATCCTGCACCGCCTGATCGGCCACGAGGCCCCGGTGAACGATGCCCAGTTCGTCTCCGACACGCGAGCAGTGACGGTGTCCGACGACGGCTCGGTCGCGCTGTGGGACCTTGAGGCCGGCCGGCTGGTCTCCCGAATGGACACCGGCGACGCCAAAATGCTGTCCGTCGCGGTCGATGCCGGCGGCCACCGCGTCGTTGCGGCGTCGTGGGACCGCACCGCGCATATCTTCGACATCCGCGGCGACTCGCTGGTGGCGGCCGGACGTCTCGATGGGCACCGCGGCAACGTCAACGATGTCGCGTACCTGGGGGGTGGCTCCAAGATACTCACGGCGTCCTATGACGGTGGCATCCGGATTTTCGAAGGCACGACCGGTGCGCTCGACCGCGAGGCCCATGCCCACGGCTGGGGCGTCAACGTCATCGCTCCGCTGCCGGACGGCGAGCATGTGCTCTTCGGGGCAGTCGACGGCGCCGTCGGGGTGCTGGCGCTCTCCTCTGGCGAGATTGCAAAGACCCTGCAGCCCCATGATCGCCCGGTGCTGGCCGCGGCGTTGTCGCCCGACGGCAGCCTCGCTGCGACCGGCGGCGGCGACGGCAGGATCCGGCTGTTCTCGACCGGGACTTGGGAGTTGCTGCAGGAGTTCGAAAATCCGTTCGGACCCGTCTGGGGCCTGGCGATTGCCCCGAAGGGCGACGCCGTCCTCTATGCCGGCCTCGACGATCAGGTAAAGGTTTGGCAGGTTCAGCCGCGCAAGCCGTTCGAGCCGGTTGCCACGACGTTCCCCCGCCGGTTCCAGGTTTCGGAGGCGGCAGACGTCGGCGAGCGCCAGTTCGCCCGCAAATGTTCCGTCTGTCACACGCTCGGCCCGGATGACCAGAACCGCGCCGGCCCGACGCTCTATCGGCTGTTTGGCCGCAAGGCCGGCTCATTGCCGGGCTATCCCTACTCCCGGGCCCTGAAGGAGTCCGATCTGGTATGGACGGAGGAGACGGTGTCGGACCTGTTCGATCACGGCCCGGACGTGGTGACTCCGGGTTCTAAGATGCCGCTGCAGCGGCTGACCTCCAGCGCAGACCGGCAGGCGCTGATCGCCTTCTTGAAGCGGGCGACGGCGCCGGGTGCGGCGAGCGCCGACAAGGAGAAGCAGGAATGAAGGCCTTTGTCGCGGGTGTGATTGCCATGACGGTGATTTCCGTCGCCGCCTGGGCGGTGTTGACGCATGTCGTCGACCGTTCCTCGGCGTCGGTCTACACGTCGAAGCAGCCTGGCGCCGTGCGACTGTCGTCCGGCGAGGGCGACCACGACGACGAATGATGCCTTACGGGAAAGCATGATAATTCAGGATGTTGAGCGGAAAATCTGAATCGGTTTATGCGACCGTTGAATCAGCTCGATAGGCGCTTGAATCAATTTGTCAAAACCGGCCGACGGCATCCGCCAACACAAGACCAACGGAGATCCCATGGACGACGAAACCTTCAACATGTCGCTGAGAAAGTTCCTGAAGCAGCTCGGCGTCACCTCGCAGCAGGCAATCGAGCGCCACGTTCGCGACAGCGGCACCACCTCGGGCAGTCTGGCCGTGAAGGCAGAGGTCACGATCGAAGGCACAACCTTCCGCCACCTGGTCGAAGGCAAGATCGATCTGGGGTGAGCCTGCGGCGGGCGGCTTCAACGCGTGAGCCGCCGAGCGCAGCGTGATGATCTGATGCGGATGTTCGATCCGGCCGGAGGCGTCGCTTCAACGGGTTGAATCGGTGTGTGAAGGACCTCGATTGACCGCGCTTTCCGATCCCGTGTTTCCGCCGCTGCTCGCTGGCCATGCCGTCGACGCCGGCGTCGATCCGTTTGCACAGGCGGTCGCCGGGGCGAGGGAGGGCCGGCTTGGCGCCGGCGACTTCGTCTGGTCGCGAGCGGAGGACGTGATTGCCTTCGCCCTGGTGCTGGAGCCGGAAGTTCCGCGGATCCGCTGCCGTGAGATGCTGTTCCTGACCATCGTGGCGGCCGGCGATGCCATCGGCGCGATTTCCCCACCGCATTTGGCGCTGACTTGGAAATGGCCGGCGGAAATCCGTGCCAACGGTGCAGCGGTCGGGCGTGCCCGCTATGTCGAGAGTGACGAGGAGGATGAGAACGGCAGCCCGGCCTGGCTCGTCGTCGGCATCGAACTCGTGCTGCGTCAGGCGGTCTCCGATCGCGAACCCGGCGAGACCCCGGACCGCACCGCGCTCTGGGAGGAGGGCGCCGGCGACCTCGACCGCACGCTTGCGCTGGAGGCGCTGTCGCGCCATCTGCTCACTTGGCTCACCGTCTGGGAGGCCGACGGCTTTCGCCCGGTCGGGGATGCCTGGCTGTTCCGCGCGGACGGCTATCGCGGCTCGATTTCGGTCCAGTCCGCTGCCGGTCCCCTCAACGGCACATTCCTCGGGCTTGATGACGGCGGCGGTTTGCTGCTGCGGATGGACGAGGACGAAGAGCGCCCGGTCCGCGTCCTCAAGCTCGAAGACCATATCGACCTCATCGCGGGAGACGGTTGATGCGTTCGTTCTGGCTGTCCTCAGGGCGGCATCTCCTCAGCCGCGGCGACAGCGGCTGGCTCGTGGTGACGCCGGATTTCCTGCGCGCCTACTATACCCGGCCGGAGATCCACCCGGTGGAGGACTCGTGCCCGGCCGAGCACCGCCTGTTCGAGCGGCTGATGGCCGATCCCTTCGCCGCCGTCTCCGAGGCCGACATTGCCGCGATCCTCGACCGGGACGCTGCCGACAATTACCGTGTCGTGCTGCGCTTCCGCGATCACCTCCTGCGCCACGGCTCGATCGAGGCGGCCTATGCCGCGCTGTTCGCGCCGGGCGCGACCATTGCGATCCCGCCGCTGTTCGTCGACCAGATGGTTCATCTGATTCTCGGCAACATCCTGCGGTCGTGCCACGACCCGATGCGACTGCGCGCCGCCGAGATCTTCTTCCGCGAGCAGGCGGCGACAACGGGGGAGGGTCGGCTGATGCTGGCCGATGCCGAGATCGTGCAGACCTATGCCGAAACCGGCGGGCTCGGCGGCCTCGGCGCCCTGCTCGCAGAGGCCGGCACGCCGATGCGTGAGGTCACGCTCGATGTACTGACGGAGGACAACAAGGCGCTCTACTGGGACCGCTCCGATCGCTTCGACACGGCGGTGGACTTTCGCTTTACCCAACCGGCTCTCGACGCCTTCGCCAGGGTGATCGAGGCCTTCGTCCGGCATTTCCTGGACGTAGAGGTCCGGGTCCAGCCACAACGTTCGATCAAGGACGAACGCTGGAGCTGGCACGTCGGCCTCGACGCCGAGGCGACACGGATCCTCAACGCGCTCTATCGCGGCGAGACGGTTGGCGAGGACGCGCTCTTCCGGATCGTCGGGCTGTTTCGCCTCGATTTCGTCGACAACGGCGTGGTCATGCCCGAACTGCGCGGCAAGCCGGTCTGGCTGGCGCTTGCCATGGGGCCGGACAACATCGTGCGCATGAAGCCGCAGAATCTTCTGACCAACCTGCCGCTCAAGCGGCAGCAATGACGGAGGCCGTTCACGCCCGTCATCCAACCGGCGCGAATGATCCCGTCCCATGCAACATCTTCGATGCTGCCGGCGACGACTCGATCTAAGATCGGCGCTGACTTTATCCCCAGCCGTCGCTCCGGTCCGACCATTCCCGTCCGGCGACCGGCCCTCTCAAGGCCTCTTTTCCCATGGACCTCCGTGAAAACGGCCGCGCCATTCTGGCCATGATGGTGGCCATGGCCGCCTTCATCGTGAACGACACCCTGATCAAGCTGGCGTCCGAACGCCTGCCGCTCGGCGAGATCATCTTCGTGCGCTCCGCCATTGCCGGCACCGTGATCCTGGCCGCCTGCCTGGTTACTGGTACGATCCGCCAGTTGCACCATCTCAAAAACCGGACGGTGGTGATCCGCACCGTCGCTGAGATTGTGTCGATGCTGCTTTATCTCGTGGCGCTGTTCCGGATGCCGATCGCCAATGCCACCGCCATCCTGCAGGCCCTGCCGCTGGCTGTGACGGCGGGGGCGGCCCTGTTTTTCAACGTCCCGGTGGGCTGGCGCCGTTGGTCCGCGATCATTGTCGGCTTCATCGGCGTTCTGATGATCGTCCGGCCAGGGCTCGAAGGCTTCGACGTCTGGGCCCTCGTGGCGCTGGCGTCGGTGTTGACCGTGGCGGTACGCGACCTCGTCACCCGCTCGATGCCGGCCACCGTTCCCACCCTGGGCGTGGTGCTGTTGGCGCTCCTCTCGGCTTTGGTTGTCGGTGCCGGCCTTTTCGTCACCGAGGAATGGGTGATGCCGACGCAGCAGGAGCTGCTGTGGCTCGCCGGTGCGGCCGGCTTCCTGATCGTCGGCTTCGTCACCATCATCATCGCGATGCGCTCCGGAGACATTTCGCTGGTCGCCCCGTTCCGCTATTCGATCATCCTGTGGGCAATCGTGATCGGCTATGTGGTTTGGGGTGACGTGCCGGACCCGATCACCGTTGCCGGCATCGTCGTCATCGTCGCCGCCGGGATCTACAGCCTGATCCGCGAGCGCAAGCGCCAGGTCGTGGTCGCCGCTTCTTCGTAGGGCCGGAAAACACGCAGGATCCGTGAAAGAGAGGAATGCGCGCCAGAGATGGAGCTCAATCACACGCCAACGAGAAGGACGGGCGCCCGGTCGGGGGCTGCCTCGACGAAACCTCCGCGCGAGGCTGTTGGCGCTTGCGCTCCAAGGGCTGCAACGCGATAAGGGCGGCCATGAACGAGATGTCCGCTCCGCGCGCCGCCGAAAGGCGCCCGTCGCTCGTGATACTGGTGACGATCTCCACGGTGAGTCCCCTGGCGCTCAACATCTACCTGCCGTCGATGCCGTCCCTGGTCGGCCTCTTCGACACGACGATGGCGCGGGTGCAGCTTACGTTGTCGCTTTACCTTGCCGCCTTCGCGCTCGCTCAGATCGTGATCGGCCCCCTGTCGGACCGCTACGGCCGCCGACCTGTGCTGCTATGGGGCATGGTGGTGTTCATGCTCGGCAGCCTGGCCTGCGCGCTCGCGCCTGACATCGACTTTCTGATCGCCGGACGCATCCTTCAGGCCGCCGGCGGCAGCACCGGGATCGTGCTCGGCCGGGCGATCGTGCGCGACCTCTACGACCGCCGCCAGGCGGCGAGCATGATCGGCTATGTGACCATGGGCCTGGCGGTTGCGCCGATGGTCGGGCCGGCGATCGGCGGCGTGCTCGACCACGTATTCGGCTGGACGGCGAGCTTCTATTTGATGGTCCTGATTGGCCTCGTGGTCCTGGTCGTCTCCTGGTTCGACCTGCACGAAACCAATCTGCAACCATCCTCGGCCGGCCTTGTCGGACTGCTGCGCGGCTTTGGCGCGCTTGCGCGCGTCCCGGCCTTCTGGGCCTACGCTCTGACCTCGTCCTTCGCCTCCTCGGTGTTCTTCACCTTCCTCGGCGGTGCGCCCTTCGTCTCCGTCGAACTGCTCGCCATGGCGCCGGCGGTCTACGGCTTCTATTTCATGATGGTCGCCGGCGGATACATCATCGGCAACTGGATCTCGGGCCGCTTTGCTGTCCGCATCGGGGTAAGGCGGATGATTCTCGCCGGCACCGTGCTGCAGGCCATTTCCGTGCTGCTGATCGGGCTCGCATTCGCCGTGATCCAGGCACATCCGCTGTCGCTGTTCGCGCCGATGTTCCTCGTCGGCATCGCCAACGGCACCTGCCTGCCAAGTGCGATCGCCGGTGCCGTCAGCGTTCGCCCGGAGCTTGCCGGCGCCGCCTCGGGCCTGTCCGGCAGCCTGCAGATCGGCACCGGCGCGGTCTCGTCGGCATTGGTCGGCTGGCTTCTGTCTGGCGTGCTCTGGCCCGGGACGATTTGGCCGCTGATCCTCGTCATGGGCGTCTGCGTCGTCCTGTCCATCGTGTTCGCCGGCATGACCTGGGCAGTCGACGAGGGTAGGTGAGTTCCCGCGCTCGCCGCGTTGCTTCAATTCTTCAGGAAATCCTCGACCGACAGTCCCTTGGCTTCCGCCTGAAGATAGTCGTCCGTCGTCATGATCCGCGGGCGGCCACCTGCGGCAAACGGTCCCTCGGCGCTCTCCCACTGCGCCTCGATCCGACAGTCATCGCACATGGTGATGAGCGCGGCCTGCTCGGGATTTCGGAACATCCAGTGCTTGCCGGCGAGCCGCTCGGTGATCCGATTGATGGTCGACTGGGTGCCGAACGGCTTGCCACAGCGGGTGCACAGCGCCGGCTCCTCGCTATGGAGGACGATCGGCCGCTGTGCCTCCGCCGACGTATCGTAGCGGGCCTCCAGCGTGATCACGCCTTCGGGACAGGTCGCCGCGCACAGGCCGCACTGCACGCACGCGTTTTCGGTAAAGCGTACCTCCGGCCGATCGGGATTGTCGCCGAGCGCCGACGTGGGGCAGGCCGAGACGCAGGCGAGGCAGAGCGTGCAGCCCGTGGTGGCGATGGCGATCCGGCCGTAGGGGGCGCCCTCCGGCATCGGCAGGATCCGCTCGCGGATCGGAGCGGCGTCGACGAGGCCGGCGACCGCGGTTCGAACGACGTCCCGCTTGGCTGGCGTCGCGGTGAAGCCTGTGGGCGTGAGCCCGAGCGTTTGGTCCGGTCGCCGACAGACCGCCGCTTGGACGGCATCGGGATCGGCGGTGGCGAGAATGTCGAAGCGCCCGACAGAGCCGTAGCCGAGCCCATCAACAAAGGCCGATGCGATCGCCACTTCCGTTTCGAGCGGCCGAAGCTCGTCGGCATTCTGCGGAGCGGCCAGGAACACGATACGTTCCGCTCCGGCTCTGACCGCGGCAAGCATGGCCTCGTGCCCGACCTGGGCCACGGAATGCAGCCCAAGCGGCAGCACGTTGCCCGGCAGCCCGTCGCCGAAACGCGCCAACGCCGAGATCACCTCCATGCCGTGACGCTCGTCGTGGACGAGGAGCACCGGCGCCGTGCCGCCGGCCCGGGCAAAGGTCAGGAGCAACGTCTGCAGGCGCTCGACCAGATCGGACCGCTGCGGGTAACGGTAGGCGATTGCGCCGGTGGGGCAACGTGCGGCACAGGACCCGCAGCCGCCGCAGATGCCGGGATCGATCGCGATCGTTTCGCCGGCGTCGGCAATGGCGCCAGCCGGGCAGGCGTCGAGACAGTTGGTGCAGCCGGTCTTGCCCGAGCGGCCGTGAACGCAGAGTCCTTCGTCATAATCGACATAGATCGGCTTCTCGAAGGTACCGACCATATCGGAGATCTTGAACATCGCCCGTGCGACGGCCGCCGGATCACGCGGATCGGCCCGGACGTAGCCATCGCGCCGGTCCGGAGCCGTGACCAGTGGCGTGGCGCCGGACAGGTCGAGGATCAGGCTGCAGGTCGAACGTGCGCCGTCACGCGGCAGGGCGAACTCCGGCGCACCGCGTGACGACGGCAGGAGCGCGGCATAGCCATCGACCGTGACCTCGAAGGCGCCGAGCGACCCCGTCAGTGTCCGGATCCGGCCGCGGTTGACCGGTACGTCGAGCACCGGCGGCAGCAGGACGTCCTCGGCATCGGTCAGCAGCAGCGTCACCGACAGCCGACCCTCCAGCGCCCGGGCGGCGTCGAGCGCCACCTGCCCGGCACCGTAGACCAGGCAGAGCCCGTCGGATTCGATCGTCCTGAGCGCCGCCGGCACCGGCTCCAGCATCGCCTCGGCGAGAAGGGCGGCGATCTTCGGATGCGGGTCCGTGCTGGCGCTGCACCAGCCGGCGCGCTCGCGGATGTTGACATAGGCGACGTCGGCATCGGGCGCACGCTCTTCGGCGATCTCGGAAAACAGCGGCGCTTCCTGGGTACAGCCAACGAGCAGCGGCGTGTCGCCTTCCAGCGCCTGTTCGAAAGCTGTGATCTGGCTGCGACAGAGTTCGCGATAGACCGTCCCGTCGCCGGCTGAGTCGAGCCGCCCTCCATCAAGCGCCATGGTCCGCGCGCAGTTGCACAGGAGGACGCGGCGGCGTTTACTCATCGAACTCTCCCTGACAGGGCACGTCCCTGCTTGTTCTCGTTACCAAGGTTTTAGGCGGTGCCGCGGCCGTTGCCAAGCATTCCCCGACCGGCGGTTCACCGTTGCCAAGACGGGCGGCCGGTTCCACAATCGCGCAAAAGGAGAACCGATGGCAGACACAGGAAAGCCCCCGGTGCGGCGGGAGGAGACAGCCTTCTTCGGTGTCGCGCTTGAGCGCCGCCCGTCAGTGTCACGCTGGGCCGACTGGTCGTGGCGCGTAACGGCCGTGCTGCCGGAGTTCGAGGCGACCGGTGGCTGGCGTACTGTTGCTGCGGACGGCGAGCTCCGACGCTATGTCGCCGGCCGGTTTGCACTGACGCTGCACCACCGGATGGTGCAGGCCTATGATGCCAACCTGGAGACCGGATCGCCGTCGATCTGGGTGGTGCTCAGCGAAGTCGCGGCGTCAGGCGATGCACCGCCGTGGCGGGTTGCGGTGCTGACGGCGGATCCGTACGAGGCAGAGGGCTATCTCGAATCGGCCGAAGCGCTGGTCGAGAAGGTGGCGATGCCGCCTCAGACTGTGGCCTGGTTGGCCGGGTTCCTGCGCCAGCTGCCCGAGCCGCCGAAGTTTCAGAAGCGCCGTCGCACGCAGGTGGAGGTCGAAGATCACAAGTTCGGCAAGGTTCCCATCTTCTCGCCTGAAGGCCGCCGGTCGCCGGACGAAGGGCCGGTGTGAGAGGCAGAAGAGCGGAAGGAAGGCGGGTGATGACTGAGGACGAAGGGTTCCTGCAGCGCTGGTCCCGGCGAAAGCAGCAGGCGGATGCCGGGCAGGACGCCGCCGGGCCGGTCGAGCCTGGGCCAAAGGACGCTGTCCCGGCGGACAGCGAGGCGGCCGCCGACGAGGAGGCACAAAACCGCGCCGCCGCCGAGGCGGTCGACCTCGACACGCTCGACGCTCACTCGGACTATACCGTGTTCCTGAAGAAGGGCGTTCCCGCCGCGCTGAAGACTGCGGCCCTTCGCAAGTTGTGGCGTTCCGATCCGGTCCTTGCCAACCTCGACGGACTGAACGACTACGATCAGGACTTCAACGCGGTCGGCGCTGCAATGAAGGAGTTCAAGTCGGCCTGGGAGGTCGGCCGCGGCTATGCGGCCAAACTCGAGGAGATCGTCACCGACTCCATGAGGGGCGAGGACACGGATGCGGCGGCGACGGTCCCTGCGGCAGGCTCGGCTGGCGCGGCGCCAGCGGGCGAGGCCAGGTCGCCTCACGGCGAGGGAGAGGGCAGCGCAGCCGCATCCGCTGCCGTTTCGCAGGAGGAAGGCTTGCAGGTGGCGGCAAGCGAGCCCGCCCCCACGGCGCAGGTCCCGAGCACGGGGACACGGCTGCCGCTTCGCCGGCGCATGGAGTTCCGCTAGGCACGACGACGTGCGGTCGGATGCCCGCCGGCTGACTGGCGAAGAGACACTCCTGACGACCGACATCAATTGAACCAGGCCGATCGGACGCCTGGCGGATCGGTGGACGCTCAGCCGGATCGACTGAACGTCCGGGAGCGGATCGGCTTGCAAGCGACCGGGGGTGTGTTGTCCCGTCCGGCCGGGTGTCAGGCAGCTCTCGTCTAATGCTTCAGCTTCGTGGCGAGCGTCTCGGCGACCTTTGTTTCGTCGAACGGCTCTTTCAGGAAGTCAAACAGAGGTTTCAGTGCACTTGCACCCTTCTGGTAGTCTTCGTAGCGCAGTCGATAGCACCGGTCGTTGCCGCCCGCGTAGTTTTCGGTCATGGCCTCGAAATTGTCCCAGCGGCGGCGGACTTCCTCGCGCCCCATGTTCCTCCAGAACGACGATTTGGCAACGCTTTCGAAATCGCGATTCTGGAAAATGAACCGGCTGTTCGGGAAGTATCTCTCGATCATGTCGAGAAACCTAGGGAAGTACTTCGGGTCGTTGTGATAACGAATCTCCTTGAAGCCGAGCACGCGCGCTGCGCCTCTCGGACGCAGCACCTGCGATACGAACGCATCGAACAGGCTCATTGCATAGTCATCGACGTCAACGTCTTCCATCCCGAACCAGGGATCGAGCGGCGTTCCGACGATTTGGCCGAAATAGGCGCGCTGCTCGGCAATCTCCGACCGGCGCGGTTCCTTACGCTGAAGAAAATTGTCCTCTGCCGAAATGGCCGTCACGGACCGGCAAAGGTGCACCAGCGCATTTCCGTTCTCTCCGCGGATGAAGTACCCGGGTATCGAGTTCAAAAGGTACTGGGTCAAGGTCGAACCGGACCGTCCGAACGCGACGACGAAGACGTAGCCGTCCTTGGGAAAGTACAGGGCCGGAAACCGCTGATGCAGAGAAAACCGGTCTTCGAAGCGGTCTTCGGCCAATGCATGTACGGTTGTCATCCTTTTCCGCTCCTTCGCTGGTCCCGCCGCCGGGGACGATGGTTGAGAACGTGACCCCGTGCCCGACGGATACGGGCCAACTGCGGTGCACGGGTAATACCGCCTTGCGGAGGGCCGCGGCCATGGTCGCGGCAGCCGTCGTCGGATGATTGGAATGGCTGAGCGGCGTCGCGATCAGCCTCGCTTATCGATGAAAGAAGAAAATGGTCAGAATACGTTCTGACCGGGGCGGGCCATGCCACAATGCATGCCGGCCACAATCCATGCCGGGTTGCCGCGCGCCCGTCCGTCTTCGGATAGTCGGGCACCGCTGCATCGTCGCCCGTCGCGACCTGTACCCGGCCGGGCGGCGGGTCTGCGGAAACGAGTCGATCCATCGGAGCCTTCAGGCACTGACCAATCAGGCCTCCGGCGGTCCGGCGACGATCTTACTGCGTCGCTGTCAGGTCGAATGTCACGGTGACCTCGTCAGCGACGGTGCCTTCCGGAATGCCGGCGCCGAGTTCCCAGGCCGTGCGCGCCAGCGATACCGTCCCCCTTGCCCGGGCGATGCCGCCATCGATCGAAAGTTCGAAGGGCAGGGTCACGGGAACGGAAACGCCCTTGATTGTCAGTGTGCCGTCGGCCTCGTAGCGGCCGTCGCCGAGGGTTCGGGCACCGACGGCGGCGAACTCCGCCTCGGGAAAAGTGGCGGCGTCGAACCACGCCGCGGTCGGCAGCACGCCGTCGACCTGGCCCTGGCCGGTGGTTGCCGAACCGGTCTCGATCGTGGCCCGGATGGTCGCCGTCTCGGGCGTGGCAGGGTCGAAGTCGATCTCGGCCGTCCAGATCTCGAACCGGCCATCGACGGGCGCGCCACCCTGGACGGCGGTGAACGTCAGGCTGCTGGCGGCCGGATCGATGGTCCAGGGCGCGGCCGCAGCCGCAAGAGTGCCAGCGCAGAGAAGGAGGGCGGCGGTGGCGGCGAGGAAGCCGGCAAGTCGGCGGAGAGGGAATGTGGCAGACATCGTGCGGTGTTCCGTTCGTGGGGGTGACGCCGAGGGGCCGGCACCATGGCCGGTCGCGGCGGGAAGGAAATCCGTCCTCCTGGTCGGGCCCGGTGCGAGCGGCGGCCCTTTTCTCTGGTACGCGCCTTACGCGTCTTCCCGGGCCGGACGCAATGAGGTCATGCGCCTCAATATCGTATCCTTTGCAATGAAATGATGCTTGAGTGCCGCGGCGACGTGGAGGCCGACGAGGGCCAGCAGCGCCCAGGCCAACGCCTCGTGGACCGCCTTGAGCGTCGCCTCCGCGGCCGCCTTGTCGCCGAGCGCCTCGGGCACCGGCACGTGCGGGACGTGCAGGACGTTAAACAGCACGGTCGGAATGCCCCATGGCGAGACTGACACCATCAGCCAGCCCGAAAGGGGAAGGACGAGCATCAGCCCGTAAAGACCGGCATGGCCGAGTTGGGCGGCCAGCCGTTCTGCCCGGCCCATGCCACTTGGCAGGGCTGGGGCCGGATTGAGACACCGCCAGAGCAATCGCAGGACGGCGAGCGCAAGCACGGTGAAGCCGAGCGACTTGTGCAGTTGATAAAGTGCGAAGGCCGCCGGGTCGGTCTGCGGCAGCGACGTCATGTAGAGGCCGAGCCCGAGCATCCCCAGGATCAGGATTGCCATCGACCAGTGGAAGATGATGGCGACAAGGCCGTAGCCGGTTTTCGAGTTGCGCAGCATCGGCAGAGCCTCTGTTTGGAACGGCGCGAACCCGGGCCTCGCTCGGGCTCGCGGTGACGGCGGTGCCGGACCGGGAACCGGCCGCAGCCGGTTTTCTGCCGATCAGTCCTGCTTCTGCAGCGCTTCGGCATGGAAGGTGATCTTCACCTCATCGCTGATGTAAGGAACGTACATGTCCATTCCGAAGTCGGAGCGCCTCACAGTGGTCTCGGCCGCAAAGCCGACCGCCGGAACGTTGGCCATCGGATGAGCGCCGATCTGGGTGACGGTGACGTCGAGCGTGACGGGCTTGGTCATGCCCCTGATCGTCAGATCGCCGGTGACCGCAAGCTGATTGTCGCCGGTCTTTTCGACCGACGTCGATACAAATGTCGCCTGCGGGAACTTGGCAGCGTCGAAGAAGTCCGGGCTCAGCAGGTGCTTGTTGCGGTCGGCGAAGAACGTGTCGAGGCTGTCGATCTCGATCGTGAAGTCGATCCTGGACTTCGACGGATCCTCCTGGTCGATCAGCAGTTCCGCCTGCCAGTCGCCAAACCGGCCCTCGGTGGTCGAGTAACCGAGGTGATTGTAGGAGAAGCCGAGATTGGAATGCGACTTGTCGAAATCATAGGCGACAGGCTCGGCCAAGGCCGGAGTCGCGAACAGGGCGGCAGCCAGAATTGCGGCGGAAAGGCGGGTCATGCGGATCTCCAGTGGAAGGTCAACGAGGACCATGCGGTCCGCCGATAGATCAGATGCGTTTCGCTGCACTGCAACTTGACTGACTGTTTCCGGATCTTGAACGCTGCGCCGGAATTTTGCGGGAATGCGCCCGGTCATCTGCCGTAGCGGCTGTTGTCACTGTCGGGTCCTCACGCCGTTTTGAAGACCGGCGAGCGTCAGCGATCCATCTGCCGGAGGCGGAGACATCGGACAGGTGGTGCGGCGGATTCGGGCCGCACCGGCCCGGGTGTGATCGGCCACTGGCGGAGCGAAGGCGAGACCGGATATGAAGACCCGTTCCGCACCGACGGACACCGCGCGTTCTCAAGCCGATGCGGGACCGACAGATGGACAAGGGGAGGACGATGATCGATCTTTACACCTGGACCACGCCGAACGGGCGCAAAGTGTCCATCATGCTCGAGGAATGCGGCCTCGCCTATACGGTCTATCCGGTCGATATCCGCAAGGACGAGCAGTTCCAGCCCGCCTTCCTCAAAATCTCCCCCAACAACAAGATCCCGGCGATCATCGATCGCGATACCGGCGTGAACCTGATGGAGTCTGGCGCGATCCTGATGTATCTCGCCGAAAAGACCGGAAAGTTCCTTCCGGCCGACGGCCCCACCCGGCTGCGGGTGATCGAGTGGCTGATGTGGCAGATGGGCGGCTTCGGCCCGATGCTCGGCCAAGCCCATCACTTCCTACATTTCAATCGCGGCAAGGCGCCCTATGCTGAAGAACGCTATGCCAAGGAGGCGGGGCGGCTCTACGGCGTGCTCGACCGGCAGCTCGCCAGCCACGACTATGTTGCCGGCGATTATTCGATCGCCGACATGGCGATCTGGCCCTGGGTCAGCCGGTTCGAGTGGCAGGGCATCGACCTTGCCGCCTTTCCCCATGTCCGGCGCTGGTATCTGGCAGTGGCCGAGCGTCCGGCGGTCCGGCGCGGCTACCAAGTTCCCGTCGATGTCGGGGAGATCCCGTTGCCGCTGTAGGTGCAGCGCCGGACCCCGTGGTGCTCAACCGAGTTCTGCAAGCACAGCCTCGGCGATCATGTCGCTGACCCGGACGTTCGATTCATGCGTGACGCCCGCGATATGCGGCGTCAGGATCAGGTTCGTCAGCCCGGCATAGGCCGCTCCGCCGGAGGCGCTGAGCGGCTCGTTCTCGAAGACGTCGAGCGCTGCGCCGCCGATATGGCCATGCCGCAAGGCCTTGACGAGCGCAGCCTCGTCGAGCACGCCGCCCCGGGCGGTGTTGATCAGGCAGGCACCGGCCTTCATCGTCGCAAGACGCGCCGCGTCGATGAGATGGCGGGTCTCATCCGTCAGCGGCACGTGGAGGCTGACCACGTCCGAAGTCTCGAGCAGCGTGTCGAGGTCGGCCCGCCGGGTCTTCTGCCAGTCTGGATCGTCGTCCGGCAGATGCGGGTCGAAGGCGACGCAGTTCATTCCAAGCGCCCGCGCACGGTCGGCAACCTGGCGGGCGATATCGCCGAAACCGATCAGGCCGAGTGTCCGGCCGCAAAGCTCTCCGCCGATCAGTCGGTTGCGAGGCCAGTTGCCGGCCGCCACCTCGGCGGTCGAAAGATAGGCGCCGCGCACCAGCATCATCGCCGCGGCGATCACGTATTCCGCAACCGCGGTGGAGTTCGCTCCAGTCGCCGGCCGGACGGCGATCCCGCGGGAGCGGCAGGCGTCAAGGTCGATGTTGTCAAGCCCGACACCGAGCCGACCGACGACCTCCAGCTTCGGCGCCCGGTCGAGCAGCGCGGGTCGGACCTGGGTGCGGTTGCGCACGACGAGGGCGCGTGCGTCGCCGACGACGGAAGCAAGGCGCTCCGGATCGTCGACAAGGCCCGGGTCATAGAGGGTGCGGTGTGTGGCGGCGAGGCGCTCGACCGCAGGCCCGTCCATGAACTCGCTGATGACGATCAATGGCGACGTGGTCATGGTCGGTCGAATCCTCTCCGTGTGTGGCCATAACTTGTATAAGACATAAGACTGGCGACCAACAAGCAGGGTTGGAAGGCCCTACCTTATCGCAATCTGCCTGTCCGCGCGCGAGGCGCGCATGTCTGATCCGAGTGTCCACATCCAGGAGGGAAGGTCAAAAGCCTGAAAATTCGCCTGCTTGAATCCGGACCTCCATTCCAGGCGGATGTATGGACACGAAGGCTGGGCACGCGCCTGCGGAGGTGGACCGGATCGTGCAAAGGCCCGCGCCGACAGACCGCTACCGCAACGTCACCGCATAGACCAGCTCACGCGTGTCGCAGAGGGAGCGGCGCCATTCCACCGGCTTGCCATCGAGATCATAGGCGAGGCGATCGATTGCCAGCAGCGGCGTTCCCTCGGCTATCCCGAGTTGTGCCGCCTCGTCGGTCGACGCGGCCTGGGCCCGAAGCTCCTCGTTGGCGGCCGTCACGTTGACGCCGTACTCGCTCTGATACAGCGCATAAAGAGCGTTCGGAATATCTCCGCCTTCGAGTCCCGGAAACCGGTCGCGGGCAACGATAATGGTCTCCAGAATAATCGGCTTGTCGTCGACCGCTCGGGTCCGTTCGATCTCGATGACCTCGGTTCCGGGCGAAAGGCCGAGGCGCTGGCGCTCCTCGCCGGTCGCCGCGCGCACTCGCGTCTTTGCCGTTCCGCTGGAGGGGGTCAGCCGCTCGCCGCCCGGGCGGGCAATCCGGAAGAACTGGAACAGCGACCGCTCGGGCGTCACTGCCGCGACATAGGTACCCTTGCCCTGACGCCGCTCGAGCAGGTTGTCGGCGGCCAGCGAATCGAGCGCCTTGCGCACTGTGCCCTGACTGACACCGAGTTCGACTGCTAGGGCCTGCTCACTCGGAAGCAACCGTCCGGGTTCCCAGGTCCCGTCGGAGATCCGCCTCAGAAACATCTCGCGGACTTGCTGGTAAAGCGGGCGAAACCCGGGGATGTCCGTCATTGCCGTCCTTCCTTGCGGAGACTGTAGTAGGCACTTGCAATCCTGTCCATTCTTTGATGTAAGATGTCTTATATAAGAGTGGTGGAGGCGCGGGAGATGTGAACCCGTCGCGCCAACCCGCTGCAATTTCAATCAGAAGGAGGCCCCGATGCCGATTCCGGAACTGCTCGTCCATGATCGACGCGACAATGTCGGCGTCGTCGTCGTGGAGGGCCTCACTGCCGGCACGAACATGCTTTGCGTCGTCACGGAGGACAATTCGGACTTCCGTCTCGAAGTCCGGCAGGACGTGCCGATCGGTCACAAGGTGGCGCTCACGGACCTGAAGGCCGGCGATACGGTCGTGAAGTATGGCGAGGACATCGGCCGGGTCGTCGCTCCGATCGCCAGGGGCGAGCATGTCCATGTCCACAATCTGAAGACCAAGCGCTGGTAGGAACGTCGCCATGTCGAATCGCAAGATTACGGGCTATCGCCGCGAAAACGGTCGCGTCGGCGTCCGCAACCATGTCGTCATCCTGCCGCTCGACGACATCTCCAACGCCGCTTGCGAGGCGGTTGCCAACAACATCAAGGGCACGATGGCGCTGCCGCATGCCTACGGCAGGCTGCAGTTCGGCGCCGACCTCGACCTGCATTTCCGCACCATGATCGGCACGGGTGCCAACCCGAACGTCGCTGCCTGCGTCGTCATCGGCATCGAGCCGGAATGGACCAAGGTTGTGGTCGACGGCATCGCCAAGACCGGCAAGCCGGTCGCCGGATTCTCGATCGAGCAGAACGGCGACATTGCCACGATCGCCGCCGCCTCGCGCAAGGCCAAGGAGTTCGTCCATTTCGCCACCGAGCTGCAACGGGTCGAATGCGATCTGTCCGAGCTGTGGGTCTCGACCAAATGCGGCGAGTCCGACACCACGACCGGACTGTCGTCCTGCCCGACCGTCGGCAACATGTACGACAAGCTGCTGCCGATCGGCCTCACCGGCTGCTTCGGCGAGACCTCGGAGATCACCGGGGCCGAGCACCTTTGCAAGGCCCGAGCAGCGACGCCTGACGTCGGCGAGAAGTTCATGAAGACCTGGCAGGCCTATCAGGACGAGGTGATCGAGGCCCACAAGACCTCAGATCTTTCGGACAGCCAGCCGACCAAGGGCAATATCCTGGGCGGCCTGACGACGATCGAAGAAAAGGCGCTCGGCAATCTGGAGAAGATCGGCCGCACCTCGACCTATATCGACGTGCTGGAGCCTGCCGAAGCGCCGGCGAAGGGGCCGGGCCTCTATTTCATGGACACGTCTTCGGCGGCCGCCGAATGCGTCACGCTAATGGCAGCGGCCGGTTACGTCGTGCACACGTTCCCGACGGGACAGGGCAATGTCATCGGCAATCCGATCGTTCCGGTCATCAAGATCTCCGGCAACCCGCGCACAATCCGCACCATGTCGGAGCATATCGACCTCGACGTTTCCGGAATTCTGCGCCGCGACATGACCATCGACCAAGCCGGCGACGCGCTGATCGACATGATCGTGCGCACCGCCAATGGCCGTCACACTGCGGCGGAGGCGCTTGGACACCGCGAGTTCGTCATGACCAAGCTCTACCGCAGCGCGTAAATGCCTGCACCGGCGGCCGTCGTGAGGAGGCCGGCTGGCGGTGCGGCTTTTCGTGAGAGGCACGGTGGTTCGATTGCGCCATCTGCGATGTCGATGAACGACTTTTTCAACGTCTCGCACGACCACGGCACACCGTTCGCCGACACCGGCGCATGAAATCCCAATAATCCGAAGGCGATCACTGCACAAATCCGAACGCGATCACCGCACGACCTCAGGGAGGAGACATGTCATGGTGAGCAGACATCGATTGATTGGAGCCGGGTTTGCGCTTGCAGCGCTGGCCGTTTCCGCGGCCGCGCAGGCCTATCCCGACAAGCCGATCGACTACATCATTCCCTTCGCGCCCGGCGGCGAGTCGGACATCACCGCGCGGTTTCAGCAGCCGTTCTTCAAGGAGTTCTTCGGCCAGGATCTGGTGATCTCCTACAAGCCGGGCGGCGGCGGGGCGGTCGCCTGGTCGCAGCTCAATGCGTCGGCCGGGGACGGCTACACCTGGATGGGCATCAATCTGCCCCACATCATCCTTCAGCCTGCCGAAAAGGAGGTCGGCTACAAGACCGAAGACCTCGCTGCGGTCTACATGTTCCACTACACGCCGGATGCCCTTCTGGTTGAAGCCGACAGTGAGTTCAAGACACTGGAGGACTTCGTCTCCTACGCAAAGGAGAACCCCGGGCGGGCAACGATCTCCGGTTCAGGCAAGGGGTCGGCGAACCACCTTGTTCAGGTGACCTTCGACAATGCCGCGGGGATCAAGACCACCTACGTCGCCTTCAAGGGAACGTCGGATGCCACCACGGCCCTGCTCGGCAAGCAGGTCACGGCCGAATGGGGCTACACTACCGTTGCCGCAGGGCAGGGTGACCGCGTGCGCATGCTTGCGGTGGCCATGGAGGAGCGCCATCCGGCGTTCCCGGACGTGCCGACCTTCAAGGAACTCGGCTACGACATCGTCTCGGGCGCCTATCGCGGCATTGCGGTGCCTCAGTCCACGCCTGAGGAACTGCGGCGCCAGATCTCCGACATGATCGGGCGCATCAATGCCGATCCGGCGTTCCGCAAGCAGATGGTCGACGCCGGCTATGCTCTGCTCGATGTCGATTACGAGGACATGTCTCGCTTCCTGGAACTCAAGGAAGAGGAATACATCAAGGCGGCCAAGGACGGCGGCATCCTGCAGTGATCCTGGCTGGCCGGGCGGCGGCCGATCCCATCGCGCCGTCGCCCGGTTGACCGCCCTAGAATCCTCTGGAAGGGGTCCGGCCTCATGGGCATCGACTACCTGTTGTCGGCGCTGACGCCCGCAAACATCCTGCTTGCGCTCGCCGGCGTAGCGGCCGGTACCGTGATCGGTGCGATCCCCGGTCTGACCGCGACGATGGCGGTCGCGATCCTGGTGCCTTTTACCTTCGCGATGGAGCCGTCGTCGGCACTGATCCTGCTCGGCGCCATTTACACCGGCGCGATCTACGGCGGCGCCTATGCGGCCATTCTGCTCAACACACCGGGCACGCCGTCGGCGATCGCCACCACCTTTGACGGCTATCCGATGGCCCGACGCGGTGACGGCGACCTGGCGGTCACGATCTCCTGCCTTGCCAGCGTCTTCGGCGGTCTTGTTGGCGCCCTGATCCTCCTGTTCCTGGCGCCGCCGCTGGCAGAAGTCGCGCTGGCCTTCGGGCCGGTGGAATATTTCTGGCTGGCCGTCTTCGGCCTGTCGCTGATTGCCGCCATGTCGCCCGGCAACCTGCTCAAGGGCCTGATGGGCGCGTGCCTCGGCCTGCTCCTGTCCTGTGTCGGAGTGGCCGAGATCAGCGCCGACGTGCGCTATACCTTCGGTTCCACCACGCTGCTCGGCGGAGTGGAGACGGTGTCGGCGCTGATCGGCCTTTACTGCATCCCCGTGCTGATCGACCTGGTGGCCACACCGGATCGCCACCTTGCACTTGCCGAAGAAGCACGCGGCTTCCGGCTGCCGGAGGCGATGCGGTTCATGTGGCGCGGCAAGGTCAACGCGTTGCGGTCTTCGTTGATCGGCACCCTGGTTGGCGCCCTGCCCGGCGCTGGCGGATCGATCGCGAGCCTCGTCTCCTACACCGAGGCCCGTCGTGCCGGCGGGTCGCGCAAGCGGTTCGGCGAGGGAGAGCCCGACGGCATCATCGCGTCTGAAAGTGCCAACAACGCCACGGTCGGCGGCGGCTTCATTCCAACCCTGGTGCTGGGCATTCCGGGGACGCCGCCGGACGCGGTGATCCTCGGCGCGCTGCTGGTTCAGGGAGTGCGGACCGGCCCGGCGCTGTTCTCCGGCGGCGCCCCGATTGTCTACACCTTCGTCTACGGCCTTATTCTGGCGACCATCTTGATGCTGCCGGTCGGCCTCCTGATCGGTCGCTTCGCCTATGGCGCGATCGTGCGGGCACCGAAGGCGGTTCTGGTGCCGATCGTCGGCTTCATGACGGTGATCGGCACATTTGCCATCCGCAACTCGCTGTCCGACGTCATTGTCATGATCGTTCTTGGCGTTGCCGGCTGGCTGCTGACGCGCATCGGCGTCGCCGTGTCGCCGATCGTACTCGGCCTCATTCTCGGTCCGATCGCCGAGCAGGGATTCGTCCAGGGCTGGACCATCGGCACCGCGACCGGCAACGTCACCGCCGAATTCTTCGGCCGGCCGATCGCTCTGGTCATTATCCTGCTGACAATACTCACCCTGCTGTGGCCGGTGATCGGCGCACGGCTCGGCGCCCGTATTCAGACCAAGGAGTCCGGCCATGTCTCCTGATACTGAGGGGCGGAGCGGTCGCGCGCGACTCGAAGCGCTCGGTGTATCGCTGCTGTTTGTCGCCATCGGGGGCGTCGCTCTTTACGGCGCCCGATCGATGTCCCTGGATGCCGCGATCTTTCCGATTGCGGCGGCGTTGGCCATGATCGCCGCCGCAGCTGTTCACGCTGCCATGGCGCTGATGGCCCGGGCCCCGCGGCCGCTCGCTTCCGGCGGTGGCTCCGTGGTGCGCCGGCTGGGACTTGTCGCGGTCCTGATCGCCACGCCGATCGTGGTGCCGGTCCTCGGGTTCATCCCGACGATCGCGCTGGCGGCGCTTGCGCTTCTCGTTCTGGCGATGCACGACCGCTGGACGCCGGCGCGGCTTGGGCTCTATTCGGCCTTGGTGCTGATCGTCGTTATTGGCGTTGCACTCGCGTTCCGCTATCTGCTGAAGGTCCCGCTGCCGAAAGGGGCCCTGCTCCCGTTCTGACCCGGGCCGCCGCCGGCCCGGGCGCCTCTCCGGCGCCGCTGCGCACCGTCTCCAAAGGTCCAAAATGTCCGAACCCGTCACCCTGTCGCTCGCCGAGGCCCACGACCTCGTGTTTGCCACGATGTCATCCTGCCGGACCGCTCCGGACAACGCCGAGGCGGTGGCACGGGCGCTCGTTGCCGCGGAGGCCGACGGACAGTCCGGGCACGGTCTGTCGCGCGTGCCGTCCTACGCGGCCCAGACGCTGTCCGGCAAGGTTGACGGCTACGCTGAACCGTCTTTGGAGCGGCCCCGCGCCGGACTGCTGCGGATCGATGCGGGACTTGGCTTCGCTTACCGGGCGATCGATCTTGCGCTCGAGCGCCTGCCGGAAATGGCCGCGTCGCAAGGTATCGCCATGGCGGCGATCCGGCGCTCGCATCACTTTGGCCAGGCCGGCGCCCATTGTGAGCGCCTGGCGGAGCGCGGAATGGTCGCGTTCGTGTTCGGCAATGCGCCGAAGGCGATCGCGCCCTGGGGCGGCAAAGCGCCACTCTACGGAACCAACCCGATCGCCTTTGCCGCACCGCTCGGTGAGGGGCGGCCGCCGCTTGTCATTGATCTTGCGCTGTCGCGGGTGGCGCGCGGCAAGATCATGGCCGCCGACAAGGCAGGCAAGCCGATCCCGGAAGGCTGGGCGCTCGATCCCGACGGCCGCCCCACCACCGACCCCAAGGCCGCGCTTGCCGGCACTATGATCCCGATTGGCGAGGCCAAGGGGGCGGCCTTGGCGCTGATGGTGGAGGTGCTCGCCGCCGGGCTGACTGGAGCGAGCCTTGCCTTCGAGGCCTCGAGCCTGTTCTCCGGCGATGGTGCGCCGCCCAATCTCGGCCAAACGATTGTCGCCATCGATCCGGGCCTTGCCTCTGCGGGCGCCTTCGCCGAGCGCATGTCGACGCTCGTCGAGGCGATCGAATCCGAACCCGGAGCACGCCTGCCGGGGACGAGCCGGCTTGCCGCCCGGGCGAGGGCGAAAGCGGAAGGCATCGCCATCCCGAAGCCGATTCACAGCGAGATCCTGGCGCTCGCCAGGCGGCCCTGACGGAGAACGACGATGGACAGTGCCGCGGCCTTGATCGGCCCGATGATCGGCCATGCCCGCCGGCTGGCGCCGGGTCTTCTGCTTTGCGCCACCATCGCCACCGCGGCCTCATTCCTGTCGGAGCATTACGGCGGGCCGGTGATGCTGTTTGCGCTCCTGCTCGGCATGGCCTTCCACTTCCTGTCGCAGGAAGGCGACTGCGTTGCCGGCATCGATTTCACGGCCAAGCGGCTGTTGCGCCTCGGCGTCGCCCTGCTTGGCGCCCGCGTGACCCTTCAGCAGATCCAATCGCTGGGCTTCGGCCCGATCTTGCTCGTCATCGGCAGCGTCTTCGCCACCATCGGCATGGGCTGGCTGCTGGCACGCCTTGCCGGCCGCTCCCGCGAGTTCGGATTGCTCACCGGCGGCGCCGTGGCGATCTGCGGTGCGTCGGCCGCCCTCGCCATTTCTTCGGTCCTGCCGCAAAGCCGCGAGGCAGAGCGCGATACACTCTTCACCGTGATCGCCGTGACGACGCTCTCCACGCTCGCGATGATCGTCTATCCGGTGGTGTTTGCGCTGTTCGGGCCGACCGACGCTGAGATTGGCGTCCTGCTCGGCGCGACCATCCACGACGTGGCGCAGGTGGTCGGCGCCGGCTATGCCGTTTCCGACGAGGCGGGTGATGTGGCGACCTATGTCAAGCTGCTGCGCGTCGCCATGCTGCCACTGGTGGTGCTGGGCTTCGCCGTCGCCTATCGCGGAGCGCGCACGCCGGGCAATTCCGCGCCGTTCCCGTGGTTCGCGGTGGCGTTTGCAGTCATTCTGATGGTCAATTCGACCGGCATCATCCCGCCCCTGGTTCAGGAGGGAATGCAGACGACGTCGCGCTGGCTGCTCGTCGCGGCGATCGCCGCGCTGGGCGTCAAGACGTCGCTGAAGGTCATGGCCGATCTCGGCCTGCGCCACATCGGCGTCGTTGCGTTGGAGACGCTGTTCCTCGCCGGCCTGGCGCTCGCGGTCTCGCTGACGATCCTTCAGGTCTGACCAAAGGCATGGTCAGTATTCCCGCTCGAAGAAGATTCCGGCCTTGGTCTCCCCGTCGGCCCCGGCCTCGCCCCGCAGCTTCAGATTCTTCGATAGATCGATGTCGACGGTGACCCGGCTCGAATTGCCGCCGGTCCCCTGTTTGACGCCGAGATAGATGTTGTCGTTGATGTACTTGCCCACCGCCAGCGCAGCACCCGAGCCATCCGTCGTGTCGATGTCGAGGGCGTCGAGCCCGAGCGACTGCCGCAACTGGCCGAGCGGCCCTTCGCGGGAACCGCCTGTCAGCGTCGAGATCGATGCGGCTAGCTGGGCGATCTGGGCTGGCGAAAGATTTGACATGCTGCGATCGAACAGAAGCTGTGCCAGGATCTCGTCCTGCGGCAGCTGAGGCGCGGAGGTCAGCGCGATGTTGGGACTGTCCGCAGGGCCCGTCACGGTGATCGTCACGGCCGCCGACGAGGTCGTGGACGTGGCAGCGAAGTCGAGCCGGGGCATCAAGGATCCGGTGAAGGTGATGATGCCCTTGGAAAAGGTGAGCGTCCGCGTCAGAAGCCGCATCTGACCCCGGATCAACTGGAAGCCGCCGATGGCCTGCGGGCTTGCGACCGTGCCGCGAAGCTGAATGGTGCCGCCGAGCTCGGCATCCAGTCCGCGCCCGCGGACGAAGATCTTGCCGGGAGCGTTGACACGGATGTTGAGCCCGATTGGTGCACCGCCGTCGGAGGAGCCGCCTCCCGCATCGGCGCGCAGCGCGGAGTCCTGCTCGCGAACCGCCTGAGGCGCATTGCGATGGGTGACGGCAACCGGTGCGAGGGATCCGGGCAGGGTTTCCGGCAGGCTGATGTCGGCACGCTCGATGTTGACATCGCCGGAGAGCTCGGCGCCGCGGCGGGGATCGGCAAGCGGCCCTTTTAAGGCAAGGTCCGCGCTCACAGCCGCGTTGACGACCGACCCGTCATTGTAGCGCACGCTTTGAAGCCGGACCTGAAGATCCGCGGGCATGCCGCCGTCGAGACCGACCCGACCGCCTGCAGTGATCCGGCCGCCGGAGGCGATGGCCGCCGCGATGCCCCGGAGTTCGATGCCTGAGTTGGCGACGGCCAGGTTGCCCTGAAAATCCTCAACGGTCATTCCGGAGCCGAGTTCGACGATCCGGAGCCCGTCCGGCCGGACCGTGCCGGCGAACCGCGGCCCGGTCACGGGGCCGGTGACGTTGAGATCGAGGCGGGCGCCGCCGGAGCCGGACAAGCCGGAAAGGATCAGCCGCTCTCGTGCAAGTTCAATGGGCACGAAGCCGGTGACGGCCAGCTCGAGCGTAACGGGCGAGCCGAGCGTGACGGTTCCGGCGATTCGGGTATCAAGGCCGGCCGAACCGGTCACATTGGTGGTCTGCCGTAGCGTCTGGCCGGACAGCGTGCCTTCGGAATGCACCCTCAGAGGCGGTAACCCGTTCTCCCGAAGCGGGGCGGCGCTGACATCGCGCAGGTCCGCGCTCCAGCGGACCTCGGGAGCATTGGCGGGCCCGGTGACATTCACGGTGCCGGAGCCGGTGCCGGCGATCGCGTTTCCGGGCGCGACGGCGTTGATGAGCCGCAACGGGACCTGCGTGAGATCGGCGTCAAGGTCAAGCGTGTCGCCCGCCGTGCCCCTGATCGCAAGTCGACCGTCGCCGAGACGAAGATCGAGTGCGTCAATGCGCACCGCGCCTCCTGCAACGGCGATCCGCGCCGGCGCCGCCAGCGATGTCGTCAGACCGGAATAGCGGCCGTCTGCCTGGTCAAGCCCGACGAGCAAGCCATCGGCATCAGGCGTGACCGTGCCGACAAGATGCAGGCCGTCGGCCTCCGCCCCGGCGGCGAGCCGGGCATCGAGGTCGATCGTGGTCGTCGTTCCGTCGCTCGAAGCCGTGGCGATGGCACGCTTCACGATCGTGCCGCCTGCGTCGATGTCATCGGCCTCCATCCGCCCCTCGGCCTGCAATGCGCCGAAGGGGTCCGTCACGGTTGCCTCGGCCCGGACCGCCCCGACGGTCACGCCCGGGACGACAAGTTCGGCGCCGTTCAGGCGAAGCGTTACGGTGTTCGCCGATCCTCGGCCTTGACCCTGCTGCGGGCCTCCGATCGAGACCGTGCCGGTCAGTCGGCCGGCGAGATCGAGAAGCAGCAGCGGCCCGACCTCCGCAAGGTTGGGCGCGTCGATCTCCAGCCGGCCGGACAGGCCCTCGGTGGGGCGGTCCAGGTCGGCGACCGACAGCCTGCCCTCGATGCGGTTGGCACCAACGGCAAGCCGCAGTGTCTCCGCGTCGAGGCCGTTGTCGGTCCTGGTGAGATCGACAGTGCCATCGATCGGCCTGCCTGCGAGGCGCCCCGCAAGCGTAACGGTCCCGGACGGGGCCGTCGGCGAGGCGATGACATCGGCATCGAGTTTCAACCCCTCCACCGGCTTGTCGAGCAGCGAGAGTTCGGGGGACTCGATGGTGGCGACAACATGGGGTGCGCCGATCGGCCCCTCTACCCGGGCGGTGGCCTCGACCGCGCCGACCACGCGCGGATCAAGCCGTTGCAGCTCGGAAAGGCTTGCGGTGATGTCAGCCGTGATCGTTTCCATGGTCCCGCTGGCGCTGCCGCCGGCGGTGACGCCGTTACCCGCGAGCGACAGGCTCGGCACGGTCCAGCCGCCGGTGCCATCGTAGCCGAGCTCGGCCGTCAGCCGGCTTTCGCCGGTCAGCAGCGTGTCTGCTTCGGCGATGCCGGTTTTCAGATCCTCGCCCGTGGCATCGAGGTGAATTGTGCCCGATGGGGCCGAGGGGTCGCCCGAGCCCGTGAAGGCGGCGGTCAACGCGCCGGCAAGCGGACGTCCGGCGAGTGCCGAGAACGGCGCAAGCTCAGGCAGCTCGACGGTGCCCGACAGCCGGACGTCCTCCATGGTGAGGACACCGTCCTGAAGCGCGATCTGCATGAGCGGGTGGCCGATGCCCGCCGTTCTGATCTCGACCGCCGGTCCGGCCGCCTTGACGACACCGGCTGCGGCAAGTGTGATGCTTCCGGCCAGGGGAGTGAGGCCTGCTTCTGCGGGGACAACGTCCGTGAGGCGCGCCGTCAGGTCGAACGGCGTCTCGCCCGAGGCGCCTGTCAGGTCGCCGTCCTCGCCCGTTGCCGTCAGCGTCAGGCCGGCAAGACTGCCTTCCGTTGTCATGATGCGCCCGGTTGTGACGGCCAGCGACCAGTTCAGGGCGTCGAGCCGGCCGTCTGCGGTGACCTCGACCTCGGTACGTCCGAACGCAACGCGGCGATCGGGTAAATCGAGCGCGATCAGGGCATCGCCGCCGGCGGCGACCGTCAAACGGGCGGTGGCCGTCATGGCGCCGGTCGCCGGATCGCTGCGGCCGTCCGCCTTGAGGGCGACCGTCGCCGTATCGAGCGCAACTTGGCCTGAAAGCGGCGCGAATTGCCGATCGAACTCGGCTGTAAGATCGAGTTTGGTGTCGCCGCGCAGGAAGGCCCCTGCCACTGGTGGCGCCAGCGGCAGGAGGTCGCCGGTGAGGGCGGCCGTCAGCACGTTCCGATCGCCTTGTTCGGTGATGCGTGCCGTGCCCTCAGCGGTTCTGCGGCCATCGAGATCGACCGCGAGATCGGCCGCCCAGTCCGTGAGCGGCCCGTCACCCTGCAGCGACAGGGCGACTGCGGGAAGGTCATCGATGTCAAGCAGCCGGGCCGCCAAGCCGCCGCGCGGTTCTTCCAGGTCGATGGCGAAGCGCAGGACGTTGTCGTCTGGGACGAAGCGGCCGCTCGCGGCAAGATGGCCGCCGCTTTCGTCGAGCCGGCGCACGTCGAGCTCCGCTTCGACGGTCACCGGCTCTTGCGTGGCACGCGCCCTCCCGCTTGCTTCGAGGCGCAGCGGAACGCCAGCGACCGCGGGGTCCAGCCGGATTTCCTTGATGGCGAGGCTGTCGATCCTGAACGGGGGGATCGAAGGGGGACCGCCTTCCGGGTCGGCTGACGTATCGGCGGTCGGCGGAATCGGGCGCCGGTCGACCTCGACCGACTCAACAGTCAGGGCTTCCACCGACAAGGCGCCGCCGAGAAGGTCACCGGGCCGCCAGCGCAGGGCCGTGTCGTTCAGCGCGAGCCATGCGCCGTGCGAGTCGGTCAGGACAATGCGGCGGACGTTTGCGTTGAGGCCCCAGCCGATGTCGATGCCCTCAACCTGAAATCCTGCTTCAGGATCGGCTCCGAACCTGTTGATAACATAGGCCAGAGCGCCCTGGCCGGGCGCTGTCTGCAGTCCGGCATAGGCCGCAAGCAGCAGCGCGACGACGGCAATGACAACAAAGCCGACGGCGCGGCCGAGGCGAACGGCAAGTCTCAACATGACCGGTTCCGCAGATCAGAAGGCTTGGCTCAGGCCGACGTAGACGGCGAAATCCGGGTCGTCCCGTTCCGGATCGAGTGGCACGGCGACATCCAGCCTGAGCGGCCCGACAGGCGTGTAATAGCGGACGCCCGCACCAACGCCGATTTTCAGACTTTCAGAGAAATCCGGATACATTGCGGCAAAGGCATTGCCGGCATCGACGAAGCCGACGACGCCGATGGTGTCGGTGATCTTGACCCGCATCTCGGCGGAGGCTTCAAACAGGCTCCGGCCGCCCGTCACCTCGCCGTTGAGGCGCGGGCCGACGTTGCGATAGGCGTAGCCCCTGATCGACCCGCCGCCGCCGGCGAAGAACCGGCGCGCGGCCGGAATCTCGGGGATGGACGGTCCGACGATGCTGCCGACCGCCACCCGGCCGGCGAGGACGAAGCGGCGGGCGTCGTCGAGCGCAGCATAGGTGGAGAACTCCGCCTTGGTGAACAGCATCGCGTTTTCGCCCAGCATGTCGTAGGCGGGCTCGGCGAACAGCGATGCGCGGATCCCCTTGGTCGGGTTCAGCGGATCGTCGCGGTTGTCGAACACGAGATCCGCCGGAATGCCGGCAAGGAAATAGGTCTCTTCGCCGAAAACGTCCTCTTCGTCGGCATAGTAGAGTTCGACGCCGGCCCTTCCGGTCAGCGTCTCGTCGAACTCCCGGACGAGATAGGCATCAGCGGTGACATTGCGGCTCAGATAGGCGTCCGGGCTTTCCTGCTTAGCGCCGAGGCTGGTCGTGAAGGATGTCAAGGGACCGAACACGCCCGGCTTCTCGAAGGCGATCCGCGCCGAATAGTCCATCCGGTCGAGAGCCTCTGTGCCGATCCGGCCGACCGAGCCTTCGATGCTGAGGAGTTCGCCGCGGCCGAACAGGTTGCGCCGCCGCCAATAGCCCTCGACGCCGAACCCTTCCGTGCTCGACCAGTTGGCGCCAAGACCGATGACGTTGCGCTTGCGCTCGGAGACCTCGATCGTGATCGGCAGGCTGCCGTCCGGCTGAAGCGTCTCGGCCCGCACGAGGCGCACGCTGGAGAAGATCCCAAGGTCGTTCAGCCGTTTTTCGGCACGCTCGATCGCCTTGGGATCGTATTGGTCCCCCTCCGGAATCATCGCCTGGCGTTCGACGAACGCCGGGTCGGTTCGCTCGGTACCCGAGACGGTGACGCGACCGAACGTCGCCCGTCCGCCAGGGTCCGCCACCAGAGTAACATCAAGGGTGTTCGTGGCATGATCGGCGACGATCTCGCGGCTGGCGATCCGCGCGAGCGGATAGCCCCTGGCGTGCAGGGCCGCGACGATCTGCTGTTCGGCGGCAATGATCCTGCGCGAGCTGGCCACCGCCCCCCGGCTCAACCCGAACCCTGCCGGATCATTGGAAAGCGCGGTTTCGTCTCCAGTGGGAACTCCAAGGTCGATCTCGATCTGGTCGAAATGAAACAGCGGGCCGGGGTCCACGTGGATTGCAACCGGCATTGGCCGCTGGTCGGGCAGGTTGCCGACGGTCAGTGCCTGCTGCAGCGGCACGCCGGCGAGGGTGATGTCGACCGTGCCGCCATAGCGTCCGTCGATGAAGAGGCGCCCGACGAGGCGCTCGAAGTCGGACACGGCCCGGGCGATCAGGCCGGCCTCGCCGGACGGAGGCGAATCAACGTCAGACATCAGCTGCGATGTTTCCGTCAGCGCGTCCTTGAGATCCTGGTCGTCGCCGGCGACCGTCAGGGTCGGCCGGTAGGGCAGGGCGTCCGGCACCACCGTGTTGGTGTCTTCCTCATCGCTGCCGAAGAAACGGATTCCGAACAGCTCGAAAGCGTTGGTCGGTTGCGATCCCGCCGCTGCGACCAGGAGGAGCGCGCCCAAGCCGATCGCCATGCGCCACGCCGATGCAGGCGGTGCACGGCGGCTCTCCTTGCCGGTGTGGGTGGCGGGCATCGATTACTCACTTACGCAACTGCCGACACAACGGACGGTTGCTCCGTTATGCCATGGTTTGCCCTGCGGTTCGACCTGTACCTCACGCGAGATCCGTCCGATTCCGGATGAACGCGCCGGCGAACCGCGCGAAAGCATGGACCGGCTTCGGTTAATATCCTGCTCAACCTGCAGCGGCGTGGGCACGATGCCCGTCGGTTGCGAACAGCGCCGGATGCCGTACCTGGAAAACCTGCGGGATCATTTGTCCCGCAGTTCGGCGGCAACCGGAAGATGAATCGTCCCGCACCTCGACACGCCTTCGACCGGCCTTGATCGCATCATAGACTCGCTTTTGCCTTTTTCGTTGCTTTTTCAAAAGATTAATGATTGTCGCCGAATCTGTGTTGCGATCCTGTCACAGCCGGACACGAAGGCCGTGGGGGCGCGGTGACGACTTTGGACATACCCAGGCGGTGATGATAACAGATGCGCCGGGGAGCAAACGCGGGCGGTGGTCGTGTGTTAGAGCGGTTCTTGAGTTTGATTGGGGCGGGGCTGTTCGTCGCGAGTTGTGCCGCGTTGCCCAGCCAGGGGCCTGCTACCATCGACATCACCTCTGAGGAGATCGAGAGCAGCGCGGTGCGCTCGGACTATGTCGTCGTGCCGCTGGACCGCACGGCTCTTGACCTGATCAGCGCCTATCGCCCGATTTCCTTTGGCACCATCTTCAAGAATGTCCCTGGCAACGGACGCGGATCGACCGTCGGCATCGGCGACCGGCTGATGATCACCATCTGGGAAGCCGCGCCGGAAGGCCTGTTCTCGACACCGGAAGGCAAGAACGTGACCGTGCCGGCCGTGGTCGACGAAAGCGGTTCGATCTTCATCCCCTATGCAGGCCGGATCCATGCTGACGGTCTGTCCGTGGAAGGCTTGCGCCGCACGATCGAGGAGAACCTCAAGGGCAAGGCGATCGAGCCTCAGGTCCTGGTGATGGTCGAGGGCAACGAGAGCAACAGCGTCGTTGTCGTCGGCGATGTGATGAAACCCGGTCAGTATCCGCTGTCAGTCCGCGGCTCCAGGCTGCTCGAGATGGTGGCGCGGGCCGGCGGAGCCCGCGAGGCGACCTACGAGACCGTCGTGACCGTCAAGCGCGGCAACCGCGCCGGCACCGCGCGGCTCGAGGATCTGATCGAGTATCCGGAGAACAACATCAAGCTTGCGTCGGGCGACAACATCCTGCTTTCGCACAAGCCGCGGACGTTCTCGGCATTTGGTGCGGTGACCACCACGCAGCTCGTTCCCTTCAAGACCAAGGACGTGACGCTGGCCGAGGCGCTCGCCCAGGTCGGCGGGCTCAAGGACACGCGCGCCGATGCCGGCGGCGTGTTCCTGTTCCGGTACGAATCGGCCGAGCTGGTCCGCCGTCTGCGGCCCGAGATGGCGGCCAAGATTCCCGCTGGCCAGTTTCCCGTCGTCTACAGGCTGAACTTCCGCGAGCCCGAGGCCTTCTTCACCGCGCGCTCGCTGGAGATGCGCGACAAGGACGTGATCTACGTGGCCAACCATCCGACAGCCGAATTCGGCAAGTTCCTGCAGATCATCTCGCCGTTACTGACCAGTGCCCGGACGATCGACGTGCTGACGGATTGATCGTCCCTGCTTCGGCGCGGCGCCTGGGGACGATGCCGCCCGGTCCGGTGCACTCCGGACCGGAATCTCCTTGCCGGGATAGTCCGGCCCGTGCATTAAGCGGGTGACTTCGAGGTGGCGTGCGTTTCAAGCGGTTGAACCGACCGCCACCCGCAGGGCGCCATGGCGAAGGCAGAGCAGGGTTCGCTTCGCAACGCGGGCTTGTCAGAATCGGCGGACGAGCGGGAAATGGGACAGACGGCGGGACAAAAGACCGTACTCTTCCTGCAGGGTCCGCCATCGGGATTTCCGCGCGACGTCGCAAGAGAGATCGAGGCGCTCGGACACCGCGCCCTGCGGATCAATCTCGGACCAGGGGATTGGCTTTACTGGCACGACCGGCGGGCCGTGAACTACCGCGGCCGCCTGCGTGATTGGCCCGCCTATCTGGAAGATTTCGTCAAGCGCCATGGCGTCACCGACATCGTCTATTATCAGGACCGGTTTCCCTACCACGCCGCGGCGGTCGAGGTCGGTCGCCGGCTCGGCGTCACCACGATTGCCTACGAATTCGGATACCTGCGTCCCGACTGGATCACGGTCGAGCGCGACGGCATGTCGGCGCTGTCGCGTTTTCCGGACGACCCCACCGTCATTCTCGCCGCGGCGAAGCACCTTCCGGAGATCGACCGCCGCCGCCTCTATCCCTTCACCTTCGAGCGCGAGGCGGTGTTCGAGGTCTGCTACAATCTGAGCAACGTGTTCTTCTGGGGCTTCTACCCGTTCTTTTCACAGGACAAATTCTACCACCCTCTCGCGGAATACGTCGCGATGATCCCCCGCCTGCTGCTGTCGCGGTGGCGCGACAAGGACGCGAAGATGCTGATCGACGACGTCGTCGACGCCGGCTGTCCCTATTTCGTGTTTCCGCTGCAGCTGCAGAGCGACTACCAGCTCCGCTACAACGCGCCGTTTACTCATCTGGCCGAGGCGGCCGAGATGGTGATGGCATCCTTCGCAAAGCATGCACCGTCCGAGTCGCGTCTGGTGTTCAAGGTCCACCCGCTCGACAATGGCATTGAGCCCTGGCGCAAGATCCTGAAGCACCTCGCCCGGCACTATGGTCTGAAGCGGCGGGTCTACATCATCGACGGCGGCAACCTCGATACGCTGCTGCGCAACGCCTCGGGCGCGCTGATGGTCAACAGCACCACCGGCCTCCACGCGCTCCGGGTCGGTTGCCCGACAAAGATCCTCGGCGTCGCCGTCTATGACATCCCGGGGCTGACGCATCAGGGCAGCCTCGATACGTTCTGGCGCGAAGCCGAGCCGCCCGACCAGGACCTGCTGCTGGCGCTGGAGAAGTTGATGGCGGCGGCGATCCAGGTGAAGGGCAACTTCTACACGCGCGAAGGCCGCGATGCGGCGGCCAGGGAGATGGCCCGGCGCATCATCAACGAGACTGTAAATCTGCCCGACGCCCTGGTTGATCCGCCGCCGCGGGTTGCAAGGGCACGCAGCCTCGGATTGCCCGTCACATTCTCTGAGCAGATGGCCGTCCAGGTGCAGACAGGACGCTGGCGCTATGCCTGGCAGGACTGAGGTATCGCCGCCGGTGGCAAACCGCCGTTGTTTCCTGTTCCTGCAAGGGCCGCTGTCGCCGCTTTACCGCCGGATCGGACAGCGGCTGAGGGCCGCGGGGCATACCGTGCACAGGATTAATTTCTGTGCCGGCGACTGGCTGCACTGGTGCGGCGAGGGGACCGTATCCTACCGCGGCCGGCCGGCCGGATGGCGCTCTTATGTGGCGCGGTTTCTCGATCGGCATGCGGTGACCGACCTCGTTGTTCACGGCGACCGCCGCTTTTATCATCGCGAGGCGGTGGACGAGGCGGAGCGGCGCGGCATCCAGGTGATCGCCACCGAACTCGGCTACCTGCGCCCCGGCTGGATGACGATCGAGCTCGGTGGCTTCTCGACGCTGAGCCGGTTTCCGGCCGAACCGGAAATGATCCGGCGGATTGCCGCCCGGGCCGCCGATCTCGACCTTTCGCCGCGCTACCCGGCCTCCTTCGCCCTGGAGGCCTGGCAGGACGTCAGCTACCACCTTACGAACCTCTTGTTTTCACTCGCCTATCCGCATTACCGCCGCCACACGCCGCTGCACCCTGTCGTCGACTATGCCTGCTGGCTCGGCCGGCTCGCCGGCGCCGGTGCGCGGCGGCGGCGGGCCGAGGCGATCGAGGCACGGGTGACGTCGGCGCCCGGGCCGTTCTTCGTCGTGCCGCTGCAGATCGAGGGCGACTACCAGCTGGTCGCCCATTCGCCGTTTTCCGGCATGGCCGAGGCGCTGGACAGGATCGTCGGATCATTTGCCCGCCATGCCCCGCCGCAGGCCCGACTGGTGGTCAAGACGCATCCGCTCGACAACGGCTATTGGCGCTGGGACAGGAAGGTGCCTGCCATCGCCGAAGGTCATGGCGTCCGCGACCGGGTAATCCTGCTCGACGGCGGCAATCTCGGCCGGCTCGCCCGCAGGGCGGCCGGGCTCGTCACCGTCAACTCCACCGCCGGCCTCGATGCCCTGCAGCTGGGCTGTCCGGTCAAGACCTTGGTACCGGCGCTGTTCGATCTGGAGGGCATGACCCACCAGGGCGATCTCGACGGCTTCTGGTCTGCGCCGACTCCGCCCGATGCCGGCCTGGTCGCAGCGTTCTGCCGTGCGGTGGCGCTCACCCTCCAGGTCCGCGGCTCGATCCACAACCGGGACGGCCTGGAGATTGCCGTCGACGGCATGGTGCGGCGCATTCTCGACGACAGCCTCAACCAGCCGGATGGCGTCGTCGAGCCGCCGCCGCGGCGGGCGCGGGCCCGGGCCATGGGAGTGCCGCTGTGAAGCGCGCGTGCCTTCTCCTCGACCCCGCTCTCGCGCCGCGGCGGGCCGTCCTGTCGCGACTGCTCGGCGCGCCGGTGGTGACGAGGCCGCTGCCGCTGCTGCGGCCGGCCGCGCTGGTGACCGGGTTTGCGCTCGAGGCCTACCGGAGCGCGCGCGATCGAGCGCTCGCCCAGGGTATCCCGCTGATCCTGGCAGGCGAGGGGCTGTTTTCGGGCGCGGTCGACGCCGCCTTCGTCGATCCGCCGTCGATGCTGCTGATGGAAATCTCGCCCGACGTGCTGCGCCGCTCGGCGAGCCCGGGGCGGGCGCTGCGCCTTGCCCTGCTGGAGCGAGCCGCGCAGGCGGCAGGGGCGGGGGCCGGACGGCGGCTGCGCCAGCGCCTTGCCCTGAAGCTCGCCCCGGAGCTGCAAGCCGAGCTGCAGCACCCGGAAGGCCGCAGGCCCGCGCTCTCGCCGCTCCTTGCAGCCCTGCCGACGGGGGAGGCCGGCCCCGCGGCCGACGAGGGGCCCGATTCGGCAACCGGCGCCGCCGTCATCAGCCCCGACGCCCTGCTCGACACCCTGATCGTCGACGGGCTGAGGTTCCCCGATCCCTATCGCCCGTCCGGGATGCTGCCGGCCGCCGCGGCGCTGCGCGCCCTCGAGGTAGCGGCCGACCATGCGGCGGAAAATGCGCAGCCGAGCTTCAGCGCCGGCGCGCAGTCCTGGAACCGGGCCTCGATCAACGCGATCTTCGGCACGCCCCGCCGGCCCGTGACCTTCTGCGCGACGGTGGAGGAGGCGATCGACCGGGCCGCGGCCGCCGGCGGCCGGGTGCTGTCCTGGGCCGGCAGGACCAGTCCGGCGATGGAGTCCTTCGCCACGGCGCGCGGCGTCCCGCTTCTCAGGATCGAGGACGGGTTCATCCGCTCGGTCGGCCTCGGCGCGGGCATGATGCGCGGCGCCTCGCTCGCCTTCGACGACGAGGGCATCTACTACGACGCCACCCGGCCGAGCCGGATGGAGCGGCTGCTGGCAACGGCGCAGCTCGGTGAGGAGGAGCGTGAGCGGGCCGCGGCGCTGCGCCGGCTGATCGTCTCGGCCCGGATCACCAAGTACAACGTCGGAGGCGCCCTTCGTGCCCTGCCGCTGCCGACCGACCGCGAGGTGCTGCTGGTACCCGGCCAGGTCGCCGACGATGCCGGTGTGCGTCGGTCGGTTTCTGCCGTCATCGACAGCGCATCCTGCGACAACGTCAATCTCGAGCTGCTGCGCGCCGTCCGCGCCCGCAACCCGGACGCCTTCGTCGTGTTCAAGCCGCACCCGGACGTGCAGAAGCGGCTGCGCAAGGGCCGGGTCGAGCACCGCGACCTTGCCGGCCTGGCCGACGCCGTCGTCACCGACGCCGGCATTCTCGAGCTGATCGACCGCTGCGACCGGGTCGAGACCTTCTCGTCCCTGTCCGGCTTCGAGGCGCTGATCCGCGGCAAGCCGGTCACCGTCTACGGCATGCCGTTCTATGCCGGCTGGGGCCTGACCCGCGACCTGACCCTGTGCCCGCGGCGCCGCCGGCAGCTCGATCTCGACACGCTCGTCTACGTCGCCCTCGTCCGTTATGCTCGCACGATCGATCCCGTCACGCTGAAGCCCTGCACGCCGGAGGTCCTGATCGAGCGCCTCGGCCGGATCCGGGCGAGCCGATGGCACCGGGTGCGGGCCTGGGCGCTGCGCGAGGCGTCCTGGCTCGGGCGCAGGCTCGGGATCTGACGGATGCTGCGACAGGGAGCGCGAATGCACGAGCCGGACTGCGTCGTGATCACCGGGGCGAGCGGGGGCATCGGCACCGCGCTCGCGCAGGCCTATGCCGCGCCGGGCCGCGTGCTCGGCCTCATCGCCCGCGATGGCGAACGCCTCGAGGCGCTGGCCGAGCGCTGCCGCGCCCGGGGCGCCACCGTGGTGACGGGAGCGGTCGACGTCCGCGACCGCCGCGCCCTGCATCACTGGCTTGCCGCCTTCGACGCCGCCCACCCGGTCGACTGCCTCATTGCCAATGCCGGGGTGACCTGCGGCCTCGGGCCCGGCCGCTCGCGCGAGAGCGACGAGGAGGCCGAGCGCCTCGCCGAGATCAACTACAAGGGCACGGTCCACACCGTCTCCGGCCTCGTCGAGCGCATGCGCGCGCGCGGCCGCGGCCGCATCGTGCTGGTCGCCTCCCTCGCCGGGATGCGGGCGCTGCCCGACATGCCGTCCTACAGCGCCACCAAGGCCGCCGTGATCGCTTACGGCCATGCGCTGCGGGGCTGGCTCGCGCCCTCGGGCGTCGGCGTCACCATCCTGTGCCCCGGCTTCGTCACCTCGCCGATGTCGGCCCGCCACCGCGGCGCCAGGCCGTTCGAGATCCCGGCGGAAGAGGCGGCGCGGCGGATGCGCCGGGCGATCGCCCGCGGCCGCGCCGTCTACGCCTTCCCGTTCTGGCTGGCCACGGGGGTGCGGCTGTCGCAGCTGCTGCCGGCACCGGTCTCCGACTGGTTCATGCGCCCGTTCGCCGCCGACATCGAGCCCGACCCGCGATTCGACTGAC